>DATHRK010000067.1:0-44743 GCA_035465395.1 Longimicrobiales bacterium | reverse complement strand
GGCCCTCGCCGCTAGCGGGCCCCTCGCCGCGCGCGCGGCCCTCGCGGCCGCCCTTGCCGCGCTGGGGTGCGCGGCGGCGGCGCGGGGTCAGGAAGGCCCCGCGGGCGCGGCGCCGGGGCCAGCGTCATGTCCGCTGAGCGTGTCCGCGCTCACGACCCCCGACGTCGACCCCGGCGCGGTTCCCGAACCGGCGTGGGACCTGCGCTGCATCGAACTGCTGCCCACGGGCGTCGCCGTGGGCGCCAGGGGAGTCGTCACGCTCGCCCGCCCGCCGTCACCCTTCGCGGTCACGGTCACCGTGGAGGGTCGCCACGTGTACGCGCTCTCGGCGCGCGTCGAGGGCCTGCCGCGGCCGGAGACGCTCGGTCCCTACGCCGCGTACGTCGCCTGGGCGACCCCGCTCACCTTCGATCCGGTGATTCGGCTAGGCGCGCTCGGCGGCGGCACCGCCGACCTGGGGCGCGTCGATTTCTCCGCCTTCCTGATCCTCGTCACGGCGGAGGCCTCTGCGGACGTCACCGAAAGGCGCGGGCCGATCGTGCTTCGCGGGCGCTCGCCGTCCACCCGCCTGGCGGCGCACGATCTGCTCGCCACGGCGCCGGCCGCGGAGACCGGCGGAGCCCGGGCGAACGGCGAGGATCACCGGCACGGTGACGCCGACGCCGGTGACGCCGACGCCGGTGACGCCTGGCCGCTGCCGCCGATGTACGCGGGGGTGCCCATGCTGCCCGGCATCATGGCGCTCCGGCCCGGGGTCCGGCCGCTGAAGCTCGCGCCCGGGAGGCCCGCGGGCGTCGCGGAGTCCGTCGCCACGGGCGTGCTTCCTGATGCCGAGCCCCGTCGGCTCGTGCGGCTCCCGGACGGGGGCACCCTGGACCTGACCGCGGGTCTCGTTCGCCGCGCCATCGCCGGGCGCACGATGGCCATGCTGGCGTTCAACCGTCAGCACCCCGGCCCGCTGATCGAGGTCGACGCCAACACGACGATCTTCGTGAACTTCACCAACGCGTCGCCGCTTCCGACTGCGGTCCACTGGCACGGCGTGCGGCTGGACAACCGCTTCGACGGCGTGCCCGGCGTCACCCAGGACCCGGTGCCCCCGGGCGGCACCTTCCGCTACACGGTCCGCTTCCCGGACGCCGGCATCTACTGGTACCACCCGCACCACCGCGAGGACGTACAGCAGGAGCTGGGGCTCGCCGGCAACCTGCTGGTCCGTCCCCCGGATCCGGCGGCGTACGGGCCGGTCCACCGCGAGGCGGTGCTGATGCTGGACGATCTCCTGGCGGACGACGCGGGGCCGGTGCCCTTCGGTCGCGAGGCCGCGACGCACGCGCTCATGGGCCGCTTCGGCAACCTGCCGCTGGTCAACGGCGAGCCCGAGTACACGCTCGAGGTCGATCGGGGCGAGGTCGTGCGCTTCTACCTCACCAACGCCTCCAACACGCGCACCTGGAACCTGTCGGTGTCCCCGGCGGCCGGTCGCGGCGGCTCTGGGGCGGCTCCCTCCGATGGACACCTGCCGATCAAGGTCGTGGCGACCGACGTCGGCCGGTTCGAGCGCGAGGAGCTCGTCGAGAGCGTGGTGATCGCCCCCGCCGAGCGCTACGTCGTGGACGTGCGCTTCCCGGCCGCCGGCCGGTTCCAACTGACCAACCGCGTGCTGGGGATCAACCACCGCCAGGGGGTATTCCTCGCCGAGGAGATGCCGCTCGGCACCATCACCGTGGCAGACAGGGACGTACAAGGCGACCTGGGCGAGGCGTTCGAGACGCTCCGGGAGCACGCCGACGTGGTCGCGGAGATCGACCGCTACCGCGACCGCTTCGATGACCCGATCGACCGCGAAATCGTACTGGCGCTGGAGGCCGACTCGCTGCCCGATCTGATCGTGCAGTCGATGCGCTACGATTGGGTCTACTTCCACCCCGTCGAGTGGACCGGGACGATGCCCGTGATGAACTGGGCGACGACCGCCGACCGGGTCCGCTGGACGATCCGGGAGCCGTCCACGGGCAACGCCGACATGGACATCGACTGGCGCTTCCGTGCGGGGGACGTCGTGAAGATCAGGGTGCACAACGACCGCACGAGCTTCCACGCCATGCAGCACCCCCTCCACATCCACGGGCAGCGCTTCCTCGTGCTGGCCCAGGACGGCGTGCCCGTCGCGAACCGCGCGTGGAAGGACACGGTCCTGTTGCCGGCCGGCTCGGTGACGGACATCCTGCTGGAGCTTTCCAACCCGGGCCGGTGGATGGTGCACTGCCACATCGCCGAGCACCTGGAATCGGGCATGAAGTTCGTCTTCGAGGTGGAGGAGGCCGGATCATGAGGGCAGCCACGCGTACCGCCGCCATCGCCTTGCTTGCAGCGGGCTTGACCCCGCAGATCGCCCGCGCGCAGCGCGTCGCCGAGCAGTTTCGCGACCTCGTCGCGTTCGACCACCCGGCGGTCGCGCTGACCAACGTGACGGTCTACGACGGCACGGGCGCGGAGGCCGAGCCGGGCCAGACGGTTCTCATCCGGGGCGACCGCATCGAGGCGGTGGGGCCCGCTGGAGAGGTGGAGACCGGCGACGCGGAGGTCGTCGACCTGTCCGGACACACCGTGATTCCCGGGCTCGTCGGGCTGCACAACCACTCCTACTACACGGGCGGGAACGGCCGCGCGGCGCAGCTCTCCTTCAGCGGGTCGCGCATGTACCTGGGCTCCGGCGTCACGACGATCCGCACCACGGGCGCGCGCTCGCCGTACGAGGAGTTGAACCTCAAGCGGCTCATCGAGGCGGGGGAGATGGTCGGCCCCACGATGTTCACGACGGGCCCGTATCTCACGGGAGAGCAGGGATCGCGCACGATGACCCACCTGTCCGGCCCCGAGTCGGCGCGCCGCGTGGTGCGCTACTGGTCGGAGGAAGGCGTCGACTGGTTCAAGGCCTACACCTGGATCAGCCGGGACGAGCTGGGCGCGGCGATCGACGAGGCGCACCGGCACGGCGTCAAGGTGACCGCGCACCTCTGCTCGGTCGGCTACCGGGAGGCGGTCGCACTCGGCATCGACAACCTCGAGCACGGCCTGTTCGCCAACAGCGAGTACGCCCCGGACAAGCAGCCCGACGAGTGCCCGGCGGGCTTCCGCGACAGCTACCCGGAGCTGGACGTGGACGGGCCGGAGGTGCAGGCCACCTTCCGGGACATGATCGAGAACGACGTCGGCATGACCTCCACGCTCGTGGTCTACGAGATCAGCGTGGCGGACCGGCCGCCGATCGACGAGCGCGTCTACGAGATGCTCGCGCCAGAGATCGCGGTGGAGGTACGCGCGATCGCCGAGCGTCGCCGCGCCGGTGAGGGCGCCATCGCGCCGGAGCTGCTCGCCAAGGCGATGGAGTACGAGAAGGCGTTCGTGGAGGCGGGTGGGCTGCTCGGCGCGGGCGTGGACCCGACGGGCTACGGCGCGGCGCCCCCGGGCCTGGGCGACCAGCGCAATTTCGAGCTGCTCCTCGAGGCCGGCTTCACGACGCCTCAGGTCGTGCAGATCATGAGCGCCAACGGCGCCAGGATCCTGGGAATCGACGACGAAGTCGGCACCGTCGAGCCGGGCAAGATCGCCGATCTCGTGGTCATCCGCGGCGACATCGCCGAGTCGGGCAACCTGCACGGGACGCGCTACGTGTTCCGCCACGGGATCGGTTGGGACACCGCGGCGCTGTACGACTCCGTGCGCGGCATCGTGGGGGTCTATTAGATGACGACGGCTTGGCTCGTCTGGATGGCGATCGGCGCGGTCGCCGCTCTCGGCCTGGGCATCTGGATCGGGCTCGGTCACCCCGGCGTGGACGGGAGACAGGACCGGGTGGTGGGCGACCGGTTCAAGCCCCGCCGCATGGCCAAGCACCGCTTCCTCGATTGGCTGCGGCCGCCGCCCCCCCGGCGGTGAGCGTGACCGACGCGGCGCCGGGCTTCCCCTTCGAGTATCCGGTCACGGTCCGCTTCCGCGACCTCGACCCCATGGGCCACGCCCACCACTCGCTCCCGCTCATCTACTTCGAGGAGGCGCGCGCGGCGTTCTGGCGGCAGCTGACCGGGCGTGGCGAGATCGAGGCGATCGACTACGTGATCGGCGGCGTGCGGGTCACCTACCGCGAGCGCGTGCGCTTCCCGCTCTCGGCCAGGGTCGTTCTGCGCGTGGCGCGGATCGGCACGAGCAGCTTCACCATCGACTACGAGCTCCGGGGACCCGAGGGCAGGCTGTTGGTGGAGGGCTCCACGGACCAGGTCCTCTACGACTACCACGCGGGAGGGCCGAAAGTGATCCCGCCGGAGCTCCGGGCAGGGCTGGAGGCGGCGACGGCCGGCTGAGGCGCTTGCCCGGCGCGAGGCCGGGACGATCGGGCGCTCGCCAGCAGCTCAGGTCCCCGCGGTCTCCACCAGCGATGCCAGCTCCCGCTCCACCCGCCGAACCCGGTTCGCCAGCGGCGGGTCCGCGTCGCCCCACATGTCCGCGAGCCGCGCGAGGTAGGCGCGGGCTTCCGCCGCGCGCCCCTGCGAGGCGTGCAGCAGCGCCAGCCTCTCGAGCGCCGTCCCGAGCGCCGCCGCGTCCAACGCCACATCGCCCACGACCGACCCGTCGACGTGCTCCTCGTAGGCCTCGATCGCCTCGTCCACCCGCCCGGCCGCGTCGAGCGCCAGTGCCAGGGTGATCGTCCCCTGGCATCGCGCCCGGTCGCAGCCCGGGAGATCCTCGCGGATCCCTCGTTGGATGCGAATCGCCTCCTCGTAGCGCTCCCGGCCGTACGCCAGCCAGAACGCGTACACCTGGCGCGCCAGCCGCTCCGATTCGTCCCACACCGCGTCCGGTCCGTCGGCGACCGTCGAGACCAGCGCCTCCGCGCGATCGGTCCGGCCCACGGCGGCGAGAACGGCGCCGGCCTGGAACAGCTCGGCGCGGTACCCCTCCAGCGTCCCGGGTGGGAACTCGGCGAGGGCGTCCTCCACGAGGCGGACTGCTCGCGCCGTGTCCTGTGAGGCGAGGAACTCGTTGATGGCCCACAGCCCCGCCATCGCGACGGTCCAGCGCGCGGGCTCGCTCGTGCGCCGCGCGTCCTCCAGGGCCTCGGCCCAGTGGGCGCGCGCCTCCTCCAACCGACCCAGCCCGACGTCCGCGTTGGCCACGAACGCCGTCAGAAACATGCGGACCTGGGGCGGGAGCTGCTGCAATCCGGCGCTGGCGGCGTCCGCGTCGTGCCCTTCGGCCCAGCGGCGACGTGCTTGGCGCAGGCCGCTGGTCATGAACAGGGTGTTGAATGCATCGGGGCTGCTCGCGGACAGGCTGTCGAGCCAGGCGGCGGCTTCGTCGTCGCGCCGGGTGATCCACATCAACCGGACCAGGTTCACGTACGGCGTGGTGATGTCGGTCGTGCGGACGGCGCGTCGCAGCACCCGCTCGGCTTCCTCGAAGCGACCCGCTTCCACGAGCGCGAGCCCCAGGTTGTTCTGCGCGGTCGGGTCGTCGGGGTCGATCGCCAGCACCGCCTCGTAGGCTTCGATCGCGCGCTCGCGGTCGGCCTCCACGTTCTCGTAGTAGTACGCGTCGGCGAGATGCCGTTCGCGGTCCGTGAGGCGGCGTCCCAACTCGTGCGCGCGGGTGGCGGCCTCCCGGATCCGGTCGAGGGAGCCTCCGGTGTTCGCCAGCGCGACGGCCAGCTTCCGGTGCGCCATGGCGAACGCCGGATCGACCTCGACGGCGTCCTCCAGGAGGGGAATGGCGCCGAACTCGTCCCCGGCCCGCGATCGCTCCACGGCCCTCGTGTAGAGGCGCAGCGCCTCCAGCGAACCGGTCGTCACCGCTGCCAGCGGCTCGCTCCGGGCTACCGACCGGAGCGATTCGCCCACCTTGGCGCGGATCGATCCCGACAGTTCGTCGATCGCGTCGATCAGGTCGGCTTCCGTCCGGGCCACGCTGCGGAAGGACGCGAGCGTGTTGCCCGTCGCCGGCTCCAGGATGCGCGCGGTCAGCACGTGGCCCGGGCCCAAACGGCTGACTTCTCCCGCGAGGACGGCCTTGATGCCCTCGCGAGTCGCCGCCTCGAGCGCGACATCCTCGGGCAGGCGCTCGTCCTCTCGTCCCATGCGGCCGAGCACCGACGTAATCCGGTTGGCCTCGGTCAGCCGCAGGAAATCAGAGTTGCCGAGGTCCACCCGCAAGGCCTCGGTGACCACCGGGGCGAGCGAGGAATCGCCTGCCTGACCCTCGAAATCCGCCAGCAGGATCTCGTCGCGCGCGTCCAGCACGCCCTGTGCGCTGAGCGTGCCGGCCGGCCCGATGCCCAGGTTGCGCATGGCGTAGAAGGCTCCGACGACGACGACGAGCAGGGCGAACGCCGCCGCACCCGCCAGCAGCGCGTTGCGCCAGGTGAGCCACCGGGCCCGGCGCGAGGGGGCCGCCCCCGGCGCATCGGGCTCGGGAACGCCCAGCGGTGTCGGGGGAGGTGCCTCGGCCATCGGGCGGTCCGCGCCTCGTGCCCTGCCCGGGCTGCCCTCCTGCACGAACGCCGTCGCGAGCACGATCGGGAGTCCGATCAGCAGCAGCACCAACGCGAAGGGCTGCACCCACTCGGGCAGCCCCGCCGTCTCGATGAGGAACTCGATGACCTGGAGGACGCCCCACGACGATGCCACGTAGACGCCCAGCACCTGCCACAGCGAGCGGCGGTGGACGTCTCGGATCAGTTCGAGCAGTCGATCGATCAAGCGGAACGGGGTTCGATGCCGTCGAGTGTCGCGAGCGCGAGCGCGAAACATGGCGCCAACGAGCGCGCGTCGCTACCGATCGTGCGCCTCCGGCCTCCGGCGGGGCTCCGGCGGCCGGTGGGGCAGGGGGCCTAGCCCAGGATCGCGTTCACACCCAGCAGCACCGCCCCCACCACCGCCCCGAGCACGTAGCCCAGCCGCACGATCAGCCGCAGCTCCTTGGCGGTCACCGCGCGAATCAGTTCCTCGACCTTGGGCGTCGGATAGTCGAGGATCTTCTGCTCCACCTTCCCGGCGATGTCGACGCGCTGCGCGAGGTCGGGCACCTGCGCCTGCAGCCAGCCCCACACGGGCTCGGCGAGCGCCCGCTCGATGCGCTCGGCGGCATCGTCCGGCAGGGCATCGGCGGGACGCCCGATGCGGCGGTCGAGGATCGCGTCGCCGAGCCGCTCGAAGGCCTCGCGGTAGATCCGCCCGGCCTCCTCCGAGCGGGCGACGCTGACGAGCAGCTCCGCCATGCGTTCGGGCGGCAGCCTGCGGAACAGGTCGCCCCACGTGCGGTGCTCCGCGATGCCGAGGGCGGCGCGCAGCTTGTCGACGAGGAACACCCGCGTCTGCTCCTCGCGGGCGCTCTTGAGGATCCAGCCGGCGACCGTCTCCTTGGCGCTTTCGACGCTCGCGTCGCCCGGCTTCCCCAGCACGCTCACGGCGGGCCGCCGGAGGAAGTCCACGACGGCCTCGTTGACCCCCTTCGCCATGGCCTCGCGCAGGGCCGGGTCGTCGAGCGCTTCTGCGACCTTGTTGGCGCCCTCGGCCTCGACCGCCTTGAGCACCTTGTCGATGGTCTCGGGGGTGATCACCAGCGCCGCGACGAGGCGCTGATGGAAGCGCAGATCGCGCATGAAGCGGTCGAGGATCTCGTGCACGATGGCCTCGACCCGCTCGCGTGCCTCGGGATCCTCGAGCATGCCCGCGAGGCGCTCCAGGGCGAGCGGGAGATAGCTGGCGACGCCGCGCTCGAACGCGGCGACGAGTCCGACCGGCAGGATCTCCTCGAAGGTGCGGCCCGGCGTGAGGATGCGGCGGCTCACGCCGTCGAGGTAGTCGCGCACGGCGTGCTCGAACGCGTCCCCCTCCACCGCCTCGGCGAGCCAGGCGCCAGCCGCGGCCGCGATCGCGTCCTCCCTCTCCGGCGTGATCAGCTCGCCGATCTCCTGGTCCGCGAGCTCCTCCACCAGCTTTCGCGTCCAGCCCTCCGCGCGCTCGCGGAAGGCGTCGCCGTCCAGGTAGGCGTCCAGCCGCTCGACGAGGGCGTCGACCACGTCGGCGAGCATCGCGGCGAGCGGATCCACGAGCGCCGGGGACAGCTCGTCCCTGAGCGAGCCGCGCTCCCGCTCGAGCAGCGACGACAGAAAGGTCCGCAGCCGGTCTTCGAATGCGGCCTTGAAGGCCGGCTCGCCTACGGTCCGGGCCAGGTCCTCCGGCGTGAGGAGCGTGTTGCCTACGGTCGTGCCTATCCTGCGCGCGAGGCGCTCCTTGTTCTTCGGGATGGCGCCCTGGAGGAAGCCGATACGGCGGCGGCCCAGCGAGGGGGGCTCGTAGGGGTGGAAGAGCATCCAGATGGCGACCGAGTTCGTGAGGCCTCCCGCCATCGCCCCGAAGGCGATCGTCGCCAGCGCCTGGACCCAGTCCATCAGCGCGTCTTCCCGTGCGTCCGCGAAGGTCTCGGGCGGTACGGTCGGGTGGCTGCTCGGGGGCGTGCGACCGGGGGGGTCGCGCGGCGATCAGGGCGTCGGAGCACGGAGGACGCCTGCAAGAGGGTAGAGGGTCCCGGCCAGCGCGATACGGCCCGACACGGCGGCGGGTGGCCAGCCGCCGGCCTCCGCGGGCGCCTCGGCTCCCGTCTGGAGCGTCCCCGCGATGCTGGTGTCCGCGGAGACGATGCGCCACTCGCCTTGCGTCATCCCCGGCTCCAGCCGCACCTGGGATTCGACGAGGGCGTCGCCACCCACGTCGGCGACCAGCAGCGGCGCCCCCTGGTCGCTGCCGACGATGACCACGATGGGCCCGCCGGTGGAGGTGAGGACGCCGACGAGGGCGGGGCCGGCGGAGTCGGACGCGGAGCTGGCGAACATGCCGTCCACCAGGGTGCCGACGATGGAGTCATCGGGCGTCACCATGGAGGCCCCGCGCATGGACGCGCGGGCGTTGCCCGCGGCGAGCTCGGTGGGGGGCGTGTCGGGCGACAACCGGATGTCGCCCTGGGAGGATGGCAGCAGCACCCTCAGCAGCGCCCCTTCCTCGTCCACCGCGACGCGCATCGGTCGCAGGGGGAAGAGGCGCCAGGGGTCGCGCAGCTCGGCGAACTCCCGGGAGCCCTCGAAGGCCCGGTCCCAGCCGCTTCCCGGGTCCACCCAGGCGGCGGCCCGCAAGCTCGCGGCGCCGCCGCTCACGGCCGCGCGAGACACCAGAACCAGCGCCCGGCGCCCCTCGTCCGCCAGGAAGATCAGCTCCCTCGCGTAGATCCCGTCGGCCGGCACGCCGCGATCGCCGAGGGCCTCGTCGCGCGGTGGGCCTTCGGAGGGGGCATCGCGATCCCCGCAGCCCGGCAGTCCGACGAGCAGGGCGACCACGCTCCACGGGCACGCGCGGGCGAACAAGCGCGCCGGCAGCGTCCCACCAGATGGCCTCGGCGACGCCCTGGAGGGGCGTAGTGCGATAGGTGGCATCGGCGCGAAGAATAGCACGGGCCGTACCACGTCGCCTCCCGGCGGGAGGGCGGCGCGCCCGCTCCTGCCGGCCGTGGGCGGCGTGGCGATCTCCGGCCGGTCGGGTTGCGGGGGGCCGGGAGGGCGGCTCACACTTCCCGCCGCCCTCGAACCGGAGCAGGAGCGCGGATGGCCCTGTACAACAAGATCCTCATCGGGCTGGTGCTCGGCGTCGTGGCCGGCCTCACCGCCAACATCGCCGACCTCGGATGGCTCCAGGCGTTCCTGGAGGCGGTCGAGCCTGTCGGGACGATCTTCATCCGGCTGATCACGATGATCGTCATCCCGCTCGTGGTCGCCAGCCTGCTCATCGGCACCGCGTCGCTCGGCGACATCCGGAAGCTCGGCCGCATCGGCGGCAAGACGATCGCGTTCTACATGAGCACGACCGCGATCGCGGTGACGATCGGCCTCGTGCTCTCCCAGGTGGTGCGGCCCGGGTCGCGCATCGACGCGGCGACGCGCGACAGCCTGGCCGCGACGTTCGCCGAGGAGGCGGCGGGACGCGTGGAACTCGCGGCCACCAAGCCGGACCTCGTCGACGTGTTCGTCAACATGGTGCCGTCCAACCCGGTGGCCGCGGCCGCCAACGGGGACATGCTGCCGCTGATCATCGTCACCATCATCTTCGGCGCCGCTGTCAGCGTGATCCGGCCCGACCGCCGCGAGTCCGTGTTGGGCTTCTTCCATGGCGTCAACGACGCCGTCCTCGTGGTGATCGACTGGGTCATGCGGCTCGCGCCGTACGCGGTCTTCGCGCTGATCGCGTCGGTGGTGGCCCGCTTCGGGCTCGACCTGCTCCAGTCCCTGCTGCTGTACGCGGTCACCGTCGTGGCCGGCCTGCTGCTCCACGCGCTTGGGACGTACGGCCTGATCCTCCGCACGCTGGTCAAGATGAACCCGGCCACGTTCTTCAAGCGGATCGCCGAGGTGCCGCTGGTCGCGTTCTCGACCTCCAGCTCCAACGCCACGCTCCCGCTGACGATGGAGACGGCCGAGGAGGACCTGGGGATCTCCAACGAAGTGAGCAGCTTCGTCCTCCCGCTCGGGGCGACGATCAACATGGACGGGACCGCGCTCTATCAGGCGGTCGCGGTGATGTTCATCGCGCAGATCTACGCCGTGCCGCTCGACATCGGCGCCCAGCTGACGGTGGTGCTCACCGCGACGCTCGCGAGCATCGGCACGGCGGGCGTCCCCAGCGCCGGCATCATCATGCTCATCATGGTCCTGCAGTCGGTCGGGATGCAGGCGCAGACCGCAGCGGGGATCGCCTTGATCCTGGGCGTGGACAGGATCCTCGACATGCTGCGCACGGCGGTGAACGTGACGGGCGACCTGACGGCGGCGTCGTTCGTGGCCAGGACGGAGGGGGAGAGCCTGACGCCGCGCCCCGTGCACCACCCGCTGCCGGGCGAGGGGGCCTGAGCCTCAGCCCGCCGCTAGCTCCTCGTCCAGTTCCCGGAGCAGCGAGGCGATGCGGCGGGCGTTCATCCCGAAGTCGGTCTTGGCACCCTTCGAGATCGCGCGCGCGTCCACGCGGGTCTGTGCGTTCCGATCCAGCGCGATCCTGATGGTGAGCTCGGCCGGCATGGCGATGAGCGCGGAGCGCATTTCCACGTGGATCGTGCCGGCCGCATCGTCGGCCGCCGTGAACTCCCAGCGCTGACGGCGCTGGAGGATGCGCAGCATAGCGCGCCAAACCCGGTCGAAGGGCACCCCGTACGTCCGGCCGCGCAGGCGGGCGTCGTCGTGAGCCGGCGAAGTGGACGCCGAGTTGCCCGACAGCAGACCCCCACCTCCGGCGCCGCCGCTCACCTCGAGGCCAGGCTCCAGGTGATGCGGACCGTCGCGCTGACGCTCTGCGTCCCCGCCTCGATCGGCGTCGCCACGTCGGCTTCCATCGCGTACCGCGCCATGGGGACCGGCCCCGGCCCGCCGCCGTCGAAGGACGTGTCCACCGAGAGCGGCTCGCCGAGCGCCATCCCGAGCGCCGCGGCGAGCACCTCGGCCTCTGCCCGGGCTTTCTCGACCGCCGCTTCCAGCGCACGGAGGCGCAGCGGCTGGGGGTCGGCGATGCCGAAGGTCGGGCCGCCGATGCGGTTGCCCCCCGCGCGCGCCGCGGCGTCGATGATCTCTCCAGCCGCGGCCAGGTCGTCCACCACGACGCGGAGCATGTTGTAGGCGCGATAGCCCACGATGCGGGGCTCCTGCTGCTCGGCCCCGCGCTCCGGGCGGGCGTACTCGGGGTTCAGTCCGAAGGACGCCGTGCCGATGTCGGCGCGTTCTATGCCGGCGTCCATCAGCGTGCGGATGACCGCGTCGGCGCGCGCGGCGTTCTCCCCGAGCGCCTCCTCGGCCGTGCCGCCTACCGTCTCCACGGCGATCGTGAGGATGGCCTGGTCGGGTACAGCGTCCACCGAGCCGGTGGCGGTCACGGCGACGGTCCGCGCGTGGTCCGGCGCCGCCGTCTGCTCCTGCTGGGCGTTCAGCGGTCCCGCGGCGGCCAGCGCCGCCAGCGCCGCCGCGCCAGCGCCCGCCAGTCCCGGGGATGGCCGTGGGGCGATGCCTCGTCGAGCGTTCATTCCCGTCTTTCCGTGTTGAGCGTCCGTGGCAACCTTCGCTTCCGGGCGGTGCGGCGCCAGTCCGCGGGTGCCCGCCAGCCGCGCCGGAGTGGCCGGCGCGGCCCTTGCGGCGGCCCCCGCCGGAAGCGCCGATTGGCTGCGCACGAGGCGTACCGCTTTCCGAACCACCGACGCTCGAGGAGTCCCCGTTGAAGGTCGTCATACCGCTCGCCGGGAAAGGCACCCGCCTCCGGCCGCACACCTACGTCACGCCCAAACCGCTGCTGAGGGTCGGCGGCCGGCCCGTGATGAGCTACATCCTCGACGACCTCCGTGAGCTGGGGGTGTCCGAGATCATCTTCATCACGGGCTATCTGAAGGAGGAGATCGAGCGCTACGTCCGGGCCGAATACGCCCACTTCACCGCGCACTTCGTGGAGCAGGAGGTGCAGGACGGCACCGCGGGAGCGGTCAAGCTAGCGCGACCGTACGTGGACGAGGACCTGCTCGTCGTCTTCGTCGATACGCTGTTCGACGCGGACCTGGAAGCCATCGAGTCCCTACCCGAGGGCGACGCGGGCATCGTGTGGGCGAAAGAGGTCGAGGACTACCGGCGATTCGGGGTGATCGTCACGGACGGGCACGGCTACATGACCCGCATCGTGGAGAAGCCCAAAGATCCGATCTCGCGCCTCGCCAACATCGGTCTCTACTACATCCGCGACCACGAGCTGCTCTTCGAGGGAATCGACGCCACCATCGATCGCGTGACGAGTCAGGGCGGGGAGTACTACCTGACCGACGCCTTCCAGTACATGATCGACCACGGCGCCCGGCTGAAGGTGGCGGAGGTCGACGGGTGGTACGACTGCGGCAAGCCGGAGACCCTGCTCGCGACGAACCGGCACCTGCTCGAGAATGGCCGCGCGTGCAAACCGCGCGGCGGCTACGCGGTGCGCGTACACGACCCCGTCCGGGTAGAGGAGGGGGTGACCCTGCGGAATGCGACGATCGGCCCCAACGTCACCATCGGTGCGGGCTCCACCATCCGCGACTCGGAGCTGCGGGACGCCATCGTGGGTGCCGATTCGGTCGTCGAAGGCAGCACCCTGCACGACTCCATTCTCGGCGATCACGTGCGCGTGCGCGGCGTTCACGGCAGCGCCAACCTGGGGCACCACAGCGAAGTGAGCGGCGGCGACGGGTCCTGAGTCCTTCACGCCTCCCCGACGGGGGCCAGGCTGTGGCGGACACGCAACGCTCCGTGCGGTCGATGCGGTACCCTCCTCGGCCGGTGTCGGGGCAAAGCCCGCGTGGTTGAAGGGGCGCCACACGTTCCCTTTTGAGGCACGGTTCCTGTTCTCCCCGTGCCCCCATGACCGGACCACTCCTCGTCACCGACGACGGCAACCGGGCACTCCCGGTGCGCGCGACGTGCGGCTGCGGCAGCGCGCGGCGCCTCCCCCTGCGGGTGCTCCCCGAGGCCGTCTCCGCGCTGGCGGGTGCCGCGGGAGAGGACCTGCGTCCCGACACTCCGCTGATGACCTACCGGTGCCGCGTGTGCAAGGAAGTCGTCGTGCTGCGCGCCGCCGATCTGCACTTTACGAACCCGATGCCCGGACGGGTTGCCAGGGGCAACCATATACCATAGCCTGTTGGAGATTTCCCCACCCAAAGTGCCTTGGAGCACACAGGGCTCCGTGGGCGGCCGCGAAGCGCTTCACTGCTTCCCCGACCGCCGACTCGCGTAGGGCCTCCGAAGCCGGAGACACGCGCGGCGCGGGATTCGTCAGCCTGGCAAGGTCGAATCACCGCTTCCGACCGATGGTGGCGCTGCCATCGGGCGGACGACTACGGCGCGACGCATCCAACGACGCGGCTCGCGGCGCGCCACACATCATTCTCGCTTCGGGAGGAAGCCAGCATGAGGAAGCGCCTCGCAGTTCCCGGCGTCGCCATGGCGGCGATCGCCACGCTCGCCTGCAGTGAGTCGTCCCCGGTCGGTCCCTCGCCGGCGTTCGATGGCCCCGCCTTCGCGGCTGGTCACGGCGGTCCCCAGGGTGCCCACGACTATCAGCTGAATATCATCGGCACCAGCGTGAAGAACGACAACACGCTGGACGACTGGGGCGGATCGGGCCACCGGATCTTCGTCCTGCTCAATGGGAAGTCGAAGATCAACCTCGAAGAGGGCCCCTTCGAGGTGCTGGACGCCAACGGGACGGACGCCAACGGCGCCACGTTCCAGCTGCCCGCGCCCGGGGTCGACGCCTACATCATCGGCGGTGACCTCACGGGCGTGGATGTCGAATCGGACTACTCCGTCTACGTGCGTCCCCTCGGCAAGCCCGGCGGGTGGGCCAACATCACGACCTGCGCCGACGTTGTGGACAGCACCTTCGGCGACCTCCTCGGCGGCGCCGATCGGAACATCCTGAACCGGGCCGGCGAATTCGGCGGCCTGTGCTCGATCGAGCAGGTCGGTCAGGAGATCACGTACCGGGACAAGGGGAAGTCGTCCTTCCAGAACGTCACCGCGGCGCTCACCACGATCGTCTTCGAAGTCCAGATCCTGGACGATGAGCAGAACGTGATCGACACGGTGCAAGTGCGCGTGCCGATCTTCGACGACTCCCTGGAGAACGAGTACTGGGAGTACGACAACCACGGGCTGCGGCTGCTCCAGGTTCGCTTCTACGACTGCTCCACGAACGTGGACACCGGCGAGACCACCTGCTGATGCCGATGCGCCGCGGCGATGGCCGCCGCACGTAGCACGGCAAGGACCGAAAGCGCCCGGGGCATCCGCTCCGGGCGCTTTCACGTCGGGGCGAGGCGGAACCACGATCCGCCGTCGCCCGGTCCCCGCCCCACCTTTTCCCCGCCCGCTCCCGCCCGCATGTTGAGCGTGCTCACCCGACCGCCCACGACCGCCGTGCCATGGACCAGAAGGACCTGATCTTCGACTGGAACCAGACCGGAGACGCGTTCGACTACGGCTCGCTCCGGCCCGTCGAGCTGGACGACGAGACCCTCCGCGACGGACTCCAGAGCCCCTCCGTGCAGGATCCGCCGATCGAGAAGAAGATCGAGATCCTGCACCTGATGGCGGGGCTCGGGATCCACACCGCGGACATCGGTCTGCCGGGCGCGGGCCCGCGCGCGGTCGCGGATGTCCGCGCGCTCGCGCGCGAGATCGTGGACAGCGACCTGCCCATCGCCGCGAACTGCGCCGCGCGTACGGTGCGCGCCGACGTCGAGCCGATCGCCCGCATCAGCCAGGAGGTCGGCCTCCCGATCGAGGCGTGCACCTTCATAGGGTCTTCGCCGGTGCGGCAGTACGCGGAGGGGTGGGAGCTCGAGCGGATGCTGCGGGCGACCGAGGAGGGCGTCTCCTTCGCCGTTTCGGAGGGGCTGCCGTGCATGTTCGTGACGGAGGACACGACGCGAGCCCGGCCCGAGACCCTGCGCGCGCTCTACTCCACGGCGATCCGCGCCGGCGCGTCCCGGATCTGCCTGGCCGACACGGTGGGACACGCCACGCCCAACGGCGTTCGCCAGCTCGTGCGCTGGGTCAAACGCGAGATCGTGGAAGCGCACGGCGGTGACATCAAAGTGGACTGGCACGGACACCGCGACCGCGGGCTCGGCGTCCCCAACTGCCTGGCCGCGATCGAGGAGGGGATCGACCGCGTCCACGGGACGGCGCTGGGCATCGGCGAGCGCGTGGGCAACGCCGAGATGGACCTACTGCTGGTCAACCTGAAGCTGCTGGGGCTCCACGACTACGATCTGAGCAGCCTATCCGCCTACTGCCAGACGGTCGCGGACGCCACCGGCGTGCCTCTGCCCGCCAACTATCCGGTGCTGGGAGAGGACGCGTTCCGGACGGGAACCGGCGTGCACGCCGCCGCCATCATCAAAGCACTCGCGAAGGGCGATGCGTGGCTCGCGGACCTCGTCTACTCCGGCGTGCCCGCGGCCGCCTTCGGTCGACGGCAGGTGATCGAGATCGGTCCCATGAGCGGACTTTCCAACGTCAAGTTCTGGCTCGCCGAACGCGGGTACGACGCCGAAGACGAGGAGCTGTGCAGGCGCGTCTTCGAGCGCGCGAAGTCGGTGGACCACACCCTGACCGAGGAGGAGATACGGGCATGTTGCGAGGCCTACGGCGCCGTGCCGGCGGCCTGAGCGCACGTTCGGGCGGAGGGCGTCGTACCGGCCGGGCACGCGCGTCCGTGTCCCGCCCGTGGATCGCGGTGATGGCCGCCCTCGCGTACGCCATCGGCGGGTGCGGAGGGGGCGGGCCGACTCCCGGCGCGGAAGGGGAGGCGCCGCCGCTCGACAACGTGGAGTCGCAGGAGGACGTCGACACGACCATCCGCGTCGAGAACCGTCACTGGTCCGACGTGACCATCTACATGTTCCGCCGCAGCGCGCGCGCCCGCATCGGCATCGTGACGAGCAACTCGACGCGGTCGTTCCAGGTGCCCATCGGCATGGGTGCCGGAAAGGCACTGGACGTGACCTTCCTGGCCGACGCGATCGGATCGGAGGAGGAGTTCCGGACGGAGCGCCTGACCGTTCTGAGCGGCCAGGAAGTGCTCCTCCGGCTGGAAGTGCGCATGGTCCACTCCTCGGCGTCGGTCTTCTGGCCCTGACCCTCGGGCGCGCCGCTCCGGTGCGCCGCTGTCAAGATCCGCGGTGCGCAGACGTTGCCATAGCGAGTGTTGGCGCGGATATTCGCCGCTTCGGACGCAACCAGGACCTCGTGCTCGAGTGGTCGGGTGAGGTCGGCGCGGCGCGTACCGCGCCAGTCGCATCAGGTACTCATTCGGAGGGGACCCCATGAGGCGGATCGCGATACTCGTGCTCACGCTGTTCTTGACGGCCGGCGTATCGGCCCTGCACGCGCAGGACCGACAACTCACCGGGCGTGTCACGGCGGGCGATACCGGCGCAGGGATCGCAGGAGCGGCGGTGTCCGTACGCGGCACCACCACCAGCACCTTCACCAACGAGGACGGCAGCTTCACCTTCCGCGTCCCGAACCGAACCGTCACGCTGGTCATCGCGGTGATCGGCTACCGGACGCAGGAGCTGTCCGTGCCGGTCGGCCAGCAGACGGTGCAGGTCCAGCTCGACGTGGACGCGCTGGCGCTCGACGAGCTGGTCGTCACGGGCGCCGTCACGTCGCTCAGCCGCCAGGTGCTGCCCAATGCCGTGTCCACGGTGAGCGCGGAGGAGCTCGACCGCGCCCCGTCCGAAACGGTGGAGCGCTCGCTCCAGGGCAAGGTGGCCGGCGCGGTCATCGACGCGAACGGCGGCGCGCCCGGCGGCGGCATGCAGGTGCGCTTGCGCGGCGTCTCCACCATCAACGGCCTTTCGGAGCCGCTCTACGTGGTGGACGGCGTCGCCATGAGCAACGCCGCGATCCCCTCCAACCAGAACGCGGTGACGCGCGCGAGCGGCGGCTCCAACGCGTCGAACACGCAGGACGCCGTGGTCAACCGCATCGCCGACCTCAATCCGGACGAGATCGAGAGCATCGAGATCCTGAAGGGGGCGTCGGCGGCGGCGATCTACGGATCGTTGGCGGCGAACGGCGTGGTGATCATCACCACCAAGCGCGGCCAGGTCGGACGCCCGCGATTCAGCCTGAAGCAGAGCTTCGGGACCTTCGACCTGTCCAACACCCTCGGGTTCCGCCAGTGGGAGACGTTCGATGAGGTCGCGGCATTCTTCCTCGATCCGGCAGAATCCACCGACGAGGACACGGCCTCCTTCCGCAGCCTGTACGGGAGCGGCCAGGCGTTCGAGCACGAGGAGCTCCTGGCGGGCCGCAACGACCTGTCCTACGAGACCGCGCTCAGCGTCAGCGGCGGGAACGAGTCGACGCGCTACTTCGTGTCGGGGCTCGTGAAGAACGACGAGGGCGTGATCGCCGGGACCGGCGTGGCGAAGGAGGCCCTGCGCGTCAATCTCGACCAGCGGCTCGGCAGCCGCTTCAACCTGCAGGTGAACACCGGCCTCACCCACTCGCTGGCGAACCGCGGCCTGACCAACAACGACAACAGCGGCACCAGCTTCTACATGGTGTTCCCGTTCACGCCCAACTTCGTGGACCTCAGGCCGACCAACGAGAGCGGCGCGGTGGTCGAGGACGCGCTGTACGACCGCGACGCGCTGGAAGGCGTAACGTTCCCAGACAACCCGTTCGAGCGGAGCAACCCGCTGCAGACCGCCGCCCTCATCACCAACGACGAGAACGTGTGGCGGTTCGTCGGCGCGGGGAACCTGACCGCCAACCTGGTCACCGCCCCGCAGCACGAGTTGTCGCTGATCCTCGGCGGGGGCGTCGACTGGTTCAGCCAGGAGAACGAGTTGTTCTTCCCGCCGAGCCTGCAGTTCGAGCCGCTCGATGGGCAGCCCGGCACGCGGCTCGACGGAACCGCGACGAATCTCAGCGCCAACCTGTCGGTGAACGGCGTCTACACGTTCCGTCCGGACGGCGCGAGCTGGTCGTCCACCACCTCCGGCGGCTTCAGCTACCTGGACCAGGACCTGGAGATCCTGCGCATCGAGGCGCGCGCCCTGACGGCGGGCGAGGAACAGGTGGACGCCGGCACGAACATCCAGGTGTTCGACAACCGCCAGCGGACCAAGGTGGAAGGCCTGTTCGTGCAGGAAGAGCTGTTCATGTTGGAGGACAGGCTCCTTCTGACGGCCGCCATGCGCGCCGACCGGAACAGCAACAACGCCGACCCGGGCGACTTCTTCTTCTACCCGAAGGCGGCGGCGTCCTTCCGGTTCATCGAGCCGACCACCTGGCTGGACCACCTCAAGCTGCGCGCTGCCTACGGCGAGAGCGGCAACCCGCCGTTGTACGGTCAGAAGTTCACGCCGCTGAACTCCACCGGTAACCTCGGCGGCCTGCCGGGCCTCACCGTGGTCGGTACGACCGGGGCCGACGACCTCCGGATCGAGCGCCAGCGTGAGATCGAGACCGGCTTCGACGCCACGATGTTCGGCGCGCGCGCGAGTCTCGAGGTGACGTACTACAAGAAGTTCGTCAGCGACCTGCTGCTCAGTCGTGCGCGTGCCCAGTCCACCGGCTTCACGACCGAGTTCTTCAACGGCGGCAAGCTGGAGACGCAGGGCATCGAGATCGCGCTCGCCGCGACGCCGGTGCAGGGCTTCATCAACTGGACGACCCGCGGGACGTTCTTCCACGACAACAGCAAGGTGACCTCGCTCCCCGTGCCCTCCTTCCGCACGGGCGGGTTCGGGACGGCGCTCGGCGCCTTCCAGATCGAGGAAGACTCGTCGGCCACCCAGATCGTCGCCGACATCTCCGAAGGGGACAGCTCCTTCGTGGCCAAGGTCGGCGACGCCAATCCCGACTTCAAGCTGGCCTGGATCAACGACATCGACGTCGGCGGGTTGAACTTCTACTTCCTTTGGGACTGGCAGAAGGGCGGGAACCTGATCAACCTGACCAAGCTGCTCTACGACTTCGGCGGCAACACCGTCGACTACGACGCCGATCCGCAGTTCGTGGAGAACATCGGGCCGGTCGAGGTCATGGACACGCTGACGCTCGGCGAGCGGCGCGTGACCGGATTCGGCGTCGAGACGAGGCCCTACATCGAGGACGCCAGCTACATCAAGCTGCGCGAAGCCTCGCTATCCTACACGCTGCCCGAGAGCTGGACCGAGGGCCTGTGGGGCACCAGCGTCGACCGCATCCGGCTGACGCTGAGCGGCCGCAACCTGCTCACGTTCACGGACTACACCGGCCTGGATCCCGAGGTGAGCAACTTCGGCAACCAGCCGATCGCCCGGAACATCGATGTCGCCCCGTTCCCACCCAGCCGGAGCTTCTGGCTGTCGGTGGACGTCAACTTCTAGGGGAGGCTACGGATATGATGACGATAGACCGCAAGCGTCCCCGCACCGCGGCGAGGCGTGGGGCTCTGCTGACCGTGCTGATCCCGCTGTTCGCGGCGGGGTGTGCCGAGGACCTCGCCGTTCCGGACTTCAACAACCCGGGGCTGGGCGACCTCGACACCCGGGCGGCGGTGCTGACCGCCGCGCAGGGGCTGCTGATCACCTCTCGCGCGCAGGTGTCGTCGCCCAACGGGTACATGTCCCTGCTGGGCATCCTCGGCCGCGAGTCGTACAACTTCGACGGGTCCGACCCGCGCTTCGTGACCGAGATGCTGGCAGGGGCGCAGCTGAACGCGAGCAGCCCCGCGTTCGGCGGCAACCTTTGGACGATTCCGTATAACAGCATCCGGACCGCCAACGCCGTGATCAACGCCCTCGACGGGCTCTCGGAGAACGAGATGTCGACCGAGGAGAAGAACGCCATCAGCGGCTTCGCGCACACGATCCAGGCGCTGGACTTCCTCAAGATCGTCAGCACCCGCGACACCAACGGCGGCGTGATCGACGTGAACCGGCCCGCGACCGAGCCCGCGGGTCCGCTCGTGCCCAAGGACGCCGTGTTCGACGAGATCCAGTCCTTGCTGGACCAGGCCGAGACCGAGCTGGCGTCGGCGGGCTCGTCGTTCCCGTTCTCGCTCGGCGGGGGGTTCACGGGCTTCGACACGCCGGCGACCTTCACCATGGTGAATCGGGCCCTGGCGGCTCGCGTCGCCGTCTACCGCGGCCAGTACGCCGAGGCGCTGACGGCGCTCGGCGAGTCGTTCCTGGACACGTCGGCCGACCTCGACCTCGGCGTGTACTACATCTTCTCGACGGGCTCGGGCGACACCCAGAACGGGATCGCCGCGTCGCCCGACATCTTCGCGCATCCGAGCCTGCTCGATGACGCGGAGATGAACGCGGCGATGGAGCTCGACGCGCGCTTCAGCGAGAAGGTCTTCGTGCTGGACGAGCCGGAGACCCAGCAGGGCATCTCCACCGATGTCGGGTTCCTGCTGTACGGGAACCTCAACGACCCGATTCCGATCATCAGGAACGAGGAGCTCATCCTGCTGCGGGCGGAAGCGAACCTGGGGCTGGATCAGTTCCAGCTGGCGGCGGACGACATCAACTTCATCCGCACCAACTCCGGCGGCCTGGAGGCGATCGCCAATCTCGGCACGCAGCCCGAGGGCGACATCCTGGACGAGCTGCTCTACAACAAGCGGTACTCTCTGCTGTTCGAGGGGCACCGCTGGGTCGACATGCGGCGCTACGGCCTCCTATCCGAGCTGCCGCTCGCAGACCCGACCCATCGGGTGCACGAGCGCTTCCCCGTGCCGGAGCAGGAATGCCTCGAGCAGACCGACGGCGCAACGGGCATCTGCAGCGCCTAGGCGGACCCGTCGATCACAGGATTCTTGCGGCCGCGTAGGCTGCTGGAATCCGCGTCAGGCGGGGTCCGGGCTTGTCCCGGGCCCCGCTTTTCCGTTCCATCCAGCAGGTCGCCGAAGAAGGGGAGTGCGGCTCGCTACCTTCTTTCAGCGACCTGCTAATGAAACCTGCGGCGGCGCGAGAGCGTCCGGGACTGCCGGAGCCCGAGCAGCGGCGCGCAGACAGCCGCACCGTTCGCCGTTCCGTTCGAGGGGAGGACGCCCGTGAGCGACAAGGACGACCTGCCGGAGATCCCTTCCTGGGAGGAGCTGGGCCTCACGCCGGAGGAGGTGGAGGAGCTGGAGCGGGAGGCGCGCGGAGAACCGCCCTCGGCGACGCCGGGTCCCGCGAAGGCGGACGCTCGCGCGCAAGGACCTGGGACGGGAGCGGCGCCCGATCCCGAACGCGAGACCGGGGCCGGCCGCCCCGGCGCCCCGAAGGCCGCGCGGCCGGCGGCGGCGAAACGCGAGAGGGCGCCGCGCGAGAAGACGCCGCGTCCCCCGGTCTCACCGCTCACTTGGGTCACGCCGCTCGCGCTCGTCGTCGTCGCGTTCCTGTCCAGCACGTCGCGGATCGCCCCGCCCCCGGCGGCCGCGAACGCCCCGGCAGCCGAGTTCTCCGCGGCGCGGGCCCGGGCGCACCTGGAGCGGATCGCCCGGCGCGCACACCCGCCGGGATCCCCCGAGCACGCCGCGGTCCGCGCCTACCTCCTGGACGAGCTGGCCGACCTGGGACTCGAGCCCGAGGTGCAGACCGCGACCTCGGTCACGGGACGCGGTTCGTTCGCGCGCGCCGCGACCGTGCGCAACGTCGTCGCGCGCGCCGCGGGGTCCTCGCCGGGGGACGCGGTGCTGCTGACCGCGCACTACGACGGCCGCGGCATCGCGACCGCCGCGGGAGACGACGGAGTCGGCGTCTCGGTGATCCTGGAGGCCGTGCGGGCCCTGCGCGCCGGACCTGCGCCGCGCAACGACGTCATCGTCCTGTTCACGGACGCGGAGGAGCTGGGACTCCTGGGAGCCCGGGCCTTCGTCGACGAGCACCCATGGCTCGACGACGTCGCCCTCGTCGTATCGGTGGAGATGCGCGGCGGCGGCGGCCCGGCGCTGATGTTCGAGACGGGGCCCGACAACGGGTGGGTGATTTCGACGTTCGCCGATGCGGTGTCCCGCCCGGCGGCGAACGCGCTGTCCTACGAGATCTACCAGCGCCTCCCCAACGACACGGACTTCACGCCGTTCCGCGTGGCCGGCAAGCAGGGGCTGAACTTCGCCGCCATCGGCAGGGCCGCCGTATACCACCAGGCGTACGATACGCCGGCGAACGTCTCCGATCGGACGCTCCAGCACCACGGCGATCAGGTCCTGGCGGTGCTACGGTCGTTCGGCGCCGCCGACCTCGGGGCCGTGAACGCGCCGGACGTGAGCTACGTGACCGTGCCGTTCCTGGGCATGCTGGTGTACGGCCGCCTGTGGGTCTGGCTGTTCGGGGCCCTCACCCTGGGCGCCTGGTTGCTGGCGGCGTGGTGGGCCCGCAAGGGCGGCGGACGCATCGCGGGGCTGGCGGCGGGCCTCGGAGGCGCCGTGGCGACGTTGGCCGGCTCCGCGGCCGTCGGCCTGGGCCTTTTCGCGTGGCGGCGCGGGGCCCATCCCGAGTTCGGCGCGCTCCACGGCAGCGCCTTTCACAGCGAGGGCTGGTACGTGCTGGCGCTCGCCGCCGCGGCGCTAGCGATCGGCTCGGCGCAGTACGGACTCGCGCGCCGCTGGTCCACCGCGAGCGAGCTCGCGGTGGGTGCACTCCTGCTACCGGTCGGGGCGGCGGTCGCCGCGACCTTCATGATCCCCCTGGGTGCGGCCAACCTCCAGTGGCCGGCGCTCGCCGCATCCCTGGCGGCGCTTGCCGCGGCGCGCACGCGCTCGAGCGCACGCCTCGACGTGGCGCGCTGGCCGATCCTGCTCGCCGGTGCGGCGGTCGCTGTAGCGTTCCTCGTACCGCTGATCGAGCTCCTGTGGCTGAGCATGAGCCTCGCGGCGGCCGCGGCGCTCGGCGCGCTGCTCGGTCTGCTCGTCGTCCTCGTCCTTCCGGCGCTGGAGCCGTCGCGGGCGCCGTATTCCTGGGCGCTTCCCGTCGCTTGCTTCGTCGCGGGGGTCGCCGCCCTGGGCGTCGGCGTCGCCCAGGCCGCGCCATCCCCGGATCGACCCGCGCCGTCCACTCTCATCTACACCCTGGATCGGGGCACCGATATGGCGAGGTGGGCCACCGATGGCACGAGAAGCACCGTACACCCCGGGGTCGCGTGGGCGTTCGAGCGCATCGAGGGGTTCGGCGACCCCGCGCCTCTCGCGGGCTTCGGCATCGGGGAGGCCGCCTACCGCAAGGCACCGGCGCCCGCGGCGGATTTCCCCGCGCCCGAGGTCACCGTGGCGTTCGACTCGGGCGCCGCCGGACCGGTCGCGCGCGTGTCGGTCCGCTCGGCGATCGGGGCCGAGGCCATCGCGGTCGTGCTCCCCGAGGCGGGTCCCGACCTGCGCGCCATCAACGGAGAGCCGCTACCCAACGCCGACCGCGTGGACTACGCTGACCACTGGGGCGCCCCGGAGGGGTCCGTCACGTTCGACTTCCTGACCGGCTTCCGCGACGACACGCTCTCCGTCGCGATCGTGGAGCACATGTTCCGACCCGACGAGCTGGTCGGCGAGGAGCCGTTCCGCCGGCCCCCCGGACTGGCGCCGGACGTCACACGCCTCAGCGATCGCGCGCTGGTTCGCACGCCTGTGCGGATCGCCCTTGAGACCGGGGCCGTGCTGCTCGCCGGCGCGCCGGTCGCGGCGGGCGCGTCGCCGGGCCCCGCCGCGGGCGCGCAGGACGGCGCGGCGTCCGCAGGTGCCGACAGCGCGGCGGTCGAACAGGACAGCGCCGCCGTGGAGCCGGACAGCGCGGCGGTGGAGCCTGCGGACGGATCACCCTGAACCCGGAAGCATCGAGCATGAGGAGACTCTCGGTTCGCCCCTTCGCCACGATCGCGCTTCTGACCTGTGCCGTGGCGTGCGGCGACGACCCGCCCACCGGGGCCAGCGACGTCACCGCCCCGACGAACGTGCGGGCGACCGTGACCGGCGCAGACCGGGTCACCGTGACCTGGACGCGAGGCAGCAACATCGTCACCCAGCGCGTCGAGCTCGAGACCACGGGGGAGATGACGCGCACGTCGGCCGTCAGCGCCGTCGTCACGTCGACCGATTTCACGGGCCTGACCTCCGGCGTGACGTACACGGCGACCGTGACCTCGATCGGCCCGGGCGGTTCCGAGGCCGCCGCCGCCGCCGTGAGCGTCACCGTGGACATCCCCACGGTGTCCGAGATCACCGGCGACATTCTCAACGACATGACGCTGACCAACGACCGGACCTGGCTGATGACCGGTCCGGTGTTCGTCGGTCGGGACGTCGACGGCGCGAGCGGCGTGCCGGTGACGCTCACGATCGACCCTGGAACGACGGTGCTCTTCAACACCACCCCGCCGCCGGGCACGCGCGGTAGCATGCTGGTGGTGTCACGCGGCTCCAGGATCATCGCGGACGCCAACGCCAATCGGCCGTCCGGCGAGCAGAGCATGAAGCCCGACGCCGCCGACGTGATCGTCATGACCAGCAGCAGCGACCGCGGGTCCCGCGCAAGGGGCGACTGGGGGGGGCTCGTGATCAACGGCCGCGCGCCGCTGAACTCGGGCGCCGAGGCGCTGGGAGAGGGCGAGTCCGGCCTCTACGGTGGCCCGGACGAGATGGACGACAGCGGAATCCTGCGGGGCGTGCGCGTGGAGTTTGCCGGAGACGACGCCGACACCGCCGACCAGCTGAATGGCATCGCGTTCCAGGGCGTCGGCGCCGGCACGACGGTCGACTGGATCCAGGTGCACTCCAGCGTCGACGACGGCATCGAGCCGTTCGGCGGCACGGTCTCCATCACGCACGTGGTCCTCACGGCGATCGGCGACGACAGCTTCGACGGCACCGATGGCTGGCGCGGATTCTCCCAGTACGTCGTGATCCAGCAGTTCGCCGACGACGCCGACCAGGGCTTCGAGATCAGCAACAACGGCGGCTCGGAGGACGCCGTGCCGCACACGAGTGCGATCGTGGCCAACGCCACCGCGGTCGGCGCGGGCACCGCGGGCGGAATCGCCGCGCTCGGGTCCGAGAGCGGTGTCGGCGTGCTGTTTCGCGAGGGTTCCAACGGGCGCCTCTTCAACAACATCGTCACCGGCTTCCGCGAAGGCGGCCTGTGCATCGAGAACGCGCAGACGATCGTGAATGCCGACCGGCGCCTCGGCGGGAGCACGGATCCGGACAGCACGCTCCGGTTCGAAGGCAACATTCTCTGGAACAACGTCGGCACGAACGACGACGACAACTTCGCGGCCGCGTGCAACGGGGGCGCCGCCGGGACGTTCGAGAGGAACCGCGACTTCTTCCAGGCGGCGGGTTTCAACAACGTGATCGCCGACCCGACCCTGCCGGCGAGCGCGTTCGAGGTCGGGTCGATGGCGTCGCCGCCGAACGTGATCCCGACCGGCATGCCGGTGGGCTACGTGGCCTTCGACGTATCGACCCTCAACGGGGAACCGGGGCTGGTGATGCCCACCGACGGCCGCGCGCTGGTCGCGACCACCTACGCGGGCGCGGTGGCGCCGGGCACCTCGCTCGCCGACGCCTGGTACGCCGGGTGGACGGTCTGGGCGCCCGACGGCAGCGATTCCAGGCCCGGGCTCGGGGAACTGTAGCGATTCGGTCGCAGAGCGACGGATGCGCGAGCGGGGGAGGGCAACGCCGGGCGCCGCCCCGCCCCGGCGGTCGGTTTACCGATCCGTTACACTTCCTATACACGAATGCAATTCGGAGCAGCTACCCCTTACCAAGACCCCGATGCGCCCGGGCGGAGCGCCGGGGGCGGAGGCAGCAGGCGAAACGGCATGCCCCATACCGCGACAGCTCCGACGGCGCAGCCCATGGACACGACGGCAGCTCCCGCCCAGATCCTGGTGGTCGAGGACGAGCGCGACATCGCCGCGCTGGTAGCCTACCACCTGACCCGCGAGGGCTACCGCGTGCGCACGGCGGGCGGCGGTCCCGAGGCGCTCGAGGCGGTCGCGCACGAGCGTCCGGATCTGATCGTGCTGGACATCATGCTGCCCGGCTTCACCGGCTACGATGTCCTGAAGGAGCTGCGGGCGCGTCCGGACGCCGCCGACATTCCGGTCCTGGTGTTGACGGCGCGCCGCGAGGAGATGGACCGCATCAAGGGCTTCGAGCTGGGCGCCGACGACTACGTCACCAAGCCGTTCAGCCCGCAGGAGCTCGTGCTGCGCGTGTCGGCGGTGTTGCGAAGGGCGCAGTCGCCCGCGCTCGGTCGCACCACGCGGACCCTGCGCGGCGGGCCCGTGACCATCGACGTGAACGCGCTCCGCGTCGAGGTGGACGGCGAGCCCGTGGACCTGACCGCCACGGAGTACAAGCTGCTGGTGGCGCTGCTCGAGCGCCGCGGGCGCGTTCAGAGCCGCAAACAGCTGCTCGAGACCGCCTGGAACGTCCACGTCGACATCGAGACGCGCACCGTGGACATGCATGTGCAGCGTCTGCGCGCCAAGCTCGGCGAAGCGTCGGCGTGGATCGAGACCGTCCGCGGCTTCGGCTACCGGTTCCGGTCCCGACCCGAATCGTGAACGACCCGCCCGTTCGCGGCCCGCGGCGCAACGTCGGGATACGGGTCGCGCTCTTCGCCTTCGCGGCGACGATTGCTGTCGCGGGCATCCTCGCCGGAGCGCGGACCGCGCTCGTCGGGTCCGGAGCGCTCGTCGGCGCCGTGGCGTTCGCCGCTGCGATTCTCGGCGGATCCGCGGGCGCGCTGATGGCGGCTCGCATCGAAGCATCGCTCGGTCGCCTGCGCGACGCCCTCGCCGGACGCGGGCCGATGCCCGGGTCGTTCCGCTTCGCCGAGGTCGAGGACGCAGCGCGGACCGCTCGCGGCCGGCTGCGCCAAGAGGCCGACCGCCTCGCCAAGCTCGAGCGCGAACGCGAGGACCTCGCGGCGCTGCTCGCGGCCGCCGGCGAGGGCATCCTGCTGGTGTCGCCGGAGGCTTCCATCACGCGGGCGAACCCGGCGGCCGCGCGCCTCCTCGGCCTGTCCGCGTCCGCGGAGGATCTGCCCGTCGACTCGAGCATCCGCGCCGCGCCGATCCGACGCGCTATTCACGGCGCGCTGGCGACCGGCGAGCCGGCGGCTACCGAGCAAGAAATCGACGGCCGCCGGGTGTTCGTGCACGTCGAGCCCACCGAGCAGAAGGGCGCCGTGGTGTCCCTGGTTGACCTCACGGAGATCCGGCGGCTGGAAGCCGCCCGCCGCGACTTCGTGGCCAACGCGAGCCACGAGTTGAAGACGCCGCTGACGTCGATCCGCGGCTACGCCGAGACGCTCCAGGACGAGTCCCTGCCACCCGACGTGCGTCGACGCTTCCTGCACACGATCCGGCAGAACGCCGAGCGGCTGCAGCGCGTCGTGGACGATCTGCTCGACCTTTCGCGTATCGAGGGGGGTGCGTGGGAGCCCGTCGTGCAGTCGCTGTCGATCGCCGAAGCCGCGCGCGACGCCTGGGCGGACCTGGACGACCGTACGCGCGGCCGGGATGTCCACCTGGAAGTGGGAGTCGGGGCGGAGGCGGACGTGCTCGCCGATCCGTTCGCCCTGCGACAGATCCTCACGAATCTCCTGGACAACGCGTTGCGACATTCGAGCGACCCCGCGGTGGTCCGGGTAGGCGCCGCCCGCCAGGATGCTGACGCCTCCGCGGCGGCGGGCGAAGCAGCAGATCGGCCGGAGGTCCTCATCGAGGTGAGCGACGAGGGAGCCGGGATCCCGTCCGCAGCCGTGCCCCGAATCTTCGAACGCTTCTTCCGCGTCGATCCGGCGCGCACGGAAGCTTCGGGGGGGACGGGCCTCGGGCTCGCCATCGTGAAGCATCTGGTCGAGCAGATGGGCGGACGCGTGGAAGCCCGGAGCGAGCTGGGGCACGGCACGACGGTCGGCTTCATTCTGCCCGCGGCCCATACCACCCGACTCGCCCCCCACACCAGCGATCGCGGCGACGTCCTTCCCGTGTCCGCAGCCGCCGGCACTCCCAACCCGGCGGGCTAGGCCACAGCAGCGGCGTTACGTGCGTGTTACCGACCGGTGACGCGTTCGACGGCCGCCCCCCACATGTTCCCCGCGATCACGCTACAAAGGTACGACCTGGCCGGAGGGACATTCGCAACATGCAAGCGCTTCGGGGAGGGCAGAGAGGCTGGATCGCGGCGCTGATCGCGCTCGCGGCGACGCCGGTCGGAGCCGCAGAAGCACGGGCGCAGCAACGGCCGACCGTGACCGTCGAGCTCGGCGGTCGCGCCCAGTTCCAGTACAGCACCACCAGCATCGGCGAAGAAGAGCTCGGAGAGGACGCGCCGGCCTCCAACACGTTCGAGGCCCGGCGCGTGCGGCTGCGCGTGGACCTGGACATCGGCGACTGGATAACCGCGCGGATCCAGCCCGACATCGCGCAGGGCAATCTGCGGGTCGCCGACGCCTACATCGACTTCGGGCTGTCCGACTACCTGAACCTGAAGGTCGGCCAGTTCAAGCGTTCGTTCAGCCGGATCGAGCTCACCAGCTCGACGGTGATCCCGACCATCGAGCGCGGCGTCCGGATCGGCGGGCTGGACGACTATCTGGGGATGGTGCCCGGCGAGCACTACGAGATCCTGGGCGAATCCGGCTACGTCGGCCGCGATCTGGGTGCCTCGCTGCGCGGCGGGACGGACCGCTTCGGCTGGGAGCTGGGCGTGTTCAACGGCGAGGGCGCCGACTCGCGCGACGTCAACGACGACAAGACCGCCGCCGCGCGGTTCACCGTCACGCCCGCTGCCGGCACGCCGCTCGAGCTGGCCGCCGGCGTGCAGCGCAGGGACACCCCCGGCGAGAACGGCTGGGCCTACGAATTCGACGCGGAATGGGGCGCCCTGGGAAGCCCGGGGGTGCACCTGCTGGCCGAGGCCGCCTTCGGCGACGACCTGACGTCTCCCACCGACGCGAGCTTCACCGGCGTTCACGGGATCCTGTCGTGGTACGGGGCCCTGTCCGGACAGCGGTTTCAGGGCATCGAGCTCGTCGGCCGGGCCAGCTGGGGTGACCCGAACGGCGACCTGGACGACGACGAGGGGCTGCTGCTGACGCCGGGCCTGAACCTGTACGTCTTCGGGCGCAACCGGATCATGGCCAACTGGGACGTCTACCTGCCGTCAGGGGACGCCTTCGAGGCCCAGAACGCCTTCCGGGCGCAGGCGCAGATCTATTTCTGAGGCGACGGCCGACGGCCTGCCGACGACGACACGACCATCCTGGGGGAACCAGATGAATATCAGAGGGACGCTGGCAGGACTCCTCGTGCTGGCCGTCGTGGCGTGCGGCGGCGACGCCGGCGCACGCGGGGACGGCGCGGCGGACGGTGGGGTCTCCGGCGCCGTCGAGATCGACGGGTCGAGTACCGTCTATCCGATCACCGAGGCGGTCGCCGAGGAGTACATGCTCGAGAACGGCGGCGCCGTACGAGTGACCGTCGGAATCTCGGGCACCGGCGGTGGCTTCAAGCGCTTCTGCGCCGGGGAGACGGACATCAACGACGCCTCTCGCGCGATCAAGCCCGAGGAGACGGAGGCGTGCGCAAGCGTCGGCGTCGAGGCCCACGAGTTCGCCGTCGCGTTCGACGGCCTCTCGGTGGTCGTGAACCCCGACAACGACTGGGCGTCGTGCCTGACCGTCGCAGAGCTGCGCAGCATCTGGGAGCCGGGCAGCACGATCTCCAACTGGTCGCAGGTGCGCGGCGGCTTCCCGGATGTGCCGCTCGTCCTCTACGGGCCCGGCACCGACTCCGGCACGTTCGACTACTTCACCGAGGCGATCAACGGCGAGGAGGACGCGAGCCGGAGCGACTACACGGCCAGCGAGGACGACAACGTCCTGGTGCAGGGCGTGGCGGGGGACCGCGGCGGCCTGGGCTACTTCGGCTACGCGTACTACGAGGAGAACACGGACCGCATGAAGGTGGTCGGCGTGGACAACGGCTCCGGCTGCGTCACGCCGTCGCCCGAGACCGTCAACAGCGGCGAGTACGCCCCGCTCTCGCGGCCGGTCTTCATCTACGTGTCCAGCACGGCGATGGAGCGCCCCGCCGTCGTGGACTTCGTACGCTACTACATGGAGAACGCGCCGGCGCTCGTCCGCGAGGTCGGCTACATCCCGCTGCCGGCGGATCAGTACGAGGACAACCTGGCCCGCATCGGCGCCGTGCCGGCGGCGATGCAGTGAGCCCCATCGGCGTAGCATGACGTCCGACTCGAGGGGCCCCGGGGGCGCGCGGCCGGACCCGCACGCGCCCGGGGTCGTTCCGCTCGAAGGCGTCAGGACGCGGCGCACCGCGGAGCGGGCGATCGGCGGCGTCCTCGCGCTCGCCGCGGGCGTCTCCGTGCTCACGACGGTCGCGATCGTCGCCGTGCTGCTGTACGAGGCGGTCGGCTTCTTCGCCGAGGTCTCGCCGATCGAGTTCCTGACCGGCAGACGCTGGGCCCCCCTGCTCGCGCCGCAGTCCTTCGGCGTTCTGCCCCTGTTGTTCGGGTCGGTGCTGATCGCCGTAGGAGCGGCTCTGGTGGCGCTGCCCATCGGCCTGGCCAGCGCGATCTACCTGAGCGAGTACGCGCCCGAGCTCGTGCGGAGGATCGTCAAGCCGGCTCTCGAGATCCTGGCGGGCATCCCGACCGTCGTGTACGGCTACTTCGCGCTCACCTTCGTGACGCCGATCCTCCGCTCGGTCTTTCCGCAAACGAACGTGTTCAACGCCGCGAGCGCGAGCATCGTGGTCGGGCTGATGATCCTGCCAATGGTGTCGTCGCTGTCGGAGGACGCCATGCGGGCGGTGCCGCGCGCGCTGAGGCAGGGGGCGTACGCGCTGGGGGCGACGCGCTACGAGGTGGCTACCCGCACGGTCGTGCCCGCCGCGCTGTCGGGCATCCTCGCGAGCTTCATCCTGGCGCTCTCGCGCGCCGTCGGCGAGACGATGGCGGTGACGATCGCCGCGGGCATGACGCCGAACCTCACGCTGAACCCGCTCGAGAGCATCCAGACCATGACCGCCTACATCGTCCAGGTGAGCCTGGGCGAGACGCCGTTCGGGACGATCGAATACAAGACGATCTTCGCCGTCGGGCTCACCCTGTTCGGGATGACCCTGGGCATGAACATCCTCAGCAACCTGGTGCTGCAGCGATACCGGGAGGTCTACGAATGAGTCTGGCCCCCAGAGCGGGCGGCGCCCGGGCGCCGGACGTCGCCGATGCGTCCGAGTACCAGCCTCGCATCGCGCAACGGAAGCGTTTCGGGAAGGTATTCCTGGCCGCGTGCGTGGCTGCTACGCTCGTCGGCCTCGTCGCCCTCGCGGTGCTTCTCGTCGACCTCGCCGCCGACGGCTTCGAGTTCCTGTCCTGGAACTTCCTCACCGGCAAACCGTCCCGGTTCGCCAGCCGGGCCGGGCTCGGACCGGCGTTCGTGGGCACCCTCTGGGTGCTCCTGGTGACGGCCGTCGTGTCGTTCCCGCTGGGGGTCGCGACCGCGATCTGGCTCGAGGAGTACGCGCCCGACAACCGCTGGCGGCGGCTGGTCCAGATCAACATCGCCAATCTGGCAGGCGTGCCGTCGGTGGTGTACGGGATCCTGGGCCTCGCGGTGTTCGTGCGCTGGATGCAGCTCGGTCGCAGCGTCGCGGCCGGTGGCCTCACGCTGACCCTGCTGATCCTGCCCGTCATCATCATCGCGGCCCAGGAGGCGATCCGCGCGGTCCCCAACTCCATTCGCCTGGGCGCTTACGGGCTGGGCGCGACGAAGTGGCAGGTCGTGCGGCACCACGTATTCCCCATGGCCCTGCCGGGCATCCTGACCGGCACGATCCTGGCCCTTTCGAGGGCGATCGGGGAGACGGCGCCGCTGATCATGATCGGCGCGCTGATGTTCGTGCCGTTCGTCCCGAAGGGACTGCTGGACACGTTCACGGTGATCCCGATCCAGGTCTACAACTGGGTGAGCCGCCCCCAGCCCGAGTTCCACAGCCTGGCCGCTTCGGGCATCGTGGTCCTGCTGGCGGTCCTGCTGACCATGAACACCATCGCGATCCTGCTGCGCAACAAGTACACGAGGGACGATTCGTGATCGAGTCCTCCACCGCCGCCGAGGCGGTCACCGCCGAAAGCGGCGTCGACGCGGACGGCTCCGCGGTCCTGTCGACCGAAGCCGTCGATGTCTATTACGGCGCCAAGCAAGCCATTCGAGGCGTCTCCCTGGAGATCCCGACGCACGAGGTGATCGCCTTCATCGGCCCCTCGGGGTGCGGCAAGAGCACCCTGCTGCGCTGCTTCAACCGGATGAACGACCTCGTGCCGGCGGCGCGGGTCGAGGGCAAGGTGCTCTATCACGGGTCGGACCTGTACGGCCCGAAGGTGGACCCGGTCGAGGTCCGGCGGCGGATCGGCATGGTCTTCCAGAAGCCGAACCCGTTCCCCAAATCGATCTACGACAACGTCGCGTTCGGTCCTCGGATCAACGGCTTTCGGGGGTCGTTGGACGACCTGGTCGAGCGGTCGCTGCACCAGGCCGCGCTCTGGGACGAGGTGAAGGACCGTCTGCAGGACAGCGCCCTGGCGTTGTCGGGCGGCCAGCAGCAGCGTCTGTGCATCGCGCGCGCTCTCGCCGTGGAGCCGGAGGTGCTCCTGATGGACGAGCCCGCCTCCGCGCTCGACCCCATCGCGACGCAGAAGATCGAGGACCTGATCTACGAGCTCAAGAAGGACTTCACGGTGGTGATCGTCACCCACAACATGCAGCAGGCGGCCCGCGTGTCCGATCGCACGGCGTTTCTCTACATGGGCGAGCTGATCGAATTCGACGACACGGAGAGGATCTTCACGAACCCCGGCGAAGAACGGACCGAGGCCTACATCACCGGGAGGTTCGGATGAAGCCGCAGATGCACTTCCGCGAAGAGCTCGAGCGGCTCAAGTCCAGCCTGGTAGGAATGTCGGCGCACACCGAGGAGGCCGTCCGCAACGCCGTGGGCGCGTTCCTCGACCGCGACGAAGCGCGTGCGCAAGCCGTCATCGACGGCGACCCCGAGATCGACAAGATGGAGATGGAGATCGACGAGCGGGTGATCCAGCTGCTGGCGCTCCAGCAGCCGCTCGCATCGGACCTGCGCTTCATCACGATGGCGATGAAGATCTCCAACGACCTCGAGAGAATGGGCGACCACGCGGTCAACATCGCCAAGGAGGTCAAGCGGCTGCTCCAGCACCCGCGCCTCGGGGCGCTCCCGGAGATCGAGGAGATGGTGACGGTCGCGACGAAGATGCTGACCGACGCGCTGGACGCCTTCATCCGGCGCGACGCCGCACTGGCGCGAGAGGTGATCGACCGTGACGACAGGGTCGACGACCTGCACTCGAACGTGTTTCGGATCCTGCTGACGCAGATGATGGAGAACCCGCGCAACATCGGGCCCTGCATGGAGACGCTTCTCGTATCCCGCAATCTGGAACGCATCGCCGATCTCACGACGAACATCGCGGAGGACCTCGTCTTCATGGTCGAGGCACGGGTCATCAAGCACGGCGTCGACAAGCGGATCTGACCCGTCGGCCCCCACAACGTTGCCTTGCCCGCTTTGCTCCCGGCCTCCTAACATCCCAGGCTTCACCGCCAACGGCCGCGCCGTGCCAGGCGCGGGCGCGCCGTTCCGGTGCGTTCCGGGGGGAGGCCCGTGCGCCGACAGAACCGCCAGACGCCGCAACCGCCGGTCGCGCGCCGCGAGGAGGACGCGCCGCCGGCGGGGCTCGAAGCACCGGGTCCGCCGGGGGCGGCCACCGAGGTCGTCGAGCAGCTCCTGGAAGAGGTCGCGGAGGAGACCCTCCCCTTCCTGGACCCGGCCGGCGACGGGCTGCGCGGCGCCGGCGTCCTGATCACGGGCGGCGCGACCGGCATCGGACGCGCCGCGGCGATAGAGTTCGCGCGCCGCGGGTCGTGCGTCGCGTTCAACTATCTCGACACGGAGCCGGAGGTACGCGAGGCCGCGCGCGCGACGGTGGCCGAGTTGCGCCAGCTAGAGGTGGAAGTCTATGCGCGGCCCTGCGACGTGCGCGACGGCGAGGACGCGTCGGCGTTCGTCGCGGAAGCACTCGAGGCCCTGGGCAGCCTTTCCATCCTCGTCAACAACGCCGGGATCGGCCGAGACCGCGCCCTCTGGCGCATGACCGATGAGCAGTGGCGGGACGTGGTGGACACCAACCTGACCGGCGCCTTCAACATGATCCGGGCCATCGCGCCCACTTTCCGCGGACAACAGCACGGCAAGATCGTCAACGTCGCCTCCGTGCACGGGATCCGGGCGGAATTCGGGCTCGCCAACTACGCCGCTTCCAAGGCGGGACTGATCGGCCTCACCCGGGCGGCCGCGGTCGAGCTCGGGCCGTCGAACGTCAACGTGAACGCCGTCGCCCCGGGCTACATCCGCACGACCCGGCTCACCGAGGGCGTGCCGGCGGAGATCATGGACCGCGCCCGCGAGCGCTCCGCGTTGGGCAGGCTGGGCGACCCGCAGGACGTCGCGTGGGTGGTGGTCTTCCTGTGCTCGGAGGCGGCGCGCCACATCACCGGCACGGTGCTCCCCGTGGACGGCGGGTACCTGCTGTGAGCTCGGCCGGGTGGCGGCGTGGCTGCCTGGCCGCGGTCGTGCTCTCGTCGGCCTGCGGGGGCGGCGGTGCGTTCGCGGGCACGTCGGCGGAGCCGTCCGTGGTACCGCGCCTGGCCGGCAGGGACGTCATGGTGCTGCCCGTGCAGAGCCGGCCGGGCCTCTCCTCTCGGGCTGCGGCTGACGTCGACGCCGAGATCGCCTTCTGGGCCGGGGACGCGGAAGGCGCCGGCGCGTGGAGCTTCGCGTCCGATCTCGACGCTCTCGTCGAGCGGGAGCCGGCGCTCTCTCTCCGCGCCCGCGGTCTCCCGGTCGGGGCGCTCCTCGACGAGGACCGGGACCGCGTCGGCGAGCCCCTGCTGGGCGACCTGCGCCGCCTCGGCGCCGTGGCCGATCGCCGTCTTGCCCTCGTGCCGGCCCGGCTTCTCCCGGCCGATGCGAGTGCCGGCGGCCTGCGCCTGGATCTTGCGCTGGTCAACACGGTAGGAGGGGCCGTCCTGTGGAGGGGGCGCATCGAAGGCACCGCGGCCGAAGGGGAATCCGCGGAGGCCGCGCTGGCCCGCGCCTTCGTCCGCTCGTTCCTGGAATAGGCGATCGCACCGGCAATCCGGAGACACAGCCACGTGGCCAACCATCGTGCCGCCCGCTCGGCGCTGGTGTTGTGCGGCTGGGCCGCCCTGGCGGGCTGCGACCGGCTTCGCATCGGAGACGACCCGGGGGCGCTGCCAACGGTCGACCAGGTGCTGGCCCACTACACCGAGCACCCCAGCCTGGTCGAGGCGCGCATCAGCGGGAACCTGGTGGAGCTGACGTTCCAGGCAGATCGGCGCAACCTCCGGCGCGGCGGCTCGCTGTGGGCACGCGCTGGCCTGTACGTCCAGCTCCTGTCTCCGGCGACGCGCGACCTGCTGACGGCCTGGGACGGCGTGGCCGCGGTCCGCGCCATTTCCACCACCGACGGCAGTGAGATCGGGCGCGCGACGCTGCATCGCGACGAGCTGTCGGAGCTCGAATGGCAGCGCACGCTGAACCTCCTCGGCCACGCGCTGCGCGAGGGTACCGAGCGCCCGTCCCGACTCCAGGAGCTGGCGGAGTGGGGCGAGGCACACACCGAGTACGCGTACGATCCCGACTACGTCCCCGCGCGGAACTGAGCCCATCGGGGCCGGCGCGGCGGGGCGCCGAGATAGAAAGCGAGCCATGGCCGAACGCATCACCCTGATCCCCGGTGACGGGATCGGACCGGAGATCACCGAGGCGACCTTACGGGTCCTGGAGGCCGCCGGCGCCGATCTCGAGTGGGATCGCCGGGAGGCGGGGATCGCGGCGCTCGAGCGGCACCAGACGCCGCTGCCGGAGGCCACGCTCGACTCGATCCGTCAGAACCGCGTCGCCCTCAAGGGGCCCCTGACCACGCCGGTCGGCGTCGGCTTTCGCTCCATCAACGTCGCGCTGCGCAAGGAGTTCGACCTCTACGCAAACGTGAGGCCGGCGCGCACCCTCATGAAGGGGGGGCGCTACGAGGACATCGACATCGTCCTGATCCGGGAGAACACCGAGGGCCTCTACGTCGGCGTCGAGCACTTCATCGGCGTGGGAGACGACCCCAGGGCGGCGGCCGAATCGGTGATGATCGTGACCCGGCACGGCGCCGAGCGGATCGTCCGCTACGCGTTCGACTACGCGGTTGCGCACGGGCGCTCGAAGGTCACCCTGGCGCACAAGGCCAACATCCTGAAGTACACCCAGGGGCTGTTCCTCGATGTCGGTCGGGAGGTCGCCGAGGGCTACCCCGACATCGCCTTCGAGGACAGGATCATCGATGCCACCGCGATGCAGCTCGTGCTGGACCCGCACCAGTTCGACGTGCTCGTCATGGAGAACATGTTCGGTGACATCTTGAGCGACGAGCTGGCCGGCCTGGTCGGCGGGCTGGGCATGGCGCCGGGCGCCAACATCGGCGAGGATGCGGCGATCTTCGAGCCCGTACACGGGTCCGCGCCGGACATCGCGGGACAGGGCGTGGCCAATCCGACATCCCAGCTGCTGGCCGCGTGCATGATGCTCGACCACCTGGGCCAGGCCGACGCGGCGGAGAGCATCAGGCGCGCGCTCTCGCACGCCTTCGAGGCGCGCGAGGCGTTGACCCCGGATCTGGGGGGCGACGCCAGCACGTCCGCCTTCGCGGACGGGCTCGTCGCTCGCCTGGAGTCAGCCTGAGGCGCCGCCGGACACGTGAACCACCGAACCCCAACTCCGAACGCATAGATGCCAAAATTCCAGGGCGTGGACTTCTACGACGTCGACTCGCTGCTCTCCGAGGAGGAGCGCATGGTGCGCGACACCGTGCGCGCGTGGGTCGACGACCACCTGTTGCCGGTCATCAACGAGGCCTACATCGACCGCCGGCTCCCCAAGGAGCTGATCCCGCAGATGGCAGAGCTGGGGGTCTACGGCGCCAACCTGCCCGAGAAGTATGGCTGCGCCGGACTGAACAACGTCGCCTACGGGCTGATCATGCAGGAGCTCGAGCGCGGCGATTCCGGCATCCGCTCCTTCGCGTCGGTGCAGGGCGCGCTGTGCATGTATCCGATCCACGCGTTCGGCAGCGAGGCCCAGCGCGAGAAGTACCTGCCCGGCATGGCGGAGGGAGAGATCATCGGCTGCTTCGGCCTGACCGAACCGGACGCCGGCTCCGACCCCGGCAGCATGCGCACGGTCGCGCGCGAGGAGGACGGCGGCTGGGTCCTCAACGGCGCCAAGATGTGGATCACCAACGGCTCCACGGCCGACATCGCGATCATCTGGGCCAAGACCGGCGACCTGGACGACACCAAGTCGATCCGCGGGTTCATCGTCCCGACGGACGCCGACGGGTTCACCGCCCGCGACCAGAAGGGGAAGCTGTCGTTGCTGGCGTCGGACACGAGCGAGCTCGTGCTCCAGGACGTGCGCGTGGGTCCGGAGGCGCTGCTGCCGGAGTCGGGCGGGCTCAAGAGCCCTCTGTCCTGCCTCACGCAGGCCCGCTATGGCATCGCCTGGGGAGCGGTCGGCGCCGCGATGGCGTGCTACGACGAAGCGGTGAGCTACGCGAAGGAACGCGTCATGTTCGATCGCCCCATCGCGTCCACGCAGATCCAGCAGGTGCGCCTCGCCGAGATGCTCACGGGTATCACCCAGGCGCAGCTCCTGTGCGTCCAGCTCGGCCGGCTCAAGGACCGCGGAGAGGCAACGCCGCAGCAGGTCTCGCTCGCCAAGCGGGCCAACGTGGACATGGCGTGCGAGGTCGCGCGCGAGGCGCGGCGGTTGCTCGGCGGCAACGGCATCCTCGTCGAGTACCAGTCGATGCGGCACATGGCCAACCTCGAGTCGGTCTACACCTACGAGGGCACGCACGACATCCACGGGTTGATCCTGGGCCAGGCGATCACGGGTGTGTCGGCGTTCTGAGGGCCCCGTGTGATCGACCGACGATCGTGGCAGCGTACGCTCCTACAGGGGCTGGCGGTTACGGCCAGCATCCTGGCAGGATGCGGCGCGGAGGAGGGCGCAGGGTCGCGCTACGCAGCCGCAGCCGGGGCTCCGTATAGGGCCGAGGATGTGAGCTTCGCCGACGACGGCTCGTTGTTGAGGGGAACGCTGATCCTGCCCGACGAGGAGGGTCCCTTCCCGGCGATCGTCACCGTGACGGGATCCGGACGGCAGGATCGGGACGAGCACATCCGAGCGATCGGCCCGGAGTATCGCCCCTTCCGCGACATCGCGGACACGCTCGCACGACGCGGCATCGCCACCCTTCGCTTCGACGACCCCGGCGTCGGCGGTTCGGATCCCTTCCCGCCGGGTGCGACGCCCTTCGACTACGCGGACGCCGTGCGCGCGGGGCTGGAGTATCTGCGATCCCGGCCCGACATCGCTCCCGATCGCATCGGTCTCCTCGGCCATAGCGAGGGAGGCGTGGTCGCTCCCGCGGCGGCCGTATCCGACGGCGGCGTGGCCGCGCTGGTGCTCCTGGCAGGTCCCGCGTACACGCTGGCTCGCGTCAGCGCATTCCAGCGCAGGCGACAGCTGCGGCGCGACATGGCGACGGCGTCGAGCGAGGTCATCGAGGCCGAGTTGGAGAGGACGGCACCGCTCGTGGAGCGCAGGGCTCTCCGCAGCCCCTGGCGTCGGGCGGTCTGGGAGTACGATCCTCTGCCTACTGCGCGGAGGTTCGCGGCGCCGGTCCTCCTTCTCCAGGGCGACTCGGATCGAAGGATATCTCCGGAGCAGGCGGACACGCTGGCTGCCGCCTTCCGGGAGGGCGGAAATCAGGACGTGACCGTGCGGAAGTTCTCCGGGACCAACCACTGGTTTCTGAAGGATCGAACGGCGAGCGTCGAGGGCGAGCGAGCGCCCGTATCCCAGCGGCTACCTCCCGAGGTCCTGGGCGTGATCGCGGATTGGGTCGTGGACCGACTCACGCCCGAGGAACATGACTGACGCTCGTCGCCCGACCCGCCCGTGGCGGAAACGTAGACGCCGATCGGGGTAGGAACGCTGCTGGTCGGGAGGCGAGTGTGGATCGCGGCCGGGCATGTCCCGGTCGAGGAAAGTCCGGGCTCCACAGGGCAGGGTGCCGGCTAACGGCCGGGCGTCGCGAGGCGACGGAAAGTGCAACAGAGAGCAGACCGCCGATGGCGCCCTCGGGCGCACAGGCAAGGGTGAAACGGTGGTGTAAGAGACCACCGCGCGACCGGAGACGGGAGCGGCACGGCAAACCCCACCCGGAGCAAGGCCGAGCAGGGACGAGGCGCGGCCCGCGCCGTTCGAGTCCCGGGTAGGCTGCTAGAGGCGCGCGAGCAATCGCCGTCCCAGAGAAATGATCCCACCCCGCACCGTCAGGAGCGGGGGACAGAACCCGGCTTATTCGCGTCCCGACCAGCGGCTCCGCATCTATCCGATCCCGCGAAACATCGACGGGGGTCACTCGTAGCTGATGGTAGGAGCAGGCTTCGTTGACCCTGGAGGAGCCGATCGCATGCACGCCCACACCGAAGTCCTCGACGAGAACGGCCGCTACCCGGTCCGCGTTACGGTCCCGGCCGCTCTCGACGACCGCGACCGTCTCACCACGGCGTTTCGCTTCTTCCTGGGCATCCCGCACCTGCTGATCGTTGGCGGTCCGGTGGGCATGGTGACGTCCATCGGCTGGAGCAACGACGACCACTTCCGGTTCGGCTCCAGCTCCGGGGGTGTTCTCGGCGCGGTCGCCACGGTCGCGGCGATCATCTCCTGGTTCGCGATCCTGCTCACCGGTCGCCATCCGAAGGGCCTTCGCGAGTTGTGCGCCTTCTACCTGCGCTGGAGGGTCCGCGCGGTCGCGTACATGACGCTGTTGCGCGACGAGTACCCGCCGTTCGGGGACGGCGCCTATCCGGCGGATCTCGAGCTCGACCCGCCGTCCGACGAGGCGCGGGACAAGCTGACCGTCGCCCTCCGTCTGATCCTGGTGCTGCCGCACCTCATCGTCGTGGGCCTGCTGGGGATGGTCTGGGGTCTGACGACGGCGCTCGCCTGGATCGCGATCCTGTTGACCGGCCGGTATCCGCAGACGCTGTACGGCTTCGCGATCGGCGTGCTCTCCTGGAGCACCCGCGTGGAAGCCTACGCGCTGCTGCTGACGGACGAGTACCCGCCCTTCAGCCTGCGCGCCTGAGCCCTTGCGGAGCCCGGCGCTCGGACCGAGCGCCTCATCCTTCGGCCGGACGCGCTGGCCGTCCCTAGCGCCGCACACGTCTGCGGTGAGTCGACGTTGTCCACCTCCCCCGGGTGGCCTCGGCGATCCCGAGGGCCTATTCGTGGAACGAGTCGGAAACCCCGTGTCGAGCAGCGCGGGGCCAGGTGGAGGAGGTGCCGGTTATCGAGCAATGCGACCCCGGACTGCCATGAGCGAAGACTACCGCCCCGACGTGCCCGCGCTGCTGGCCAAGCTGAACGACCCCACGGCTCAGCCCGACTTGCAGGACATCCTCCTGGCGCTCCTGCACTGCGGGCCGAGCGACGTGGCGTCGGTGGAGGCTGCTCTCGTGGAGCGCTGCGCCACCGAGACCGATCCGCTGCTGGCGGATGCCCTCGGCGAAGCCCTGGGGACGCTGTGGGCGGCGCACGGTGCGCCCGCCGAGGCGACGCTGGGTCGGTTGCCCGAGGTGGCGCGCACCGCCGCGACGGCCACCTACGAAACCCTCGCGGGGGGCGCGAGCTACGGCGACGGCGAGCCTACCTGACCCGACCCCTTCTGCGTTCGAGAGCGCTGGCGTGCGTCTTGCTCTCTAGATGAGCGTCGAGGCGGACGAGCCCGGCTCGCTCCGCGCGACGTTTTCCATTCGAAATCTCCGCATCCCGGGTGATCCGGGAGCAACAGGAAGGTCTCTCCATGTCGGACCGAATTGACGGCAAGAAGATCGCATTTCTCGCAACTGACGGAGTCGAGCAGGTCGAGCTGACGCGGCCCTGGCAGGCCGTGAAGGAGGCCGGGGGCACCCCCGAGCTGATCTCGCTGCAGGCCGGCGCCATTCAGGGCTTCAACCACCTGGACGAGGGGAACACGTTCTCCGTCGACGCCACGGTCGAGAACGTCGACGCGGCGGAATACGACGGGCTCGTGCTACCGGGTGGCGTGGCCAATCCGGACGCCCTCCGGCTGAACCGCGACGCGGTGACGTTCGTGCGCACCTTCTTCGAGCAGCACAAGCCGGTCGCGGCGATCTGCCACGCGCCGTGGATGCTGATCGAGGCGGACGTCGTGAACGGTCGCAAGGTCACGTCGTGGCCCAGCCTTCAAACGGATCTGCGGAATGCCGGCGCGACGTGGGTGGACGAGGAAGTCGTCGTGGACGAGGGTCTCGTCACCAGCCGCAAGCCCGAGGATCTCGACGCGTTCTGCGCGAAGGCGGTCGAGGAGTTCGCCGAAGGCAAACACGCTGCGCAGGTCGCCTGACCCACGCGTAGCGCCCTGATAGGACCAACGCGCCCGGCGCCGCTCCGGCGGACGCCGGGCGCGCCGCACAGGGGGTTCCGATGGGTTGACCGCTTGCCGGGGCTGTTCGATCATTAGCGCCCCACGCGCCCGTAGCTCAGCTGGATAGAGCGTCGCCCTCCGGAGGCGAAGGCCACAGGTTCGAATCCTGTCGGGCGCACTGATAGGAACCACGGCCACGCGATCGGTTGGGCGGATTGCGTGGCCGGTCTTATTGGGCCTCGCCTGAGGGAGCCCCGCGACCGCCCGAAGGCGTCGCGGGGCTCCGGTTCGTCGGCCCTGCGTCCGGGATGGCGGGAGCGCGGTCGCTCAGGGCACGGCGACGATCCGCCCCTCACCGCCCTCGGGGTAGTCGGCGGCGGAGATGACACCGCCCAGGCCGGAGACGATGTAGTTTGCGAGCGCCTGCTGGTAGGAGACGCCCAGGGTCGTGAACGGGGCTCCCCGGTACGGATACTGGTCGCCCCCGCGGGCCAGGAAGTCGATGGTCGCGATCGCCAGACTCGGACCGGCCTGCACCGCGCCGGCCACGACGATGGGCGTGCCGCCGTCCAGCGTCACGTCCAGGACCCTCGACCCGGCGGTCGTGACGTTGCCGTCCCCGTCCAGGATCTGCGCCGTGCCGCTCGGATCGTAGGTGAACGAAAAGCCCGCGATCTGCGCGAACCGGCCGTCGGTGAATTCCACCCGGGACACGGCGTTCTCCAGGATCTCCTTGAACTGCTCGCGGCCGATGTTCGGCACGATGGTCACGAAGTTCGAGAACGGCAGCATCTCGAAGGTCTTCAGCTCGGTGATCGGGCCCGCTGGCACGATCTCGTCGTTGCGGATGCCGCCCCCGTTCTGAAGCGCGACGTCAGGGGCCGACACGCCGAACGAGGCTGCGAGCTGGTCCGCCTGCCAGAACAGCGCATCGGCGATCAGGTTGCCCTCGTTGGTCTCGCGCGTCCGCACCTGACTCCGCCGTCCGTCCAGCGCGACGGCGCTGTTGCCGATCACGTTCGAGGCGAGTTCGGCGACCGCCATCGCCACGGGATCGACCACCTGGGCCTGGATGACGGGGTCGGGTGGCACTCCGTCCGGGAACGCGGTGCCCACGACCCGGATCGGCCCGCTCTCATCGCCGACGCCGACGACGTTCCCGGCCTTGTCGAACATCACGTCGAGCCGGCCGAGGTAGCGGTACTGGCCGGATGTCGTGACCACCGGGACCTGGGTGCCGTCGAAGTCGGAGGCGAACAGCGGGTAGTCGTCCACCGGCGCGTCCCCCGGGATCAGCAGGTCCTCCGGCCCCGCGAGCAGCTCGTCCCCGCCGCCGGCGATCACCACGTCCACTCCGTCCAGCATGGGGATGAGCGCGAGCTCCTCCTGTACGCTCTGCAGGTGGCTGCTGAGGATGATCTTGTCCACGCCCTGGGCCTCGAGCGCGGCGACCTCGGCGTTGACCGCGGCGGCGACGTCCGACATCACCACGACGTTCCGCGGGCTGGAGATGAACGACAGGTTCGGCGTGGTCGCGCCGATGATCCCGACCCGCGTGCCCGGAAGCCCGACCACGAAGCTCTCGGCGATCTTTCCCTGGGCCTCCAGCGAGGCGAGCGAGGGCTCCCCCGAGACGTCCAGGTTGGCGCTCAGGAACGGACCCGCGCAGCGCGCGCCGAAAGCGCCGCCGTCCGGCTGGCCGCTTCTGTTTCCGGGCGCGGTCCTGCAGGTCCCTCCGGAGAACCCTTCGATGAAGTCGGCCAGGAACTCCGGTCCCAGGTCGAACTCGTGGTTGCCGATCGCGAACGCGTCGTAGCCGATCTCGTTGAGCGCGATCGCGTCGAAGAACGGCACGCCCTTGTCGATCGAGGCGCTCAGCTGGGGACCCGCGAGATAGTTGTCCCCGGAGGAGATGAGCACGATCCCGTGGCGTCCGTCCACGCGGAGCCCGGAGCGGACCCGGTCCACGACGGAGGCGAACCGCGCGACCCCCGCGACGTCCCCGTCCGGGAGAAGCTCCGATTCGCCGTCGTTGTTGTGGAGCACGGTCAGCGTGTAGCGCACGCCGTCCGCGCCTCCGTCGCCGTGGCGCGACGCCGCCGGGGTCTGGTCGCCCGGCGGGCGTACGGGATCGTCGGAACACGCCCCGAGCGTGAGCAGGACGGCGCCGACTACGGGGAGAAGATACTTCCGCATGGTGCCTCCGAACGGTGAGGTGTGATGCCAGGCCACTCCCAAGCCTCGCATGCGCGTTCGGCGGGTCTGGCGCCTGCGGGACGTTGTCGTAACTGGTGTCCCACGGATCGGCCGTGAGGGCAGCCCCTACGACTGCGGTCCTGCGGGACTCCTCAGGATGGTTGCTTCGCCGCCGATGCGCGAGCGCGGGCAGCGCCGGGCGCGCATCGCGGCGGCGCCAGCCGCCTTCTCAGGAGCGCCGCAGCCTGTCGGCCCCGGCCTTGAGCAGCAGCGCCAGGAGAAGC
>DATHRK010000066.1:0-40721 GCA_035465395.1 Longimicrobiales bacterium | reverse complement strand
GACCTTGATGAACTCCGCGAAGCCGCCGTCGATGTCGTTACCGGGCATCAACTGGGCACGGCAGACGTTCCCGCGACCGGCGCGGCACAGGTCGCACTCGCCGCAGGGGATGACCGAGGGGACGATGACCTCCGACCCGCTCAGGTGCCGGTACTCCGGCCCGGTCTCGACCACCACCCCGGCGATCTCGTGGCCCAGCGTGAGGGGGAGGGGATGCCGCGTGGCGACCCCGTCTTTCCAGAAGCCGATGTCGGTGTGGCAGACCCCGCAGCCGGCGACGCGGATCACGACTTCGTCCGGCCCCGGCACGGGGTCTGGAAGATCCCTGAGCACCAACGGCGCCGACGGCGCGTCCAGCTGCACGGCTTTCATGCCCTTTCTTCCTCCCCGGCCCCCGCGCCTCCGGGTGGAGCGGCGCGACGGCACTCCGACTGCGTCCCCGGGCCCCCGACCGGCCCGCTCCACCTCGTTACTTCAGAAGACCTCCCAGCAGGAAGTCCGCGAACTGGTCTCCCAGCGCTCGGGGTCGGGCTCCGCCCCGCGGGCTGTACCAGCGTGCGATCCAGTTGATGGCCCCCAGGATGGCGAACACCGCGATCTTGGGATCCACCTCCCGGAATTCGCCCCGTGCGACGCCCGCGGCCACCACCTCGCGGAGGACGCGCTCGTAGCGATCGCGACCCGCGATGACCTCTGCCCGGCGCTCCGCGGAGAGCGCGGTAACCTCGAAGGCGAGGGGCGACCCCTCGAGCTTCTCCGTCATGACGCGCACGTGCTCGCGGATGAGGAAAGCGAGGCGCTCCCGGCTGGATTCGCAGCACGCCGCCGAGCTCTCGATGAGGCGGTCCAGCTCCGCCAGCGACTCCCGGTGGCAGGCGTAGAGGATCGCGTCCTTTTCGGGGAAGTAGTGATAGAGTGCGGTCTTCCGGATGCCCAACCGCTCGGCGATGTCGTCCAGCGTGGTGGCGTGGTAGCCCTTCTCCCGCACCGTTTCGAGCGCGGCGTGGAGGATCTCGGCGCGACGCCGCTCCCGCTTCCTGCGAACGTGGGGCGAAGCCGTGGTCGCGGTCTCTGAAGGCATCGATCCTCGAGTGAAATTTTGAACCCCTGATAAAATTTCTAACTGCGGGTCAGGATGTCAAGGCGATCGTGCATGGGGGCTGCCGCGGGCGCTGCTGGCCGACGTGGACCGGCCCACCACCCTCCCGGCTCCGCGGGTCCAGGTCGCGCTTCGTCGTCGCCTCCCAGGCGCGCGGTTGTGTTTCGATCGGCGACGCAGGTCTGCGGTCGCTCGTCCTTCCCCTCGCTCCCGTCGGTCGCTTGGCGCTCACCGTCTATCTGACGCAGTCTCTCGTTTCCACGACGCTCTTCTACGGATCCCGATTCGGCCGGGCCGGACGCTGGGGCCGGCGGGGGTCACCGCATACGCGGTTGTGAACTTCGCGCTACAGTTGGCTGCTTGCTGGTGGTGGACCAAGAGGTATCGTTTCGGCCCGGTGGAGTGGGCGTGGCGTGCAGGCACCTACCTTCGTTTGCCTAGAATCCGCCTTCAAGGCTGAGTGGCGGAGAAAGGCCCGGCCGGTGAAGCCCGCGCCTTGGTCATGTGCAGCGGTCCGAACACGGCCATGTCCGGACCGCCGCTCATGACGGACCGCTCGTCCTACTCGTTCCCCCCGTACAACTCCCGCAGGTACCGAATGAGGGCCGTGCGCGTGCTCCGATCCAGCATCGCGCCCAGGGGCGGCATCTCCCCAGATCCGTTCACGATCACTTCATGGATCTGCTCGTCCGTTCTCTGCGCCCAGAGGTCGGGGGAGCTCAGATTGGCCGGCGCAACGCTGAAGGCCGCGGCGGCCGGTCCGTCGCCTCTGCCTCCGACGCCGTGACACGTCGCGCACTGCTGCGCGTACACCTGCTCAGGGCTGAGTCCCTGGAGTGTCGTGATGGCTTCGGCGCCGACCTCTCGAGCCCCCGAGGTCAGAAACGTCATGACCGCATCGGCCTGGACCTTCGTCAGCCTTGCCGTGATCGTCATGTGGGTGACGATCGAAGCCCAGTCCTTGGTGGAGTATCGTCCGGGAGGCTGAATGTTGTGACAGCGTCCACAGTTCGCTGACCATACTTCAACCGACGATCGTTGGGCGGCGGCATCATGCGGGACAATCGTCACAATGGCAGCCGCGAGCCCGGTAACCAAAGTCCAGCGCGTGACTTTCGACATGGTTCGTCTCCGAGCTCTAGAAGAGAATGTTCGTCTGCAGTGCGAACGCGTCGTTGTCCGTCTCGAATCCGTCCGCCTCCATGTTGAAGATGTAGTCGACCCGGACTATGGCGGCTGCGCCGATGTGGAAGTTGAATCCCGTGGTGACGCGGCTGCGGTCGTCCTCCTCACCTGGCATGGACCGGGCGCTGAAACGCAGCGCAGGCTCCACGCGCTGCGTCACCCTGTAGGACGCCTGTACGTAGCCACCCGACTTGGTCAGGTCTCCGCCGGTCGCATCCTGGCTGGCACGCACCCATTCGCCACGCAACTCGAATCCCTCCCTCACATACGCGACGTCTACGCCGAACAGCGTCAGATCAAGATCCTCTCCCAACTCGCTTTCGGCGTACTTGCCGTGGTAGATCGACCCGCCCAGGTCGAAACCCACGTATGGCAGCTCGATCCCCAAGCGTCCCCCGATCGCCTTGTTGTCGTCCCTGCCTGAATCGGTGGACTCCCGGTCGTTGTCGCGGAATCCGCGGATGCCGCCGCCGTCCTCTCCCAGCAGGCCGTTGACGGCGAAGATGTCGAAGACGAAGCGATTGTCTTCATCGACAGCGAGCCCGCCGCTGACCCATACCCCCACGTCGTTGTAGGTCTGGGGCATGATGTCGCTGAACCCGTGCGGACGACCGATGAGCTTGTTGATGGGGGTCGGGTGCAGATCTTTGTTGAATCGTCCGAATGGCACTATGAACTTGCCCGCGAGTATGCGGACGTCACCGAGACCGGTGTAGCCGAAGTAGCCGTACTCGAGGGCGATCTCCTCCCCTGCGTGCTCGTACTCGACTTCCACGGCCGCGTACAGATCCCCGGTGATATCTCCCAGGAGGATCAGATTGACGTGGTGGTTGTCGAAGAAGAACTCCTTGTCGTCCGACCCGATCCCGTTCACGAAGGCTTCGAAGTCTGCATAGCCCGTGACCGTCAGCCCTTGCGCGGCGAGGGATTGTGGTCCCGCCACGCCGGAGGCAATCAGGGCGATGCCCCCTGCGAGAGTCAGAGCTGTGGTCTGTCTCATAGGACCTCCTTTGCCGATGGGACCGGCGCCACGAGGGATCGTGGCCAGGAGGAAGGGTTGGATCGTCGGCGGGGGACGTTGGAACCCTCTCGCCTGACTCTACATCGAGAGCCTGCAACAACTGTTGTCGAGCGAACGGGTGACCGCTGTGGGGAGGTGATCGATTGTTTGTGGGACGAATTCCCACAAGCCACTTGGACACGCCCCAACGAGGGGTAGCACTGGAGCCAGGTGCTCGCTGAGGTACAGACCCGAAAGGCCGCCGCGAGAGCAGACGGCTGATCGCGGCGGCGCCCGCTTTCCACCCGGGTCTCCCTAACCGAATCCTCGAGCGGCGCGTCCGGCGCTTGCGCACATCCCATCTCGTGGCGGGCGCAGCCGGGCGTTCGCCCGGATCAGTCGAGCGTGAGGGTGATCCGCTCGGCCCCGTCCACTTCCAAGGCAACCCACCGGCTCGTCGTTTCGCACACCGGGCAGAAGACGTACTCCCGGTCTAGGACCTCCATGTCCGCGACGGACTCGCACGCGCAGCATCGCGCCGTCACGGTCTCGAAGCCTTCGTCGTTGAGGTGGCTCCGGGCGAGCCGCACCCCCATGACCAGGCCCAGAGCACCGGTGACCGGGCAACGGCCATCCGTGCAGCCCGCTCCGAAGTCGAGGCACACGAGCTGGGCGCCGTCGGGCAGATTGGCGTGCGCATCGCCGTGATCCCTGGTGGTCACGAGGCGGATGGACCGGTTGCAGCCGGGGCAGTACGCGTCCTCGTTCATGTGCTTCTCCGTTGGCCGAGCGGGGCATCGTCCCCCGACGGGCGTGGATCGACGCGCTCGCGCGCGCTTTCTCGGGGCCGGGCGAACAGCGGGCACAGCTCTCCGGTGCATCGCTCGCCGTATTCCAGGCAGACGAGGTCGTGGGGGTCGTCGCTTCCAGGCGCCCGAACGACCCGCACGTCCTGGTCACAGGCCGAGCAGTAGGCGGTCGTCACATCCATGCCTTCCTCCCCCCGGTTTCGGGCTGCGCCGCAGCGCCGTCAGCCCACGTGCGCGATTCGACTCTCCGGCCGTCCCCGCGCGAGCACCTCGCTCGCCCACTCTCGAGGCATGCCGAACACAGCCGTGGCTCCCGCGTCCGCGTCCACGCACCGGTGCGCGACGACCGTCAGGGTCCGCATTCGCGTCGGACGCGGCGCCGCGGCCGCGGGGTCCATCAGGTGGTGGTACCTTCTTCCCCGGTGCTCGAAGTACTGCAGGTAATCGCCCGAGGTGGCGATCGCGGCGTCGCCGACCCGCAGGGACGCGACGAGGCGGGCCGGGTCGTCCGGCGACCGCACTCCCACGACCCACGCATCGCCCTCCGCGGAGCGTCCCATCACGCTCAGGTCGCCGCCCGCGTTCACCAGCGCATCGAACACGCCCTGGTGCCGGAGCGCGCGGGCCGCCAGGTCGACCGCGTACCCCTTGGCGATCCCCCCCAGGTCCAGCGCGACCCCGGGGTCGTGGAAGCGCACCCGCGGCGCCGCACCGGAGGCGTCGACCTCGACGGCTCGCCACAGCTCGCGCCCCGCCAGCTCTGCCACGGCCCCGGTGGCGGGAGGCACCCTCCTTCGGCCGACGTCCCACAGCGCCACGGCCCGCCCCACCGCCGGATCGAAGGTGCCCTCGCTCGCCCGCGCCCATTGCAGAGCGATCTCCAGCACGGCGGCGGTGTCCCGGGAGACGGGTACCCAGCCCCGGCTGGCGGTGAGGTTCGCGCGCCCGACATCCGAGTCCTCGCGGAAACGGGTCATGAGCGCGTCGATCCGGCGCAGCTCGGCCACGGCGGCGTCCAGGGCGCGCTGCCCGTGCCGCTCGTGGCGCGTCACGACGGCGAGCTCGGCCACCGTTCCCATGACCGGAACGCTCCTGCGCACCAGTCGGCGGCCGGGCCGCAGCAATCCGGGCAGGGCGGCCACCGCGAACGCCCCGAGGCCGACCTCGAGAAACCGCCTGCGGTCCGGCCAGTTGGGGTGGGTCATGGGTCGGCGCTCCGACGTTCCAGGTGGCATTCTCCGCCTCGACAGGCGCCGCAGTTCCCCCCGCAGTCCTCCGCCCGTCGGAGCGGCAACAACGCCACGAGCGCGAAGAGCACCGCGAAGCCGAGGATCGCCATGACAGTGATCATTACGCCTCACCCACTCAGAAGGCCGGCGAAGCCCATGAACGCCATGGACAGGGTGCCGGCGATGATGAGCACGAGGCCCATGTTCCGGGCTACGCTGGGCACGTCGGCGAGCTCCGTCCGCTCGCGGATCGAGGCCATCAGCACGAGAGCCAGCGTGAGGCCGGCGCCGGCCCCCAGGGCGAACGCCAGCCCCTCGACGAAGTCGTACTGCCGGTTGGTCTGGAAGATCGCGAGGCCCAGGATCGCGCAGTTGGTCGTGATCAGGGGCAGGTAGATGCCCAGCTCCCGGAACAGCGTCGGGCTCAGCTTCCGGATGGCCATTTCGGTGATCTGGACCAGCGATGCGATCACGACGATGAACGAGATGAGCCTCAGGTAGGGGGCGTACGTCAGCACCCACGCGTTGAGGATCGACGCGACGAGCGACGTGATCGCGAGGACGAACACGTTCGCCATGCCCATGCGCAGCGCCGTGGACACCTTTGCGCTGACGCCCAGGAAGGGGCACAGCCCCAGGAACAGGACGAGCGTGAAGTTGTTCACCAGCATCGCGCTCAGGAAGATCGCGAACAGCTCCGCGGGCGCGTTCATCGCTCGTTCCTCCCGCCGGACTCGCCCGTCTCCCGAACACCCGCGCGCGAGAATCCGGCGGCGCGGATCCCGGCCGCGTCGAGCGGGCCACGCTCGCCGGCCCCGATCACCGCGACCTGCGCGAGCACGCCGTGGGGCCAGCGGCGCAGGTGCGCGGCGTCGTCGCTCCGTTCCTTCCACCACGCCAGCCCCAGCAGGATGAAGCCCAGCGTGAAGAACCCTCCCGAGGGCAGGATCATGATGGTCCAGGGCTCGAAGCCGGCGCCGAAGAGAGGCACACCGAGCATCGAGCCGCTGCCCAGCACCTCCCGGAAACCGCCCATCAGGAGGAGCGCGACGAAGAACCCGACGCCCGTGCCCACGGCGTCCAGCATCGCCCGACCCACGGGACGCTTGGATGCGAACGCCTCCTGCCGGCCGAGGATCATGCAGTTGACCACGATGAGGGCGACGAACGCGCCCAGCGCCTTGTGAATCTCCGGGACCACCGCGGCCAGGATCATGTCGGCCATGGTCACGAAGGTGGCGATGATCAGGATGTAGGCGCTGATGCGAATCTCGTTCGGGATCGCCTTCTTGAGCGTGGCCACCAGGGTCGACGACCCGAACAGCACGAAGAGGGTCGCGGCGCCCATCGCGATCGCGTTCTCCACGGTGTTCGTCACCGCCAGCGCCGGGCACAGGCCCAGGAGCTGCACTAGGACGGGGTTCTCCTTCCAGACGCCGCGGAGGAGGTCCTCCTGGGGGGTCGTGGTCTTCACCGCGACCCCTCCGCGATCACCGCGCGCTCCCAGAACTCCGTCATCGGCGCGCCCAGCGTGTCGAGCCGCCGGTTGATGACGTCGATGACGGCGCGGGACGAGATCGTGGCTCCGGTAATCATGTCGACCTCGCCCTCCGCGCCCCCGGCGTTCGCGGCCTTCACGCCGACCAGCGGGGCCGCAGCCCCGCGAAAGCCCGCGACGAACGCGGAATCCTTCTCGATCTTGTCGCCCAGGCCCGGCGTCTCCTTGCTCTCGAGCACCTTCATCCCCAGCACTTCGCCGCGCGAGGGGTCGAAGCCGAAGATCAGCCGGATCACGTCCTGGAAGCCCGCCGCCTCGCCGGTGACCGCGATCCCGGTGGGCCTCCCGGCCGCGTCGAAGCCGACGTACACCCGTTCCAGGTTGCTCGTATCGGCCGCCGGAGTCCGCGTCGTAAAGGCCCCGTCCACGAGGAAGGCCCTCTCGTAACGCTCGGGCCCCGCGAGGACCTCGTAGACCGCCTCGCGCAGGACGCGGGCCCGGTGCGCCTGGATGCGGGGCTCGGTCCACTGGTGGACCAGTACTATGACGAGGCCGGCAAGCGCGCCCGCGAGCGCCAGCGTGGCCACCAGGCGCCGCGCGGAGGTGTCGACCCGCTGCGGGGCCGACCCACCCCCGTCCGCGCCACCACCGAGGCTCCTCCCCGCCGAGGCGGGGCCCCCGCCCGACGGCAACCGGTCGGACTCGACGACGGGCAGTCGCTCATCGTTCACGGCGAGGCCTCCGTGCCGGCGTGCGGAGCCCGGCTCGTTCCGAACACCCTGGGCTGCGTCGCGCGGTCGATGAACGGCACCATGGCGTTCATCAGCAGGATCGAATACATCACGCCCTCGGGAAGCCCGCTCCACGCCCGGATCACCACGACGAGAAGCCCTATCCCCACGGCGAAGATCCACGCCCCGCGGTTCGTCACCGGCGACGTCACCATGTCGGTGGCCATGTAGACCGCGCCGAGCATCAGACCACCGGAGAAGAGCGCGAAAGGCGCACCCGGGTGGCGTGTGGGGTCGAGCAGGTACAACACGCTGGAGAGGGCTGCGACCGTAGCCAGCACGCCCACCGGGATACGCCAGTTGAGGTAGTTCTTCCAGGCCAGGTATGCGCCGCCGACCAGGATCAGGAGCGCGGATGTCTCGCCGAGGGAGCCGGCCACGCCTCCCAGGAAGAGATCGGCCTGCACCGTCGACTGCCCCTCGAACTTCATGAGGCCCAGAGGCGTGGCCCCCGTGATCGCGTCCATCGCCGGGGTCGGGTCCGGGCCCATCAGAGGGAGCGCGAGGTTGTCTCCCCGCAGCGCCCAGAAGTCCGCGGCGCCACCACTCGCGGTGCGCGGCAGCGACCAGGTCGTCAGCGCCACCGGAAAGGCGGCCTGCAGGAAGGCCCGCCCCACGAGCGCGGGGTTGAAGACGTTCTGCCCCAGGCCGCCGAACAGCAGCTTGCCGAACGCGATCGCGAACGCGCCCCCGAGGAACGCCATCCACACTGGCAGCCCGGGTGGGAGCGTCAGGCCCAGCAGCAGGCCGGTGATGGTCGCCGAGCCGTCGCGGACGCCCGTAGGGCCGGCGCTCGGCAAGAACGCCCGCTCCGTCGCCAGCGCACCGAGCGTCGCCGCCGCGATCACCAGCAGCGCGCTGACGCCGAAGAACCAGACCGCTCCGAGGACGACCGGGAGCAGGCTCGCCACTACCGACCACATGATGCGCGCGGTGTCTGCGGGCCCGTGGACGTGGGGCGATGCCGCCACCTGCAGGCGCGGAGCCGTGGAGTCCGGTTCGCCGGCGAGGGGCGGCCTCACGCGATGCCTCCCGGGACCGCGAGGTCCCCGCCGGCGCCGACCGACGCCGGTTCCGCGCGGGGCCCGACGTGCGCATCGCCCCGGGCCCGACCCGGCGCCGGCGCTTGCGCCGGGCTGCCTGCCCCATGCCCCACGCCGCTCCCCCCACCCGCCTCGACCGCCGCTTCGGCGGCCTCGCGCTCCTCCCGGGCCCGGCGCTCCTCGTCGGCCTCGGCCAGCCGGCGCGTCTCGCGTGCCTGCGCGCGACGCACCGCGCCCTTGGAGAGCGCGAACATCTGCGCCAGCGGGATGCTCGAGGGGCACACGTACGAGCATGACCCGCACAGCATGCAGTCCATCAGGTGATGCTCGACCATCCCGTCGTAGCGACCCGCTTGCGCCAGCTTGCCGAGCTGAGACGGATTCAGGAACACCGGACAGGCGTCGAGGCAGTACCCGCACGAGATGCAAGGGTACGTGCGGCGGGGCATGACCTGGCCCTCGACCAGCACGACGATCCCGCTGGTGCCCTTCAGGACTGGCGCGGACAGGTCGGGCTGGCTGGCGCCCATCATGGGACCGCCGAAGACCACCTCCCGCGCGTCCGCCGTCAGGCCCCCGCAGAACGCGAGCACGTCGCGGATCTTCGTGCCGACCGGGATCACCAGGTTGGACGGCCGTACCACCCCGGGTCCCGTTACCGTCACGATGCGCTCGATCAGCGGGTAGCCGGTCTCGAAGACCTCGGCGATGGCGGCGATGGAGCCCACGTTCTGCACCACGGCGCCCACGTGCATGGGCAGCTTCCCGGAAGGCACTTCGCGCCCGGTAACCGAGCGGATGAGCATCTTCTCCGCCCCCTGCGGGTACTTCACGCGCAGCGGCTGGACGGTGATGTCCAGGTCGTCGGGGAGCGTTCGGGACAGCGCCCGAATCGCGTCGGGCTTGTTCATCTCGACCCCGATGATCGCGCGCCGGACCCCCAGACACTGCAGCATCACGCGGACACCGAAGTGGACCCGCTCGGGGTACTCGACCATGGTCCGGTGGTCGGAGGTCAGGTAGGGCTCGCACTCCGCCCCGTTCACCAGCAGCAGCTCGATGGGCACGCCTTCCGGGGGATTCAGCTTCACGTGGGTGGGGAACGCCGCGCCCCCCAGACCCACGACGCCGGCCTCCTTCACCGCCGCGCGGACCTCGTCGGGGGTCAGCCCCTCCCACCTCGGGACCAGCCGGGGCCGGGGGATCTGGGGGGAGGTGCGGTCGAGCCGCACCACGACCGCCTCGGAGAGCCCTCCGGAGGGATGAGGTCGCAGCTCCACCGCCGCGACGGTGCCGGCCGCCGTCGCGTGGATGGGCACCGACACGTGACCCTGGGCCTCGCCGATCTTGTCGCCGCGCTCCACGCGCTCACCCGGCCGTACCAGGCACCGCGCGGGCGCACCCGCGTTCTGGCTCAGCGGCAGCACGACCTCGTCCGGAAACGGCATCCGGCGCACGGGCACGCCGGAGGTGAGGTCCTTGGCCTCCGGCGGATGGACCCCGTGGCGGAACGACAGCGCGGATGAGAAGAAGGAGAGCACGGCGGGCCTCTCAGTTCAGGGCCTCCGCCCGCTGGATCCACTTCTCCAGCCCGGGCTCGTCTGGGTCGAGCGGGTCCCCCGGGTGGATGATGGCGGCCGGGCATTTCTCGGCTGCCTGGACCAGCTGCGCGTAGGTTCCGGCGCCCGCGTCGGCGATGTAGGCCTGCTTGTTCTCGTCGTACGCGAACATCTGGGCGTTGATGTTGATGCAGTCGTTGCACGACGTGCAGAGCGGCGTGTCGATCCACGGCTCCATGCGCAGCGCGTCCTCGCCCTCGCCCCCATCCACGGCGACGACGTCCGGCGCCGGCGCTTCGGCGGTCGCGGCGGCCGAACGCGAGCCCGCCGCCTGCGCCGACCGATCGGCCGCGTCGGTCCCTACGGTCCCCTCCCCGGCCGCGCCGTTCCCTCGCGATCCACCCGCCGCCTCCGGCTCCACCAGCTCGGCGGCGCCTATCGGCTCGAGCCCCGGCGCGGACTCGGCGTCCTTCAGCACGTCCGCGATGCGCCGGTCGGCGCCGAAGCGCAGGAGCCCCTCGGCCATGCGTCTGGCGACCACCCGCGGGTAGCGGGACTTGAGCTCGTGAATGCGCGCCTCGTATTCCGAACGGATACCGGCGAGTTTCGACTCGAACTCCAGCTCCAGGTCGTGGGCCACCACGCCGCGAGCCCGCGCCGGAACGTCGAGCCCCGCCATCTCCCGCAGCTGGTGCCAGAAGTGGAGACGCTCCTCGGCCAGGAAGACCATCTCCTTGGACGCGATCAGCCTGTCGAGCCGCCCCTCGCTCCCGACCGTCCAGATGAACGGCGTCCTCCCGTCGCGCGCGTCGGCGTCGAGCTCCACGAACTCGTGGAACGGGATCTGGTCATCGGCCCAGGCGGCGCGGTCGACGAGCTCGAAGTGCTTCCGGAAGCGGCTTTCCGTGGCGGCCCAGTCGGCGATGGTGAGGGGGAGCTCCATCGCCCGGTCCTCGCCGTCCTCGGTCACGTACTTCAGCTCGTACGTGGGCCAGGTGTCGTCGGGCGCCGGGTTGCCGTCCAGGCTCAGGCATTCCGAGAGGGTGGCGCCGCCGTCGGGGTCGTAGGTGAGGAAGGGGAAGGCCCTGGCCTCCAGCGCCAGCTTGGCGGCGGTGGGGGCCCAGTCGTCGGCCAATCCGTGCTCCACCGGGCACGGTGTGTAGATGTTGAAGATCGCCGGACGGCGCGAGTTGAGCCCCCGGATCACCCCCTCGATGAGGTGGCTGGCGAGCGCCTGGCTCGACTGGTGCACGAAGACCCCCCGGTGCGCCAGCGCGATGAACGACAGCTCCTTGCGGACCTCCGTCTTGCCGTGCTGCGCCTTGCCCCAGGCGCTCATGTCGGCGACCTGGCCGGTGAAACCCGACGTGCAGGCCTGCCCTCCCGTATTGGAGTAGACCTGCGTGTCCAGGATCAGGACACGAATCGGCTTCCCCGACGCCATGAGGCGGGAGAGGTTCTGGAAGCCGATGTCCAGCATCGCGCCGTCCCCGCCGATGGCCAGGATGGGCGGGCACAGCTTGAACTCCTCGTCGCTGAACTGCTCCCAGCCGAACGCGCCGAAGAAGCTCTCGTCCGCGTCCGGGTCGTAGGAGCCTTCGACCAGCTTCTCGGCCCGGCGGATCGACACGAACGCGTCCGCCATCTTGCGCATGTGGCCTTCGAAGATGCCGATCGCGATCGACGGCGCGTCCTGGAAGAGGTGGTTGACCCAGGGGAAGGGGTAGGGGTTGTACGGGTAGGTGCTCCCCCATACCGAGCTGCAGCCGGTCGAGTTGGTGATGCCGACGGGCGCCCGGCCCTTGCCGCTCGGTCCCGCCGTGTAGCGCCACCGCAGATCCTGCAGCTCCCCGCGCGCGCGAGCGAGCGTCTGGAGCCGTCGGCGCAGCTCCGGCGACACGTCGACCTCGACGGGACCCTGCCCTTCGCGCGCCGCGGCCTCCAGGTCCGCCGCGGACGCGACGATCTCGCGCTCGCGAGCCTCGAGCTCGTCGACGAGGCCGTCGATCCTGGTCACGAGGCCCTTCACCCGCTGCTGCATCACCGCCTCGATCGTGCTCGTCACGAGGTGAACCGCGGTCTTCTCGCCGCACCCCATGCACGCGCCATCGCCCCCGGCCATGGACCGGTAGGTGTCCTTCTTGAGCAGCAGCGAGGAGAGCACGCCGATCCCCTCGTCCAGGTCGCGGACGTTCACGTACCGGTCGTCGGTGTCCGGGAGGGCCTCCCAGAAGTCCCAGTTGCGGCGCAGGCGCTCGACGATCCCTTCGTCCTGGCGCACCGTGACGAGCGCGTCCTCGGGGCACACGTCCACGCAGATGTTGCAGCCCTTGCACGCCTCCGGGTTGATGGTGACCGAAAGAAGCCCCCCCGCGCCCTTCTCCTTCCTCTCGGGCACGTCCCAGAAGGGCACCGTTCGGGCGAGCGGGAAATCGCTCACGAGCGAGTAGACGCGGGCGAAGTCGCCGTCGAGCTCCGCGCGCCTGCCGGCGTCCCACCCGAGGCGCTCCACCAGGCTGCCGTACGCGGTCTTCAGCGCGTCGCCGAAGGTGGTGAACTCGACCGCTTCGAGGACCTTGCGGGTCTCCTTCGCCAGGTGCTTCTGCACCTGCCGGATGCGCGCGTTGGAGGCGCCGTTGGCGGTATGCCGCACCGCGTGGTCGATGAGGTCCTCGACGGTGTTGACGAGCCCCGGAATGGCCGCGTCCGGGCACTGGATCCAGCACTGGCTGCAGCCCGTGCACCGCTCCGCGACGAAGTCGGGGACCTCGAAGCGGATGTCGGTCATGTCCCGTACCGCGCTCGTGGCCGCGGGGATGACGCCGATGGCGGCGAAGGGATCGGCGATGCCGTCCTGGCGGACGGCGCAGAGGGAGCACACCTGCTCGAAGAAGCGACCCGGGTCGCCGAGGCCCGGCGCCGCGTCCGGCGCGCTCATGATCACCGGCAAACGCGCGCCCGGCGCCGCGGTCGCGGAGTCCCCTGCCCCCGTGCCCTCCGTCGGCACCGTCCTCGCCTCCGTCCAACCCCGCCTGATGACCCGGTAGTTGTCGTCGACGACCTGCTGCCCCTTGCTGCCGAACTTCGCCTCGAGACGCTCGCGGATTCCCTCGAACAGCGCCTCCTCGTCCATCCCTTCCCGCTCCAGGAGAGGGGATGCACGGAAGAACGCGCCCATGAACGCCGCGCCCTGCATCCGATACCGGAGCTCGGGGTCGGTCGCCTCCTCGCTGGCGATGCCGAACCCGTCGAGCGCCCACACGCGGATCCCCTTCTCGGTGATGGTGCGCCGGGCGTGATCGGGCAGGGTGCGCCAGACCTCGGCGGGCTCCTGATCGCTCTGTATCACGAACACGCCACCGGGCTCGATCCCCGCAAGCGGGTTGGAGTGGCGGAACACGTTTCCGTCGGGACTCAACACGACGTTCACGTGCTTGAGCTCGGCGTTGAGGCGGACCCTCTCGCGCGACAGCGTCGCGTAGAAGGTCGTTGGCTGGCCCTTCTTCTCCGACCCGTATTTGGGATTCGCCTTGACGTGCAGGCCGAACAGCTCGAACGCGGTGAGGCCCAGGTTCTTCCCCGTCGTGATCGCGCCCCAGCCTCCCACCGAGTGGATGCGCAGACTGAGCGTGTCCGCGGGAAGCAGGTTGAAGTCGCCCGCCGACTCCAAGGCCCGCTCGGCGATGTCGGGATACGCGTCCTGGAGTTGCTCCTGCCAGATCTGGAGCTTGGGCAGGCGCGTGCCGCGCCTGATGAAGTCCACGCCCAGGTAGTACTGGCGCCGGCCACGGCCGCCCGGGAGGAGGTTGCGCACCGCCGCGACGAGGTCCCCCGGCTGCAGGTCACGGCTCCCGAAGCCGAAGCCGGCGGAATAGAAATCGGGGACATCGTCCGCCGCGACGCAGGCCACGCCGGGGTACGGCAGCGTCACCGGATCCGGGTCCGCGCCGGAGAACCGGAGCCGCTTCGTCGCACGCGCGGCCCGGTGGTTCTCCGTGGCCTGCCCCATCGCAGTCCGGATCTCGCGCAGCAGGGGGGCATCGGCCGCCAGCGGCTGGTCCACCCGCTCCAGCACCACCACCCCGCTCTTGCCCGCCAGGTGCCGCGAGACCAGGTCGCACGGGAAGGGTCGGAACATGCTCACGTTGAGCACGCCCACCTTGAGCCCCTCGGTCTCCCTCAGGTAATCGGCGACGGCCTCGGCGTTCGCGACCACCGTGCCCTGGCCCACCAGCACGTAGTCCGCGTCCTCGGTTCGGTGGCCCTGGACGCGCGCGTAGCGGCGTCCCGTGAGCGCGGCGTACTCGTCGAACGCGCGGTCGGTCAGCTCGCGGATGTGGTCGAAGTAGAACGGGCGCTGGGCCGCGACTCCCTGCGCGTACGCGTCCTGGTTCTGCACCGATCCCAACAGCGCCGGGTAATCCAGGTCGAACAGCTCCGGGATCCTGCGCCGGGTCTCTCCGAAGACGAGGCGCTGCGCCGGCGTGGGAGACTCGATCGTGTCGGAGGGATCTCCCAGGTATTCCCGGACGAGCTCGGGCTCGGGCAGGAGCACGGTCTCGATGACGTGGCTCGTCAGGAAGCCGTCCTGAGCGCTGATCCCCGGCGTGAGGCCGAGCTCTGCGATGCGGTGCGCGATCAGGGTGAAGTCGGCGATCTCCTGGACGTCCTTCGCGAAGAGCTGGAAGAAGCCGGTGTCGTCCACGGCGTGGTAGTCGTCGTGGCCTGCGTGGACGTTCAGGGCGTGCTTGGTCATGGCCCGCGCGGCCACGTTCAGCACGTAGGTGAGCCGCTTGCCCGCGGCCGCGTACAGCGACTCGTGCATGTACGCGATCCCCTGCCCGCTGGAGAAGTTCGTGGAGCGCAGCCCCACCATGCTCATCCCCGCGGTGACCCCGGCCGCGGCGTGCTCTCCCTCCGGCTCGAAGAAGATCAGTCTCCGGCCGTACGCGTTGGTCCGCCCCTGCGCCACGGCGACGGCCCAGCCTTCGCCCATCTGCGTGGACGGCGTGATGGGGTATGCGCCGGCGGCCTCGGAGGCGAGTGTCTCCGCGTGCACGACGGCCTCGGAGCCGTCCACGGCCACCGGAATGCCCGGATACCGGACCGCGCCCGCACCGGTCGACGTCGCCTTCTGCATGCTCATGCTCGACCCCCTTCCACCGCCGTCGCGAGCGCTGGCTCCCGCGCCGCGTACGCAAGCTCCGGCTCGACCGGGCTACCGATGGCCGGGAACTGACGTCCCTCCAGCCAGACGATGGCTCCCGTCGGGCACCGCTCGACGACCCCGGGATTCTCCAGCTCGATGCGCTCGTAGTTCACGACCGCGAGTCCGTCCACCATGTCGATCAGGCCGTCCGGGGCGTCCTGGACGCACCGGCGGCACGCGTTGCACGCCACGGAGCAGACGGACTCGGCCTCGTCGCCCTCCAGCAGGCTCCTGCACTGCACCACGAGGTGGTGGTCCATGGGCATGACGACGAACAGGTCCAGGGGACACGCCTCGACGCAGTCCTCGCACGCGGTGCAGAGCTCGGGCGTCACCACGGGGAGCCCGAGCGGGCTCATCGCGATGGCCTCGAAGTCGCACGAGACGGCGCAGTCACCAAGGCCCAGGCACCCCCAGGGGCAGCCCTTCCCTCCCCCGCTCACCGCGGCGGCCGCGGCGCAGCTCTCGATCCCCACGTAGTCGGCCTTCCACGGCGCGACGTCGGCGGCCCCGGCGCACAGCAGACGCGCGACCCGGCGGTCGGCCTCGCCAGCGTCCACGCCCAGGTAGCCGGCCACCTCCTCGCGTTCCCCCTCGCTCATGACGGTGCACGTGGCCGGGGGAGTCTCCCCGCGAATGACCGCCTCCGCGAACGCCCGGCACCCGGCGAACCCGCAGGCCCCGCAGTTGGCGCCGGGGAGCAGCGCGTTCACGCCCTCGATGCGAGGGTCCTCCCAGACCTTCAGGCGCGCGTTCGCCAGCGCGATGAGGATCCCGAAGGTGAGCCCCACGCCGCCCAGAATGGCGGCCGATCCGAGGACAGCGCCGGGGGCGATCACGGGCGTCCGCTCAGCCGCGCTCGTCCAGGTCGCTCCGCGCCAGCAGCCACGCCGCCAGTCGGTCCGCGGAGGTGGCGGGGGGCTCGCCGGCCGCCTGCTGTGCGAGCCCCACGTCGGCGCCCGCCGGCGCGGCGGCGAGCGCGAGCAGATGCTCCAGATCGGAGGACCAGCTCGGTTCCCTCCAGCGCTGACCGGCGAAGCCCCGGCGGATCTCGTCGGGCTCTGCGCTCAGGGAGATCCGCTCCCAGGGCAGGCTGCCGCCGCGGGGATCGTGGACGAAGTGGACGACGTCGGCTCCGGGCTGGAAGACCGCCGCCAGGCCCGGACCGGGGTAGTGCCCGAGCGCGTCGAGCGCGGTCGGGTCGTCGGTCTGGATCACCATGACGCCCGGCGTGAGCAGCCGCGCGGTCGCCGCGGGCGGCGCGGGCGTCCCCTCCACCAGGAGGACGATCTTCTGATTGCCTTCCAGGAAGTCGGCGAGCCCCGCGGGCCGCAGATCTGCGGCGCTCACGCGCGCGACCAGCGGCGGCGCGACCTGGAGCTCGCGCCGCGTCCAGCTCCGCAGCGGGAGCCCCTCGAACAGATCGTCGTGCTCCCGCGGGCGGAAGTTGCCGGTGCGCGCGAGGTCCGCGGCCCTCGCCGCGCCGAACACCCTGCCGGCGCGCACGAGCGCATCGCGCACGGCGTCGCGCAGGTCCGCCCCGGAGGGTACTACGACCTCGACGGACCGCTTGCCGGCGCCGTCCTGGGCGGCAGCGGCCACGACCTCCAGCGCCCGCTCCACCACGCTCACCGCGTCGGCCCCGAGTGGCCGCCCCGGGCCGAGAACGCGAGCCAATCGCTCGGGGTCCACGCGGCCGGCGGCGAAGGGCCCGAGCTCGGCGGCCAACGCGCGCGCCCGGTCCCGGTCCGAGCCCGCGGCGTCGGCCAGCATCCCGCGGAGCTCCTCCAGGAACGTGACCACGGTCGAGCGGAAGACGTCGCGCGACGGGCCGAGCGCCTCCGTAACCCGTGTGTCGGCGGCGGTTTCAGACGGCATACCGATCCAGCTCCTCGCTCAGGATGGACATCTTCTCGGTTCCGGAGCGACGCGACAGGTGCCGCGTCTCCTCGTAGCGTGGACGGCTCTCGTCGCGGAAGAACAACCCCAGGCGGATCACGTCCATGGGCTCGGCCAGGCGGCGCGCTGCGTCCAGGTCGGCGGGGTCGTGCGGGAGCGTGTGCTTGAACATGCCTTCGAGCTGTGGCACCCGGATCCCATCGTCGTGGAGCAGCAGCTCCACGCGGGAGGGGTCCTTGACCGCGTCGCCGTAGAGATCCGGCGTGAAGTGCGGGCAGCGCTGGAGGATCCTCACGAAGGCGAACCCGCGGTGGTGGTACGCCGCCTCGAGGGTCGCCGACAGGTGGGCCGGCAGCCACTCGGCGGTCTGGGCGACGAAAGACGCGTTGGTCACGCCCAGCGTGGCCTCCAGCGGGTTCATGGCCGGCAGGTAGCTCCCGCGCGGCTGCGTATTGGTCCGGTATCCCTGGGGCGTCGTGGGCGAGGTCTGCTTCTTGGTGAGACCGTAGATGTTGTTGTCCAACAGCAGCGCCACCATGTCCACGTTGTAGCGCGTCGCGTGGATCCAGTGCGCGGCTCCGATGGAGATGCAGTCGCCGTCCCCCATCACGACGAAGACGTCCAGCTCGGGCCGCGCGAGCTTCACGCCCGTGGCCACCGGCAGGGCCCGTCCGTGGATGCCGTGGAAGCCGTACGTCTTCAGGTAGTGCGGGAAGCGGCTCGAGCACCCGATCCCGCTGATGAACACCGTGGCCTCGGGCCTGAGCTGCTCCGCCGCGAGGAGTTTGCGGGCCGCCGTGAGGACGGAATGGTCGCCGCAGCCGGAGCACCAGCGCGCGACCGGGCCTTCGTAGTCGCTCATCGAGAACACGCGCTCGTCGTCGCGTCCCAGCGCGAGCAGCGAGCAGCCGCCACCGAAAACGAGGTTGTCAGTCATGAGCCGCTTCCTGTGCGCTCGGAAAGGTGCTCCTCGATGGCCTTCACGATGGCGCCCGGTCGCAACGGCTCGCCGAGCACGCGCGTCCAGCAGTCCACGTCGCAGAGCGTATGCGCCCTGAGCAGCCAGGCGAGCTGGCCCCTCCGGCGGTTCTCCTCGCTGACCCAGGGGTCGCCCTTCCGGTCGGAGTAGTTGATCTCGACGGTCATGACCTTGCCGAAGCCCGAGCACAGCTCGGCCAGGCCCGGAGGAAGGGGTGAGAGGAAATGCAGATGGGTCGACGAGACCTTCCATCCGTCGGCCCTCGCGCGGTCCACCGCCTCCTCGATCGCGCCCTGCGTGCTGCCCCAGCCCACGATCAGCAGGTCGCCCTCGCTGTCGCCGTGGAGGGGCGGCGGTTCCAGCGTGCTCTGGAACGCAAGGAGCTTGCGGCTCCGCGCCGCGCTCGCGCGCTGGTTGATGGCGGAATCGTAGGCGACCTTGCTCGCTTCGTCGTGCGCCAATCCGGTCACCGTGTGCATCCCCCCTGGCCGGCCGGGGATGAAGCGCTCGGACAGCCCCGTCTCCGGGTCCCAGTCGAAGGGGCGCACTCCGTCGGGGACCGGACTGAGATCGGGAGGCGGCGCCTGCCATTCGGGCCGGGGCTCGGGACGTCGGAAGGGTGCCACGCCGGTCGCGAGGTTCGCGTCGGTCAGGACCATGACGACGCACCGGAAGGCCTCGGCCAGCCGGCGCGCGGTGATCATGACCGTGAAACACTCCTCGATGGTCGCCGGGGCGATGACGATCTTGGGCGCGTCGCCCGGCTGTCCGAAGAGCGCCGCCAGGAGGTCCGACTGCTCGACCTTGGTCGGAAGCCCGGTGCTCGGCCCGCCGCGCTGCACGTCCACCAGCACCAGCGGGGTCTCGGTCATGACCGCGAGGCCGAGAAACTCCGTCTTGAGGGCCAGGCCGGGCCCCGACGTGATCGTGAACGCGGTGCGTCCCGAGTACGAGCCGCCGATCGCCACGCCGGCCGCCGCGATCTCGTCCTCCGCCTGATGGACGATCCCGCCGAAGCGCTCGAAGACCTCGCCCAGGTGGTGCGAGACCGAGGTGGCGGGGGTGATGGGATACATGGCGGCCAGCTCCATGCCGGCGGCGATGGCGCCGAGCGCCACGGCTTCGTTCCCGTTCATCACCACCGCGTCCCCGCTGGACTCCATCGTGGGGACGTCGATGCGCCAGTCGAGGTTGTCGGCCGCCCACGCGTAGCCGAGCTGCAGCAGCCGCGCGTTGACCTCGTAGATCTCCTCGACGTTGGCCTTCGTCCTGAAGGCGTGGCGGATCTGTTCGCGCACCCGGTCGAGGTCGCGCTCGAAGATCCAACAGAGCAGGCCCAGGGCGAACATGTTCTTGCCTTTACGGGCGCTCTCCACCACGGTCAGGCACTGCTCTTCCATGGGCACTTCGACGATGCGGTACCCTGCCCCGGTGAGCTCCCCGAGGGCCTCCGCCCACTCGGCGCGGATCCGCTCGTCGGGGTGGGTCGCCCACATGTTCTCCAGCAACACCGTGGCGCCTTCCCTCAGGGCGTTGAGGCGGTGCCGGCCCAGCAGGACCTGCTCGTTGAACGCCACGACCAGATCCGTTTCGTCTCCCCAGTTTGTGACCGGGCGATCACCCAGCCGGATCCGGATCCCGGAGGCGCCGGCCGGGTTGCGGGGAGGGGGTTCGACCTCGGCGGGGATGATCTCCACGGTCCAGACGCCGTTGCCCATCTTGGCGCTCACGGCGCCGAAGATCTGGCCGCACTTCTGCGCGCCCTCGCCCGCATCGGATACGATCTCCACGGAGTGATCCGAGCGCGTCAGAACGCGCACCTCGGCGCCTCCCCGGCCGGATTCGCGCTCCGGTCCGAGCGTTTCGAGCTTCACAGCCACCGTTTTGCCCTCCCCAGCGCAGGATGGGCGCGGCCGCCGGTCCGATGACGTGGCAGGCCGTCGTACCCACGATACCTCCCTGAGCGGCGGGAGGCTGTCGGGCGATCGTGGCCCCATCGGGGGGATTCCTCTGGCAAGGGGTAGGGAAATCCCCTATACATGCGAGCACCGCGCTTGCAGCCTCCGAGACGGCATCCCAGCTTCCCCGCGCCCACCTGCCGGAGCCGCGGCAGCGATGCCGAGGGCCCGGCGGCCACGGTGATCCGCGGTGATACCGCCGCCCTGAGCCCAACGACGTGCACGAGCCTACGCCCCGGGAAAAAGCGCTCACGCAGTTCCCCGCAGTGTACCTCACGCTGGTCAGCGTCGTGCAGGCGATCGCGCTGGAGGTGCTGGTCGCGCGGGTGGTCGCGGTGCGACCGGCGTTCGCGTTGAGCGCGGATGCGGTGATCGTCTGGCTGGAGGTGGTCCTGCTGGTCCTGACGATCTTCTACGGGTGGGTCAGCTACACGCTCCTGGTGACGCTCGCCCAATGGGTGCTACGGGCGTTCGATTTCGCCGCCGCCTTCAGCGTGGGGCTCATGCAGTTCGTCGCCATCGGCTTCATAGGCCCCGGCAGCTTCACGGCGTTCTGTTCGATGGTCGCCGTCGGGTTCGGCTTCGGCGCGTTCGTCTCGCATTCCAACACCGGGGTCGCCGCGCGGCGGCCCGAGAACCTCACGGTGATGCGCTCGATGCCGCGGCGCAGGCTGACATTCCTGCTCGGGCTCGTGGGGCTCTCGGGCGTGGCGGGCGCGCTCGCGGCCGGAACGTCCAGGGCTCTCGTCGTGGCCGCGCTGGCGGCTTGCAACCTGATACTGGTGGCCGCGCTGCGGGAGTGGTTCGCGTGGTGGAACCGGGTCGTGAGGGAGTAGGGGCCGGGCGATAACTACGGGCTAGCGCCGCTGGTCGACGCGCACGGGGCCCCGCGGATTGCCGACGTCCATGAAGGCGCCGTCCGGGCGGAACGCGGAGGTGATGCTGCGGCGGGGCACGCGGCGCACGCCCGGCGCGGCGCCCCCCGCCGCCGCGCCGGGCTCCGGCCTCAGCCTTCCGACGCGGTCCTCTCCGGCAGGCTCGGCACCCCCAGCTCGAACCCGGGATACTCCTGCTCGCTCCCCACGCTCGGATCCACGAAGGCCATGCTCTGCCGGTACTGAAGCTCCAGCGAGGGCGGCGGGTAGATCGCGTCCACCTCCCGGCCGTCCATGTCGTGTGAGGCGACGCGTCGGCGCGGCATCCAGTCCGCGTCCGCCGGATCGTCGACGCAATGCATGGTCTGCATCATCCCGTTGTCCTCGTGGAGCAGGATGTGGCAGTGGTGGATCCACGTTCCCGTGAAATCGAGGAACCGGGAGCGGAACACCACCCGGCCGCCGTTCCGCGGGATCGGAACCGTGTCCATCCAGCGCGGCTGCGGCAGGACGTTGTGCAGCACGCCGTTCTCGTCCGGCACGTCGATCCGGATCACCCACATGGGATTGATGTGGATGTGGAAGGGGTGGTCCGCGCCGCGGGCCATGAAGCGGAACGAGGGGTCCTCGGCGAAGCGGCGCTGGCCCTCCGCGCGCTGGACCGGGTACGAGAGGAAGTGATTATCGTACTGCCCCTGCTGCGGATCCTTCTCGTTGTCGGTGTAGGCCCACAGCGAGAGCGAGTTGTTGTAGAGCACCCACTCCTCGGCCGATCCGAGCAGGACCTTGGAGTCTTCGGGATGGTCCGGTGAGAACTTGCGCGGCAAACCCGGATCGGGATTGGCGGCCAGGTCGAACCGCGGGTGGATCGCCATCGTACGCGTGTAGTTCGGCAGCAGCACGGGCACGCCCTCGTGGCGGTACCAGATCAGCTTCTCGAGCTCCGGGTGCGCGGCGGCGAACTCCTCCGGCACGTGGACCAGGGGGAACGTGGGGCCTCCGTACCCCGAGTAGGCGACGACGCGCGTGCGCAGGCTGCCCTCACGCACGCCGCGGGCGCGGGTCTCCGCCGCCGGGGCGCGGAGCTCGTCCTCCCGGACCGGGTGCAGGAACGGCGGCACCGGAGGCAGGACGTCCGTCAGGCTCATGACGTCGAAATCGCCGCCTTCCACGGGCTCGCCGCGCACGTGCACCCAGCCGACCACGATGTTGAAGACCGGCCGGTTGAACTGCGGGGTTTCGCGCAGCACCGCCCGCTGCAACGCCTGCTGCATGTTGTCGGAGTCGATCTCGACTTCCTGCGCGAAGATCGTGTAGACCTTGCCCGCGCCGTCCAGCGGCGCCTTGAAGAGCACGTCCGCCCGGTTCGCCGTGGCCATGTAGACCTCGTTCGGGCGATTGTAGGCGCGGTTCAGCGTGTCGCCGTTCCGGTAGCACTCCTCGAAGTTCTTCAGCGTGCCGGCGAAGAAGTCCTCGCCTTCCTCCAGGCGGCGCGCGAGGGGGCTTTCGGTCCCGGCGTTGACCCGGGACAGGTCCTGGACGGCGTGGCGCGGCCGGCCGTTCGCGTCCTCCTCGACCAGCGTGATGCCGTCGAAGGCGAGCAGGTACAGAGGCGCCTTCGCCGCTTCGATGTCGGCCGGCGACACGGGAATGAACTTCCGCTTCTTCGGCGGGGGCCCGCCCTGCCCGCCTCCGCCGTCCCCGTCCGGTCCGCCCTCCGGTGCCGGATCGCCTTCCTCCACCTCCACCCGAAAGATCTGAGGGCCCCGCCGGACGTACTGGCCCTCCAGCACCATGAAACGCTTGAAGCCCGACCCGTCGACGCTGGCGTTCAGCACGCGCCAGCGCTCGATCGCGCCGGGGCGCATGGTCGCTACGGACGGCTCGATCTCGCCGTTGACCAAGCCGCCATCGGGCAGACGCAGCTGCTGGCGCCTGGGGCCCGAGTCCAAGTCGAACGACCCGAAGATCGCGCGCTGGAAGAGCATCAGCCGCTCGCGGTAGTCGTACGGCCCCGTCTTCTCCTCGGGGTGCGGCCGCGGGGTCCCCGCTAGCGCCTGGTTGACGGCGTCGTCGACATCGCCTTCGATGATGAAAAAGCCCGCCATGCCGCTCGACACCTGTTCGTGCGTCGAGCCGTGGGGGTGCGGGTGGTACCAGTACGTCCCCGGGGGGTGCGGCTGACGCGGCGACCCCTCGGGCGCGCCGTGCCGGGCCTCGCCGAGCCGGACGGCGAAGTCCGCGGCGCCCACGCGCTCGTGCGGCTTCAGCTCCCTCAGCGAGGGGTCGTCGGCCTCCTTGCGGCGCTCCCAGTCTCCCTTCGGGAGGATGCGCAGCAGGACATTGTCGGAGATCGTGCCGTCCGGGTTGAACTGCGGCGGCACGTGCAGGCCGTGCAGGTGCAGGTTCGTTACGTGGGCGGTGCGCGAACCGTTCGCGTGCCCGAGCAGGTAGCCGGGGACGAGCCTGGCCGGGACGGCTGCGAAGTTCTCGACTGGCAGCTCGAAGGGATCGCAGTCGGCGACCTCTTCCGCGCCCTCCTCCGTTACCTGACGGCACACCTCCTCCAGCATCGCCGGCGGGTACTCGAACGGATCCGGGCACGGGCCGACGGGCGTGAGCTGATGGTTGGTGTCGAGGTGGTTGCGGATGCGGATGTGCACCGTCGTGTCGCCGCGGGCGCGGATCGTCGGCGCCGGACTGGTCCCGTTGTAGCTGAACAGGAGCGAGTTCCGGTTCCCGAGCGCCGCGGGACGGCCCGGGTTCTGGACCTGGACGACGTTCAGTTCGAGCGCATCCTCGGTCCAGTCGTCCTGCCGCCATATCCACGGTTCCTGCCACGTCTCGCCGGACAGCTCCTCGGGGTCGACGAGGTCGTCGTCGACCTCCGGGGGCGGCGGGGGAAATGGCGGGGGGCCGTCTCCGGCAGGCGGGGCATCGGCAGATGGTTCGGGCGTCGCGGCCGCGACTCCTCCGGCCGGCGCGCCGGCTGCCGCACCCGGCGGCTCGCTGGCGCTCGCGCACCCGGCCGCGGATACGGCGAGGCCCGTGGCACCCAGCCGCACGAAATGGCGACGGCCGATGCCATCTCGCCCTTCGTCGGGCGTGCTTCTCGGTTCTGACATGCGTGGCGGCTCCGTTACCGACTGGGGTCTTCGGACTTCCGAGGCGGGTAGGGGGAATAATCGGCGCGCGGATCGCCCCGCGCAATGTCGCTCGGCCGAGGTGCCGCCGTGCCCCGACGCGGGCGCTCCGGCCGGTGGATCTACCGGCGGGAGTCGAGACACGAAGCCGGAGATCCCGGGCGGAACCGCGCGGGCCGCGGGACGAGTTGGGGTGGCGCGGGCCGTGCGGCTCTTGCGGGCGTGATCCGCGGTCACTACGAGCCGCGACCTTCCTCCCCCGTTCGGAGGCTCGACCATGGCGAACGTTGCCGAGACCCTGCTGGACATCCTCGCCGAAGCCGGTGTCCGCACCCTCTACGGCATTCCGGGCGACGCCATCAACACGCTGATCGACGCGGTCCGGAGGCAGGACACGATCCGCTTCGTCCAGGTGCGCCACGAGGAGGCCGGCGCCTTCGCGGCCGCGGCGCACGCCAAGCTCACGGGCGACCTCGGCGTATGCGTGGGCACCGCGGGACCGGGCGCGATCCACCTCCTGAACGGCCTGTACGACGCCAAGATGGACCACGCCCCGGTGCTCGCCATCACCGGCCAGGTCGAGACATCCCTCGTCGGCACGGACTATCACCAGGAGGTGGACCTCTTCACGCTCTTCAAGGACGTCGCGGCGTTCAACCAGGTCGTGATGACCCCGGAGCAGATGCCCCACGTGGCGGTGCAAGCCGTCCAGGCCGCGCTGGCCGGCCGGACCGTGGCCCACCTGAGCCTGCCGGTGGACGTGGCGGGTGAGAAGGTGCCCGACCCCGGGCGGCGCCACCGGGCGTTCCGGGCCGCCGCGCAGTCGGTTCCGTGCGCCGCCGATCTCGAGCGTGCTGCCGACCTTCTGAACGGCGCGGAACGCGTCGCCATCCTCGCCGGCGTGGGTTGCCGCGACGCGCGCGACGAGCTGATGCGGGTCTCCGAGCGGCTTCGCGCGCCCGTGATCAAGACGCTGCGCGCCAAGGATCTCTTCCCCGACGACCACCCGCAGTCGGCTGGCTACCTGGGCCTCCTCGGCACGCGTCCCGGGGTCGACGCCGTCGAAGGCTGCGACGCCATCCTGCTCGCCGGGACCGACTTTCCCTACCACGCCTTCTATCCCGAGGACGTCCCCGCGGTGCAGATCGACGTCGAGGCCACGCGGCTCGGCAAGCGCTACCCGGTCGACGTGGGCCTGGCCGGGCACGCGGCCCCGACCCTCGCGGCGCTCGAGGCCCTGCTGGAGCAGAAGCTCGACGGGGAGTTCCTCGAGTCGATCCGCGAGTCGCAGGCCGACTGGAACGAGAAGATGGAGGCCAAGGAGACGTCCGAGGAGACGCCGCTCCACCCCCAGGCCGTGGCGCGAACCGTGGGCGAGCTCGCGGCCGACGACGCGATCTTCCTGGCCGACACGGGAGCCGTGACCGTGTGGGCCTCCCGCAACCTCAGGCTGCGCGACGCGCAGCGCTTCACGTTGTCCTCGTCGCTCGCGTCCATGGCGTTCGCCCTGCCCGCCGCGATAGGCGCCCAGGTCGCCCACCCGGGCCGGCAGGTCATCGCCCTGGCCGGCGACGGCGGCTTCAGCATGCTGATGTCCGACTTCGCGACGGCGGTCAAGTACGAGCTGCCGATCACCGTCGTGGTCTTCAACAACCACAAGCTCGGGCTGATCCAGATGGAGCAGGAGGTCCAGGGCTTCCCGGAGTTCCAGACTCAACTTCATGACATCGACTTCGCTACGGTGGCGCGTGCCTGCGGCGGCGAAGGGCGGCGGGTGGCGACGCTCCCTGACCTTCGCGGAGCGCTGAGCGAAGCGCTCGCGTCGGCGCGTCCCTGGGTCGTGGACGTCGAGATCAACCCGGAGGAGCGGACGATGCCGCCGCGCGTGGAGCTCGGGCAGGCGGTGGGCTTCGGGGTCGCCAAGGTCAAGGAGTTCCTGGGCCGCGGCGATAAGAAGGGCGGGCCGGCCGTCCTGAAGGGCTGACGAGGGGCGACCGAGTGCCGACACGCCGACGGGGTGGGGAATGAGCGAGTTCGACGTCGACGTCGTGGTCGTCGGATCCGGTTTCGGAGGTTCGGTCGCCGCGCTCCGCTTCGCCGAGCGGGGATACCGCGTGGTGGTGCTGGAGCGAGGCGACCGGGTGCGACAGGAGGCCTTCGAGCCCGACGCGGACATGTTCTGGTCGCCGCGCCGCCAACTGTTCGGGATGAACGAGCTGCGACCGCGGGGGGACACCGTGGTCCCGTGGCTCGGAGCGGCGGTGGGAGGCGGGTCCCACGTATACGCCGCGACCCTCAAGCGGCGCGCCTTTCTGGACGACTTCCCGGACGCGATCGCCCGCGATGGGCTGAACCGCCAGTACCGGCGCGGGGAGCGTATGCTCGACGCGCAACCCTACCCCGAACACCCACCGTACTCGGAGGTGCGCGCCTTCCAGATCCTGCGGCGGGCCGAGGCGACCCTCGCGCGAGAGCGGCCCGACCTCGTCGAGGAACACGGCAGGGTCTGCCTCGGCATCAGCTTCGCGCCTCCCGGCGTCCGGCCGGGGACGCACTTCACGAACGCCCACGGGGCAGCCCAGCGCTACGCCGACCCCTCCGAACAGAAGCTCCTCGGGGGCGACATCGGCTCCAAGAACAGCCTCGACCTGAACTACCTCCACCTCGCGGAGCGCCGGCACGGCGCCGAGATCCGCCCGCTCTGCGAAGCGGACGTGCTCGAGCCGCTCGAGGGCGGCGGCTGGCGGATCCACTACCGGCGCTACCGCAGGGACGCGAGCCGCCTGCGCCGGTCCGTGGGCGCCGTGCTTCCGGGCGTCCTCCGCGAGCGGCCGGAATCCGCGCAGGTCACCGCCCGGCATCTCGTCCTCGCGGCGGGTTCCATCGGCTCCACCGAGTTGCTCCTGCGCTCGCGCGACGTGCACGGCACCCTGACGGGACCGGGCGAGGCGCTGGGCACGCGCTACCACACCAACGGCGACTACCTCACCCTGATGCTGCACGCCCGCGGCCTGGGGCTGTCCTGGGGCGGGACCGCCGCCGCGCTCGCCGGCGCCGCGCTGGGCAGCTGGCGCCTGGGGATCGCGGGCGCCGCGGCCTACCTCGGGGGGCTGCTCGTCTCCCGCCAGGAGGACGACCCCGACATCGGCACGACCAACAGCGACTTCATCCGCTTCTACGGGCGGGACGGACGGCCCCAGGGATCCTACATCGAGGGTGGCCGCTACCCCACGCCTGTGCGCGCGGGGCTCTCCGCGCTGATCAGCGTGGCCGGGCTCTGGCGGCCGAGTTCCTACGGCGCCGTCGTCAGGTTCACCGACGCGCTGCGGAGCTGGGTCCCACCGTTCGAGCTGATCGCCCGCTCGTGGCCGATCCCGCTCCTCCAGATGGGGCGCGACGACGCCGACGGGACGTTCCGCCTGGACGGCGATGGCCGGGTGGCGATCGACTTCCCGCTCGAGGACAACCGGGCCTACTACGACTACGTCGAAGAGCGCGCACGGCTCGTCGCCCGGGCCGCGGGCGCCACCTTCATCCCCAACGTCTTCGCCCGGCTGACCCGCCGCATCGAGGTGCCGCACAACCTGGGCGGCGTGCCCATGGCGACGCGTGCTTCGGCTGGGGTCGTCGACGACGCGGGGCGCGTGTTCGGGTGCGAGGGGCTGGCGGTGCTCGACGGGTCGATCATCCCGGTGTCGCTGGGCCCCAACCCCGCGCTCACCATCCTTGCTCTGGCCGAGCGGGCCATGGAGCGCATCCTCGCGCAACTGGAACGGGAGGGCCGAATCCGCCCCGAGCAGTCCGCCCCGGGCGCGGCGGCCGCGTCCCGCCGCTGAGCCGGTCGAACGGGGGCGGCGCCCCGCAGCAGAGCCAGTCGGGCAGCGCCTCCAGCGCCCCTCGACCCCGCGGGAATCGATCTTGCTCCCGTGGACACCGGCACCCGTCGCAGGTACGGGGGCCGCGAACAACCCTGGAGGCACATATGCACTACGCCAAGATCCTGCCGGTCCTCGCGCTCGCCGCGCTGACCGGCTGTAGCACCGCCAACGTCCAATCCTCCCCCGCTCCGGACCGGGGGAACGCCATCCCCACCGACGCGTCGGCGCTCCCGGCCGGGACCCAGTTCGAGGTCGAGATGGACGAGACCGTCGGCACCGAGAACAGTCGCGTCGGCGACGAGTTCCGGGCGCACGTGAACGAGGACGTCGTCGCCACGGACGGCAGCATCGTGATCCCCGAGGGCGCCAACGTGAAGGGCATCATCACGGGTCTGACCGAGGCCGAGGGCGACGACCCGGCGGTCATCCGGCTCGACTTCACGACGCTGGGCTTCGCCGGGCGGACCTACCGCCTGGACGCCAGCATCACCGACGTCGACGTGAGCATCTGGGACAGCGTGAAGAGCGCGAAGACGGAGGCCGGCATCGGCGCCGCCGCCGGAGCCGCGCTCGGCGCCATCCTGGGTGGCGACCTGCTGGACGTGCTGGTCGGGGGCGCGCTCGGCGCCGGCGCGGGAACCGCCATCGCGCTGGGCCTCGATGACGACGCCTCGCTGCCGGAAGGTGCGAACCTGACGCTGCGGACGAACGAGAGGCTGGCTCTGCGCTGAATCCGCGCGCCGCGGCGTCTTCCTCCCCGCGGGGGGGCGGGCGGCGCCGCGGCGGCGTCAACGCGTCACCCCGTCCAGCCAGGCCAGGGTCGGCTGCCACAGGGCCTGGCGCGAGGACTCGCGGAAGAAGCCGTGGTGCCCGACGCGCGGCATCCCCAGGTCCTCCGGCGCCCGGTGGCGCCAGTCGATCGTAGCGGCCGGATACCCTTCGAGGAGCTTCTCGACCGCCGGGTGGATCGCGATCGGGTCGTCGGTGAAGCTCCACACGAGCATCGCCGGATCGAACGCATCGTAGCGCGCCCGGGTGGCGTCATCGATGTGGCCGAAGAGGTAGCCGGGATGGCGCCCCCAACGCGCCCACTGCCGCGCGGCGCCCGCCGGGAGCGGCTCCCCGAAGCCCACCATCCACGAGGGGAAGTACCCGAGGAGCGTGGTGCTCGCCGGGATCACGATGCGCCATAGAGCCCGCACGGCCGGTCGCAGTGGCCACGACCAATGGCCCCAGTACGCGCTCTGCGAGGCAACGACCACGACGGCGAGCGGTTCGGGAGCGGGGTCCGGCATCGCCAGGATCTGGCCCCCGAAGCTGTGGCCGATCACCACCACGCCGCGCTCCCCCGCGCGCCGGGATGCCCACCGGTAGGCGCCTCCGAAGTCTCTCCTGCCCCAGTCGGTCATGTCCGCGTCGAAGCCCCGCAGCGACCCGGGGGCCGACGCGCCGATGCCGCGGTAGTCGTAGGCGAGAACGGAGTAGCCGTGCTCGGCGAGGAAGCGCGCGAAGCGGCGGTAGAAGCCGTGCGGGGTCCCGACGGCCGCGCTGATCACGACCCAGGGCCGGGGCGTACCATCGACCTCCAGCACCGTGGCGCCCAGCGGCGCCCCGTCGCTCGCTTCGATGGTGACATCGCGGACGTCGATTGCGGGCATGGACCGGGAGATGGAGGTGCGGATCCGACGATCCCTCGGGCGCCGGGACGCGGGCCATTTGCGAAGCCGCCGGCGGCCGCTTCAAGTTCGCGCCACCCCAGGCCGGACGCGAATCCCGCACCGCGGTGCTGATGAGCCACGACGAAGCAGGCACGTTCCGCCTCGGCGGAGTGATCGACCCGGAGACGGGCGAGCGCGGGGGCCCCTATCTCCTGCCGGCGCGGGATTTGACGACGCACGGCGTCATCATCGGCATGACCGGCTCCGGCAAGACGGGGCTCGGGGTGGTCATGATCGAGGAGGCGCTGCTGCAGGGTATTCCCGTTCTCGCCATTGACCCCAAGGGCGACCTCGGGAACCTTCTTCTCACGTTCCCGGACCTGGCGGGCTCGGACTTCGAGCCGTGGGTCGACCCGGCCGAGGCTCGCCGCGAAGACCTGACGGTGGCCGAGCTCGCGGCCCGGACCGCCGGCCGCTGGCGCGAGGGGCTGGCCGGCTGGGGGATCGCCGGGGAACGGGTCCGGCGGCTCCGGGACGCCGCCGACATCGCGCTGTACACGCCGGGATCGAACGCCGGCGCGCCGGTGGACGTGGTGGGGTCGATGGCGGCCCCCGGGCTCGACTGGGACGAGCACGGCGAGGCGATGCGCGACGAGATCGCCGGCATCGTGTCCGGCCTGCTCGTGCTGATCGACGTCGACCCGGATCCCATCGCCAGCCGCGAGCACATCCTCCTCTCGAACATCCTCGAGCACGCCTGGCGGGACGGCCGCGACCTCGACCTGGCGCAGCTCATCGCGCGCGTCGCGGATCCGCCGATCCGCCGGCTGGGAGTCTTCGAGCTCGACGCGTTCTTCCCGGACCGCGACCGCCAGAAGCTGGCCCTCAGGCTCAACGCGCTGCTCGCCTCGCCGGCCTTCGCCGAATGGCTGAGGGGCGTGCCGCTGGATATCGATGCCATGATCGGGCCGGGGCGCGCGGCGATCATGACGATCGCACACCTCGACGACGCCGAGCGGCAGTTCTTCGTCACGCTGCTGCTGTCGAAGGTGGCCACGTGGATCCGGCGCCAGCCCGGCACGTCCGATCTGCGCGCGCTGATCTATCTGGACGAGGCGTTCGGCTTCCTGCCGCCCACCGCGGCGCCGCCCAGCAAGCGACCGATCCTGACGATCCTCAAGCAGGCGCGCGCGCACGGCGTGGGGATGGTGATCTCCACGCAGAATCCGGTCGATCTGGACTACAAGGCCATGGCCAACGCCGGCACGTGGATGATCGGCCGACTGCAGACCGAGCGCGACAAGGCGCGCGTGCTGGAGGCGCTCGAGTCGGCGTCCGGCGGCGCCGACCTCGACGCGCTGGACCGGCGCATCGGCGGCTTGGGCAGGCGGACCTTCCTCGCGCACAGCGTCCGCGGCGACGAGCCCACGGTCTTCACGACGCGGTGGGCCATGTCCTACCTGCGTGGCCCGCTCACCCGCGAAGAGATCCGTTCGTTGCGGGAGCGGGGCCGCGGCGGGCCGCCCGCGGAGGCGGCGGGAGCATCGACGGGCGCGCCCCGCGCCCGCGACCCCGGACACCCCGAAGCGGGCCCGCGCGACGATGAGTCGGCCGTGCCGCCCGTGCTCGTGCCGGCGGTCCCCGTCCGCTACCTGGACCCGTCCGCCGCGTGGGCCGGCGGGGTCGGCGCCGCCGCGGGGGGTACGCGGCTGGAGCCGGGCATCGCCGCGCGGGTCCACCTCCGCTTCGACGAGCGCCGCGCCGGCGTCGACCACCGCGAGGAGTGGGAGGCGATCTACTTCCCGCTGGGGGAACACGTCGAGGCGGCCGACGCACGCGCGGTCGACTACGACGACGGCGACTTTCGCGACGAGCCACCGGAGGGCGCCGTCTACGCACTGACCGACGCGCCCCTCGACGAGCCCGCGTTCTTCCGCGAGCTGCGCGAGGACCTCGAGGACTACCTGTACCGGACGCGATCGGTCGAGGTGTTCCGGTGCGAGCCGTTGGGGCTGTGGTCGCGGGTCGGCGAGACGCGGGAGGACTTCGAGCGACGCGCTGACGCTGCGGCTCAGGACCTGGCGGACAGGGACGCCGCGAAGCTCCGCGACCGCTACGAGAAGAAGGCCCAAACGGTGCGCAAGCGGCTCGAGCGCTCCGAGGATCGCGCGCGCGAGCTGGAGGTCGACGTGGGCCAGCGCCGCCAGCAGGAGCTCATCGCCGGCGCCGGGGAGCTGCTGGGCATGTTCCTGGGCGGACGCCGGCGCACGCGGAGCCTGTCGGGCATGGCCTCGCGGCGGTCTACGACGCGTCGCACCCAGGAACGCCTCCGCACCGCAACCGAGCGGATCGAGGACGCCCAGCAGGATCTGGAGGAGCTGGAAGCCGAGCTCGCGGAGGATCTGGAGAAGATCGACGCCGAGTGGGCCGACAAGGCGGCGGCCATCGAGACGGTCCCCATCGACCTGGAGAAGGCCGACATCTCCGTGGCCGAGGTCGCCCTCTTCTGGGTGCCGGTGCTGCGTTGAGCGCGATCGACACGGCCGCCGACGCCGGGTCGCTGGCGCATCTCGAAACGCCCGTTCCGCTGGTGGACCTGGAGCGGCTCGAGGCCAACCTCGACCGGGTCGCGGCGTACACTGCCGCGCACGGGCTCGCCCTGAGGCCGCACACGAAAACCCACAAGTCGCCCCGCCTGCTCGGCGCGCAGCTCGCCCGCGGCGCGGTCGGCGCCACCGTCGCGACGCGGCGCGAGGCGGAGGTGATGGCCGCGGTCGCCGACGACGTGCTCCTGGCCTACCCCGCCGTCGGCGCCGCGCACGCGGCTCGCGTGGCAGCCGTCGCCGGGCGCGTGCGGCTGTCGGTCGCGCTGGACTCGGAGCGAGCGCTCGCGGACCTGGCGTCGTCCTGCTCCGCCGCGGGGGCCGAGGCCGGCGTGCTGGTGGAGGTCGACGTGGGCATGCGCCGCTGCGGCGTGGGCGATCCGGCGACGGCGGTCGCGCTCGCGCGCGCCGCTGTCGAGCGCGACGGCGTGCGCTACTGCGGGTTGCTCTTCTACCCGGGCCACATCCGCCAATCGCCGCCCGAGCAGGACGCCGACCTGGAGGCGCTGGAGCGCCGGCTGCGGGCCTTTCTCGACGCACTCGGGAACGCGGACCTCGAGCCCCTCGTCGTGTCCGGGGGTTCGACCCCGACGCTGTGGTCCTCGCACCGGATCGCGGGCCTGACGGAGATCCGCCCGGGCACGTACGTCTACAACGACCGGACCACCGCGGCCATCGGCGCGTGCGCCTGGGAGGACTGCGCCTACACCGTCCTGGCGACCGTGGTGAGCGTGGCGGCGCCGGGACAGGCGGTGGTCGACGCGGGCTCCAAGGCGCTGGGGCGTGAGCCGCTGCGGGCCGGGCTCGACGACGGCCTCGGCGCGCTGCTGGACCGGCCCGAGGTGGTGGTCGCGCGGGCGAGCGAGGAGCACGGGATCCTGGACCTGTCGAGCACCGACTGGCGTCCCGCCGTGGGCGAGCGGGTGCGCGTGGTGCCGAACCACGTGTGCGTGTCCGTCGCGCTCCACGAAGAGGTGATCGGCGTCCGCGGTGGCGAAGCCGTCGAGCGCTGGCGCGTGGAGGCGCGCGGTCGCCTGCCCGCCGGCGCGCCCGAGAACGTGGCCCCGATCGTCTGATTCGACGCTACTCGGGCACGCCCACGTCCACGGCCCTGTAGCAATACCAGGCGACCGCCGTGCGCCAGGGCCGGAAGCCGTGCCCCAGGAGGTCCAGCTCCTTGGCGGACGGAGGTTCGGTGTCGCCGTGCAGCTTCGCCCAGCCCGTGCGCACGCCCAGGTCGCCGGTCGGCCATACGTCCGGCCGCTGGAGCTGGAACATCAGGAACATCTGCGCCGTCCAGACGCCGATGCCGCGGACCCGCGTGAGGCGCACGATCACCTCTTCGTCGCCGGCATCGTCGATGTCGTCCAGCCCGATGGCGCCGTCGGCGGCCTTGCCCGCGAGATCCCGGATGGCCGCCAGCTTGTTCGCGGACAGACCCGCCCCGCGCAGCGCGTCTTCGGGTGCCGCGAGCACCGCCCCCGGGGTCGCCGCGCCGCCCAGCGCCTGGATCACCCGACCGTGGATCGTCGCCGCCGCCTTGCCGGCGAGCTGCTGGAAGGTGATGGAGCGGAGCAGCATGGCGAAGTGGTCGAGCGCCGGGTCCGGCAGCTCGGGGGGCCCGGCGAAGCGGACCATGGGGCCCAGCACCGGGTGCGAGGAGAGCGCCGCCGCCGCCGCCGCGGAGTCGAGCCTGGGCTGACTCACGGAGCCAACCGCGACCCCGGGCTGCCGCACTCCGCGCAGGGGCACAGCGAGCGGAGCAGCTCGTAGGGGTAGATCCCGGTGCGATGGCCATCGCTCCAGCGGAACCTGAGCGCGTAGCGCCCCACGTAGGAAACCTCCAGCGGGTAGACATCCGCCGGCACCGCCGAGGGGTCCAGCAGGGTGCGGCCGGTCATCTCCTCCACGCACCCGGCGCAGCGGCATTCCAGCCTCAGCACGCGCGGCTCGAACTCCGAGACGTGGCCGTCCTTCCAGGCGATTCGGAGACGGGCCGCGTCCTCCGTGGGCTCGACCCGATCGGGAGTGGTGGCGTGCTCGACCATGGCGGAGCAGGCTAGCGACTCCGGCGCCGTGGAGCCAGCGGAGCCGGGCCGGGGCTCGTCCCCGGGTCCCGCGCGATCCCGCGGCGAGCGCCGGGCGTCGTCCCCCGCGTCCGCGCGAAAGCGCCGGGGCCCGTTCTCGTCGGTTACGGCGCCAGTGAGATGGCGGCTTCTCCGCCGGGCGCGGCGACCCCGTCGACCTCCAGCACCCCGCGCCGCACAACTGCGACCACACGGCTCCCGGCTTCGATACGGACGTCGGTGCTCGCCTCGGGGACCGTGACGCGGTAGAGGTTCGGCGCCGTCGATCGGATCACGATGCCGCGGGGGACGGAGACGAACGAGGCTTCGGCATCCGCCCGCGCCGCGAGAAGCGAGTCGTCCACGACCCTCACCCAGACCGTGTCTCCGGGCTGCGGCGCCTCGAAGCGGACGGTGAAGCGGCCCTCCGGACGCACGGCCACGCCCCCGGCCGGGTCGTCGGCGCCGACCGCCGGCAGCTCGACCGGCGGCGGCGGGCTCTCCAGCCAGCGCTGGAACGCCTCGCGCAAGGGAGATCCGGGCAGCGCGTAGGCGACCCCGGCCGCACCGAACAGGACGAGGAGCGAGGCGGCGACGCGCCACACAATGCGCACCGTTCGCCTGGCAGGCTCGGCGCGGCGGGCCTCCGCCTCCACATCGCTCGCCGTGCGTGCGGGCAGCGGCGCGTCGAGCGCTCGCAGCGCGGCGAAGATCTCCCGTTCCTCGCGGCGCGCGCTCTCGACGCGAGCCTGGCACGACGGGCACGTTTCCACGTGGCGAGACGAGCGCTCCACGTCGTCAGCCGTCAGTTCGCCGTGCAGCAGGGCCTGGATCCTGCCATCGTCAAGATGCACGCTGCGCCTCCCCGAACGCGCTCTGGAACGCCCGCTTGGCCCGTGCCAACAACGTCCCTACGCTGGTTTCCTTGAGCGACAACGCGGTCGCGATCTCCCGGTAGCGGTACCCTTCCGCGCACAGCAGGAGGAGCGCCCTGTCCCGTTCCGGCAGGGCGTCCAGCGCGGCGCGCACGGCCAGCCGGCGCCGCGGCGACACGACGCCCGCGTCCGGCGGAGCCGCGCAGTCGCCCGTGGCGCGAGCCCCCCGCTCCGGAGTCAGCAGCCGGAGCCGCCGGCTGCGTTTGGCGCGTGCGTTTCGAAACAGGTTCGTAGCCACCGTGATTAGCCATGCGCCCGGGTCGTCGGGCGGATCCCCACGCCGATAAAGCCGTACGAAGGCCTCCTGGGTGACATCGGCGGCGAGCTCGGGATCCCCGCTCAGCCGGTGCAGGTAGCTCAGGACCCGCGGCTGGTGGGTGTTGAAGAGGGCCTCGAAGGCGCTGTCGCCGATGGCGGTCATGACCAGGGAGCCCGCGAGCCGGCGATTTCGTGTCGCTCCTGATCCGGCCGCGCCGTCAGAAGCGCCAATCCAGACCCAACGTCAACGGCGCTCGTGGGCGCATCTCCACGGCCTCTCGCGCGCCGGTCGTCGGGTCCTGCGTGTAGAGGAGGACGTTCGGTCGGCCCAGCAGATTGGTGGCGTAGGCGAACGCTCCCAGCACGCCGGATCGCCCGGCAAGGCGAATGTCCCAGTGCTTGCGCACGCCCAGGTCCAGGCGCGCGTAGGCGGGTAACGTCGACCCTCCCAGCCGCTCGGCCCGGGCGGCGGGGCTGCCCGCGAACTCGCAACCCGCCTCCAGCAGGTTGCACCCCTCCCACTCGAACGCGCCGAGCAGCGCGGTCGTGCGTCGCCCGCCGACGACTGCGGCCGCCAGTTGGACGGACCAGGTCTCGGTCAGAAAGGCATCCAGTCCGATGTCCGCGCGATGCGCCGCCGCGTGGTCCGGCACGAAGGCCTCGGTGTCCGTGCGGTGTCGAACCCGCTCGAGGGCCCAGGCTCCGCTGACGGTCATGCGTGCGGTCGCCCACGCGGCGTCCACACCGACTCCGGCGGCGCTCGCCTTTCCGGACGAGACGTCGCCCGCCAGGAAGGGCCCATCCGTGGCCGCGGCCGTTAGCAGGATGCCCTTCGCGTCCCGCGACCAACCGGACACGCGGAACGTGACCCCGGGGAGCGGCTCGACGGTGGCCGACGCGCTCCACTGATGGCCCCTTGCGACCGGTCGGAGGTCGTCGCCAGCCGCGGCGAAGGGGTGCGCGGGGAACACGAGGCCCACGACCGACTCGGGGTTCGCGAGTGACTGCTCGAACTGGAAGGTCCGCGCATAGGCGGCTTGCACCGAAGCCACCCCGTGGGTCCAGCGGGCTCGCAGCTGGGGCGCGAGGTAGGGGTCGTCGCCGGAGAGGATAGCGCGCATGCCCGCGTCGAGCGCGAGCGCGGGTGCCAGGGGCCGCGTGTGTCCCGCGAACAGGGTCAGCGCCGGGGTGGCTGCGTCGAGGGGCGCTCCGGCGGTCGTGGAAGTGATCGCCTGGTAGCGCGTGCGGCTGCGATTCCAGCGCAGCCCCGCGGTCCACGGGGCGTCCGGCGGCCCCCAGCGCAGCGCCGCGAGGCCGCCCAGATCGGCGCGGCTGGAGCGCATCGTGTCGCTGCCCAGCGCGCCCGCGCCGGGGTCCCGGACCCAGGTCATGCTCGCGTCGGACTCGGCGTTCCAGGCCGAGATGTCCAGCCGCGCTCCGGACCCGAACGTCCGCCGCCAGGCGGCCCCCAGTGTGGTGCTGCCCCAGGCGAACCGATTGCGCGGAGCGCCCGAGGGCGTGTCCGGCGCGGCAAGGTCGCCGTCGGCCAACGCGGAGGCATGCAGCTCGTTGTCGTTCCCGTAGTACAGCGCCTTGAAGCGTCCGCCCAGGAGCGGCGCGTGCCCTACCAGTAGCTGGTCGCCGGCGGACCCTCGAAGCAGCGCCGGCTCCTGCCTGCCCTGCGCCAGCCCCGGAAACGGCTGCCGGACGCTCGCCAGCACGCCGGTCCCGCCGGGGAGCGGCGTGTCGAAGGCGACGCGGACCTGCGTGGCGGTGGCGGAGCCACGAATTCGCAACCGGTCGGAGGGCTCCACCGTCCGCGCGTGCACCTGCCCCGCGAGCGCCGCCGAGGCGCCCAGGTTCGGGAACGATGCGGTCAGCCGGATGTCGGAGAGCGCGTCGGGATCCCAGGCGCCGAAGGTCGACCCGGCGTGGTAGGGGCTCAGCACGGGGAACCCGTCGAGCAGGAATGCGACCTGGTCGGCGGCGCCACCGCGCACATGGAGGCCGCCGGGCGCTTCGGGGCGCGCGGACACATCGGCGCCTGTGAGCGAAGCGAATGCGTCCGGCTCGGGCGTGCGTGGGTCACGGCGCACCCACGCGGCCGACGCGTGCACGTCGACCGCCGGCAGCCCGGTTGCGACCTCCAGACCGGGAATCCCGGCCGGCACCCGGACCTCCACCCCCTCGAGCTCTACGGGACGGCGGGCGAGGGCGATGTGGACGTCGACGGAGCCGCCGGCGGGCACGAACGCGTGGAGCGTGCGTCCGTCATAGCCGAGGTGGGCGACTTCCACGTGCAGGAGGCCGGGGGGCACGTCGTCGAGGCGGTAGCGGCCCCGCGCGTCCGTGACCGCGACCACGCGCAGCTCCGGGGCGGACACGGTCGCCGTGGCGACCGGCTCCCCCGTCCCGGCATCCGTGACCGTGCCGAATACCGCACCGCCCGGCGCCTGCAGCGCCGCCAGGAGCGAGGTGATTGCCAGGGTGGACAGGGTCGCCAAACGCGCCTCCGGGGCTCCCTTCCACGCTAACCCCCGCCTGTCGGACCATCAATCGACTCGGTCGTCGAGGTCCGGGCGCTGGATGCGGTCGAGAAGACGATCAGATCATCTGCCGCAGCACGTACTGCAGGATCCCGCCGTGCCGGTAGTACTCCACCTCCTGAGGCGTGTCGAGCCGCACGCGCGCGTGGAACTCCTTCGCCTCGCCGTCCTCCCCGGTCGCCCGGACGGTGACGATCCGGTCCGCTCTGGGCGCCTCCAGCGCTTCGGCGATGCCCTTGACCTCGTAGACCTCCGTGCCGGTCAGTCCGTGCGAGCCGGCGTCCTCGCCGTCCTCGAACTGCAGCGGCAGCACGCCCATGCCGATCAGGTTGGAACGATGGATGCGCTCGTAGGTGACCGCGAGCGCCGCGCGCACGCCGAGCAGCATGGGGCCCTTGGCGGCCCAGTCCCGCGAGGACCCGGTCCCGTACTCCTTGCCGGCGATCACCACCAGCGGCACCCCCTCTTCGCGGTACTGCATCGCAGCGTCGTAGATCGGCATCACCTCGCCGTCGGGCAGGTGCGCCGTCCAGCCGCCGACCTTGTCCGGCGCCAGCGCGTTGCGGAACCGCACGTTGGCGAACGTGCCGCGCATCATGACCTCGTGGTTGCCGCGTCGGGAGCCGTAGGAGTTGAAGTCCTTGGGCTCGATCCCGTGGTCCATCAGGTAGCGGCCCGCGGGCGAGTCCTTGGCGATCGAGCCGGCGGGCGAGATATGGTCGGTCGTGATGCTGTTCCCCATCAGCGCGAGCACCCGCGCGCCCTCGACGTCCTCGACCGCCGGGGCGTCGGCGCGCATGTCCTCGAAGTACGGCGGCTCCTTCACGTAGGTCGAGTCCTCGCTCCACGCGTACCGCGCGCCCTCTGGCACCGGCAGCGCGCGCCAGCGCTCGTCGCCCTCGAACACCGCGGCGTACTCGCGCTCGAAGAACTCGCGCTTGACCGACGTGCGGATCGCCTCGTGGATCTCGGCCTGCGTGGGCCAGATGTCCTTCAGGAACACCGAGCGGCCGTCGGCGTCCTCGCCGAGCGGCTCGTTGTAGAGGTCGATGTCCATGCGGCCGGCGATCGCGTAGGCCACCACGAGCGGCGGGGAGGCAAGGTAATTCGCGCGCACGTCCGGGTTGATGCGGCCCTCGAAGTTGCGGTTGCCCGAGAGCACCGAGCACGCGATCACGTCGGCCTCGTGGATCGCCGCGGCGATGTCGGGCGGCAGCGGGCCGCTGTTGCCGATGCAGGTGGTGCAGCCGTAGCCGACGAGGTGGAAGCCGAGCGCCTCGAGGTCGTCCACGAGGCCCGCCTGCTCCAGGTAGTTCATGACCACTTTCGAGCCGGGCGCGAGGCTCGTCTTCACCCACGGCTTGCGCTCGAGGCCGCGCTCCACCGCGCGGCGCGCGAGCAGGCCGGCGCCTAGCATCACCGAGGGGTTCGAGGTGTTCGTGCAGCTCGTGATCGCCGAGATCACGACCGAGCCGTCGCGCAGCTCGAAGGCTTCGCCCTCGCGCTGGACGGTCGTGCTCTGGAAGCCGGGCTCGGGCTGCTCGGGCGCCAGCAACGCGGCGCCCATGCCGGCGGCGGCCCGGGCGGTCCCGTTGCCGCCCTCGGCGGACCAGTCGCCGATGCCGTTCTCCAGTTCCCAGCGGCTGCCGGCCGGCGTGCCCGCGCCGGGCACGTCGTTGCGCATCTGGCGGAGCGCGCCCTTGAACGCGCGCTTGGCGTGGGTCAGCTCGATGCGGTCCTGCGGGCGCTTGGGGCCGGCGATGCTGGGCTCCACGGTGCCCATGTCCAGCTCCAGAACGGACGAGTACTCGGCCTCGGGCGTTTCGGCGGTGTGGAAGAGGCCCTGCTCCTTCATGTAGGCTTCCACCAGCGCGATGCGCTCGGCCGGTCGTGCCGTGAATTCGAGGTATTTCAGGGTCTCTGCGTCCACCGGGAAGATCGCGCAGGTGGCGCCGTACTCGGGCGACATGTTGCCGATCGTGGCGCGGTCGGCGAGCGGCAGTCGCGAAAGCCCGGAGCCGAAGAACTCGACGAACTTACCGACCACGCCGTGCTCGCGGAGCATCTCGGTCACCCTCAGGACCAGGTCGGTCGCCGTTGCGCCCTCGGGCAGCTCGCCGGTAAGGCGGAAACCCACCACCTGCGGGATCAGCATCGAGATCGCCTGGCCGAGCATCGCCGCCTCGGCCTCGATCCCGCCCACGCCCCAGCCCAGCACGCCGAGCCCGTTCACCATCGTCGTGTGCGAGTCGGTCCCGACCAGGGTGTCGGGGTAGGCCACGCCGTCCTGGCCGAACACCACCCGCGCCAGGTACTCGATGTTGACCTGGTGCACGATGCCGGTCTCGGGCGGTACGACCCGGAAGTTGTCGAAGGAGCCCTGGCCCCAGCGCAGGAACGCGTAGCGCTCGCCGTTGCGCTCGTACTCCTTCTCGGCGTTGACCTCGAACGCCATGCGGGTGCCGAACTCGTCCACCTGGACCGAGTGGTCGATCACGAGC
>DATHRK010000065.1:0-19849 GCA_035465395.1 Longimicrobiales bacterium | reverse complement strand
GACGGCGAGCGAGGCCACGCGCGTGGGGTCGCCGCTCGCGAGGGTGACGTTCACCTCCCGCGGGGTCAGCGCCGCCAACTGCGTGAACTGCTGCGACCGCGCCTGGAAGTCGGCGAAGTCGGGAATGGACGAGGGCTCGCGCGCGGTGTTGCTGCTGCGATCGGTCTCCCAGACCATCGCGAGGCGATCCGCGTCGGGAAATGGTGCGGGACGGAGCAGTACGCCGTTCACGACGCTGAAGATCGCGGCGTTGGCGCCGATGCCGAGCGCGAGCGTGAGGATCGCCACGGTCGCGAAGCCCGGGTTGCGGCGCATGCCACGAAGCGCCAGGCCGATGTCCCTGCGGATCTCCTCCAGCAGGAAGGTGCCGCGCTGGTCGCGCGCGGCCTCCCGGTGCCGCTCCACCCCTCCGAACGCGAGGAGCGCCCGCCGGCGCGCTTCGGCCTCGGAAAGGCCCGAGCGCACGCCGTCCTCCACCTCCAGCTCGATGTGGTGGCGGATCTCCTCGTCCAGATCCCGGTCGGCCGAGCCCCCCGCGAAGACGTTGCGGAAGAAATGGCGGATACGGTCGAATGCGCGCACGTCGCCCTCCGGTACGCCCGCGTCAGACCGCCGCCAGCACGGCCTCGACCGCGCCGACGTACGTCCGCCACTCCCGCTTCTCCTTCTCCAGTCGCCGCCGCCCCGACCGCGTGAGGCGGTAGAACTTGGCCCTCCGCCCCGCCTCCGAGATGCCCCACTCCGAGGCGATCCAGCCGGCGAACTCCAGGCGGTGGAGCGCCGGGTAGAGGGAGCCCTGGTTCACCTGGAGGACGTCGTCGGAGGCGTCCTGGATCCTCCGGGAGAGTCCCCAGCCGTGCATTTCGCCCGGCGTCAGCGCCTTCAAGACGAGCATGTCCAGGGTGCCCTGGAGGACGTCGGTTCGGCTTCCCATCGCGGTACTCCCGCAGCATTTTTGGTGTCGACTATCTACAATAAGGACGCCTTGTTGTCGAATGTCAACAACAACGATGCAGCAAAGGGTCGCTTCGGCCATCGCGACGATGTCAGCGAGAACGACTCTGCCGGTGAACTAGAACCAGAAAGCGCGCCGTAGCCGGTCGGCTGGCGTCTCCTCCGGAGCTTCCCCGGACGTGCACCCGACGCCGTCCTGGTGGGAGGCGTTGTACGCGTCGGCGCTCGCCGGAATCGCCTCGAACATCTCTTCCAGCTCGGCGTCGGTGGCGTCCGTGGGGCCCTGATAGACCAGCAGGCGATCGAGGGACACGATCTCACGGTTGGCGATGGAGGGCACGCGTTCGCCGTTCAGGACGAACGAGAGCCGGCGCTCCGGGCCGGCGGCGTGGACGACGCCGGCCTCGTCCACGATGGCGCCCTCACCGATGGCGAATCCGAGATTGGCCAGAAAGTGGCCCCACGTGACCCCGGCGGCGTGCACGTGGACCACCTCGTCGTTCATCTGGTGCATGTGTACACGGTCCCGCGGCCCCAACATGCCGGCGTCCAACCGGCACGTCGCGATGTCCTCCATGTAGCGCTCTTCCTGGAACCGCACGCGCTCGCCGTCGAGGTACAACGCGAAGTTGGCGTGGTAGTGGACCGGCTCGTCGTGGACCGGCTCCGGCGCCGCGGCGTAGCGAACCAGCCCGAAGGCGAGGATACCGAGTGCGGCGCCGGCGAGGATGCTGAGCGTGATGCGCATCGTGATGCTGTACGGGTTTGCGAATCCCCCGCGCCCGTCGCGGGTGGACATCCAGCCGGAATCTAGCATGGCTCGGCAGCGCTTGCGCCGGCTGCCGGCGCGTCCCAGGGTGGCAACCCGCGTCGGTGGACGCGTGTTCCTGCAACCGGAGGGGATCGCGATGCGCGACTCGAGGAAGGGCTCCCGCCGTTGGACTGTCGCGTTCGCAGCAGTCGCGATCTGGCTCTGCGTCCCCTCATCGCACGCCGCGGCACAGGCCGACGGCCCCATCCTCGGGTTCGCGGGTCCGGCCGCGCAGACGCAGCTGTCCCTCGAAACGGCGTTCGACGCCCTCCTCGACGCGGACAACCTTGCCGAGTGGATGGAGCGCATGACGTCGGCGCCGTTCTACGTCGGCGCACCGCACAATCGCGAGAACGCGGAGTTCACGGCGCAGCTGTTCCGGGACTGGGGATACGACGTCGAGATCGAGGAGTACCGGGTGCTCTTCCCGACCCCCCGGATTCGCGAGCTCGAGATGCTCGCGCCCGAACCCTTCACGGCGCGCCTCGAGGAGCCCGTCATCGACGCCGATCCGACCTCGGGGGTCGAGGGACGCCTGCCGACCTACAACGCCTACTCGGCCGACGGCGACGTGACCGGCGAGCTGGTCTACGTCAACCAGGGTATCCCGGCCGACTACGAAGACCTGGAGCGGCTCGGCATCGACGTCCGCGGCAAGATCGTGATCGCCCGCTACGGCGGCTCCTGGCGCGGCATCAAGCCCAAGGTCGCCGCCGAGCACGGCGCCATCGCCACGATCCTCTACTCGGACCCCCTGGACGACGGCTACTACCAGGGCGACACCTACCCGGAGGGGCCGTTCCGGCGGGCCGACGGCGTGCAGCGCGGGTCGGTCGCCGACATGCCGCTCTTCCCGGGAGACCCCCTGACGCCGGGCGTCGGAGCGACCGAGGACGCCCCCCGCCTCCCCCTCGAGGAGGCCCCCACACTCATGAAGATCCCCGTGCTGCCGATCTCGCACGAGGACGCCCTGCCGCTCCTGCGCGCGCTCGACGGACCGGTCGCCCCTCCGAACTGGCGCGGCGCGCTCCCCATCACCTACCACGTGGGCCCGGGGCCCGCGCAAGTGCGGGTGCGCCTGGAGTTCGACTGGGACCTGCAGCCCGCCTACAACGTCATCGCCCGGCTGGAGGGATCCGAATTCCCCGACGAGTGGGTGATGCGCGGCAACCACCGCGACGGCTGGGCGATGGGCGCACAGGATCCGATCTCGGGGCACGTGTCGATGATGGAGGAGGCGCGGGCGATCGGGGCGCTCGCGCGCCAGGGCCAACGCCCCCGCCGCACCGTCGTCTACGCGTCGTGGGACGCCGAGGAGCCGGGGCTCCTGGGATCGACGGAGTGGGTGGAGCACCACGCCGACGAGCTGGACGAGAAGCTCGCAGTCTACATCAACACGGACGGCAGCGGGCGAGGCTTCCTGCGGATGGGCGGCTCGCACACGCTGCAGAAGATGATGAACCAGGTGGCCCGCGCGGTCGATGACCCGCAGACGGATGTCACCGTATGGGAACGCGAGCACGCGCGTCGTGCCGTCCAAGGGGACCGGGAGCCGGACGCCCGGGGGGACCTGACGATCTCGCCGCTCGGTTCGGGCTCCGACTACACGCCGTTTCTGCAGCACCTGGGAGCGGCGTCGCTGCACCTGAGCTTCGGCGGCGAAAGCTCGGGCGGAAGCTACCACTCCCAGTTCGACAGCTTCGACCACTACACGCGCTTCGGCGACCCCGACTTCGCGTACGGCGTGACGCTGGCCAGGGTGACCGGCCGCGCGACGCTGCGGGCGGCCAACGCGGACGTCCTGCCGTTCCTGTTCGGACCCTTCGTCGAGAGCGTGGAGGAGTACCGCGACGAGGTGCTGGAGCTGCTCGAGGAAACGCGCGAGGCGACGGAGCGCGCCAACGCCCTGATCGCCGCGAACGCGTACGTGCTGTCGGCCGACCCCACGCGGACGTACGTGCCGCCCGCGGCCGAGGAGGAGGTGCCCCACCTCAACTTCGCGCCGCTCCAGAACGCGATCGAGCGGCTCAAGAAGAGCGCCGCCGACTACGACCGGATGCTCCACGCCGCCCTGACGCAGGGCGCCGCCCTGCCGGCCGACCTCGCGCCGCTCAACGCGCGCCTCATCGCGACCGAGCGGGCGATGACCCACCCCGAGGGGCTGCCCCGGCGGGGATGGTTCCGGCACCAGATCTACGCGCCCGGCTTCTACACCGGCTATGGGGTCAAGACGCTGCCCGGCGTGCGCGAGGCGATTGAGCAGCGGGCATGGGACGAGGCCGAAGCGCAGATCGCGCGGCTGGGCGGCACGCTCGCGGGACTCGCCGACGTGATCGACGCCGCGACGACCCTGCTGCGATGAGGTCTTTCGCGCTCCGAAGGGGCACGGCGCGACGAAGCGCGCTCCGAGCGGGCGGCTCGCGACCGCTCGCGCCCGGAAGAGGCGCCGCGCGAGCGCTCGCTCTCGTAACCCTGTGCGGGCTGGCGTGCCTGCCCGGTTGCGGCGGCAATCCGGACCGCGTCGTGCTCGCCACCACCACCTCCACGGAGGACTCCGGTCTGCTCGGCGAGCTCGTGGCGGCGTTCGAGGCGGCGAATCCGCCCTACACGGTGGAGGTCGTAGCGGTGGGCACGGGCGCCGCGCTCGACCTCGGGCGGCGGGGCGACGCCGACCTCGTGATGGTGCACGACCCGGCCGGCGAGGAGGCCTTCGTGGCGGGTGGATACGGCACGACCCGGTGCGTCCTGATGATGAACGACTTCGTCATCGTCGGACCGCCGGACGACCCCGCGGAGGTGCGCCAGGCGACAACGGTCGAGGACGCGCTCCGCCGCATCGTGGATACGGGCGTCGAGTGGGTCTCCCGGGGCGACGACAGCGGCACCCACCGCCGCGAGCGCGCGCTGTGGGACCTCGCCCACACGCGCCCGCCCGGCACCTCCTACGTGGAGGTCGGACAGGGCATGGGGTCGACGCTCACGATGACGTCCGAGCGGCGCTCCTACACGCTGTCGGACCGCAGCACCTTCGAGTTCATGCGGGACGGCCTGGAGCTGGAGATCGTGTACGAGCGCGAGCCGCCGCTCGAGAATCCCTACGCGGTGATTCCCGTGACCGATGCGGCCAACCCCGCGGGCGCCGGCCGGCTCGCCGCGTGGCTCGTGTCGGAGCCGGCCCAGGCATTGATCGAGCGCTACGGTGTCGAACGGTTCGGGATGCCGCTGTTCACCGCCCTGCGGCCGGAGTGCGCCTTCGGCGCCTAGTGGCGCCCCTCACGACCCGGCCGAAAGCGGGCGGCCGGGATCGAGGAACCCGAGCGGCAGCGCCGTGGCCCCCTCCAGCGCCAGATCCGCGAGGGCCTCGCCGATGACCGGGGCGAACTTGAAGCCGTGGCCGCTGAAACCGCACGCGATGACGACCCTGTCCTCGCCCGGCAGCCGGCCCACCAGGAAGTCGCCATCCGGCGTGTTGGTGTAGAGGCAGACGCGCATGGCGGTCGGCGGGCCCGCGATCGCCGGCACGTAGCGGCTCAGGCCGGGCCCGAAGGCGGCCTCGTCCGCCGCCGAGGGGGTGCGGTCCATGGCGTCCGGGTCCGCCGTGGGGCCGGGCACGTGGAGGCCCACCTTGAGCCCGGCGCGCGTCGGGCCCGGGACGTCGCCCGGTATCGAAGGGAAGCCGTAATACAGCCCGTCCTCGGGATCCTCGATCGCCCAACACGGGAACGAAGGCGGCGCGAACCGGTCGACGCCCTCCGGCTCGAACCAGCCGAGGACCTGGCGCGTCACGCGGAGCCGGGACGCCAGGGAAGGCGCGAGCGGCGCCGTCCAGGGCCCCGCGGTCAGCACCAGGTATCCGCCCTCGTAGGCGTCGTGGTCGGTTTCCACCCGGACGCCGGAGGCGTGCGCGGTCCAGGCCCGCACCACCTCCCCTTCGCGAAGTACCGCGCCGGCTTCGCGGGCGACATCCGCGAACGCCTCTACGGCGTGCGCTGCGAGGACGAGTCCGCCTCCCGGCTCGAACAGCGCGGCGAAGCCCTCCGGCAGGCGAAACCAGGGGAAGCGGTGAGGGGCGTCGTCGACCTCCTGAATCGACACGCCGTAGGCGCGCGCCGAGGCCAGCGTGTCGGCGATCAGCGGTCCGTCGGCGCGGCCGGCGTAGAGCAGCCCGGTCTCGTGGAAGACGCGGCGCCCGGCGGCGGCCTCGAGCTCGGCCCAGCCGGCGCGGGCGCGGCGCAGGAGCGGGACGTAGTCGGGATGTTCGAAGTAGGCGGTGCGGAACAGCCGGGTGTCGCCGCCGCTCGATCCGAGCTCGTGGGGAATGGCGAAGCGCTCGAGGCCGAGGACACGGGCGCCGCGCGCGGCGAGTTGCGCGCACGTCGCGGCGCCCATGGCCCCGACCCCTACGACGATCACATCTGCGGACTTCGCGGCGCTACTCCTCGTCGGTCACCGGCCGGGGCGCCACCACGAGGGCCTCGTCCAGGACCACGCGCACGATGGTCCCCGCCGACAGATAGGCCTCGTGCTCCTTCGTCGCGAGCGCGACGCCGGTGCCGGCCGCGGCGCCCGCGCCCGCGCCGATCACGGCGCCCTTGACGTCGCCGCCGATGATCCCGCCGACGATCGCGCCGGCCGCCGCGCCGCCGCCGATCTTCCTGCCCTTGTCCACCATCTCGGAGCGCTTCATGGCGTTCATCACGACGGGCTCGGTGTGCACCTCGTAGGGCGCGCCGCCGATGTCGATGCTGACCAGCCGCACGCCGATCGTCGGCGGATCCTCGCTGGCGGAGGTCACCTCGCCCACGACGGGCGTGCCCACCGGCAGGATCACCTGCCCGTCGGCCGAAAGAGGCTCGGCCAGGACCCCCGTGAAGGTGCTGCCCGGGGCGTGGACGTTCGAGCTGAGTCGCGGACCGATTGCTACGGCCAGCGAAGTTTCTGCGGGAATCACGGTCGACGCCTCGGCCGTGCTGCAGGCCGCCGCGAGGCACGCGAGGCCCACCATCCTGCCGAATTCGGCGATTCTGTTCATGGCGACTTCCTCCGTGGTAGGCACCCCATCCGCCCTCCATGGGGCAAGGATCTTGCCCGTCCGCGCGCCATTTGTTTACCGGCGGGAGGGGTGGCCCTGCGAGGCCGACCCGCCGCGGATCAAAGGCCGGCGGTGGAGTGGGCGCGGGGCCACATGATGTGGGCGTCCGACGTGCCTCCGTGGTGGAGCCACGGCGTGCCGTCGCCCGGATCGGTCTCGGGCAGCCCCAGCCCATCACCGGTCTCGAACGGGAAGTACACGAAGTAGTAACCGGACATCTCGGCGGGCACCTCGGCGCCGTCTTCGAGCGGTCCGGATCCGCTGATCTCGAACGAGCCGCGCGGAATCGACAGCCGTCCCACGCGCAGCGCTGCGCCCAGCGCCTCCCGCACCTCCTCGCCGGGTGTCTCCTCCGCCGCGAGCGCCAGCTCCAGGTCGAGCTTGCCGGTGAGGGCGGTCTGATAGCAGCTCGCGGCGAGGCGGTCGGCCGCGGGCCGGATCCGGCAGGCCCAGCCGTTCTCGCCCGGCCGGACCACCTCCAGCCCGTCCTCGGTCACCAGAATGACCTCCGCTCCGTCCCGCGCCCCGGGGGGCAAGAGCCCGAGGCTCGCCTCGATCTGCTTCTGGCTGACCTGGCCCGCGAGGCTCGTGGCGGAACCGATGGCGAGGATGGCGACCGTTACGGCGCGCAAACCGGGCATATCTACCTCCCTGGAGGTCGTCTCGAAGCTTCCTTGCCAAGGTGGGGTCGAACCGGGCCGCTCCGGTGTGCGGGCCTTGCGAGGTCTGTGACGGATGTGTCCGAAGTTGGTGGCGTCGCGGCGAGCTACTCCTCGCGCAGTAAGCGGACCGGGCGACGCCGCTCGCGCGCAGCGCCGGCGTCAGGGCGGCCGCGGCGCAGCCGAGGTCACTCCTGGGGCGCGGGGTAGCGGAAGCTCAGGATGATCTCGTCGATCTGCGTGGTGGTGTTCGATTCCTGCCCGACGCGGACGCGCATCGACATGCTGCGGGACGTGCGGAACTCGTGGGGAATCATCGTGGCCGGCTCCAGCACGACCGAGAAGAGGCTCTCCTGCCTGGCGTCCTCGACGTCCACCTCCGGGGCTTCGCCCAACGCCTGGACGAGGCCCTCGAGGTAGCGCGCCACGAGACCTCGCACCACCTCCCGGTCGGAGGTGGTCTGGCCCTCGACGGCAACGCAGGAGTCGGCCGGGGCGCCCGCGTAGCACGGAACGCGACGGAGGAAGCCCAGGCGGTACTCCATCGGCACGGCCACGCCGGGGAGCAGCGGACTCGGCGCGTCCGCCTCGAAGGCGTAGACGGCCTCCGGCTCGAACTCCTCCCACGCCCAGAACCAGACCATGGAGTTCCACCGTTCCGCCGCCGTGGCGGCGAGCGCCTGCTCGGATGCCCCACCCGCGTCCTCGACTTCGAGCAGCATGCCGTCCTCGGACACCACGTACGTCGTGCCCGCACCGGCCAGGCTCGCGAGCGCCGTCCCGACCGCGCCGACGCTCTCATCGGGGGGCTGCCCGTCCACCTCCAGCAGGCGCCCGTCGCCGTAGGTGATGGCGAGGCCGCGGGGGTGGGCGCGCACGGTCATCCGGTAGCGGCTCCGCGTCGTGACGTCGGACTCCTGTCCGTCATGGCCCTCGACCCGCCGCTGCCGCATCTCGACCTCGGCGGTGAGGCCCTCCGGCCACGCGAACTCCAGCAGGACCGGCTCTCCGGCGCCGTCGCTGGCGGGCTGCGTTTCGTGCGCGGCCGCGTCCGGCGTCTGCGCCGAGGCCGGCAGAAGGGCCGGCCAGGCGCAGAGGAGGGCCAGCGTCGTTGCTCGCATGCGCGCTCCTGGAAGGGTCGGCCAGGGAGAACCGGCGGCGGGCATCCGTGCGCGCCCGGGGCCGGGATTGAAAGCTGCCGGTGCGCCGCCGCTGCGTCCAGCATCACCGCTTGTGCCGGCCCGTCGAGCCGTCAACCGATGGCCCGGACGAGCATCGCGACGCCCAGCGCGAGCAGCAGCGCGGACACCGCCATCCGGAAGAGGCGCTCCGGCAGGCGGCGGAGGATCCTCTCCCCCGCGAGGGTGCCGACGATCACGCCGGCGACGAGCAGCCCGATGAGCGGCACGTGGTCGCGGAGCCCCGCCGCCGACGTCACCAGGTAGACCGGCATGCGCGCCGCGTCGACGAGCAGCGCCGTGGCGGTGGCGGTGGCGACGAAGGCGCGGGGGGACAGCGGGAACGCGAGGAGCGCCGCGGAGCGGATGCCGCCCTGGTTGCCGACCATGCCGCCGAAGAGCCCCGAGAGCGCGCCGGCCGCGGTGGCTCCCCAGCCCCGCAGCCCCAGCCGCCGCGTCCAGTCGGTGAAGCCGGCCAGACCGGAGAGGACCAGGAGCGCGCCGAAGGTCGCCCCGAGCGTCGCCTCGGTGGCGTCGCGGTGCAGGAGCGCCCCGGCGAGGCCGCCGATCGCGCTCGCCACGCCGAACCACCCGAACACGCGCCGGTCGACGGCGTCCCGCAGGCGCCAGAGCCGGAGCCCCGTGCCCGCGGCGTGGGGGATCGATACCGCGGCCACGGCGAGCCCCACCCCGAGGGACGGCGCGAGGACGGGGGTGAGCAGACTGCCGATGCCGAAGCCCGCGACCGACGCCACGGCGCCGGCGAGGACCGCGACCAGCGCCGCGGTCAGGATGGGGCGCCCTCCGGTGCCTCCTCCACGGTGTCCTCGTCGACCAGATGGCTGTCCTCTCCGGTGGCGATGGAGATCAGTCCGTCGACCGAGCGCAGGAGCATCAGTACCACCGCGACCTGGGATCCGCCGACCAGCGAGGAGGTGACGACGATCGCGTAATAGATGGGCCGGTACCAGCCGGCGAGGACCTCCGACTCGCCGATCGGAATGCTGAGGAACAGCAGGAGGATCGTGCCGGCGATGATGGTGATCGACGCCAGCAGGCTGACCTGACGCACCCGCTGGTAATGCTCCGCACGCAGCGGTCGATCGAGGCCCTGGCTGAGGTTCAGGATCGTGAGCATCAGCGCGAGGATCGTCGCCGACGCGGTGATCACGGTGGAGGACAGGAAGCGGATCGTGGGCAGCACGCCCTGCAGCAGGGCGCGCGCCTCGGCTCCGCTGGCGACCCCGGTGGTGCCGACGCCGAGCGCGGCGACGACGGCGGCGATGGCGCCACCGATGAGGGCCTGGCGGAGGTCCACGAAGCTGTTGCGGTCGCCGTCGCTCACACGGATCGCTCCCACCCTCCAGGGCTCCTCGTCGCGCCGGGCCGGGAGAGGGCCGAACCCGGCGGCGCTCGGTCGCGAGTGGTTGCACGCAATTCGGCTGCCCGTTCGGTCCCGTTGGCTTCGCGTCAGCGCCCGCCCAGCGTCCGCTCCACGAAGGCCCGGATCGCCGCGTGCGTCGCGGGGTCGCCCCACGCGCGCGCGATGCCGTCGTGGATCTCGGGGGCGTGTTCCCGGAGTCGGGCGACCGTCGGCGCCTGGAGCTGGCGCTTGGTCAGCTCGAACGCCGCGGGCGTCGTCGAGCCCCAGGCCTCCGCGACCGCGACCGCCCGGTCCACCACTTCCTCGCTGGGGGCGAGCTCGTCGGCGTAGCCCAATCGCCTCGCCTCCTCCGGACCGAACAGGCGGCCGCTGTAGACGATCTCTCGCGCTCCGGCGGTGCCGAAGACGGTGCGGACCATCTCGAGCGGCGCCGGCGGGAAGGGCACCCCGACCGGCAGCTCCGTGACCCCCAGCCGGGCGCCTTCGTCGACCACGACCCGGTAGTCGGCCGTACACGCCAGCACGAAGCCGCCGGCGATCGCGTGGCCGTTGACGGCCGCGACGACCGGGCGGGGGAAGGTGAACAGCCCCAGGATCACCTCGTGCAGTAACGGCAGCAGGCGGGCCAGATAGTCGCCGCTGCCCTCGGACAGGCGCGTCAGGTCGAGCCCGGCGGAAAAGCTCGACCCCGTGCCGGTGAGGACGACGCCACGGGGGCTTTGGGGGCGGAGCTCAGAGGTGGCATCGCGGATCGCCTCGAGCAGCTCCACGTCCAGCGCGCTCACCTTGCCGCGCTGCATTCTCAGCACCGCCACGTCGCCCCTGTCTTCGCGTACGATCATCGCTCACCTCGGCCACGGTCGTGTCGTCCTCGTCGCCTCTCCGTGACCAGCATCGCCACCCCCGGGGTCTCGCGCTACGTTCGGGTCCGATCCGTCGTCATCCGTAGGCCTGGAGAGTTGCGTCATGACCCACCTCACCGTGTCCCGCGCCCCCGCGGTGGCGGTCGCCGCCGCGCTCCTCGCGACGCCTCTCTTCGGCGCCCAGGCCAGGGGTGGGGACCTCGTCACGATCGACGGGCTCGGCACCCTCGCGTTCCCCGTCAGCGCTCCGGAGGAGGCGCGCGATCACTTCCTGCGCGGCGTCCTGCTGATGCACAGCTTCGAGTACGAGTCCGCGGCGACGGCTTTTCGCGCGGCGCAGGCGGTCGATCCCGAGTTCGCCATGGCCTACTGGGGCGAGGCCATGACGTACACGCACCCGGTGTGGAACGAGCAGGACATCGGCGCCGCCCGCCAGGCGCTCGCTCGGTTGGCGCCGACCCGCGAGGAGCGGCTGGCCAAGACGAAGACGCCGCGCGAGCGCGCGTGGCTGGCCGCCGTGGAGACCCTGTACGGCGACGGCGGCAAGGCGGCGCGCGACACCGCGTACGCGTTCGCCATGGAGGCGCTCGCGGAGGCCTACCCCGGAGATTTCGAGGCGCGCGCTTTCCACGCCTTGTCGCTGCTGGGGCTGAGCCAGGGCGAACGCAACGTGCCGACCTACATGCGCGCCGGCGCGATCGCGCTGGAGCTGCTCGAGGCGAATCCCGACCACCCGGGCGCCGCGCACTACGTCATCCACGCGTTCGACGACCCCACGCACGCGCCGCTGGGGCTCCGCGCCGCGCGGGCGTACTCCCGCATCGCCCCGGACGCCGCGCACGCCCAGCACATGACCAGCCACATCTTCCTCGCCCGCGGGATGTGGGAGGACGTCGTTGCCGCCAACGAGCGCGCGTCCCACGTGGTCAACGAGGCGCGCGGCGGCCCATACCGCTGCGGCCACTACAACCAGTGGCTGGCATACGCATACCAGCAGCAGGGTCGGTTCGACGACGCTCTGGCCCTGCTGGAGGGGTGCCTGGAAGACGCATCGGATCCGGACCTTTCGGAGGCGGCGCGTCAGCGCCTGCTGGCCTCCTTCTCGGTCATGCGCGCCGCCTACATCGCCGATACGGACGTGTCGGAGGGCTTCCCGGTCGAGGCTCGCCTGCCCGACCATCCGCCCGGCTGGTCGGGGGCGGTGTACGCGTTCGGCGGTGCGCTGGCGGCCGCGCGCCGGGGCGAGCTCGACGACCTGCGCGCGGCGGCCGAGCTGCTGGAGATGGCGCGCCCGGATCCCGGCGATTGGGGCTACGAGTACGAGCCGATCCTGCTGGCCACGCTCGCGGCGCACGCGCTAGGGCTGGAGGGCGACGTGGAGGGCGCCGTCGCGGCGGCCCGGCGCGGCGCCGAGGCGGAGGCCGCGTTGCCGGTCGACTTCGGACCCCCGCTCGCCTTCAAGCCGCCGCGCGAGTTGGAGGGCGAGATCCTGCTCCGCCTCGATCGCCCGGAGGAGGCGCTGGAGGCGTTCACGCTGGCGCTCGCCCGCACCCCGAACCGTGCCGCCACCCTGAGGGGCTACGCGCTCGCGGCGGACGAGTCGGGACGGACCGCCGAGGCCGCGTGGGCGCGGGCGACGCTGCAGGAGGTCTTGGCGGCGGCTCCCCGGTGAGCCCCGCCGCCTTCGTCGATGGGGACGAGGTCCGGCGGCGTCTACCGATGGATGCGGCGATCGATCTCATGGCGGACACGCTGCGCGCGTTCTCGGAGGGCCGCGCGGTGCAACCTCCGCGGAGCTTCTTCCGCACGCCGGGAGGCGAAGGCCTCGTCGGCCTGATGCCGGCCTTCGTCCCCGACCCGGACGTCGTCGGCGTCAAGGTGATCTCCGCTTTCCACGGCGCCGACCCCGCGCACGACGGCGCCGTGCTCCTGATCGACATGGCCGGGCGGCTCCTCGGCGTCGTCGACGCGATCGCCATCACGGAGATTCGGACGGCGGCGGTGTCGGGCGTCGCCACCCGGCTGCTGGCGCGGGAGGACGCGGGCGACCTCGCCATCCTGGGGAGCGGCGTGCAGGCGCGCTCCCACCTGGAGGCGATGCGCGCGGTCCGGAGGCTCCGCCGCGTGCGGGTCTGGAGCCGGCGCCGCGAACGGGCCGAGGCGTTCGCGGCGTGGGCGCGCGACGACCTCGGCGTCGAGGTGGAGCCGGTGGCGTCGGCCGAGGAGGCCGCGCGCGAAGCCGACATCCTCTGCACCGTCACGGCCTCGCCCGAGCCGGTGCTCCGCGGCGAATGGGTGTCGCCCGGGGCGCACATCAACGCGGTCGGATCCTTCGCACCCACGACCCGGGAGGTGGACGCCGATCTGGTCGCCCGCTCGGCGTTCTACGTGGACTCCCGCGAGTCCGCGGAGCTGCAGGCCGGGGACTGGCTGCTGGCGAAGGAAGAGGCCGGACTGGATCCGGCGCACATCCGGGCCGAGCTGGGGGAGGTGGTCGCGGGCGGGGGCGGGCGGCGTAGCGAGAAGGAAGTGACGCTCTTCAAGTCGCTGGGATTGGGCGTGGAGGACGCGGCGGCCGGTCGCGCGGTGCTGCGCGCGGCGCCGTCTTCCCCGAGAGCTCCGATTGAGAGGCCTGCGAAGGACGATTGACGCTGCGCCGCGAGGTTCGGGTCGACGCCAGTTCCTCCGACCCTCCGACCGCGCGCAAGAATGGGGTTTCCAGGCACAGATGCCCACACCCACCCACGCTCGACCACCCGCGGGACGAGCGTCCTCGCGACTCTGATCCTCCTGCTCTTCCCGTGCGACGCGATCTCCGCGCAGGACGCCGCAAGCGAGTCATCCGCGCATCTCGTCCTGAGTCCGTCCCCCGCTCCGTGCACCGGCGGTGCGGACCCCGCGCCCCTCGTCTGCCGGCGACCGACGTGGGCGGGCGCGCCGCGCACGGACGGCCTGCCGATCCGCAAGGTCGCCCGCCCAACCGGACAGGAGGAGACCCGCGACGGCTCCGACGCGGGGGTTCTCGTCGGTACGCTGGCCGGAGCCGCGATCCTGGGCCTCGTTAGCGCGTACCTCGGCCACGAGATCGACCGCGCCCTGCACGAGGACGAGCCAAGCGAGGACCCTGGCCTCGTGGGCGCCTATTCCGGGCTCTTCCTGGGGACGGGCTACGGAGGGGTGCTGGGAGCGCACATCGGGTCCCGGGGCGCCGGTAGCCCGTGGCTGCCGCTCGGCATCGCGACCGCGACCATTCCGGCGGTGCTCCTGGAGTTGGAGCTGGGCGCCCTACCACCGCTGGTGGCCGTGCTCACCGCCGTGGCCATGGAGATGGCCGCCCTCGAGGGCGCCGCCGAGGGCAGGTAAGCCCTCAGCCCGAGGGGGCAGCGGCTTCGCCCGCAACGGCTCGTCCAGCCCGCGCCACGATCTCCGGCAGCGCATCCACGTCGGCGGGACCGGTGTTGAAGTTCACGATGCACGCCCGCAGCAGGAACGTCCCTCGAATCAGGGCGATCGAGACGAACGCCTCCCCGCCCCGCTCCAGTCGGCCCATGATCTTCTCGTTCAGCTCGTTCAGGTACGTCGCGACCTCGGGATCCGCGCGGCGGTCCCACAGCTCCGGTGGGACGTAGCGGAAGGTGTTGATGCTGAGGTCCTGGGTGAACGCCTCGAGCTCGGGGTGCTCCTGTACGTTCCGGTGGAGCCGGCGCGAGAGGGCGCAGTCCTCGGCGATCATCGCCTGGTAGCCCCGGCGCCCCACCTGCCTGAGCGCGAGCCATACCTTCAACGCCTTGAATCCGCGGGAGTTCTGCGGACCCAGATCCAGGTAGTTCGTGGCTTCGACGCCGAAGTAGTAGTAGGCGGGGTGATAGGCAAACGCGTCGCGGAGCGCCGCCGGGTCGCGCACCAGGGTGCAGCCCGCCTCGACCGGGGCGTACAGCCACTTGTGGGGGTCGATGGCGATCGAATCCGCCTCGCCGATCCCCGCCAGTCGCGGGTCCAGGTCAGGCACGGCCGCCGCGAACCCCCCGTAGGCCCCGTCCACGTGGAACCACACGCCGCGGTCGCGGCAGACCTCGGCGATCGCGGGCAGGTCGTCGACCGCGCCGGTGCTCACGGACCCGGCGGTGCCCACGACCATCATCGGCAGCGCGCCCTCGGCGAGGTCGCGATCGATCGCATCGCGCAGGGCCCTCAGATCCATCCGCAGATCGTCGCCCGTGGGGATCCACCGCATGGCCTCTCCGCCGAGCCCGAACATGTCCGCCGCTTTCTGGATCCACGTGTGCGTCTCGGCCGATCCGTAGACGCGCAGCGGTCGGCTGCCCTCCGCGAACAGGCCGCGCTCGCGCACGTCCCAATCGGCCATCCGCGTCCGGGCGGCCAGGATCGCGGTCATGTTGGCCATGTTGCCGCCGCTCACCAGGAGCCCGTCGCCGCCCTCGCCGAAGCCGATCAGGTCGGCGATCCAGCGGACCGTCTGGGCCTCGATCTCCGACGCCATCGGCGACAGCACCCACCCGCCGCAGTTGGCGTTCACCGCCGACGCCAGGAGATCGCCCAGCATGCCGATCGGCGCAGGGGAAGCGGTGATGTAGCCGAAAAACCGGGGGTGGCCGTTGAAGAGCCCGTGGTCCATCAGGAGGTCGGCCGCCTCCGCGAGCAGTCCGTCGGCGTCGGCGCCGTCTTCGGGAAGCGGCCGGTCGGCGCCGAGCACGGCCCGTATGCTCTCGGGTCCTTCACCGGTGGTCACCGGGCGATCGGGCAGTCCTTCCAGGAAGGTTGCGATGCGATCCACGAGCGCGTGCCCCGCGCGGCGGAACTCCTCGCCGGTCATGACCAGCGGAGCGGCGCGGGGCGCGGCTTCCCGATCGGCGTCGTCTGGTCCCTGAACGTCGTGCCGCGGACCGCGGGCCTGACTCACCTGTCACTCCTTCCATGGGTTTTTCGCGGGCGACGCGGACGATACCACGGGCCGCGTACGGCACGCCATGACCGCTCGTCTGCGGCTGCAATTGAGTCCGGGCCGGCAGGCGATTGACGGGGCGGGGGCATGCCTTCGGGGAGCACGAGCGGCCCCCTTGACTCCGGAGGCAGAGATGGGCCTCGCGGCTCCGGAGTACGGCATCGTCATTCCGATGGTCGCGATACCGGTCGCAGTAACTTCGTTTTTCGGCAGACCGATGACGGAGGGACGGCCTATGAACGGATGGCCTCAGGGCATCGGGCCGTCGGCCGCGGACACTACGAGGATGGCCCCGTCCATCGTCGCTCCCGCGCAGCTGCCGGCGGCGCCCGACCGCCATGCGATGTCAGCCGTTCGGACGGAGGCCCGTCCGGCGCGGTTGGTCTCCGCGCGACCTTCGAAGATCGTCCGACCGTCCTCCATCAGCGTGGCCACGATGATCGACTCGGCGATCCCGGAGAAATCGAACGACGCGCGGTAGCGGTCGCCGTCCCGCTGGAGCGTGCACGTCCCCGACCAGCCCGACCGATCGACCTCGCGCATATCCAGAGTGAGCCTGCCACCATCGCGGACGAAGCTGGGGCCGTCCGCCACCGGTTCGACGGGCGTGGCCACGTCGACGCACCCGGCGAGGGCGACGAGCAGGAACCCTGCGAGCATTCTGGACACGGCGAACCTCCTGAGGAGAGCGAAACTCTGATCGACGTTGACCTCGCCCCGAAAGCCGCGTCAAGCGAATCCGATGAGCGGCACTCCGCGGTCGCTAAGGGTTCCGCCCCCAACGCCTGGAACGTCGGATTTCCACAGCTCCTACCAGGCCGGTCGCGGGTCAGGTATTCCCCGTCACCCGCCCGGGCAAGGAAGTCCTTATTGGTCGCACCGCCGGTCCTCGCCCCCTACCTTGCGGCCCGTCTCCCGCGACCGCCGTCCGACCCCGGATGGCGCTCGCGTGGTTCCCCGCACCACGACCGACATGATGCCGACACCCCGTGCCGACGACGGCTCTGCCCGCCGCCTCCAGAAGCTCCTGGCCCTCGCCTCCTTGCTGACGTTCCTGGTCTTCCCCGGCACCGCCGCCGCGCAGGAAGGCGAGACGGAGGACCCCGCCGCGGGGGAGGCCGCCGACACCACCGAGGCCGAAGACGAGGAGTGGACGCCCGACATCGACCTCGGGCCGTCGCGCACGCTGTCGTTCACGGTTTCCGAGGGCACGTGGATGAACCTCGACCTGTCGCCCGACGGCAGCACCATCGTCTTCGACCTCCTGGGCGACCTCTACACGCTGCCGATCGAGGGCGGTCAGGCCACGCGCATCACCAGCGGCGCCGCCTACGACATGCACCCGCGCTTCTCGCCGCGCGGCGACCGCATCGCCTTCAGCTCCGACCGCGACGGCTCGCTGAACCTGTGGCTGGTCGATGCGGACGGGGGCAACCCGACCCAGGTGAGCGAGGAGACCGACCGCGAGGTGAACAGCACCGCGTGGTCGGCCGACGGCGACTACATCTTCACGCGCAAGCACTTCGTGGACACGCGCTCGCTCGGCGCCGGCGAGGTGTGGATGTACCACCGCTCGGGCGGCAAGGGCCTCCAGGTTACCGAGCGCACGAGCTGGCAGAAGGACCAGGGGGAGCCGTTCGCCTCGCCCGACGGCGCCTACCTCTATTTCAGCCAGGACGACACCCCCGGCCAGAACTTCCAGTACAACAAGGACCCCTACGCCGGCATCTACCAGGTGCACCGGCGCGACCTCGTGACGGGCGAGACCGAGACCGTGACCGGCGGCCCCGGCGGCGCGCACACGCCGGCGATCTCCCCCGACGGCCGCTACCTGTCCTTCCTGCGCCGCGACCGGCTCGAGACCGTGCTCTACCTGCGCGACCTCGTGACCGGCGAGGAGTGGCCGGTGTTCGACCACCTCGACCGCGACATGCAGGAGATCTGGGCGATCCACGGCGTCTACCCGCAGTACGACTGGACGCCGGACTCGCGCCGCATCGTGATCTGGGGGGAGGGCAAGATCTGGTCGGTCGATGTGGGCACCGGCGAGTACGACGAGATTCCCTTCACCGCCGACGTCGAGCACGTCGTGCACGACGCGCTGCGCTTCCCGGTCGAGGTGGCGCCCGAGCGCTTCCACGTGAAGATGCTGCGCAACGTCACGACCGCCCCGGACGGGGGGCGCGTTGCCTACGACGCGCTGGGCAGCGTGTACGTGAAGGACATGCCGGGCGGCGCGCCGCGCAGGCTCACGGGCGCGGACCGGATCGAATTCGATCCCGCCTTCAGCCCGGACGGGCGGCGCATCGTCATGGCGACCTGGACCGACGCCGGAGGCGGCCGGGTCGTAGTGCTCGACGCGGGCGGCGGCGGCGAGCGGGTCGTGGTGAGCGAGCGCGGCCACTACACCGAGCCGTCGTGGTCGCCGGACGGCCGCTGGATCGTCTACCGCAAGGCCGGCGGCGACAGCCGGCGCGGGCAGACCTTCGGCGAGGAGACGGGCATCTACGTCGTGCCCGCCGACGGCGGCGCGGCGCCGCGCAGGGTGCGCGACAACGGCTCCGAGCCCGCCTTCGACCATACGGGCGAGCGCATCTACGTCTCGGCCGGCGGCGGGGGCGGGACGCGCCTCGTCTCGACGAACCTCGACGGCGGCGACGAGGTCGTCCACTTCGAGAGCGACAACGCGTCCCAGATCGTCCCCTCGCCGGACGGCCAGTGGGTCGCCTTCACCGAGCGCTACAAGGCCTACGTCGCGGCGTTCCCCCGCACCGGCCGCACCGTCACGCTCGGTCCTGGCGTCACCGCGTATCCGGTCGCGCAGATCAGCCGCGACGCCGGCATCAACCTGCACTGGAGCGGCGACGGATCGGCGGTGCACTGGACCCTCGGGCCCGAGTACTTCACGCGCGAGCTCGAGCGCAGCTTCGCGTTCCTCCAGGACGAGGGGGTGGGCGAGCCGGAGGCCGACGACCCGGTCGAGTCCGGCGTCGACATCTCCTTCGACGCCGACACCGACATCCCGACCGGCACGGTCGCCTTCACCGGGGCGCGCATCATCACCATGGCCGGCCAGGGCTGGGACGGCGGCGTGGCGGGCGGAGCCGCGTCGGCGACCGGCACGCCGGCCGTCATCGAGGACGGCACGATCGTGGTGGAGCGGAACCGGATCGCCGCGGTGGGGGCCGCGGGCGACGTGCAGGTGCCGGCGGGTGCGCACGTCGTGGACGCGAGCGGCAAGACGATCATGCCGGGCCTGATCGACGTGCACGCGCACGTGGGCAGCGAGGGCAGCGGCATCCTCGCCCAGCAGGCGTGGCCGCTGATGGCCAACCTCGCGTTCGGCGTGACCACCTCGCACGACCCCTCCAACAACACCGAGATGGTCTTCACCAACTCGGAGATGGGGAAGGCCGGCCTGAAGCTCGGCCCACGGCTCTTCTCGACCGGGACGATCCTCTACGGCGCCGAGACGCCCTTCAAGACGATCGTGAAGAGCCTCGAGGACGCCGAGGCCCACCTGCGCCGGATGAAGGCGGTCGGGGCGTTCAGCGTGAAGAGCTACAACCAGCGCCGGCGCGACGCGCGCCAGTGGATCATCCAGGCCGCGCGCGAAATGGAGATGATGGTCGTCCCCGAGGGCGGGGCGCTTCTGTTCAACAACATGAGCATGGTGCTGGACGGCCACACCAGCGTAGAGCACTCGCTGCCGACCGGCGAGAACTACGAGGACGTGAAGCGCCTGTTCAGCGAATCGGGCACCGCGTACGTCCCGACCCTCATCGTCGGCTACGGCGGCCTCTGGGGGGAGAACTACTGGTACGAGCGCACCAACGTCTGGGAGGACGAGCACCTGCTCGCGTTCACGCCCCGCGGCACGATCGACGCGCGCTCCCGCCGCCGGATCCTGGCTGCGGGGGACGACGACTTCAACCACATCGACCT
>DATHRK010000064.1:0-49524 GCA_035465395.1 Longimicrobiales bacterium | reverse complement strand
CCCGAGGATCGATCCCGGGATGTAGAACTGGGAGTCCGAGAGGCCGTTCGTGGCGTCGCGCAGGGGCAGCTCCAACTCCTCGATCGCGTACTCCGAGGCCTCCTCGAGCGCGACCAGCCGCCCTCCGCCCTCGACGAACGCGCGTATGGCCGCGCCGCCGGGGTCGCCGAGCCCGCCCGCGTACTCCGGGAACGTCTCGCCCTCGTCGAGCCCCGCGGCGATCTCTTCAGGGTCCTGTGAAGGAAGCAGAAGGACGTCCACGCTCGCGAGTGCCCCGGCCCGCAGGTCCGCGTCCTCGAGGCTCCGGTAGGGGATGCCGTAGGTGTCCAGGACCCAGCGCGTCCAGCCTTCGTCCATGGACGCGGCGTGGCTGCGATACACCGCTATCCTGGGCCAATCCTCGCCTTCCAGCGTCCCGCCAGCCGCCGCCAGCACCGCGCGCGGATCTTCGGAGCCTTCCACGACGGGCCCGAGCGCCGCCGCCAGCCCGCCTTCGAGCGACGCGGCGGGGTACGCCTCCACGCCCAGGAGCAGGGGCAGCGTGTGTGCGGTGACGTCGTACGGTGCCCGTGGCGGGCCCCCGGGATACTGCCGCAGATCGGGGTAATCCTGCCGCTCGAGGACGGTCTGGGCGAACGCCGCGTACGGCTGGCGCATGGGCACGACGTAGGTGCCCGCCGGGAACGTGCGGTCCCGGTCGGCCTCGGCGCCCGGGAAGCCCGCCGCATCACCGGTGGTTCCGGAGGACCGCACGGGCGCGTCGGCGCGGTGCACCTCGACGTCGGCCACGCGCAGGATGCGCAGCAGCTCCTCCAGCGCGCCCGGGTCGCGCTGGTCGGCCGGGATGAGCCACGCCTCCGGCCAGTCCTCCCAGCCCGCGACCGCACGCTCGCCGACACGCAGGAAGTTGCGCAGCCACATCTCGCGGTTTGCGGCCGCGTGGTCGAGCAGCGCCATCGCCCCCGACTCCATGTAGTCGACGATGTCGGCCAGCCGCCACGTGCCGCCCGGCCACGGGTCGGAGAAATTCCAGCTTGGTTCCCGCGCGTGGAAGTTGCGGCCCGGCGTGAGCGTGTCGAACGGGAGCTCGACGGGGCTCGCCATGTTGGCCGAGGCGGTCTCGCTCAGGATGCGCACGCCGCCGTGATAGTGCTGGTACGCCCGCGCCGGCGTCCACGCGTCGTAGGTCGCGTTCACCACGACGCCCTTCTTGCCCTCCATGCCCATACGCCAGGCCATGTGCGTCCCCAGGTCGTTGATCGCCTGGACCAGCAGCGGGTCGACGTTCGGCTCGACCGGGTCGATCCACGGGGGCAGGAAGAAGCGCGAGCCGCGAGAGCCCTGCTGGTGGATGTCGTGGACGATCTGCGGATGCCAGTCGTTGTGGCCGTGCTCGATCGCGAGGCGGGTCTCCGCCTGCGTGAATGCGTACCAGTCCCGGTTGTTGTCGTGCCCCACGTAGTGGTGGTAGAGGAACGGCGGGCCGGCGCCCTCCCAGGGCTGGTCCAGCGTGCGCTCGTACCAGTCCACCACCATGTCCACGCCGTCGGGATTGAGCGAGGGGATGAGGAGGAGAACGACCTCGTCCAGGATGCGCCGCACGCGTTCGCTTTCGGACGTCGCGAGCCGGTGCACGATGGCCATGGGCACCTGCGTCGCGCCGACCTCGGTCGAGTGGATCGAAGAGGTGATGAGCACGACGGCGCGGCCCTCGGCCAGAAGCGCTTCGACGTCGTCATCCGGGCCGATCGTGCGCGGGTCGGCCAGCTTGCGCTGCACCTCGTGGAGCCGGTCGAGCCGCGCGAGGTTCTCCGGGGAGGAGATGGTCAGCATGACGAACGGCCGGCTCAGCGTGGTCGGGCCGAGCGTGTCGAGCTGGACACGTTGGCTCGCCTGCGCCACGGCATCCAGGTAGGCGGTGACCTCGGTCCAGTCCGCCAGGCGCCGATCGGCGCCGACCTCGTGCCCCAGGAAGGACGCGGGATCGGGGACCGCCTGCTGGGCTTGCAGGGGCCCTCCCGACCATGCGAGCGCGAGCAACGCATAAAGCGTGGGGCGCCGCGCCCGCGCTGCCGGGCAATGCGACTCCATGAGATCGGACCGATCGCTCTCCAGCATGCGGGCTCCCTCCGGGGAACGGATGTCTTGTGGGCGGGGACGGTAATACCCGCCGGTGGTGGCCAACAACCGGCCCGTATGTTCGATTGGCCGGGTGCCGCGGGGACGCCCGTCGAGAGAGCCTCCCGCCGCGAGAGGAGGTCGCGTGATGTGGAGCCGTCGGATCCGCCGGGCCTTGCGCCCGAGCGTCGCCCTGGTGGGGCTCGCCGTGCTGGGGGCGGCGGCCGCCGCCGATCTGCAGGAGGCGCTCGAGTCGATCACGGCGCGCGACATCGACGCCCACCTGCGCTTCCTCGCCGCGGATGAGTTGGCCGGGCGCGCACCCGGCTCTCCCGGCGGCGAAGCGGCGGCCGCCTACATCGCGGCTCAGTTCGCGCGTTCCGGCCTGGAAGCCCCCGGCTTCGGCTATCTCCAGCGATTTCGCGTGCTCGGGTCCGCCACCGACGCGGACCGCTCATCGCTTCGAATGAGTCCCCGCTCCTCCGATGACGCCGCGCCGAGCCTCGCGGCGACCATCCCCTCCCAAGCGGTGCTCTGGGCCGGCGTCGCGGACAGCGCGATCGACGTGGAGGGCGAGCTCGTCTTTGTGGGCTACGGGATCGACGCGCCCGAGTACGATTGGGACGACTTCGGCGGGATCGACCTGACCGGACGCCTGGCGCTCGTGCTCGTGGGGGACCCGCCGGCTCCGCCCGACGAGCCGGACCGCTTCGACGGCATCGCGCTCACCTACTACGGCCGCTGGACGTACAAGCTGGAGGAGGCCGCGCGCAGGGGCGCCGCCGGCGTCCTGCTGGTGCACGCGGACGCGCGGGCCGGCTACCCCTGGAGCGTCGTCGAGGCGTCGTGGACGGGAGAGCAGTACACGCTGCCGCCGCGCCTGGACGGCGCGGCCGTGGCGCCCCTGCAGGGCTGGGTCACGACGGAGTTCGCCAGGGCGCTGTTCTCCGCCGCCGGGATGGACCTCGGGGACATGACCGCGGCGGCGGCGCGCCGGGAGTTCCGCGCGGTGTCCACCGGCCTTCGCGCCCGCGGGACGGTCCGGTCCACGGTACGCGAGCTCCAGACTTCCAACGTGATCGGTGTGCTGCCCGGTGCCGATCCGGTCGGTCGGGCCGAAGCGGTCGTGCTGACCACCCACTACGACCACCTGGGGGTCGGGCCGGCGGTGGACGGGGACTCCGTTTACAACGGCGCGTACGACAACGCCAGCGGTGTCGCGCTTCTGCTGGAGATCGCCGAGGCCTTCGGCTCGCTCGACCCGAGACCACGCCGATCGCTGGTCTTCATCGCCACCGCGGCGGAGGAGGCGGGGCTGCTGGGCGCCGAGCACTACGTCCGGAATCCGGTCGTGCCGCTCCGCCGGACTCTTGCCAACGTCAACGTCGACGGCGGGAACCTCTGGGGCGAGACGGAAGACGTAGTGCCGCTGGGAGCGGACCGGTCCACGCTCGGCGTAGTGGTGCAGGAAAGGGCCGCCCAGCTGGGGATGCGGGTGAGCCCCGATCGCGCCCCGGAGCGCGGGTTCTTCTTTCGGTCCGACCACTTTCCCTTCGCCCGGGCCGGGGTGCCGGCGATCTATATCGAGCACGGTCTCGCGTACCGCGGCCGGCCCGCCGGCTGGGGGGAGCGTCAGCTATCGACCTACGACGCCCGCGACTATCACCAACCCTCCGACGAGTACGATCCCTCGATGGACCTGTCGGGGGCGGTGCAGCAGGCCCGCCTGATGATGCTCGTGGCCTACGACGTGGCCCGGGATCCGGCCCCGCCGCAGTGGTTCGAGACGTCGGAATTCAAGCCGGCCCGCGACCGCATGATGCGGCGCTGACACCGTGGGTGGCAGCCAGGCCCGGCGGGCGTCCAGGACTGGCGGGCGCCGCGTCCTACATCCCCGTCGGCAGGTGCAGGTAGGTCCAGGGAATCGAGAATCGCTCTTCGAGGTGCGAGCCCAGCGCTCGGACCCCGAAGGTCTCGGTCGCGTAGTGGCCGCCCAGAAGCAGGCTGACGCCTCCCTCCATGGCCTCGAAGAAGTCGTGGTGTTTGGCTTCGCCGGTCACCAGAGCGTCGAGGCCGAGCGCGGCCGCGTCCGCCAGCGCCGACGCCCCCGATCCCGTCACCACTCCGATGCTACCGACCGGATCGGGCCCGCCCGCGATCACGCGCGCCGGTGCATCGACCGTACTCGCCAGCCGATCCCGTAACCCGTCCAGAGAGATCTCGAGGTCACCGTAGACGCCGATGGGAATACCGAGGTGCGATCCGAAGCGCCCGCGAATCCGGACGCCGAGCTTGCGGGCCAGCAACGCGTTGTTGCCGACCTCGGCGTGGACGTCCAGGGGCAGGTGCACCGAGTAGAGCGCGAGGTCGTTGTCCAGCAGCAGCTTCAGGCGGCGGTAGCGCGCCCCGGTGGCCGCGCGGTTGCCGTCCCAGAACATGCCGTGGTGAACGATGAGCAGATCGGCCCCGGCATCGACCGCGGCCCGGATGGATGCCTCGGAGGCGTCCACGGTCACGGCGATGGAGGCGACCTCGTCCGGCCCCTCCACTTGCAGCCCGTTCAGCGCCCCGTCGCTGTCGGGAATGTCTCGAACCGTGAGGTATTCGTCCAGGTAGCGGACGAGTTCGGCGAGGTTCATGTGGACTCGGCGGCGCTCATCGCGAGGAAGCGGGCTTCAGCAAGCACAGCTGTTGCATAACTTGATATGTGACAGTGCGTTGGATCGACAGATGCGCGAAAGCACGGCGGGCCGAACCACCCGGATCCGGCCCGCCGTGGGCACCTTCGATGTCGGCCTCGTCTCAGCGCTTGTTCGAACCCGACCCGGCCGTGGCCGTTGCGGTCGACGCGCTGTCCGAGCGGGAGTCCGCGCCGGAGCTCGACGACGCCCCGGAGTTGCCTCCGCCGGCTGACGACCGTGCGTCCGACGAGGACGAGCCCGACGACGAACCCGGCGCCGCGGAGCTGGTCGAACCGGAGGCACCCGAGGCCGCCTTGGTGACCTCGCCCGTATGGACCCGGCCGTTGACCCGTCCGCCTTCATCGAGCTGGATCCGGCGCGCCCGGATCTCCCCGTCCACCACACAGGTGGCCTGCAGCTCGATGCGGCTCTCGGCGACGATCGTGCCGTTCACTTCCCCACCGACGACGGCGTCCTGGGTAAAGATGTCGCCCTTTATGCGACCATCTTTCCCGACGACGACGGCCTTGCCCGCCCGGACGGTCCCCTCGACGCGTCCCTCGATGCGGATCGTGCCCTCCGTCTCGACGTCGCCGTTGACCTTCATCCCCGACCCTACGATCGAGATGACGCCGTCGTTGCTCCCTGTTGCCACTTGCGGCCGGTCTTTCATGTCCACCGTTCTCTGCTCGTCTTGGGACTTCTTGAACATCGACATCGCTACGGTTGTCGGATGTACCCGGTAGGATCCACGGGTACTCCATCCTTTCTGATCTCGAAATGAAGGTGTGGCGCTGTCGACCGCCCCGTCGATCCGCTCAGGGCGATCACCTCGCCTTGCTCGACTGCGTCACCCGGCTCCACGAAGAGCTCGGAAGCGTGGCCGTACATCGACGCGATGCCGCCGCCGTGCTCCAGAAGGACGTAGAGGCCGTAGATCGAATCCCGTTCCGCGGCGACCACGGTCCCCGTCGCCGTCGCGCGGATGTAGCTCTGACTGGGTACGGCAATATCTACACCCGGATGCCCCTGTCCGTCGAGGTTTGCGGTCTGCGTCACGTAACCGATCCGGGCCAGCGGCCACTCCGCGGGCGCCATGGAAACCTCATCGGCCGGCGCGTTTGCGTCACCCTGCTCCTCCAGGGGAGGCAGGATCGGGTCGGCTCCCGGTTCCGCCGCGTCGGCGCCGAGCATCTGGCGGACGCGCTCGTAGGCCGCCTCGGCCTCTTCCACCCGGCGCGCCAGCTCGGTGACCTGCGAACGCTCCGCCTCCAGCCGGTTCACCTCCCGCTCGAGCGCGGGAACCCTCGCCGCCTGGGAGGCCACGACGAACCACGTGCCGAAAACGAGGGCCAACATCACGGCGAGAGCGCCGCCGCCCCACATCATGAGCTTCAGCTTGCCGTAGGAGATCTCGAACGTCCGGGTCTCCAGGTCCCCATCCGGGATGATCAGGACCGTGATGCCGCGGTTGCCCGACTCCCTCGCGTCGCTCATGGGTTATCCTCCCTGCCCTCCCGCCGCCCGACCCGGGCAGGCCGCGCTCCCTTCCGCAGCGACCTGTTAGAGGACATCCGTCGTCGGTCCTCCCGTAAGACGCTCGAAGAGGCGCTCGAAGTCCTCGTCGTCGGCGAACGCGATGTCGATGCGGCCGCCGCCTCGCGCGCGCGTCCGCACGCGCACGTCGGTGTCCAGTGCGCGCTGCAAGCTCTCTTCCAGGCGGCGTTCGCCGACGGGGCGGGGCGCGGGAGAGGCCGACGCCGATCGCGCGCCGGCGGCCCCGCTGCGTCGGCGCGCTACCGCGGCCTCGACATCGCGCACGCTCCAACCTTCGGCGATCGCGGTCCGGGCGACAGCCAGGGCCTTGCGATCATCCGCCAGCCCGAGAAGTGCGCGGGCGTGTCCGGCACTGAGCTCGCCCGAATCCAGGAGCCGACGGACGCCGTCCGGCAGCTGCAGCAAGCGGAGCGTGTTGGCCACGGTCGATCGATCCCGTCCTACCGCCTCGGCGACTTCCTTCTGGGTGTAGTCGAAATCCTCCATCAGCTGCCGATACGCCAGCGCCTCCTCCACGGCGGATAGCTGCGAGCGCTGCAGGTTCTCCACCAGCGCGAGCACCAACAGGGTGCGATCCTCCACGGCGCGCTCGACCGCGGGCACCTCGGCCCAACCGAGCCGGCCGACCGCACGCCAGCGGCGCTCCCCGGCCACCAGCTCATAACGGCCCGGCTTGCCCGGCGCGGGGCGAACCACGATCGGCTGCAGCAGCCCGTTCTCGCGAATGGAGGCGACGAGATCGGCCAGCTCTGCGTCGTCGAAGTCGCGCCGCGGCTGGAAGGGGTTGGGGTCGATCGCGGAAACCGGAATCCGCGCCTCTGCCCCCGCCCGTGGCGCCGCCTCCGGCTCGAGGTATTCCCCCAGAAGGGCCCCCAGGCCCCTGCCCAGCCGGTCCCGGCGGGCGGTCACGGAGAGACCTCCTCCACGGGCACGGAAACATTTGGCGTCGCCGTGGTGCGTTCGATCAGCTCGCGGGCGAGCGCCAGGTAGCTCTGGGCCCCCTGCGACAGGATGTCGTAGAGGATGATCGGCTTGCCGAACGAAGGGGCCTCCGCCAGGCGAACGTTGCGCGGAATGGTCGTGCGGAAGACGCGCTCGCCGAAGTACTCCGTCGCCTCCTCCGCAACCTGCTTCGACAGGTTCAAGCGACGGTCGTACATCGTGAGCAGCACGCCTTCGATTTCCAGGTCCGGGTTCAGGCCCCGCTGCACCATGCGGACGGAGTTGAGTAGCTGGGATAGGCCCTGGAGCGCGTAGAACTCGCACTGGATCGGGATGAGCACCGAATCCGCCGCGGCGAGCGTGTTCACGGTGAGGAGCCCGAGCGAAGGCGGGCAATCCACCAGGATGAAGTCGTAGCGGTCTCGAATGGGCTCGAGGGCTTCCTGAAGCACGTATTCGCGACGGTCGCGCTGGACCAGCTCCACCTCCGCCCCCACGAGGTCTCTGGTGGACGGGAGCACGTGCAAATGTGGCAGGTGGCCGGAGGACCGAACCGCCTCCGCGGCCGGGTCGCCATCGACCAGCACCTCGTAGATGGAGGGGGCGCTGCCTTCGGAGGAAATCCCGAGGCCGCTCGTGGCGTTGCCCTGGGGGTCGATGTCCAGCACCAGCGTGCGCCTCTCGGCGGCCGCCAGGCACGCCCCGAGATTGATGGCGGTGGTCGTCTTGCCGACTCCGCCCTTCTGGTTCGCGATTGCGATGATCCGCGCCATTCCCCGATTCCCCGCTTCCGTTGCTCCCCGAAACCGCAATGCGCCCGTCGGGCCGCCACCCGACATAATAGGGAGGCGCCTTGCAACGGGATAGCGTGATGGCGCCAACACGGCCGCGTCCCCACGTTTGTGAGGTGCGCCCCGGCTGTTTCACGTGAAACGCATCGGGGCGCACGTCTCGCCCGGCGCCTTGCGACGGAATGGCCTGAGGAGAAACGCCGCCATCCTGCTTCGCCCGCCTACCTCAGAGGGTCGGCGTATGCGGCGAGAACGGGGCGTGTACGTCACGCCACCGGAGTCACGTTGCGACGTCGCTGGTCCGGCTCGGCGTTCCGTCAGGCTCCCGGGGAGTCAACCGTCCGCGCGAGCCGACCGACAGAGACGCGATCAGGCTCCGCGGCACGGCCGTCCCCCCGCTTATCGCCTGGGAGCGGACCCCCGATATCGTCTCCCCAGGTCTCCCCCCGCGCCGGCAGACGCCCCCTTGCCTCGCCCGACGCCCAGCCGCAGGTCGATGTCTCTGCCCGCGGCAGCCATCTCCCACCCTGACGCGGCGTGTGGCGAGGCGGCGACGTTTTCCCCGACGTTTTCCACAACCCCTGCGATACCCACTGTTTCACGTGGAACAGCGGTTTTCCCGAATATCGCCCGCACTTCAACCGAACTTAGCCCGAATCTTGACAATCCACGAAGCGGATGCTATAGGACTTTTCCACGACCTTCTCCCCACCCCATATCGTTGCCTCGACCCGGCTTACCGCAGTCCCCCCCGGCACCTCGGGTTTGCGCTGTGGCCCACGCGAGCGGAGGCTTGGGGGATGATCGAATCGCGAGCCACGGAACCCGGTCACGACCTCCACGACCTGCGACGGCGCGTGCTGTCCCTGGACGGCCGGGGCTACAAGGCGTACAAGTCGCTGCAGGACTCCGCTTTCACCACCGGAGTCCATCGCGTTTCCGTTCGCCACGTGCAGGGTGACCCCTTCGCGGATCCTTCCCGGTTGGCTTCGGACGTGTCCGCCGAAGACGCCGGCCTCCCTCCCGCGAGCTTCAGAGGGCGGGTCGCGCGCCGCGCCGCCGCCGACTTCCTGCACCGGCGCATGGCGGCCGCTCTCCGCGACGGCTCGACGGGGATCGGCTCGGGTCGGGGCGGCCGTCTTCACACCCCCGCCCCGGCCGCGCAGGTGCTGGCGAGAACCGCGGTCCTCGTTTCGCGGAATGGGTCCGTCGAGCTGCGATTCCGCGTCGGCCTGCCGGCGCGAGGCCGCCGCATCATGGGGCCCGCGGCCGCGCGCCTCCTTTTCGACACGCTCCCGAGCGCCCTCGCGCGAATTCTCCCGCTGGACGCCCAGGCGGCGGAGACCCTCGCCGAGCACGTCCGCGTCGTCGAGGACTCGGTCGCGCTGCGCGACGCCCTGGCCGCGCACGACCTCGTGGCGTTCGTGCCCGACGGAGCCATTCTGCCTCGTCGCTCCGGCGTCGACGACGCCCCCCTCCCGGGCACCGCAGCCGTCCCCTTCGCCTCGCCCGCCAGCCTCCGGGTGCGCCTCGAAGCGCCCCACGCGGGGTCGATCACCGGAATGGGACTCAGGCGGGGCGTGTCGCTCATCGTGGGGGGAGGCTACCACGGCAAGTCCACGCTCCTCCGCGCGCTCGAACTCGGCGTCTACGACCATGCGCCGGGTGACGGTCGGGAGCGCGCCGTCACCGTCCAGGGGGCGGTGAAGATCCGGGCCGAAGATCGGCGTGCGGTGGCCGCGACCGACATCTCGAACTTCATCGGCGAGCTGCCGAGCCGCCAAGACACCAGCGCCTTCTCCACCCTCGATGCGAGCGGATCCACGTCGCAGGCGGCCGCGATCGCCGAGGCCCTGGAGGCCGGCGCGACCGCCCTCCTCATCGACGAGGACACGTCGGCCACCAACTTCATGATCCGCGACGATCGGATGCGCGCGCTGGTTGCCGCGGATGCCGAGCCCATCACGCCCTACATCGACCGCGCACGGCAGCTGTTCGATGACGAGGGGGTGTCTTCGATCCTGGTGGTAGGGGGCTCGGGGGACTACTTCGACGTGGCGGACACGGTCATCGCCATGCGGGACTACGTCCCGTCGGAGGTCACGGCGGCTGCGCACGGCATCGCCGCTTCTTCCCCGCGCGTGGCGACGCCCGCTCCACCCTGGCACGCGGTTCGGCCCCACATGGCCGACGTGGGCCGCCGCGGCTGGATCGCCGGAGCCAGGGTTCGCGTCCCCGCCGTCGCGAGAGTCCTCTTCGGCCGGCACGAGCTCGACCTGACCGCGATCGAGCAGCTGGTCGACCGGAGCCAGACGCGGGCGCTCGCGCTGGCGCTCCAATGGCTTGCGCGCGATCGCGGCCAGGCGCGAGGCTTGCTCATGGAGACGGTGCGGCGCCTCGTGGAGGAAGTCGAGACGCGGGGCCTCGACGTGCTCCAGCCCCATCCGACAGGCGAGCTCGCGGAGTTTCGCGCGCTGGACCTCGTGGCGGCGTTCCACAGGATCCGACCGGAGCCCTCGAGCTACGGCGCTCCCAGGGAGAACTGACTATGGATGATCCCAGGTCTGGACGTTTCGGACACGAGCCCAACGAGCCCGGCATCATCGACCTCGTCGGCCGCCTGGCGTCGGACGGAATACGTCTCCTCAAAGAGGAGGGCCAGCTCGCGACCCTCCAGCTCCGGGAGGTGCTCCTCTCCTCCATCTGGAGCCTCGTGCGCCTCGCGGTGCCGCTGGGCATGGCCGCCATCGCCGCGGTGCTCATCGTGATCGGCGTGGTGGCGTGGCTGGCGGCCCGCATGGGTTCGTTGTGGGCCGGAGCGCTCGTGGCCGGCGGTGTCCTGCTGACGGTCGCGCTCCTCCTTCTCTGGCTCGCGGGCCGCGCCCTCGGTCGTCAGACCCGCGCGTCGCTCGCGGCTACGCCGGAGATGCCAGGGGCCCGCAAGGACTCGGGGCCCGAAGGCCCGAGGCTAATGCCCGGCGGGGGCCCCAGCGGGGACGAGGACGCGACGGCACTCGCCTCGCCGCAGTCCGGCTCGACAGCGCCCCGCGAGACTGCGCCCCGCTCGAGCGCGCCCGTCTCGGCGGAGCCCGCTTCGCCCACCGCGCCGGAGTGAGCGTCCAGCCCGAAGAGGCCGTCGGGCGCTATGTCGTGACCGGTCGTGTGCAGGGAGTCGGCTACCGCTTGTGGTGTCGTCACCAGGCGGAGGCGCTCGGCGTGCATGGCAGCGTGCGCAACAGGTGCGACGGGAAAGTGGAGGTGCTGGCCCGGGCCGCTCCCGACGTCCTGCGTGCGTTCGAGGCAAAGCTGCGCCAGGGCCCTTTGCCTGCGCGCGTGGAAGGCGTCGCTTCGCTACCCGTCCACGACGAGCCGTCGAGCGCCGGCTTCGAGATCGTTTCCTGAGCTCAGTCCCGCTCGGGCTCCTTCCGTGACGCCTGCCGGATGTGGGCCTTGCGCCGCTCCTTCATGATGTAGAGCTGCTGCGGGAGGCGGGCGACGTTGGAGGACGCGTAGTAGAGGTTCAGACCCGACGCGAAGTTCAGCAGGATCACCAGCATGAAGATGGGCATGAACCACATCATCAGCTTCAGCTGGGGGTTGGGTTCGGGCGTCGACTTGTAGCTGAGGTACTGGAGCACGAACATGCTCAACGCCATCAGCACCGGGATGATGTAGAGCGGGTCCGGACGCGAGAGGTCGGGCAGCCAGAGGAACTCCGTGCCGCGGAATTCGATCGTCGCCTGGAAGACGAAGAAGAGTGTGAAGAGGACGGGCATCGGGATCAGCATCGGCAGGCACCCGCCCAGAGGATTGAACCCCTCCTCCTTGTAGAGCCGCATCATCTCCTGCTGCAGCATCTGCGGGTTTTCCTTGTGCTTCTCCTGGATCGCCTTCATGCGCGGCTGGATCTCCATGTTTCGAAGCTGCGCGCGCATTGCCTTCATGCTGAGCGGCCAGATCAGCACGTTGACCAGGATGCCGAACAGGATGACGACCCAGCCGTATGCGAGTCCCGTGGCGCGATGCAGGCCGACCAACGCCCACGTGATCAGGTGCGCCAGCGGGCGGATGATGGGGCGCAGGAAGGACCACCCGAGCGGGTTGACGTCCTCGAAGTCCGCCCCCATCTCCGCCAGGCGATCGGGCTCCTGGGGTCCCGCATACACCCGGAACGCGAAAGAGCCGTCGCGCTCGAGCGGCAGCGTCGCCGCCAGTTCGGCGGCGTCGTCGGCAGGGGCGGGCTCCACGATCAACCCGCCGAGATTCCGGCCGGTGTCGGGTGACCCGAACACGCCGACCACGAAGTACTTGTTCTTCAGGGCTGCCCACTCGAGCGGCCCCTCCTCGATGGTCGGCTCGTCCACCCGTCTCAGCGGGACGCTGCGGATACCGCTCCGCGTCCCGTTGGTCACGTATCCCAGATTGCGCCGGTCCTCGTCGGCGTCCTCCTCGTTCACCTTGAGCGTCGGGCCGAGGCCGAGCAGCAGGGAGGTCTGCTCCGCGAGCGGGCCCAGGGCGAGACGTCCCCGGACCTCGAAGGCGTACGTGCCGGGTTGGAAGGAGTACACCAGGACGGCCTCTCCGCCGTCGGCCAGGGTGGCCCGGAGCGTGACATCCCGGCCGGTTTCGCCGGAGCCCAGCCGCACCGTGTCGGGGACATCCGAGGCAAACGCCAGGCCGGCCAGGGACGCCTCCCGCCCCGCGGTTCGCAGGCCGTAGCCCACGACCGGACCGAGCGAGTCCACGACGAGCTCCACGCCCCCCGACTCCGTGTACGAGGGGTACTCCAGCAGCTCCGCCCCGACGACACCGCCGCCCATCAGGGCGATGCGATAGCGATAGAGTGGACTCTCGACGACGATCACGCGGCCGGCTGTACGGGAGCCCGGCGCCGGCCCTGCTGCCGGAGTATCGACGCCCCCCGCCGGGTCCTCCGCGACCGTGTCCTGCGGTCCGGGCGGCGCCTGCGGCAGCGGGGGCGCGACCGGATCGAGGACCGGAGGTGCGACGACCTCGACGCTGTCGGCCGGGGCTCCGTCGGGTGAGGGGGCCGGCGGCGGGAAGAGCAGATTGGTGACGACGATCACGCCGAGCATCAGCGTGACCGCCAGGAAGATACGCCAGGTCTCCAAGGTCCTCCCCGGTTAGGGGACCGGGTCGTGGCCCGATCCGCCGAACGGATGACAGCGCCCGATCCGGCGCAGACTCAACCATCCGCCGCGCAGCGCCCCGTGGCGCTCGATCGCTTCCTTCGCGTACTGCGAGCACGTCGGCTGAAAGCGGCAGGAGGGTGCCAGCAGCGGCGACACCCATCGCTGATAGCCGCGGATCAAGCCGATCACGGCGCGTCCGGCCAACGACGGTCGACCCAGTGCACCAGCTCCTGTCGGAGGTCGGCGAACGTGGCTTCGTATGCGCTCGCGTGCGCCCGGATCAGGATGTCGGACCTGGCCGCGCGCGCGTCCATCCGCGGGAGCATCTCCACACGCGCGATCTCGCGCAGCCGCCGCTTCAGGCGGTTCCGCGCGACGGCGCTGCGCCGATGCTTGGGCACGACTAGCGCCACCCTCGAACGCACCGCGGGGGAAGGGGATGCAAAGACGTCCAGATGCGGCGTCTTGATCCTCTTCCCCCGTCGAAACAGTCCGCGGATGGACTCCCCATCCGTGATTCGTCGCGCGCGTGCCCACCGTGATCGGGACCCGCGCGAACGCGGCGGAGACGGTGGCGCCAGGGCGCTACTTCGAGCCGATGCGGACCACCAGTTTGCGCCGCCCGCGGCGGCGGCGGGCCGCCAGCACCTTCCGGCCGCCGCGCGTGCTCATGCGTGCGCGAAACCCGTGCTTGTTCTTTCTCTTCCGGTTTCGCGGCCGGTATGTGGGCTTGCCCATGGATCACATCCCCTCGTGTGCTCGCTTCGGTTGACAGCCCGATAAGCTATCCCAAACGATCCGGAAAGGTCAAGGCGTTGGCCCCAAAGCCATACGCGACAAGCACCTGCGCGGCGATTTGACTTGTCCACATTGGGCCACCATCTTTGCCCGCCGCTCTCGGGGCGACCGTCTCATTTCTGGTTGAAATCAAGCGCATGGAGTTGACCCCCTCCGAGGCCTGGAGCCAGATCCTGGAGCACGCACGCGTGCTGCTCCCGGACCAGAGCTACAGGACCTGGTTGGACCGGACGGAGCCGGTAGCCCTGTCGCAGGACCTGCTGGCCGTGGAAACGGGCAGCGAATTCGCCGCAGAATGGATCGAGGACAAGTACGGAACGGTCCTCGAAGACATCTCCGAGGGCCTCTTCGGCCGCCGACTGACGATCTCATTCCAGCACCACGAGGGCGACGGCCCGGTCATCGCCGCAGCGCCGCCGCCACCGACGCCGTCCGCGCCGGAACCCGTGGTGTCGCCGCCGGTCGCGCGGGCGGCCCAGGTCGGAGCGCCGCTCAACGAACGCTACACCTTCGAGCGGTTCGTGGTGGGCAGCAACAACCAGTTGTCGTCGGCGGCCTGCCACGCCGTCGCCGAGGCGCCGGCACGGATGTACAACCCCCTCTTCATCTACGGTGGAGTGGGGCTGGGCAAGACCCACCTCATGCACGCCATCGGCCACGCCGTGCGCGGTCGCGACCCGGGCAAGTGCGTCGCCTACGTGTCCAGCGAGCGCTTCACCAACGATCTGATCGCGTCGATCCAGGGTGGGAGCATGGCCGAGTTCCGGAGGCGCTACAGGGAGATCGACGTCCTGCTGATCGACGACGTGCACTTCCTCGGCGAGAAGGAACGCACGCAGGAAGAGTTCTTCCACACGTTCAACGCGCTGTACGACGCGCAGCGTCAGATCGTCGTGACCAGTGACCGGCCGCCGAAGGAGATCCCGGGGCTCGAGGAGCGGCTCGTGTCCCGTTTCGAGTGGGGCCTGGTCACCGACATCAAGCCGCCCGACCTGGAAACCCGGGTGGCGATCCTGCGCAAGAAGGCCGAGGAGGATCAGCTCGTCCTCGCCGACGGCGTCCTGGAGTTCATCGCCCGTCATTGTCGCTCCAGTGTACGCGAGCTCGAAGGCGCGGTGATCAAGCTCCTCGCCTACTCGAGCCTGACGCAGCGCGATATCACGTTGGAGCTCACCCGGGAGGCTCTCAGCAGCGTGCTCCAGGTCGATCAGGAAGACCTGTTGACTCCCGAGGGCGTGCGCGGGCTCGTCGCCGACAACTACGGCGTCACGGTGGACGGACTCACCTCGCGCCGGCGTACGAAGAATCTCACCGTACCGCGCCAGGTTGCCATGTACCTGATGCGCGAGCTGCTCGAACTTCCCCTCGTCGAGATCGGCCGCCACTTCGGCGGGCGCGACCATTCGACCGTGATCCACTCCGTACAGAAGGTGGAGGGCGAGCTCGAGCAGGATGCGAGATTCAAGGAGCGCATCGACGACCTCCGACGCGAGCTTCTCGCGTGACGGCCGTGCTCCGGCCCGGCCCGGGTCGGGAATCGGCTACCGCCGACAGACTCCGCCTCTTCCGACGTGGACGTGGATACGCTGTGGGCGGGCGTGGAATCCGGCCTGCCTCTCCACGGACATCGGGACCGTCCGTGGAGATCATCGGGTTACCCACATCGCTTCAGGACGCCATTCCGCAGGCCCCGCGCATCACGGAATGGCCCGCGGTTCAGGGCTGTTGCGGACCTGTCACCGGGTCCTTTCCACAAGTCAACACCGCCTACTACTACGGCTGGTTCTTTCTATCATGAAAACATCATCCTCAGGGCGTGTGGAACAACGCCGAGGAGAGGGGGCGGGGATCTCATGAAATTCTCCATCACGCGGGAGAACTTCCAGCAGGGGCTCGCGTCGGTCGTAGCGACGATTCCAGCAAGGACGACGCTGCCGGTGCTTTCGAACATCCTGATAGAAGCAGAGGACGATGGGGTGAGGATCAGCGGCACGGACCTGGACATTTCTGTCAGTGTCGCCGTCCCTGCCGATGTGGAGGAGTCGGGAGCGCTCACCGTTCCGGCGAAGAAGCTCCAGGAGCTGGCCCGGGAGCTGCCCGAGCAGCCGATCCACATCTCGGCGAAGGGCGAGCGGCTTTCGCTCGTCTGCGGCAAGGCGTCCTTCAAGCTGAACGGCCTCGCCCGCGATGAGTTCCCCACCTTCCCGGAGGTCGACTTCGATGCGGGCTGGACGGTCTCCGGTGGGCGTCTTACGGGCATGATCGGCCGCACATCCTTCGCGGTGTCGACCGAGGAGAGCCGGCCCATTCTGAACGGCGTGCTGTGGCAGCTGCGTTCGGACTCCTCGGTGATGGTGGCGACGAACGGTCACCGGCTCGCGCGGATCCGGGTCGCAGGGTCCAACGACGGCGCGCCCGAGGAGGACATCATCGTGCCGCCCAAGGCGCTGGCGCAGGTGGACAGGCTCTTCGCGGGCCAGAAGGAAGTCCGGGTGGCGCGGACCGAGAACCATCTGGGGTTCCGCGCGGAGGGTACCAGGGTCTTCACCCGCGTCATCGAGGGGCCGTACCCGAACTACGAGGGAGTGATTCCGAAGGACAACGACAAGGTGGCGCGCATCGACAAGGAGCAGTTCTCGCACTCCCTGCGGCGCATGGCGGTCGTCGCCAGCGATCAGACCCACCGTGTCCGGCTGTCCTTCAACGGACCCATCCTCAGGTTTGCGGTCGAGACGCCCGACCTCGGTGAAGCAAGCGAGGACCTCGAGGTCGATTACCGGGGCGAGCCGCTCGACATCGGGTTCAACGCCAACTATCTGCTGGAGGTGCTTCGCTTCATGCCCGGGGAGGACGTGAAGATGACCTTCAAAGGGCCCGAGCGCGCGAGCACGATCGAGCCGGCGGACCAGGACGAAGAGACGGGCGACTACCTCTGCCTCGTGATGCCGCTGCGCCTTCTGGATTGAGGAGCCCTCGTGGTCGGCGGTAGAGCCGCGAGCGTCGCCGCCGTCCTGGCGCTCGCGCTCTCCACATGCGGGGAGGCGCCGGCGCCGGCGCTGCGCATAGGGCCGATCGAATACGGCGCCCAGGAGCTCGGGGCGCTTTCGGCAGGCCAGCGCCGCGACCTGGCCACCCTGTCGGGATTCGGCGCCGCCGTAGCCGAGGGGCGCCTGCGGGAGCTGGTGGCACCCGCCGTCACCGAGAAACTCGATTCCGCCACCCTGCGCCGCCTGCAGGATGAGGTCGCTCTCCGGCGAAGCGGGCTCTCCGCCGAGGCGATCGAAGCGGCTTACCTGGAAGATCCCGAGCTCGAGCTCACCGTGCGCCACCTCGTATTGCTGGCCGACGAGGCCGCGTCCCTATCGGCCGCGGGACGGGCGCAGGTCCGGGCGGTCGGGGCGAGGAACCGCATTCTGGCCGGAGAGGACTTCGCGTCGGTGGCCGCCGAGGTGAGCGAGGAGCCAGGCGCGGCCGCTCGAGGAGGCCTCCTGCGGCCCGCCCGCCGCGGCGATTGGGTGGAGCCGTTCTGGGAGGCCGCGGAGGCCCTGGAGCCGGGCGACATCAGTCCCGTCGTCCGCACGGTGTTCGGCTTCCACGTCCTGCGGGTCGAAGAACGGCGCATTCTCCCGCTGGAGGAAGTCCGCCGGGACATTGCCGGGCGCCTGGTCCCGGGCGAGCACGCCCGGCTGGCAGCGCGCGCCTGGGCGGACTCGGTGGCCGGCGCCGCGACCGACGGCCACGCCGCGCTCCTGCGGGAGGCCGAGCGGCACGGTCTCGCGGCGACCGCGGCGGAGCGCGAGAGAGCCACGCGCGACGTCGTCCTGCAGGCGCAAGCCTGGGCGATCGCCCTGGACTTCGGCGCGGAGGCGGAACCCGCGGAAGTGAAGAGCGCCGCGATGGCGGCTCTGGCCTCGGAGAGGCAGGGCGTCGCGCTGGCGCGCGCTGCGGTGCTGGAGCGGGCCGACCTGGTGCGGAGGCTCTACCCCGGGGACCCGGCGAGCAGCTCGGAGGCGGTGCACGCGGACACGAGCGCATAGCCCCGCGCCGCGATGGCTTCGGGTCCGCCCATCTCGCGGTCCACGAGGACGAGCACGCCCAGCACACGGGCCCCGAACGCTTCCATGACATCCACGGCTCGAAGGGCGCTGCCCCCCGTCGACAGGACGTCCTCCACCACCACGACCTCGTCCCCTGGCTCCACCGGGCCCTCGACACGCCGTCCGGCGCCGTGCTCCTTGGCCTCCTTGCGCACCGTGAAGGCGTCCAGCCCGCGCCCCTGGAGGGTTGCGGCGTGCGCGATCGCGTAGGCCACCGGGTCGGCACCCAGGGTGAGACCGCCCACGGCCGCCGGCGCCCAGCCGGCGCGGTCCAGCATGGCGAGTCCGACCTGGCCCAGCAGCACCTGGCCCTGCCCCGACATCGTCGTCCGACGGCCGTCGATGTAGTAGTCGGAACGCGCGCCGCTGGAGAGGACGAAATCCCCGCGGGTCAGCGAACGCTCCCGCAGGAGGGCGAGCAGGCGGTCTCTGGGATCCATGCGACTCAGATGCCGCGCGGGCCGGCATCCGTCAAGCCGCCGGCCCGCGCTGCCGCAGGTCAGTCGGTCGTGGTCTCCAGGGTCACCCGGCCGCGCTCGCGCACCACCACGACGCGCAAGCGCTCTCCCCGTTCGTAGGACCCCAGAATCCGGTAGGCGTCGGAGGAGTCCTCGACCTTCCTGCCCCCGATCTCCACGATCACGTCTCCCGGCCGTAGCCCCAGGTCGTTGGCGTCGTCGTCGACGTCCAGCACGAGAGCCCCGCTGTCGACGCCGAAATAGGACCCCAGGCCGGCGTTCACGTCGGCCAGCTTGGCGCCGCGGAACTCTCCACCGAACATGGCGAACCGCCACGCGCCGCCGGGCTCGCCGTCGACGCGGAATGCCCCGCCCAACGGGACGCCCCGGGTGACGAAGACACCGCCTCGGCGGCGCGCCGTGACGATCACGCTCTGGCGCCGACCGTCGCGCAGATAGTCGACCCGCACGTCATCGCCCGGCTCCACATCCGCCATCAGTCGCATCAGCCGGCGGGTCGGGCCCCAATCCTCGTCCTCGTCCTCGTCTTCGATGGAGCTGCCGAGGTCGGTGCCGTCGAGCGCCACGATGACATCGCCCTCCCGGAGACCCGCCTCCTCGGCGGGCCCGTCCTCGAGCACGCTCGACACCCGCGCTCCGAGGTCGTCGTCCTCGATGGAGACGCCCAGTTGCGCCCGACTGAGACGCAACTCGTAGGTGCTCATCAGTTCCCTCAGGCGCCCCTCCGCGTCGCGCAGGTGCACCGTCAGGTCCCGCTCCCGATCCTCGCGCTCGGTACGTTGAGCCTCCGCGGCCGTCGGCCCGAGAAGGGCCAGGCCGAGCAGCGCGGCGACCCCCGCGCCTCCGGCGCGCATTGCGAACCTCGTCACGCAAACCTCCAGAGTATGTCCAGTGGAAAACGAACCCGTGTACGTGCCTCTTCGTGCACCTGTGAGACGCGGCCCGAAAGCGGGATGGTTGCCCGGCCCTCGGCAGGCCGGCGGCGCCAAGTCAGGCCCCCGCCGCGATCCCCAGGTCCCCCAGCGCGGCGCGGGCCGCGTGCAAGCCGCACATGCCGTGTACGCCGCCGCCCGGGGGAGTGTACTGCGAGCAGAGGTAGACGCCGGCAAGCGGCGTCGCGTAGGGCCTCAGCGACCTCGTCGGGCGCGTCAGGAGCTGCCGGTAGGTCGGCACGCCGCCGACCACGTGACCGCCCACGTAGGAAGGGTTGTCGTTCTCGATGTCCGCCGGCGTGCGCACGCTGCGCGCGACGATCGTCTCGGCGAAGCCCGGCGCGAACCGCTCGATCTGGGCCTCGATCACCGCCGATGCGTCGCCTTGATAATACGCGGGCACGTGGCAGTACGCCCATGCGGTGTGGCCGTCTCGCGGCGCCCGACTGGGGTCGAACGGGGTCGCCTGCGCGACGAGGACGAACGGTCGGCGCGCGAGCCGCCCCTCCCAGGGCGCCCTCTCCGAGGCGGCGATCTCGTCCAAGGTGCCTCCGAGGTGCACCGTGCCGGCCCGCCGGCAGACCTCCGCCTCCCAGGGGATCGGCCCCGACAGCGCCCAATCCATCTTGAACACGGCCGGGCCGTAGTCGTACGACGCCAGCTTGCGGGCGTACCCGGTCGGCAGGCGTCCGTCCGCCAACTCCAGGAGCTGGGCGGGCGCGAGGTCCAGCAGCACCGCCTGCGCGTCCGGAAGCTCCGCCAGGTCGCGCACGCGCCGGCCGGTCTCGACGCGTCCGCCGTGCGACGTCAGGAGCGATGCGAGCGCGTCCGCCAGGCGCTGCGAGCCGCCCTCGACGAACGGCCAGCCGACCGCGTGTGCGGCGCCCAGCAGGACCATCGCGAAGGCGGCAGACGGCCCCCGCTCCAGGGGCAGGAAGGAGTGCGCCGCGCACCCGGCGAAGAGCGCGCGCGCCTCCTCGCCCCGAAAAGAAGAGGCGGCCACCGAGGCCGCGGCGCGCACGCCGCGCATGCCGAACCGTGCCAGGAGCAGGGGCGAGCGCGGCAGCCGGGGCGGTCCCAGGATGTCGCGGGCGAAGGCCGGCCAGCGCGACGCGATCTCACCGACCAGCGACGCGTACGCCGGGCCGTCGGCGCCCAGGCCCTCCACCGTGCGTTCCAGGGACCGGTAGGCGACGACCGCCCGTCCGCCGTCCAGCGGGTGGGCGAGGGGGATCTCGGGTTGGACCCAGCGCAGGCCGTGCCCCGCGAGTGGCAACCGCTCCAGGATCGGCGATCCGATTCCCATCGGAAACACCGACGCACAGACGTCGTGGACGTAGCCGGGCTCGGTGAGCGCACGCGACCGGAGGCCGCCGCCGACCGACTCCGCGGCTTCGATCAGCGTGACCCCGACGCCTCGCCGGGCCAGCTCCACCGCGGCCACGAGACCGTTCGGCCCGCCCCCAACGACGACCGCATCGGGTCCCGCTACCATCGGGACCCTTGACACGCGGATGCGGGGATGCTAGAAATCCAGCACCTTGATGCTGAAAATCTAGCAGCACAGCCCTGGACGAAACAGAATGGTCGCACGAAACGAATCCTACTTGAGCAACCTCAGTCGACGCGAGCGGCAGATCATGGACGTGCTGTTCCAACGCGGCGAAGGTTCGGTGGCCGAGGTCCGGGAGGACCTGGCGGATCCGCCGAGCTATTCGGCGGTGCGCGCGACGCTGCGGGTCCTGGAGGAAAAGGGCCGGGTGCGTCACCGCGAGAGCGCCGGGCGCTACGTCTATGAGCCCGTGGTCGCTCCGGAGCGCGCCCGCGCGGCGGCGCTGTCCCACGTCGTACGCACCTTCTTCGACGGATCGCCCGAAGAGGCCGCCGTCGCGCTGCTACGCATGTCCGACACGCGTCTCAGCCAGTCCACCCTCGATAGCCTCGCGGCCGCGATCGATCGGGCCGAAAGCGAAGGTAGGTAAACCGATGACCGGTCTCTTCCACCCGTTCTCCGACGCCGGCCCGGTGCTCGGCCTGCTGCTCGACGTGACCATCCGCGGCTCCATACTTCTCGCGCTGGTGGCCGGCCTCGCGATCCTGATGCGTGGCCGTTCGGCGGCCGTCCGGCACGTCCTCTGGACCGCCGGGATCCTGGGGTTCCTGGCGCTCCCCGCGCTGTCGGCGAAGCTGCCGTGGAAGCTGGAAGTGCTGCCGATTGGCGCGGCCGCGGCGGCCGGCCCGCGGTCCCTCGACGGGGCCGATCGGGCCGCATCCCGGGGGTTGGATGCCGATGCGAGGACCGGTGGCGGGGTGCCGTCCGCCTCGCCCGAGCTGGACGGGGCGTCAGGCGCCGACGGCCGGCCGGCGGCTTCCCAAGCCACGGTGCCTTCCGAAGCCAGAGCGGGGGGCGACGCCGCCGGCCGCGAGGTCGTCGAGCGCGCCAGCATGCCCGCGACGCGGGGGTCCGCCCGCCCGAACGGCGGAGAGCGGGCGTCCGCGGAGGCGGCCCCGGCGTCCGGCGCGCGCGGTTTCGGTGCCCGCGAGCTGCTCCTCGCCCTCTGGGGTGTCGGCGCGGCGCTCCTCGGGTTGCGCCTGGCCGTCGGCAGCGCGCGCGTGCGTCGTCTGGTGAGGCGCTCCCGCGAACTCACGGACGAGGACTCGGAACGCGAGGTCTTCCATCTCGCCCGGCGTCTCGGCATCGGCAGCTACGTGCGGGTCGTGGAGAGCGATGAGATCTCCATGCCGATCACCACGGGCATTACCCGCCCGACCATCGTGTTGCCCACGGGATTCCACGCGTGGACCGAGGACCGCCTGCGCGCGGTGATCCTGCACGAGCTGGCTCATATCCACCGCCGCGACATCCTCTCGCACATGGTCTCGAGGGTGACCTGCGCGCTGCACTGGTTCAACCCGCTGGCATGGCACTCGGCGGCGCGCCTGCGCACGGAGAGCGAGCGTGCGTGCGACGACATGGTCCTGCAGGCCGGCACGCGGGCTTCCGCGTACGCGGACCACCTGTTGTCGATCCTGCGCTCGTGCTCGTCGGTGCCCTCGCCCGCCACCGCGATTCCCATGGCCCGACGCACCGAGTTCGAGGGCCGCTTGCTGGCGATCCTGGAGCCCGACGCGCACCGCTCGGCGGCCGGCCGCATGACGGTCGCGGCGATGGTCGCGGCGGTCGCGCTGATCGCCGTGCCGCTGGCTGCGCTGGCGCCCGAACGCGGCCCTGAGGGGCAGGAGGAAGGCGCGGCCCTGGTGACGGACGCCGGGGATCGCTCCGCCGAAGATCGCGCGACGCCAACCGGCCCCTTCGACCGCTCCGAGGCCGACGCCGACCGCAGCGCGGCCACTGACGAAGATGCCGCCGGGAGGCCCCTCGACGGCGACCCGGATGACGGGGCCATCGATCTGCGGCTCGGCGAGAACGCCGGTGCGGAGGCTACCGGCGCCGAGAACGCCGGCCGGGGGCGTGGCCTCGTGAACGGCCTGATCGAGGGCCTGGTGCGCGGCGCCGGCGACCTGTCCACGGCGCTAGAGCGTCTCGTCGCCCAGGAACCGGGCCAGGAGGACCTCGGCGCGCGGCTCGCAGCCGTGCTCGGCAGGGTGCTCGCCGACGACCCCGACGTCGCCATCCGCCGCGCAGCGGCGCTGGCGCTCGGGGAGGCCGACGATCCGCGCGCGGTGGAAGCGCTGTCGCGCGCCCTGGAGAACGACCCCGACGAGGGCGTGCGTCGGGCCGCGGCGTGGGCACTCGGTGAGATCGAGAGCCCGCTCGGAATCCCGGCCCTGGCCCGCGCCGCGCAGCGCGACGACTCGCAGGAGGTGCGGGCGATGGCGGTTTGGGCGCTCGGCGAAATCGAGCACCCGGATGCGATTCCCGCGCTGTCGGAGATCGCGACCTCCGGCGCCAGCCTCGACATCCGCAAGCGCGCCGTCTGGGGACTCGGGGAGATCGAGGACCGGCGCGCGATCCCTACGCTTTCGGCGGTGGCGACTTCGAACGCGCCGATGGAGCTGCGCCGCATGGCCGTGTGGGGCCTGGGCGAGATCGAGCACCCCGAGGCGGTGCCAGCGCTGGGGCGTCTGGCGGGCGACGGTGACAGCCAGCTCCGCGCCATGGCGATCTGGGCGCTCGGGGAGATCGAGCACCCCGACGGCGTCCAGTACCTGGGTGCCGCCGTGCGCGACTCCGACCCGGACATCCGGCGCCGCGCGGTGCGGGCGCTGGGCGAGATCGAGAGCGAGCGCGGCGTCGATGCCGTCGCGGTCGCGCTCGAGGACTCCGACCCTCGCCTCCGCGCCCTGGCGGTTTGGGCGCTGGGCGAGATCGAGAGCCCTCGGGGCGTGCCCCACCTGACGCCCCTGCTGCGGGACCGCGACCCCGACGTGCGCCGCCGCGCCGCCTGGGCGCTGGGCCAGATCGAGAGCCCCGATGCGGCGCAGCCGCTGGCGGCGATCGCGGGCGACGCGAACCTGGATGTGCGCCGGACGGTGATCTGGGCGCTGAAGGAGATCGAGGCCCCGGCGGCGGTGCCGGCGCTGCGGCGCGCGCTGAACGACGAGGACCGGTCGATCCGCCTCCTGGCGCTGGAGGGTCTCGCCGACATCGAGACCGAGTCGGCGGTCCAGGCGATTCTCGACGCGTTGGAGTCCGGCGATCCGGAGATGCGGCGCGCCGCGACCGCGGCGCTCGGCCGGGGTGGCTCGGGCATCGACCTGGACATCGACTTCGACTTCCACTTCGACTTCGACGACGCCTTCCGCGGCGTCGACTGGGACGGCTGGGACGACGCGTGGGACATGTGGTCCCACGATCCCGATCCCGACCCCGACTTCGACTTCTGATGACCCTACCGAGCGGAGCAGGGCTCGGCGCGGCCGGGCTGATTCTCGCCGTGGCGTGGGCGATCGGGGGTGAGGAGCCGGCCGATCTGCCGCCGGCGTCCGCCGACCTGCCGCGGCTCACCACGACGGTGGCGGGCTCTACGGGCGGCTCCGCGCGGGGACAGGCGTCCGACGCGGGATCGCTGGAAGAAGTGCTGGCCGCGGCGCGCGGCCTCGACGGGCTGGCCTGCGAGCTCGCGGCTCGCGGCGTCCAGCAGGGGATCTGGTTCGGCGGCCGCCGTTCCCACGGCCGCCTGACCCGCCCCGACGCCTCGGCGGCGACGCTCGAGGCGGGCTTCCGCGCCGCCCGGACGCAGGAAGGGGCGCGCGTCCTGATCGGCTCCCTTCTCGACGAGGAGGGTTGCCCGCCGCGACTCGCGCTGAGCCTCCTGGATCACGCCGAGCCGAAAGGCGCCTCGGCGCTGCTGCGTCCGATCCTCGCCGACACCGATCCCGAGCGCCGTCGCCGCGCGACGCTGGGGATCGGGGCGGTCGACAGCGAAGGCGACCGCGTCGTCCTCGAGGAGCTCCTGAACGACGGCTCGCCCGACGTGCGAATCGCGGCCACGTGGGCGCTGGGCGAGATCGAGGACGCCGCCGCGATCCCGGCGCTGACGCGGGTTCTGGCGGACGACGCCGACCCGCGCGTGCGCGGCGCGGCGGCACAGGCCCTGGGAGAGATCTCCGGCTGAGCGGAGGCCGGCCGCTGCGCCGCCGCGGCGAGGGGCGGTCGGCTGCGCTACTCCTCCAGCGGCTCCAGCGTTGCCAGCAGGTCCTGCAGCGCGGCCGCGTCCAGGGACCCCGAGCCGGCCACCAGCAGACCCTCCTCGGTGAGGATCGTGGGGGTGCCGGGTGCGCGCCGGGCGGCGGCCGCGCGCTCGCTGCGGGCCGCGGAGTCCGCCAGGGCGGCACCGTCCAGCGCTCGGTTCCCCGCTTCGGCCACGTTCCACTGATAGAGGTCGACGCGCTCGCCGGTCTCCAGCCGCTGCGTTACCCGCAACGTGCGGCCGCCGGCGCCCCAGGACACGTCGACGAGGTCCGCGCCGGGGACACCCACGGGCGTTCGCCCGAGCAGCGCGCGTGCCTCGGTCAGGTCCACCCGCGTCCACGATTCGGCGCCTCGGAACCCGGCCGCGATGCCTTCCAGTAGCTGGGGAGCGACCGCCGCCGGTTCCGGCGCGTCCTCGTCTTTCGCGAGGGCTGGCGGCGCCGGGGGCGCGTCTCGGGCCAACGCGTCCTCCTCCTCGACGGAATCGACCACTACCGCCTCGATGGCCACGTCGCCGGCGACCGCCGCGGCCGCTTCCTGACGCGCGCCGCGGGCCCGCGGAGCGCTCTCCGCCGCCGCCGGTTCGCGCTGCGCCGCCGGCTCCTGTTCGCTCGCGGCCGGCGGGCCGTCCGGGCTCTCGGTCTCGGCGAACGCCTGGAAAGCGGGGTCGGCCGGGTCCCTGCGAGCCGCGGGAGGCGCGGCCTCGTTCTGCGACGCAGCGGGCGTCGCCGGCCCGAGGTCATCGAAGGACTCCCGAGCCTCGCCGCGGGCGTCGCCCTCTTCGCCCGCCGCCGCGTCGTCGGCCGCGGTTTCTTCCGGCGCCCCGCCGGGAACCATGTCCAGGATCGTGCTCTCCTCCCCCGTCGGTGCGCTCGGCCGGAAGGGGTCGGCCCCGAGCGCGGCGTGGGACCACCAGCCGACGCCGAGCGCTACCACGACGCTCGCGGCCCATGCCAGGCGCGGCCCCGCCGGAAGCCACGCGAAGCCCCGATGCGGCCGCCGATCCTGTCCGCTCTGCGGCACCCCGGCGTGGCCACCGCCGTGCGGCGTGGCGGCCGCATCACCCGCCGCGGCGCCGCTCGCCGCGGCTGACGCCGCAACCGAGGCAGCAGCACCCGAGCCAGCCGCCGCGACGGACTCGCCCCGTCCGGCACGGTGCAGAATTTCCTCCCACGGAGGCGGCGCACCGGCTGCTGCGGGGAGCGCGTCGGCGAGCAGCGCGGACGCCTCGTCGCGGACGGCCCGCTCGAACTCGAGCAGCGCCTGGCAATCGGCGCAGGTCTCCAGGTGGCTCTCGAGGGCACGCGCCGCGCGCGGATCCTCCGCGTGGAGCGCCCCGTCCAGATAGGCGTGCAGCCGCCCTTCATCCGCGTGCGGCATCGCGTCCCTCCTCCAGTTCCCGATACGCGTCCGACAAGCGCCGGCGCGCGCGTGAGAGCGTCGTGCCGACGGAGCCGCGCGAGAGCCCGCTACGCGCGGCGATTTCCCCGTAGTCCAGACCGGCCTGGTGCAGCAGGAGCATCTCACGGTCCCGGTCGCCCAGCAGGTCGAGCGCGCTCCGCACCCGCTCGGCCCGCTCGCGCCGGTCCAGGTCGCGAATGACATCGGGCGGGTCGGCGGCCACCGGCGACTCCGTCCGGAGCAGCGTCAGGTGGCGGCGTCGCCGGGCGGCGCCCCGCGCCTCGTCCCGGGCGAGGTTGGTGGCGATCGTGAAGAGCCAGGAGCGCGGGTTGTCCGGCTCCGAATCCAGCGCGCGCACGAAGGCCTCCTGCGCGAGATCCCGCGCCCGCTCCTCGTCCCACACCTTGTGGTAGAGGTAGCCGACGAGGTCGCTCCACGCCTCGCGATAGATGGCTTCCCAGTCGACGGCCATGGACGTTGCCTACCCCGGGAGCTGTGGGTCGATCGTCCCCGGCGCGCCGACGAAGGATCGACCGCTTCCAACCGCAGGGACGCGCCAGGGGTCCATGCTTGCACACATCGCATCGGTTGCGAGCTTCGGAGCGCGGCCACCGCCCAATCGTGCGCACCACGGTCGTGCTCGCCCGACGCGGGGCGGCACCCGGTTGTACCCGGGTTCGTGCCGTCCCACATTCGAACCGTTCCGCTTCCCACAGGAGGCAGCACCGTGATGGCACCACTGCGGATCTCCCGCGGCATTCTTCTCCCGGCACTGTTCGTCGCCCTGCCTGCGGGCGCCTGTGCGCAGAGCACCGGCGACGGGCCACCGCCGCCCGGCACGGCGGACATGGCGTTCGTCGGAGTGGACGTCGTACCCATGGACACCGAGGAGGTGCTGCCCGACCGGACCGTCCTCGTCGAGGGTGGCCGCATCACCTGGATCGGCGAAGCCGGCGTCGCCCTGCCGGAGGGCACCCGAACCATCGAGGCCGACGGCATGTTCCTGATGCCGGGCCTGGCGGAGATGCACGCGCACGTGCCCCCGCAGGCCGGCCAGGGGGAGTTCACCGACCAGATCCTCTTCCTGTTCCTGGCGAACGGGATCACGACGATCCGGGGGATGCTCGGCGCGCCGCACCATCTGCCGCTGCGCGACTCCCTCGACGCCGGCACGAAGCTCGGTCCGCGTCTCGTGACGACCGGTCCCTCGCTGAACGGCAACAGCGTCCCTACGCCCCAGGCGGCCCGTGAGGCCGTCGAGGCTCAGGCGGCCGCCGGCTACGACCTGCTCAAGATCCACCCCGGCATCGGACGCGAGACGTTCGACACGCTGGCGGCCACGGCCCAGCGCGTCGGCATTCGCTTCGCCGGGCACGTGCCCTCGGATGTGGGCGTGCGCCGCTACCTGGAGCTCGGCGGCTGGACGATCGACCACCTCGACGGCTACGTGAACGCCTTGCTCACCGAAGACGCTCCGGACCCGGCGTTCTTCGGCACGAACACGATGGCGTACGTGGACGAGTCGGGTCTGGAGGAGCTCGTGCGCCTCACGGCGGAGGCGGGCGTCGCCCAGGTGCCCACACAGAGCCTGATCGAGGATCTGGTAGGTGAGGCGAACGTGGACGCGCTCTACCGCCGCGACGACGTGCGCTACATGGTGCCGGGCGTGCGCGCCAACTGGGGCCAGCAGGTCGCCGCCATTCGGGGGTCTACCTCGCAGGAGGAGTTGGACGCCTTCGTGGACCTCCGGCGGCGTCTGATCAAGGCCCTGCACGACGCCGGCGTGCCCATCCTGCTCGGCTCGGACGCGCCCCAGATCTTCAACGTGCCCGGGTTCTCCATGCACGAGGAGCTGGCGGCTCTGGTAGCTGCAGGGCTCACGCCGTACCAGGCGCTTCGCACGGGCACCGTCAACGTGGCCGATCACCTCGGAGCCGCCGACCGCGGTGTGGTGGCGGAGGGCATGGCGGCCGACCTCGTGCTCCTGCGCGCCAACCCCCTGGAGGATGTCGCGAACGTCGGCGAAGTCGCCGGGGTCATGATCCAGGGGCGCTGGCTCGGCGCCGACGAGATCGCGTCAGGGCTCGAGGCCATCGCGGAGGCCAACCGATCGAGCGCGCCCGAAGCCCCCTGACGGTGGCGGGCGGACCGTGACGGCGCGCGACGGTTCGCCCGACGCGGCCCCGGCCCGGTCGCCGGACCCACCGGCGGCTCCCGGCCCGTCGCGGCGATGGGCGTGGATGATCGGGGCGGCCGCGGTCCTGACGGTGCTCGTGGTCTTCGCGGCCTGGCTATCAGGCTTTCCGGGCCGTTGGCTGCGCCCATCGGCGACCGAGATCCGCGGTGCGCTCTACACCGCCATTCAGCGGGAGACTCCCGAGACGTTCCTGGTCACCGGCGCCGTGGATCTGAGCGCGACGACCCGCGTGGCCAACACCCGCAGGCTTCTCCCGGGGCTCCTCGATCTCAACCTCGGTACCACCAGCGCCACCGTGCGCATGCCCGGGCGCGTCTCGTACGGTGTGGAGCTCTCGCGCATCGCGCCCGAGGACATCGAGATCGGCGAGGACGGCGATGTGCGCATCACCGTCCCGGCGCCGACTATCTGGAGTGTCGAGCCGGTGCTGGAGGCGATGGAGGTCGAGACCGACGTCGGGTGGGCGCGCTTGGACGCGAGCGGTCGAGACGTCGAGCAGGAGGCCATCCGCCTGATGGAGCGTGCCCTCAGGGCTCAGGGCATTCGCCACCTGCAAGACTCGGATCAGCCGCGACGCAACACCGCCCGCGCCCTCGAAGTCGCTCTCGGGCCGCCCCTGGAGGCCGCGGGCGTGGCCGACCCGCGCATCGAGGTGCTGTTCTCGGACACCCCGGGCAGGAGAAGACCAGAATGAAAATATGGGTTCGTGTTCTTCTCGCGTTGGTCGGGATGGCGATCATCTTCGTGGGCGTCGTCACGAGCGACGATCCGCAGACCCAGCTCGCGCTGATCATCGTCGGGATCCTGCTGATCCAGGGCGGCGTGTGGACACTGGCACAGCGTCTCGTGGGCCCGCGCAGGGAGTACCTGAAGCTGCGCAGCGAGGTGACCGACTTCCTCGGCCTCGTGCGGCACCTCAACGAGGCCTCGGTGGAGGCGGCGGCGACGGACGTGGAGTCGGCCGAGCGCCACCGGATCCTCCAGGAAATGCACGCCCGCGTGGATCGGATGGGGCTGGCGGCGGGGCAGCGCAAGGGCTGAAAGGCGGAACGGGGCCTCGCGATCGGTTCGCGAGACCCCGTTCGTGCGGGCTACGCCTCGGGTTGCTAGAGCGGCGTCAGGACGGCGCCACCGCCGAAACGTCGACGTCGACGATCGCATCGGCGCTCTCGCCGAGCGACACGTTCAGCGGCAGCGAGAGGCCCATTCCCGCGTCGACGCCATCCACCGTGACGTCGGCCACTGCCGTGAGGTCGAAAACGGTTGCGGTCACGTCCACCGTGTAGTCGCCCGGAACCTGCAGCCCGAAGACGACGCTGCCGGTGAGAGCACCCCCGCCGTCCTGCACCACCGCCATGGTCTCGCCGCCGAGGCTGGCGCTCATCGCGGCGAACACGGCGTCGGCGGTCAGCGCACCGAGCCCCGCCGCGTCCAGCGTGACGTTGACCGTGACCGTCGCGGCGAGGTGGAACTCCGAAGCATGGATCACGGGGTGCGCGATCCAGGAGTCGGTGCCCGTCGGGTGACCGAAGCTGGCCGCCACGTCGAAGTCCATCAGCAGCGTGTGGTCGCCGCCCTCGATCGGGAAGTTGCCCCCGGGCAGCTTCACCTTCAGGCCGGACGCCATGAAGCTCGGCGGCTGGAGAACCCCCGGATCGCCGAGCGCCTGGCACTCGTCGAAGCCCTCGGTCTGGTAGGTCGCGTCGGCGACGCCGTCGTCGTCCTCATCGACCTCGATGCACATGCCGCTGAAGATGAACCGCACTTCCGTGTACCTGCCGGACGGAATCTGCACCTCGCCCACCAGCGTGGCGAAGGTGTTCTGGAGCTCCATCACGTCGCCCACCCACGGATCGCTGCGCAGCACGATCGCGCCCCCGACCTCCGGCCCGCCGCCGATCAGCTCGATGGAGGCGATCCCGACGTGCGCGGCGACGACCTCCTCGTCGACGGCGTCGGTCAGAAGGATGGAGATGCGGGAGATTTCCGAGCCCGAAGGGTCGTCGCAGGCGAGCACACCGGTGCATACCGCGAGCCCGGCCAGCAGGCCCCTAGCGTTCTTGGGAAGCATACGTCCTCTGCGAATGATCGGATCCGGCGCCCGGCCCCCCGTGGCCCAACCGAAACAACCGCTGGCCGGCGCGCAGTGGCCCTCCAATGGCCTTCGCAGAGACGAGGGAGCCTTGTCGTTCGTCACATCGCGCGCGAGCCCGGCCTCACGGTACGGCGGCCCGATGGTCGAAACCCTGGACCGCGCGCCCCCGTCTGCGCATCATCCTCGCACCGATGTGACGCTCATTCCCGCTCGATCGTCCAGCACGGCAGAGACATGAAGATCAACGCACGCATCCATTCGTTCCTGGACGGAGAGATTTCGCTCGAGGCGCTCTCCGAGGACGAGGCCCGACTGGCCCTGCAGTTCCAGTCGGCGCTCACCTCGGGTCTCGACGGGCTCCTTCCCGCGCAGGTTCCGGATGTAAGCGGCGCCGTGCTACGTGTGATCGAGCAACCGAGCCAGGCCTCCGCTCGTCCTCGTAGTGCGGTGTCCGCTGTCCGGGACGCGCTGGGTTGGCTCTGGAATCCTCGCCCCATGGCGATCCGACCCGCCTACGGTCTGGTGGCGGCCGGCCTGCTCGCCCTGTTCGCCGTCGCGCCGTTCTCGGCGGGCGACGGCCCGGACACGGAGGACTCCGCCGTCGCAAGCGCTCCGGCACCCATCCTGGTCCACTTCCGACTGGACGCCCCGGAAGCGACGTCGGTCTCGCTCGCGGGCGACTTCACGGGCTGGGAGCCGTCCTACGAGCTCTACCAGACGGCACCGGGCGTGTGGACCGTCTCGGTTGCGCTCGATCCGGGCGTACACGACTACGCCTTCGTCGTCGACGGCGAACGGTGGACCCCGGATCCGCTGGCGGCTTCCGTCGATGACGGTTTCGGCGGCGTCAACAGCAGACTCTCGATACTCCCCCCGAACACATCGCTCTAGGCTAGCCCCGGAGCACGGGCCGATGAGCGGCCTCCTAGCGCCGGCGACAACGCCGCGAATCGGGCACGGGCCCGGGTTCGGGGCGTTGTCTTGCATCCGCCACCTCCGGTCGACGGCCTTTGCGGCCGGGCTCGTGATCGCGGCCGGATCCGGCGGCTTCGAGGCGCTGTGGGCGCAGAGCTGGAGCGCGTCGCTCGACGCGGGTCGCGCGACGTTCGAGGCGGGCGCGCGGGAGATCCAGACGTCGAATCTCGTCGCCGGGATCCAGTACGTGGACCAGCGCCTCTGGTTCGGCGCCTCCGGCTCGCCGGCTTTGTCCGACGACGATCCGTTGTGGGGTGGGGTCTGGGCGGAGACGCAGCCGACGGTGCGGCGGGGCTCGTGGACCGCGCTGGTGGATATCGCCGGGCAGGTGTACGGCCAGGACGACCCGAGCGGGGTCACGTCCGGCTTCGGCGCCGGGGCGGTGCTGCTGCCGGGTCTGTCCTATCGCGTCAGCGATGTCATCAGCGTCGACGCGTACGCCGGCGGGCAGGTATACTACAGCGGGTTCGGTGCCGAGGGGACGGAGTTCACGCGGTCCGTCGGCGTGCTCGAGGGTCGGGTGAGTGCGACGCCCCGCTCGACGCCGCTCGAGCTCTCGGCGTCGGTGAGGCACCTGCGGGCCGAAGAGGGCGGATACACCCTGATGACGGCGCGGGCGCTCGGCGTGCGGGATGGGATGGTGGCGTGGGCGGGAGTGGGCACGTGGCTGAACGATGGCATCGAGGACACGCCGTGGCACGCGGGCATCTCCGTTCGCGTCCTGGAGCGTTTGTGGGCCCGCGCAGTGATCGCGCGGGAGGCGTTCGATCCGGTCTATCTGACCGACCCACGCACAACCTGGAGCGTCGGCGTGTCGCTGGCCCTGAGCGACCCACCCGCGGGCGACCTGGTCGCGGATGTACCCTTGCCCGTCCAGTCCGGGGCCGCGCCGGTCGTGCTGCGCCTCCCGGAGGGCGGCGTCCCGGGTCCCGTATCCGTCGCGGGCGACTTCACGGACTGGAAGCCGGTGGCGATGCGCTTGAACGGCAGGGAGTGGGAGTACGCGGCATCGCTGGAGCCGGGGGTCTATCACTACGCGTTCGTCGACGCCCGAGGCAACTGGTTCGTGCCGGAGGGCACCCCGGGTCGGAAGCCCGACGGCATGGGCGGCTGGGTGGCGGTGCTGATCGTCGACGGGTGAATCGACGGGTGAGGTGGCGGTGGTGATGGGAAACGAAGCCAGCGACGGGGACCTGGTCGCCCGCGTGCGCGCGGGCGACTCGGATAGCTACGGAGAGCTGATTCGCCGGCACCAGGGGGGCCTGTTCCACCACGCCGCGGGCATGACGCGCGACGCGGACGCCGCCCAGGACCTGGTGCAGGACGCGTTCATCGTGGCCTACCGCAGGCTCGGGGAGTGTCGCGACCCCGAGCGGTTCGGGTTGTGGGTGTTCCGGATCCTGCGCAACCGGGCGCTGGACCACGTGAAGAACATCCGCCGCCGGTCGGTGCCGATCGAAACGGCGAACCTGGCGGCGCCCAAGGACAACCCCGGCGCCAGCGCGCACCGGGCGGAGTTGCGCGAGAAGCTGGGCGCGGCCCTGAACGAGCTGACCGCAGAGATGAGGGACGCTTTCCTCATGAAGCACATGGAGGGGCGCAGCTACGAGGAGATGGCCGAGCTGGCCGATGCATCGGTGAGCGCCATGAAGATGCGCGTCCACAGGGCGCGCGACGCATTGCGCGAGGCGCTGCTGGAGATGGGGGTGGACGATGACGTGTAACGGTTCGTGTGACCAACGCCCGCAGCTATCCGTCTTACCCTGTGTATCACGATTGACGAGGTCTGGCGCGAGCCTGATGTGTAGCGAAATGAGATACTGGAAGATACTGACTCTCGCAGCGGTTCTCGCGGTCGCGAGCACCGGAGGCCTGCAGGCGCAGGCTCCCGATGCCCGGATCGAGGCGGCGCTGTCACAGGCGGCCGAGGCGGGCGTGCCCGTCGGGCTGCTGGAGAGCAAGATCGCGGAGGGCCGCGCCAAAGGTGTACCGATGGCGCGGATCGCGGCCGCCGTCGAACAGCGGCTCGCGGCCCTCCAGCAGGCCCTGTCGCTGATGGAGCCCGAGGCGACCGAGGAGGGCGTGTCCGACGGCGATCTGTCGTTGGGCGCGGACGCGCTGCTGGCCGGGGTCGACGGGCCCGCCATCGCCACGGTCGCGCAGAGCGCCCCCCGGGAGCGCCTCGGAGTGGCGGTCGCGGTGCTCACCGAGCTGGTGCAGATGGGCGCCTCCTCACAGACCGCCCTCAACCAGGTGCTCGCAGCCCTGGAACGCGGCCCGGCCGAGCTGGTCGGTCTGCCGGCGCAGGCGCGCGGTCAGGGCAACGCATTCGGTCGCGACGGTCAGGCGGGCAGACCCGCGAGCGTGCCGACTCCCGGGGAGCAAAAGGTCGAGCCGCCGGGAAAATCGGGTGACCCGCCAGGGAGGCGGGGCAACAACTAACCCGATCTCTCCCAAGAATCCCCGAGCCCCGCGATCGCCGCACGGTCGCGGGGCTTGTTGCATCCACGCAGTCACGCAGGGGCCCGGCACCGATGCGGTCCCGACGGCCCCGCGGAGCTCGCCTAGGTTTCGGTCCGGTGACGCTGGCACGTCGTCGATCGTCCTTCCAACGTCGATTCCCGCTCTCCCCGGGACAGCGACAGGCAGGCGTTTCATGCGGGCATGGGTGCGGAAGTGTGTGGGGGGGGTTCTCGCCGGGGCGGTTCTGGGCGTCGCAGCCTGCGACGACGGTCCCACCGATATCGCGGTACCTCCGGAGCTGGCTTCGATTTCTCCATCGACGGGCACGTCCGGCACGGAAGTGCGCATCGACGGCCAAGGTTTCCACGCGACGGACGTCACGGTCTACTTCGACGACATTCCATCGCCGAGGGTCTCGCTGGAGGGCGGCGCGGTGTTCGCGCTCGCGCCGGCGGGGCTGACGCTCGGCACGACCTACGACATACGCGTGGTGAACCGCGGGACAGGGTCGGCGACCCTCGACAGCGTGTTCACGGTGGTCGCGCCGGAGGCGTTCCGTATCAACGGCGTTTCTCGTCCCACCGGCCTGCGCGGCATGACGATCATCGTCGAGGGCTCCGCGTTCGGGGACAGCATGGCGCTGGCCGAGGGCGCCGTGTATTTCCGCGCGGGCGACGGCTCGGCGGTGGCGGCGCCGATCCTGGACCCGAACGAGGACTGGAACGACGGCTTCATCGTGACGCAGGTGCCCCAGGAGACGGCCGACACGTCGTTCGTCTGGGTGGAGACCTCTTCGGGGGCGACGGACTCGATCGAGTTCCGCATCATCCAAAGCGGGGTGTTCAGCCCGAGCCTGATCAACTGGACACAGACGACTGCGCTGCCGCAGCCGCTCCAGGGCCTGGGCGCGGTGTTCGTCCCGATCGAGGATGGCCCGACGCCGGCGAACCACGTAATCACGGTCGGAGGTGCCGACACGCTGAACGTGGCGACCGACGCGGTCTATGCGGCGACGACTCAGGAATCGGGCGAGCTGAGCGGGGGCTGGAGCATGGCCACGCCGCTGCCGGAGCCGCGCGCGTATCACGCGCTCGCCGCGGCCACGGCTTTCACGGCCGCGCTCGACACGACGACGACGGGAGGATTCCTGTACGTCCTCGGCGGCGTGGACACGGCCGGTGTCGCGGTCGCGGACGTGTGGATGGCGCGCATCGGGCTGGACGGGGCGGTCGGGCCCTGGTCGATGACCTCGTCCCTGCCGATGCCGCTTCATTCCGCTGAAGCCACTCTGTTCCGCGGCTTCATGTATCTGACGGGCGGCGCCGACACCCTCGATGCGGCCACCGACGGGGTCTACCGCGCGGCCATCGCGGAGGACGGAACGCTCGGCGCCTGGGAGTCGCTGGGCACGTTGCCGGGCCCGCGCGCGCACCACGCCCAGATCGGCTTCGGACCGTTCCTGCACGTCATCGGCGGCGACGCGGGCACGGTCGACCCCGTGGCGGCCGGGCTCAGCGGCAGCGAGACCTCCGCCGTGCACTTCGCGCGCATCAGCGTGCGGACGGGCGAGCTCGCCACCGGCTGGACCGCGACGGAGTCGATGTCCAAGGCGCGCAGTAAGCACAGCTCGATCTTCGGCGGCGGGGCGTTGTTCGCCACGTCGGGCGTCTACGCCGGCCAACCCGGCTCGAGCGAGAACACCTTCGCGTCGCTCAACAACGACGGCACGACCGATCCCTGGAACGGAGCGACCGGGTCGGAGATCATCGAGGTCGAGATCGGCATCTCGCTCTACAACCAGGCGGCGGTGACATTCCTGGAGAGCGACGGCACCGGCCACGTCCTGGTCCTCGGCGGGGCCAGCCGCGACGCGGAGGGCGTGCCGTCCGACGCGGTGGTATTCTATTGATCGGCGCCGTCCCGATCTGAGGCCGGGTCCCCAGCGGACCTGACGGGACCGAAAGCCCGGAGCGCGAATCCTCGCCTCCGGGCTTTCGCTTGACAGGCACCGCAGGTTGGCGGTACGCCTCCCGTCTGACCGCGACGGAGCCGACTCGCCACCTGTAACCGGAGGGCTGCGGTTGACGCGCCCCGAGACGGATGCCTGGCCCGAGATCCCGTACGCCTCCTGGAGCGGCACGCTCGCGTCCCTCCACATGTGGATGCAGATCGTCGGCAAGGTGCGGCTGATGCAGGCGCCGCTGGTCAACCATTGGTGGGACAGCGTGCTCTACGTGTCTCCGCGCGGCCTGACCACCGGGCTGGTGCCCCATGACGGCGGTGGTTTCGACCTCGAGTTCGACTTCCTCGATCAGGTCCTGCGCGTCCGCACGTCCTCCGGCGGCGAGGCCACGGTGGACCTGGCGCCGAAATCCGTAGCGGACTTCTACGCCGAGGTCATGGCAACGCTGCGCAGCCTGGACGTCGCGGTGGCGATCCGGACGAAGCCGAACGAGGTGCGGGAGGCCGTGCCGTTCGAGCGCCAGACGGAGCCGGGCGAGTACGACGGTGAGGCGGCGCGGCGATTTTGGCTGGTCCTCGTCCAGGTTCAACGGGTATTCGAGGAGTTTCGGGCGCGTTTCCTTGGCAAGTCCAGCCCCGTGCACTTCTTCTGGGGGGCGCCCGACCTGGCGGTGACCCGCTTCAGCGGCCGGCCGGCGCCCGAGCATCCGGGAGGCTTCCCGAACCTCGCTGACTGGGTGACCCGCGAGGCCTACTCCCACGAGGTGAGCAGCGCGGGCTTCTGGCCGGGATCGGCCGACATGGACGCGGCGTTCTATTCCTACGCCTATCCGACCCCGGAGGGCTTCGCCGACGCCGACGTGCGGCCGGCGGCCGCGTTCTGGAGCTCCGAGATGGGGGAGTTCTTCCTGCCGTACGAGGCGGTGCGTACCGCCCCCGATCCGGTCGCCGCGCTCACGCAATTCCTGGAGAGCACGTACGCGGCCGCCGCCGATCTCGCGGACTGGGACCGGCAAGCGCTCGAGCGACCGACGAGCGAGCTCCACCGACTCGAGGACGCGCTGGCGCTACCCTAGCAGGGCGTACGGCGCCTCGACGGCCGTTGGCGGCAAGACACGGAGGAGAAATGCGTTTCGTGGCCCGCTGGAGGGACATAGCGCTCGCGCTCGCGTTGGTGGCGAGCTCGGCGCCTCGCGCATGGGCGCAGGATCGGGCCCCCGCCGGCCAGAACGACTCGAACGCCATCGCAGACTCCGCGGCCACCGACAGCCTGGCCGCCGGGCAGGACAGCACGGCCGCCGCCGATTCCACCCTCGTGCCCCCCGGCTTTCCGGTCGTTCTGAGGGGCGACACCCTTCTGACGGTCCGCGCTCGCGTCGGCGCCTTCGCGCCGGAGGAGCGCGCCGAGGCGATCCGCGACCGGATCCTCGCGATCTCGCGCGACCCCGAGGCCGACACCGACTCGGTGTACCTCCAGGTCGACGGCGCGCGGATCGACCTCTTCGTCGACGGCCGCATCGTCCTGACGGTGACCGACGAGGATGCCGCTGCCGAGCGGATGGATCGCGCGGCCCTGGCGGAAGCGTGGCGGGAGGCGGTCCAAGGAGGCCTCGAGCGGCAGTCCTTCCTGTGGCTCGTCCGCTCGATCGCCCTCGGCGTGTTCGGCGTTTTCTTGCTGGGGCTCGTCATCTACTGGGTGTTCCGGGTCGTGAACACGTGGCTGTTCCCGCGCGGCCAGGAGTGGATCGAGGCGAACCGCGGCGGCCGCATCCCGGCGGTGCGCCTGCAGAAGCTGGAGTTCCTGTCCGCGGAGCGGACGGCGGACCTTCTGGCCGGCGCGATGGAGGTCGCGCGGATCGTGGTGCTGGGGCTGCTGGTCGTGGTCGCGGTGCCCGCCGCCCTCGGCCTGTTCCCGTGGACGCAGGGCATCGCCAGCCGGCTCGTGGGCTACGTGATGGACCCGGCGACGACGGGTTGGCGGGCACTCCTCGACTATCTGCCGAATCTGTTCACGATCGCGGTCATCGTCGTCGCGACGCACTTCGCGCTGAAGCTCATCGCGCTGGTGTTCCGCGGCGTCGCTTCGGGGACCCTGCGGATCGACGGGTTCCACCGCGACTGGGCGATGCCCACGTACCGGATCGTGCGCTTCCTGGTCATCGTCCTCGCGGCGATCCTGATCTGGCCCTACCTGCCCAGCAGCGACTCGCCCGCGTTCCGCGGCATCGCGGCGTTCCTCGGCCTACTCCTGTCGTTCGGATCGGCCGGCGCGGTGGCGAACGTCGTCGGCGGGATGGTCATCATCTACATGCGGCCGTTCCAGGAGGGGGACCGCGTGAAGATCGCCGACACGGTCGGGGACGTGGTCGGCAGGACGCTGCTCGTGACGCGCGTGCGGACGATCAAGAACGTGGACATCACCATCCCCAACGCGATGATACTGTCCAGCCACATCGTGAACTTCAGCTCCTCGGCCCGGAAGCACGGGCTGATCCTCCACGACTCCGTCACCATCGGCTACGACGCGCCGTGGCGGCAGGTCCACGAGCTGCTGATCGAGGCGGCTCGCAGGACCGAGAGTTGCGAGCTGGAGCCGCCTCCCTTCGTCCTGCAGACGGCGCTCGACGATTTCTACGTGCGTTACGAGATCAACGTCTACACGCGGGCGCCCAACCGCATGGCGGGGACCTACTCCGAGCTGCGCACCCACATCCAGGACCTGTTCAACGAGGCGGGCCTGGAGATCATGTCCCCGCACTACGCCGCGGCGCGCGACGGGAGCCGGATCGCAATCCCGGAAGATTACCTGCCGCCGGCGTACGAAGCCCCGCCGTTCCGCTTCGCGGGGCTGTACAAGAAGGTGGGGGGGCAGGGCGAGGCGGGCGGAGACGCGGGCGCAGGCTCCAGCCCCATCCCGACCGACCGCGGCGCGGTGCTCTCGGCCGAGGTGGAGGCCGAGGCCGCCGACCCGGGACCCGACCTCTTTTCCCAGGAGGCGGATGGGGCGTGAGTCGGGCGTCGCGGTCGCCTCCAGCACGTCGCTCGCCGCCAGGGCCGGCGCGGAGGTCGCCGAGGCCGGCGGCAACGCGGTGGACGCCGCGATCGCCGCCACGTGGGTGGCCAGCGTAGCCGAGCCCGGCATCTGCGCTCCGGGGTGCGGCGGCTTCGTAACCGTGTGGGAGCCGGACGGCGAGCCGGAGACGATCGATGGGTACGTCGAGATGCCGGGGCGGGGGGTCGACCCGGCGCGCTTCGGAGGCGGCACGCGGACCGTGTTTCTGGAGTACGGCGGCGGCGTCACGATGCACGTCGGTCACGGCTCGGTCGGCACCCCCGGCGGTCCGGCCGCCCTCCAGATCGCGTCCGAGCGCCACGGCCGCCTGCCCTGGGCGGAGCTGCTCCGACCGGCCGTGCGGGTCGCCCGGGACGGCTTTCCTCTGTCCCCCGCCTCGAGCTACTACCTCGGCTACTCGGCGGGTCCGGTCTTCGGCTGGCATCCGGACGGCCACGCGGCCCTCCACGACGACGCCGGCGAGCCGCTCGGCGAAGGCGAGCTGGTCCGCATTCCGCACCTCGACGACAGCCTTGCGAGGATCGCCGAGAAGGGCGCGAGGGACCTCTACACGGGCGAGCTCGCCGACGCGATAGCCGCGGACATGGAGGCCCACGGGGGCCTCATCACGCGGGAGGACCTGGCCGCCTACCGCCCCATCGTGCGGCCCGCGCTGGTGGGCGCGGCCGGCGGCTGGAGCGTCGCGACGAATCCCCCTCCGGCGGTGGGTGGCGCCGTCCTGAACGCGATGCTCGCTCTCATGGAGGGGCGCCCCGGCGGCGCGTGGTCGGAGGACGACGTCGCCCGACTCGTGGAGGTCCAGCGGCGCGTGCTGGGCTTCCGGCGCGAGCGCGTCGATCCGCGCGAGGACGTGGAAGAGGCGGTCGGCGAGCTCGTCCGCGCCTTCCGCTCAGCGTCGACCGTCCACACGTCGGCCGTCGACGCGGCCGGCGTCGCGTGCTCGATCACGATGTCGGCCGGCTACGGCTCCGGGGTCATGGTGCCCGGCACCGGCCTGTGGCTCAACAACTGCCTGGGCGAGATCGAGCTCAACAGGCGCGGCTTGCACGCATGGCCGGTGGGCGCGCGCCTCATTTCGAACATGGCGCCGACCGTCGCCCGCCGAACGGGAGGCGGCGAGGTGCTCGCGATCGGCTCGCCGGGCGCGGACCGCATCCCCACCGCCATCCTCCAGGTCCTGGCGAACATCGCCAACGCGGGCATGGCCCCTCAGGAGGCGGTGGGCCACCCGCGCCTGCACCTCGAGGCGACCGACGACGGCCCTCGGGTGGCCGCCGAGCCGGGGCTCCCCAGGCCGGAGCTCGACATCCCGTGGCGCTGGTTCGAGGAGCGGTCGATGTACTTCGGAGGCGCGGGAGTCGCCATCTGGTCGCGGGAAACGGGACTGGACGGCGCCGCGGATCCGCGCAGGGCAGGAGCGGTGGCGATCACGCGCCGTCCCTGACGGGACTGCCGGTCAGCAGATCCGCGGCAGCTGGTCGCCGGACAGCATGTCCACGATCCTGCGGCCGCCGAACCCGGTCCTTTGCGTGACGAGGCCCCCGTGATCGCGGGTCACGGTCCCGATCAGCGCAGCCTCCGCTCCCAGCGGGTGAGCGCGAAGGGCGTCGAGAGCCGCGTCCGCGCAGGCAGGCTCCACCACCGCCATGAGCACCCCCTCGTTGGCGACGTAGAGCGGGTCCAGGCCGAGCATGTCGCAGGCGGCGGCGACCGGGACCGGGACCGGGATGGCCTCCCCATCCAGCTCTATGCCGACACCGGAGGCGGCGGCGACCTCGTTGAGCGCGCTGGCCAGTCCGCCGCGGGTCGGGTCTCGCAGGGTGCGCACGCCGCCGCCCACGCGCTCCTCCAGCAGCCGGACCAACGGCGCCAGGCAGGCGGTATCGCTTACGACTTCCGCCTCGAAGCCGAGACCCTCCCGCACCGACATCACGGCGATCCCGTGGCGCCCTAGCGGGCCGCTCACCAGCACCGCGTCGCCGGGCTCGGCCGCGTCCGGTCGGGGCAGGAAGTCGGGTCGCAGCGTGCCGATGCCCGTGGTGTTGATATAGAGCCCATCGGCGGAGCCGCGGTCGACGACCTTGGTGTCCCCCGTCACGATGGGCACGCCGGCATCCGCGGCGGCCCGCGCCATGGCATCCAGGACGCGGTCCAGGACCGCGAAGTCGAGCCCCTCCTCGAGCACGAAGCCCGCAGAGAGCCACGCCGGATTGGCGCCCATCATGGCGACGTCGTTCAGCGTGCCGTTGACCGCGAGGTCGCCGATGCAGCCGCCCGGGAACTCCAGTGGCCGAACCACGAAGGTGTCGGTGGACACCGCGACCGCGCCTCCGTGCACGGGCAGCACGGCGCCGTCGCCGAGCCGTTCCAGCCAGGGGTTGGCGAATCGCGGTAGGAAGCGCTCCCGCAGGAGGGCCGCGCCCATCGTGCCCCCGGATCCGTGTCCCAGCTGCACGCGATCGAGCGCCGGCGCCGGCGTGGGGCAGACGGGACCCTCGGCCAGACCGGGGCTCCCGTTGGCTCCGTTGCCGGTCTCGAGGCCCTCCCTCGGCGCGCGATCGATCGCCTTCGGCCGGCCGCCCGTCACGAGGGCACCCCCGTGGGGATGGGGGCTTCGGGGGCGGGGCGATGGCTCCGCCGGCCATAGCGGTGGTACGCCGCGCAGGCCCCCTCGGAGGACACCATGGGGGCGCCCAGGGGCGTCTCGGGCGTGCAGAGCGTGCCGAACGCCGAGCACTCGTTCGGCTTGATCCGCCCCCGCAGCACGTCGCCGGCGCGGCACGCCGCCGGCTCCACCGCGGTGATGGCCGCCAGCGCGAACTTCCGCTCGGCGTCGTAGGCGGCGAACTCGTCCCGCAGGCCCAGCCCGCTCGCGGGGATCGTGCCGATGCCTCGCCACGGCCGGTCCACCTTCCGGAACACCCGCTGCAGCAGGTCCTGGGCGGGGCGGTTGCCGTCGCGGCGCACCGAGCGCACGTACTGGTTCTCGACCCTGTGCTCCCCGGCCTCGAGCTGGCGCACCGCCATCCAGATTCCTTCCAGCAGGTCGAGCGGCTCGAATCCGGTGACCACGATCGGCACGCGGTAGCGGGCCGCGAGCGGCTCGTACTCGGTCCATCCCATGATCGTGCATACGTGCCCGGCGGCGAGGAAGCCGCGCACGCGATTGTCCGGCGCTTCCAGGATCGCGACCATGGCCGGCGGGACGGTCACGTGGGACACGAGAACGCTGAAGTTCGAGACGCCGAGCTGGTGGGCGCGCCAGACCGCCATCGCGTTCGCCGGAGCGGTCGTCTCGAAGCCCACCGCGAAGAACACCACCTCGCGCTCCGGATGCTTGCGCGCGAGATCCACGGCATCGAGCGGGGAGTACACGATGCGCACGTCCCCGCCCCGCGCCTTGATCTGCAACAGGTCGCACTCGCTGCCGGGGACGCGCAGCATGTCCCCGAAGGACGTGAAGATCACGTCGGGGCGGGTGGCGAGGTGGAGGGCGCGGTCGATCTGCTCGAGCGGCGTGACGCACACCGGACAGCCCGGCCCGTGGATCATCTCCACGTGATCTTCCAGCACCTCATCGATGCCCTGCTTGACGAGGGTGTGCGTCTGGCCGCCGCAGACCTCCATCAATGTCCACCTGCGGGTGGCCGTGCGGCGGATCCGATCGACCAGCTTCCGCGCGAGGCGGGGGTCGCGGTACTCGTCGAGGTACTTCACGCGCTGCCTCCCGTGCCGGTGGGTGCCGCCCCGGCCGCCCCTCGCTCTTGGTCCGCCGAGACCGAAGCCGCTCGGCGGGCCACCTCCTTCAGCCACTCCAGCTCCTCCAGCTCGCCCATGGCCTCGAGGGCGGCGTAGGTACGCCGGGCCTCCTCCTCGTCCACCCGGGAGATGGCGAAGCCGACGTGAATCACGGCGTAATCGCCGACCTCGACCTCGTCGGCCACGTAGGCCAGGCACACCTGCCTGCGTACGCCCCCGAAGTCCACGACGCCCACGGGCATGCCCGCGTCGTCGTCGATCGAGACGATCCGTCCCGGAATACCGAGGCACATCGGACGCCTCCTCTCTAGACCGGGATCCCGGCGATCCGCGGCGCCGTCGCGGCGCTCACGCAGTCGAACCAGCCCTGGAGCCCGTCCCCCGTCAGCGCCGAGACCTCGATCCACTCCAGGGCCGGGTTCACCTCGAGCGCCAGCGCACGCGCCCGGACGGGGTCGAAGGGCACGTAGGGGAGCAGGTCGGTCTTGGTGAGGACGACGTGGGTCGCCTCCGAGAAGGCGCGCGGGTACTTCGAGGGCTTGTCTTCGCCCTCGGTGACCGAGAACAGGACGATCTTGGCGGCCTCGCCGAGGTCCCACGCCGCCGGGCACACGAGGTTGCCGACGTTCTCGATGAACAGGACGTCCAGCGCGTCCAGGTCCAGCGCGTCGAGCGCCTCGGCGACCTGGCTCGCGTCGAGGTGGCAGGCGCCGCCGGTGACGACGGCCTGAACGAGGCGGTCGGTGTGCCGTTCGAGGCGCTCCGCGTCGTTGGCCGTGCGCACGTCGCCCGTGACCACGGCCATCCCAAGGTCGTCCCCCAGCGTGTACAGGGTCCGCTCGAGCAGGGTCGTTTTCCCCGCGCCGGGGGAGGACACCAGGTTCAGCGCGCGGACCCCGTGTCGGGCGAGCCGTGCCCGCACGTCAGCCGCTATCTCGTCGTTGCGGGCCATGACGCGTTCCCGCACGGTGATCCTACGGACCGCCATCGTCCACCTCCAGGGAGAGCACGCGCATGTCGGTGCCGGGGGCGCGCACGATGTGATGGGACGCCTCGACGAACGGCCGATGGCTCAGCAGCGCGTCGAGGCAAAACGAGAGGTTGGCGACCTCCACGTCCGACTCGGTGCCGATCTCCAGCTCCACCTCGCGCACGAACGGCAGGCGCTCGACTCCGACCGTGCGTTCAGCGATACGACATATCTCGAGGGCGAGGCTCAACTCGTGCACCGGACGGCCTCGGCGTGCGTGGGCAGTTCCGCCTCGACCCCCCCTTTCGCCTCGACTCCCCCGTCCGCCCCGATGCGGCGCGCCTCGTGTCCCCAGGACCGCAGCCGCGCGACGATTCGTTCCACCAGACGCGGCACGGAAGCGGCGGCGCATTCGCTCAGCTCGGCGTCCATCTCCACGCGGTCCGGCTCGACGCCGAGCGCGACCGCGTCCATCGGCAGACGCCCGCGGAGATCGGCCAGGGCGAGCACCTCGCGCAGGTCGATCTGATGCGGGGAGAGCTTGGTTCCCAGGCCGCGGGGCAGCGCATCGCGGTCCAGCTCGACGAGATCGCCGGGCCGGCCGCCTGCGCGGATCGCGTCGACTATCAGCAGCCGCCTCGCCTCCTCGATCTGGGGCAGCAGCATCATGCCCCAGGTTCCGCCGTCCACGAGCTCGACAGCCGGATCGAAGGTCCACTCCGAGCGCAACGTCTCCAGCGCCACCAGGCCCAGCCCGTCGTCGCCCATCAGGGGGCTCCCCAGGCCCAGGACCAGCGTGAGGTCGCTACTCATCGACGAAATCGATGTCGGCGCGGACGTAGCGCCGGCCGCTGATGATGGAGGACACGCGGCTCTCGCGGTGAACGACGTCGGCCCGGATCGTCAGATAGACGTGGAGCGGAATGAACACGACGAACAGCCAGGTGGCCACGTGGTGCACGAAGCGAACGATCTGCCACCCTCCGAACAGCGGCCCGACCCATCCGAACGCCGTATACATGAGCCCGCCCGGGTTGGCGATCCCATACATCGCGAAGCCCGTCACGACCTGTAGCGCCGCGAGCGCGTAGATGCCGGTGTAGGTGAACTGCTGGATGGGGTTGTGCCCCATGTAGTGCGGCGCATCCTCGGCGCCTATGAACAGGTAGGCCTTGACGACGCGCACCAGATTTCGCCAGTCCTCGCCATGAACCGGAAAGAGGGCACGCCAGCGCTCGAAACGGTTGCCGCGGAACAGCCAGTAGACGCGCACGAGCGCGGTGGCCACCAGCACGCCGGCGGCGGTGAAGTGCAGGAACCGCATCCACCCCATCACGAAGTGGCTGCCGGCCTCGCCCCCCGCGAAGAAGTACGGCCGCCCGATGTAGAACCCCGTCACGATCAGCACCAGCACGGTCGCGGCGGCCAGCCAGTGCATCGCCCGAATCGGCCAGTGCCACAGGTAGACCCACTGCCACCTGACCGGCCCGCGCTCGAGGCGCTCGGCCGGGGGCCCCCCGGGGGGCTCCGCGACGTCCACGCCGCCCGCGTCCGTGCGCCCGCCCGAGGAGGCGTCGCCCCCGCGACCCTCCTCGCCGGCCATCACTGGACCTTCACCCGGGTGACCTCCTCGCCGCGCGCGTTGAGCACATGCACCCCGCACGCCATGCACGGGTCGAAGGAGTGGATCGTGCGCAGGATCTCGATCGGACGGGCCGGGTCCACGAGTGGGTGGTTGTCCACCAGCGACGCCTCGTAGGGACCCATCTCGCCCTCCGCGTCGCGGGGCGAGCAGTTCCACGTGCTGGGCACCACGCACTGGTAGCGCGAGATGCGGCCGTCGCGGATCTCCACCCAGTGGCCCAGGGCGCCCCTGGCGGCGTCGAGGTAGCCGTATCCGCGGGCCGTGGCGGGCCACGTCGAGGGATCCCAGCGCTCGCCGTTGAAGGTGTTCGTGTCGCCGGCGCGGATGCGGTCCACGAGCGCGTCGAACCAGACCTCCATGCGGCGTGCTAACAGCACCGTCTCGATGCCCCGCGCCGCGGTCCGCCCGAGCGTGGAGAACAGCGCCTCGGGTCCCACGTCCAGCGCGGCCAGCGTCCCGTCCACCATCTCACGGACGTCCTCGTGCCCACTCGCGTAGGCGACCAGCATGCGCGCCAGCGGCCCGACCTCCATCGGCCTCCCGTCGTAGCGCGGCGCCTTCATCCAGGTATACTTCTCGTGGTCCTGGAGGAAGGTCCACGGCGGCTCGGGGCCGGTGTACCGGGGCTTGGTCTCGCCCTCCCAGGGGTGCAGCCCCGCGGTGTCGCCGTCCTCGTACTCGTACCACGAGCTGAAGATGTACTCGCGGACGCGCTCGTGGTCGTAGGGGAGCACGTTGGACAGGTCGCGGTCGAAGATCACCCCGCGCGGGAAGTAGAGGGAGTCCAGATCCGTGGCGTCCCCGTTGTCGGGGTACTCGCCTACCGCCAGGTAATTCGAGACGCCGCCGCCGATCGACGCCCACTCCTTGTAGAAGCCGGCGATGGCGACCATGTCGGGCCAGTAGACCTCCTCCACGAAACGTCGAGCCCTGCGGATCATCCCCTGGATCTTGGTGAGGCTCTCGGCGTTGATCGTGCCCGTGTCCTCGAGGTTGATCGCCGACGCCATCCCGCCCACCAGGAAGTTCGGATGCGGGTTCTTGCCGCCGAAGATCGTGTGCACGCGGATCACGTCCCGCTGCCAGTCGAGCGCCTCCAGATAGTGTGCCACCGCCATGAGGTTGGCCTCCGGCGGCAGGTTGTACGCCGGGTGGCCCCAGTAGCCGTTCGTGAAGATCCCGAGCTGGCCCGAGTTCACGAAGCCCTGGATGCGCTGCTGCACGGCCGCGAAGTAGCTGGCCGAGTTGTTCGGCCACGGGCTGATGGAGCGCGCCAGCTCGGCGGTCGCGTTCGGGTCCGCTCCCAGCGCGCTCACGACGTCCACCCAGTCCAGCGCGTGCAGGTGGTAGAAGTGGATGACGTGGTCCTGCACCGTCTGCATGCCGTGCACGAGATTGCGAATCAGTGCGCCGGCCGGCGGAACCCGGATCCCGAGCGCGTCCTCGACGGCGCGGCACGAAGCGATTGCGTGCACGACGGTGCAAACGCCGCAGATGCGCTGCGTGAACGCCCACGCGTCGCGCGGGTCGCGGCCCTCCATGATGATCTCGATGCCGCGGAACTGGGTGGAGCTCGCCCACGCGTTCTCGATGCGCCCGTTCTCCTCCTGGACCTCGATGCGCAGGTGCCCCTCGATGCGCGTGATCGGGTCGACGACGACCTTGGTCATGGCCGGTCCTCCACGGAAGTCGGCGGGTCGGCGGGCGGCTGGTGGTCGATCGGCGGCCCGTGGACGATCGGGAGCTCACGCCCCCTGCGCTTCTTCTGGACGCCCGTGGCGATCGCGTGCGCCGCGATCCCGGCGGCGGTCCCCACCGCGAGCGCTCCGCCGATCATGTCTGCGGTCCGCTCGACGCCGAACCCGGCTACGCCCGGCAGTCGCGCGTAGAACGGCGTCATCGTGTCCCAGAAGTTGGGCTCCGTGCAGCCGATGCACGGGTGACCCGCGCCGATGGGCCAGTCGGTGTGCCCGTTCCACTGGAAGATCGGGCACGGGCTGAAGGTCGCCGGGCCCTTGCAGCCCACCTGGTAGAGGCACCAGCCCTTGCGCGCACCCTCGTCGTCGAACGCCTGGACGTACTGACCGGCATCGTAGTGGGCGCGGCGGGGGCACTGGTCGTGGATGCGCGCGCCGTAGGCGAACAGCGGCCGGCCCTCGGAATCCAGATCCGGCAGCCGTTGGAACGTGAGGAAGTGCATGATGGTCGCCGTCACGACGTCCGCGATGGGCGGGCATCCGGCGATGTTGACGACGGGCTTGTCGCGGATGATGCGGTTCACGCCCACGGCTCCCGTCGGGTTGGGCCGGGCCGCCTGCACGGACCCCCAGTGGGCGCACGCGCCGATCGCCAGGATCGCGGCCGCGCCGTCGGCGGCCTCCTCCAGCAGCTCGTGCGCGGTGCGGCCGCCGATGGTCGTGTAGATGCCGTTCTCGGCGGTCGGCACCGATCCCGTCACGAGCAGCACGTAGCCGCCGGCCTCCATGGCCTCGGCCTTGGCCCGCTCCGCGGCGTCTCCCGCGGCCGCCATGATGGTGTGCTGGTAGTCCAGCGAGACCAGATCCAAGACGAGATCGCCGATCGACGGATCGCTGGTGCGCAGCACGCTCTCCACGCAGCCCGTGCACTCCTGGAGCTGAAGCCAGATCACGCTGGGGCGCCGGACGTCCTGGATCGCCTTCAGGATCTTCGGCGTGACCGCCGAGCCCAGCCCGAGCATGGCGGTGATCTGGCCGCAGAAGGCGACGAACTCCCGCCGGCTCACGCCACGTTGCTGGAGGTGCTCGTAGAGCGTCTGTCCGGCGACCCAGGGGTGGGCGTTTGGCATGTACACGCGCGTACCTCCGGCTGGGGGTGGGCCCGAGAGTCGGGGCGAGACCGCGGGCGTCTCCCGGACATGCGCCGTCGGGCGGCGCGGACCGCGAGCCGCAGGCGGGATCGAGCACCGGCCGGCTTTACCTTAGATGCCCGTGTCGTGGGCGGGCAGGCAATCGGGAAATTCCCCACAAGGTGGCTCGACCCCCGCCGGCGCTGGTCGGACCGCGCTGGCGGCGCTGACCTCCTCGGTTGGACGGGGGGAGATTCCCCACTGCCCTGCACGGGGATCCACGATTGCACCGATCGTCGCGCAGGGAGAGACTGCGAGGGTAGCACGTCGCGGTCCGGGCGAGCCCGGGCAGCCTTATCCGCGAGGACCGCCGCCACCTTATCGCGCAGCGGGATGGAGACGAGAAAGGATGGAGATGCCGAGACGGTCAGGATCGTTGATCGGAGCGACGATGGCGCTGGCCCTGGGCTGGACGATCGCGGCCTGCGACGCCCCGCCGCGATCTACGGCGGCGGACGGCGAGGCGGCCACTTCCTCGAGCGCCGCGCCCGCCACAGCTGAGGATGGCGTCCGCGAAGGGGTCGTCCTGGTGTACCGCTCGCCCACCTGCGGCTGCTGCGGGGCCTGGGCGGAGCACCTGCGGGAACACGGCTTCGCGGTGGACGTCCGGGACGTACCCGACATGACGGAGGTGAAGCGGCGGCTCGGCGTACCGCCAGCCCTCGCCTCGTGCCACACCGCGGTGGTCGACGGCCGGATCGTGGAGGGGCACGTTCCCGCCGACGCGCTGCGCCGGTTCCTCGAGGACGACGGCTGGTCCGGAATGTCGGGTCTGGCGGTCCCGGGCATGCCGGTCGGGTCGCCGGGCATGGAGTCCCCAGGGCGCGCCGCCGACCCGTATGACGTCGTGGCGTGGGACTCGACGGGGGCCACCGTGGTGTTCGAGCGGCGCA
>DATHRK010000063.1:0-17563 GCA_035465395.1 Longimicrobiales bacterium | reverse complement strand
GCGGGTCCGGCGTCGGACGGTCTAGACCAGCGCTCCGTGGCGTGTTGGCCGGAATGCGTCCCGTGCTCCGGAGGCGCATGCGCGCTCCGGGTACCGCCCTACGAACTCAACTTGATTGCAACGTGTTCCGGGGGAGGGCGGCTGGGCCCGCGGTGCCCGCCCGACGCACTCCAGGCGGCCGATCGCGCCGCCGCGCAGTTCGAGTCACCGTGGCAGCGGGATCGCGAAGTCGATCGCGGCCACCTGCTCGGGCGAGCGGCCGATGCGCTCCAGGAACGGCAGCCAGCGCGGATCGTCGCGGATGTTGTCGAAGAACGGCTCGACCAGGATGCTGTTCAGCCCCGGGTCGTTGTACTGCACGGCTTTGTCGAGCCACTCGAAAGCTCGATCGGCCTCGCCGCGCCAGGCGTAGACGTACGCGATATTATAGGCCCAAGCGGTTTCGTAGCGGGCGGTCAGCTCTCCCAGGACCGAGTCGGCGTCTGCGGGCCTGTCCAGCGCGTGGTAGGTCAGGGCCTGGCCGATGAGTCGCCATACCTCACCGGACTCCTGCTCCGCCTCGGCGAGCGCGCGTTCGGGTTGCCCCTTCAACATGAGCGCCGCCGCGATCACGTAGTGGCTGAACTCACGGCCGGGGCTGATGCTCAGCGCCGTGCGGTAGGAGGCGATGCTCTCGTCCAGCCGCCCCGCCCACAGGTAGACCCGTCCTAGCGCCGCGTGGACGCCGGAGTTGACGGGGTCGCGCAACGCTATGCGCTCGCTCAGGCGCCCCAACGGGAGGAAGAGATCTCCGGCGTGTTCGAGTACGGCTGGATCTGTCGGGCTCAACGAGATGGCCCGCTGGAAGTGTTCGGCGGCTAGTTGGAGGTCGCCGTCCCTGGAGAGAACGATCGAGCCGAGGGCCAAGTGCGCTGGCGCGTGGGCTGGGTCAAGGGCGATCGCACGGTTCGCGGCCTCTTGTGCGGGGGCGTAGTCGAACACGTCGCCGGACTGAGTAAGTAGCCCCTGACCTGCCAGGAACCAGTACGTATGGGCTAATCCCGCCCACGCCGGCGCGTAGGCGCTGTCGATCGCCAGCGCCTGCCGATAGAGGTCGGCCGCACGCACGCGACCGCCAGGGGAATGCAACTCATATTGATGCCGCGCTTGCAGGTAGAGAGCGTACGCGGCCGGGTCGGTCTCCTGAACCGTCGGCGCCTCGCCCAGCAGCGTGACTCGGAGCTCCTGCACCACCGCCGCGGCGATCTCGTCCTGGATCGCGAAGATGTCGTCCAGCGTCCGGTCCCAGGCGTCGGACCAGACGCGGAAGCCGTCGGCCCGGACCAGCTGCGCATTGATACGCACCCTGTCTTCCGCCTTGCGCACCGAGCCCTCGAGCACGTGCGCGACGTTCAGTCGCTCGGCGATCTCGGGGATCTCCAGGTTCTGGTCCTTGAAGGAGAACGACGACGTGCGCGCCGACACCCTCAGCTGGGGGATCTGCGCCAGCAGGTTGAGCATCTCCTCGGCGATGCCGTCGCTGAAGTACTCCTGCTCTGAATCGGAGCTCATGTTCACGAACGGCAACACCGCGAGCGATAGGTTGGCCGCGTCGACCAACGGATCCCCGCCGACCGCCGGTGCTGATTGCCTCCCGACGTACTAGGAGCCCACCACCAGCGCGCCCACGCCGACCAGCGCAAGCACACCCGACGGCCAGCGCTTCGAAGCCGGCGCGGCGATGATCTCGGCGATCTCGCCGGGCTCCGCCGCGCCCGTGCGCCGCACGCCCTCCGGCGTCAGCTCGAGCGCCCACGCGAGCACGATCGCCACGGGAAGGCCGAGCAAAAGGATCAGCGCGACCAACCGGTAGGTCCACTCGGGGAGTAGCAGCGCGGGGACCGCCAGATCCACGATCTGGAGCAGCACGAAGCCAACGACGCCGTAGACCGCCATCACGCGGAACACGCGGCGGCGCTTCAGCTCCGCGAAGAAGCGCTGGTAACCCCGGCTCGAGTCGGTCACGCGCGTCCCCAGGCGATGGTCGGATCCTCCGAGGAGGCATGGCAGGCGGGTCTGGCTCGTCCAAGATACGGGAAAGAGGTGCGGCCCGCCCGACGTGCAGCGGCCGGGCCGTGGGCGGCCTGGGGCGCTCGGTAACCCCCGGATCCGAAGAGACTACCGATCTCGTTCCGGGGGGCGATCTGGCCCCCACGCCGAGAGACGTCTAGACTGTCGATCCCGATCGCCGGCCGGCTCCGAACGGTGTGGCTCGGCCGGGATCCCATTCGCGCGAGGCACCCATGAAAGCAGCCGTCTTCGAGCAGTTCGGCGAACCCCTCGAGGTCCGCGACGACTGGCCCGAGCCCGAGTGCGGACCGCGGGATGTCGTGCTGAAGGTGGACGCCTGCGGAGTCTGCCGCTCCGACCACACCATCTGGAACGGCGGCGTCCCGTGGATGGGGATCGTGCCCGAGCTGCCCATGGTGCTGGGTCACGAGTACTGCGGCACGATCGAGGAGGTCGGCGATCAGGTCGCGGGGTTCGGCAGGGGGGACCGCGTCGTGGCGCCGTTCAACCACTCCTGCGGCCACTGCGAGCAGTGCGCCACGGGCCACCAGAACATCTGCTCCGACCTCCAGCTTCCGGGCATGCACTACACGGGCGGCTACGCCGAGTACACGAAGGTCTCGCGCGCCGACGTGAACCTGGTACACCTGCCGGAAGACGTCCCGTCGGAGGTCGCCGCCGGCATGGGCTGCCGCTACATCACCTCCTACCACGGCATCGTCGACCGGGCGCAGGTCCACCCCGGCGAGTGGGTCGCGGTGTTCGCGTGCGGCGGCGTCGGCCTCGCCGCGGTCAACGTCGCCTCGGCGATGGGCGCGAACGTGATCGCGGTATCGCGCAGTCCCGAGAAGCTGGCGTTGGCCGAGAAGGTCGGCGCGCTGCACACGGTCACCGCCGGCCCGGACGCGCCCGACGAGATCCACGAGCTCACCGGCGGCGGCGCGCACGTCTCGGTCGACGCCCTCGGCTCGGCCACCACCGCGATCCCGGCGCTGCTGTCGCTGCGCGCCGGTGGCCGTCACCTGCGCCTCGGCGTCTCCAACCAGGAAGAGCAGGGCAAGATCGAGATCCCGGTCGACATGCTCACCTTCGCGGAGCTGAGCATGGTCGGGTCGTTCGGGATGCAGGCCGCGCGGTTCCCCGAGATGCTGCGGATGGTGGAGGCGGGCAAACTGACCCCCGAGCTGCTGGTGGGCGAGACGATCGCGCTCGAGGACGCCGGCGACGTGCTAGCGGCGATGGACGACTACGACACCGTGGCGATGTCGGTGATCACGGAGTTCTGAGCGCTATCGATTCGGCGGGCTACGTCCGGTTCCACCACTGACCGAGGCGGTGCCCCACGACGAGCACGGCGAGGTCGAACAGCGCGTTGGGCAGGCGCTCCGGGCCGCTGGTGTCGAAGAGTTCCTGCCCCTCCGGGCTACGCTCGAACACCTGTTCGGCGGCCTCGTAGACCACCCCGGCCGCGAGCGTCCAGCGCAGAGGGATGTTCATCAGGCCGGCCGCGAGCCCCGCGGCCACGTGCACCGCCGTCCACGGGTCCACGGCGGCGCGGTTCTGCTGGGCCTTGCGGGTGGCGAGGAATCGCATGGCCGCAAAGATACCCGATATGCTTCCGGCGGCGCGAGATCCGAGCGATGCCCAGCGTGCCGCGGTGACTTCGGGCTCGGGCTCCGCGCCCGAATGGACGGCAGCACGCGGCGTCCGACCGCGCGTTGTGCTCACCAGCGCTCCGATGCACTTTGGATCGGTCGACCCCCGGTGGTCGAGCCGATCCCCACGCCCCCAGGAATGAGGACATGGCACCCATCCGCCTTCGCAGGTTCGTCAAGACGCTCCCGGCCCTCGCCGTCCTGGCCGGGTGTAGCTCGGTCGGAAGCGGCTCGCCCGCACCGGCAGCCGAAGCGGCCGCCGACGCCACCATGGGCCTTCCAGACGGACCGGTGACCGCCGAGCAGGTGCAGCGAGGACGTCTGCTCGTGATCAACCATGAGTGCGGGGGGTGCCACGGTGGCGGGGACGACCCGTCGTCCTCCGGCTGGCTCACGGGCAGGGCGGAGAACCCCTTCAACATCGAAGACGCGAGGTTCTGGCCACGCAACCTCACGCCGGACGAGGAGACCGGCCTCGGTGGGGTCAGCGAGCGCCAGATCTTCAACGCGTTGCGGTACGGATTGCGGCCCACCACGAGTCCCGACGTCGAGGTCACCTCGCACGTGCCCGGGGAAGGGAACCACCCCGCCGAGCCGGACTACCTGGGCTTCATGCCCTGGCCGTTCCTTCGCTACATGCCGGACCAGGACCTGTGGGACATCGCCGCCTACATCGTCAACGGGCTGAAGCCGGTTCGCCACGAGGTGCCCGACAGCGATCCGGTGCCGGAGGGTATCCTGGCGCAGTTCCTGGCGCAGATCGGCCCGCCTGTCCTTCCGCCGTTCCCGGCCGCGCGTGAGGAGCTTCGCGCGCCGGATCGTCTGGAGCAGATTCTGCGCGGCCGGCAGCTCGTCGCCGGCGCCCTCTGCGCCGCCTGCCACGGTGGAGCCGTCCGGCCGGACCAGGAGGGCTGGCTGCGGGGCATCACGCAGCCCGATCCCGGGTTCCAGATCGGCGATTGCGCGGACCCTGAGAGCCAGGGGTGCTTCAACACGCGGCCGCGCAATCTGACGCCCCACAACGCGACGGGCATCGGCCGCTTCACCGAGCGTCAGATCTTCAACGCCCTGCGCTTCGGTCTGCGGCCGGGCGAGACCCCGGACGTCGACATCACCTCCATGACGCCGGGCGAGGGCAACTTCCCGGAGAACCCGAAGTACCTCGCGCCCCCGATGCCGTGGCCGTCGTACCGGCACATGCCGGATCAGGACCTCCGCGACATCGCCGCCTACCTCAAGAACGGGGTGAAGCCGGTCGACAACAGGGTGGAAGACAGCGAAGGGCCGCCCGATTTCTGGGCGTCGAGGGTGGCGGATCTCGGCTCCTTTCCGCCGCCGGCCTTCCCGACGGAGAACGAGCGGGCCCTGGAGGAAGGCGGCTGACGGCCCAGCGCGCCTGGGGCCGGTCCTGGAACCGGCCCAGCCCCCTACGGCCGAGGCCCGGGCCCCCACGCGGGGATCCCGGGCCTCGCCGCATCCGCCCCTCCGATACGAGCTAGGGCGAGGGTGGTAGCAGCACCTCGTCGATCAGGTGGACGACCCCGTTGGAGACGACGATGTCGGTGGCGATAATGGTCGCGCCGTTGACGAACGCGCCGCCCGTGAGATCGATCGTCACGTCGCTGCCCTGCAGCGTCCCGACCGACGCATCATCGACCAGGTCGGCGGCGAAGACCTCCGCTCCGACGACGTGGTAGGTGAGCACGTCCGTGAGGGCGGCCTGGTCGTCGAGCAGGCCGTCGAGCGTGCCGGCCGGCAGCGCGGCGAACGCGTCGTCGGTTGGCGCGAACACGGTGAACGGCCCGGCGCCCGAGAGCGTGCCCGCCAGGTCCGCGGCGACGACCGCGGTCACGAGCGTGCTCAGGGCCGGTTCGATGGAAGCGCGCTGCACGATGTCCAGCGTTTGCGTGAGCACGCCGTCGATCAGGTGCACGACGCCATTCGAGGCCTGCACGTCCGCGGTGCTCACGAGCACGCCGTCGACGCGTACCTCACCACCCGAAACCGACACCTCCAGGGTGCCCCCCTCTACGGTGGTCAGCGTCTGGCCGTCCGACAGATCGGCGGCCTCGATCTCACCCGCCACCACGTGGTAGCCCAGCAGGTCGATCAGGATGGCGCGGTTGTCGGCCGCGAGAAGGAGGTCCAGGGAGCCCGCGCCCAGCGTCCCGAACGCCGCGTTCGTCGGGGCGAAGACCGTGAACGGGCCGGGGCCGGCCAGCGTCGCGTCCAGCTCCGCAGTCTGGAGGGCCGTGACCAGGGTGGACAGCGCGGCCGTGCCCGCGGCCACGTCCACGATGTCGTCGCCGTCCTGCGCGACCGGATCGTCGTCGCAGGCGCCGAACGCCAACGCCACGGCGGGGAGGAGGAGAGCCGAAGCCCTCTTACGCGTACGGAAACCCATGATGAGCAGCCCTTCTTTTCAAGGTTGTGTTTAGGTGATGTCCAACTATAGTACAAATAAAATCTAAGCACAACCCGGGCGTTCGGCGATAGGCGGCGGCAGTCCGGCGGTCCTCCGATGGGTTGGCGAGGTCCTGCTGGCCGAAGGGCAAGCGGAAGCGGGTCTGGAGGTGTACGGCCGAGCCTACGCTCTCGACCTGGGGGTCGGTCGGGCCGCGGAGGTGCTGTCGGCGCAAGGTCGCTGAGGCGGCCCTCACGCGGACTCCGCGCGGCCGTCGTCCGGGCGCGCGGAAGGCAGAGCCGGCAGGTCAGTTGGAGGGCCGATCGACCTCCACCAAGAACACGAACTCCGGCTCGCCCATCACACCGGCCCCGTCCATGATGGACGCCAGCTCCTCCTGCTCGGCGAAGTCGCGTGCCCGGTCCAGGTCGTCCCACTCCATGACCACGAGTACGTCTTCAGGGTCATCCCCGTCCCGGAACACCCGTCCGCCGAGGGATCCCGCGCGGGCACGCTCGGGCGCGTGGGCGTCGAAGGCGGCCTTCCAGCGGTCGTAGTCGCGCACGCGGTGGCGGACGAGCAGAGTGGCCATGCTACCCTCCATCAGGCAGGACGGATGTCGGCCGCGGGCGCGGCACGGCACGGCGCGGCGGAAACGGGCCGGGAGGCCTCCGGCGGGCGGCCGCCGATGCGGCAAGGTGCCACCGTAGCAATCGCGGTGGCCCGGGGGCAAGGGAGGGCGCGCTACGCGTCGCTTTCGTCGGCTTCCAACGCCGGGAGAGCGGGCCTCGGTGCTCGAGGACATCGCCCGCGACATGGGCGAGGACCCGCATTCGCTGCAATCGACGTCCCTGCGCCAGCGCGCCGAGGATTCCAGGCGGCACGCGGAGGTGCTGCGTCGGCTGCTGCTGTCGGGGCTGGAGAGCGACAGCGCGGCGGCCTGAGCCGATACGGGGCGTCGGCAGGACTCCCGCACGCTTCTTGCTCGTTGGAGCGTGCGGACGGACGAGCGGTGCGTGACCGGCAGGGGGAGAGAATCATGGGAGGCAAGGGCAGGCAGATCCGAATCGCGGTGGCGCTGGATCCCGAGGGATTCTGGTGTGCCCGCGGGCACGCCGGGGCGGGCGATGAAGAGGTGGCGCAGGCCGCGGCCGATGAGCTCGCCGACGTCGCCGAGACGTTCTTCATGGACCTCCATCTGCCCGAGACGGAGGCCCCCGTGCCGGCGCGGCAGTCGATCGCCTGAGCGCGGCTAGTACCTGACTTCGCTCACCTCTTCATCGGAGAACAGGAGCCGCACGATGTCGTCGTGTGCGGCGGGGCGGCCCGTGGCCCGCCAGCGCAAGAGGATCCGGTCGGGATGCTTGTGCAGCCGGTGGCTGGTGACGTGCAGGCTGGATTCGCGAAAGGCGGTTTCGAGCTCGGCCACCTTGTCGTAGCGGAGTGGCAGCGTGAGGTCGTAGGTGCGTACCTCCCGGGCGGTGTCGATGCGGTTTTCGACGAGGTAGAAGGCGCTCAGCACGACGAGTACCATCAGCGCCGCGACCGGCGCCAGAACGTAGAACCCCGCGCCCGCACCCATGCCCACCGCGGCCGCGATCCAAATGGTCGCCGCGGTCGTGATCCCGCTGACCCGGCCCCCCTCCCGCAGGATCACTCCCGCGCCCAGGAAGCCTACGCCGGAGACCACGCCCGCCATGATGCGCACGGGGTCGTCGGCGCCCCCCAGGACCGGCGAATAGATGGTGAAGAGGGCCGCGCCGCCGCTCACCAGCATGATCGTGCGGAGCCCGGCGGCTCGATCGTGGAGCTCGCGCTCCGCCCCGATCAGTCCACCCAGCAGGATGGCGAGGCCCAGCCGGCCGATGGCCTCCCACGGGACCGAGGTCCAGTCGATCACTCCATCGAAGCCGCGGCGCGCAGCTCGGCCGCGACCCTGGTGAGCTCCTCGGCGCGCTCCTCGGACACCTCGGCGAGGCGCGTCAGGTTGGCCGGGGTCGGGTTGGCCCGGGCGTGGATCCACGACGTGATCGTATTGTCGCTGACGCCCACTTCCTCCGCGACCGCATGCTGGGTGCGCACGTGCGCGTGAATCGCCTTGCGGATCGTGAGCTGGCTGCGTGCAGAAACGTGCTCGTTCATTCCGGTGGAGGGCTCTCCGCGCTGCCCGCGCGGGTGACGTCGAGGCGAATGCGGCCGGCTTCTCGCTTGATGGCCCGGAGCCAGACCTCGCAGGTCTCGAGGGACCGGGCGCTGCCCCTGTACACGGCACCTTCGTATTCGACGGGCCGCGTCGAGAGATAGAGGTCGAACAGCTCTCGCCCGTTCGGCTGGGGGGCGAAGAACACGCCTTCGATGCGCGGGTAGCCCTCGGTCCGGAGGGCCAGATAGCCCCGGCCGCGGATACCGGCCAACGTCGCGGGTTCGGCTGCGACCATGTTCGCTTGTCGCGAGTTCGCCTGCGGGTGGGGGCCCCGAACGGGCCGCCCATGCCATGGGCCTACTTTGACGCATGTCGAAGTCGGCGGCAAGGGCGCCCTGCATCCGGGTCAGGCAGCGCGGCGGACTCCGATCACCAGCGGGACCGCCGCGTTGCCGGTCCCCTCAGACCGCGTCCGATGTGGACGTGAAGTTGAAGTCGCGCGCCTTGATGGGCGGCACCATCACGGTCGGGCTCGTGCCGCCCGACTCGGTGGCGGACACCGGCACCGACCGACCCATCGCTTCCAGGTTGTTCAGCATGAACACCGGGGACTCGTTCCAGCGCAGGTTCTTGACCGCGTGCGAGATGCGCCCGTTCTCAATCAGGAACGTCCCGTCCCGGGTCAGCCCGGTGAACGAGATGGTGCGCGGATCCACGCTGCGGATGTACCACAGTCTGGTCACCAGCAGGCCCCGATCGGTCGACGCGATCATCTCCTCGAGGGTCGTGTCCCCGCCTTCCATGTAATAGCCCGAGACGAAGCCGGTGGGCTCGACTCCCTGCTGCGAAGCCCAGTACCGGTCGTAGGCCAGGTTCTGCAGCACGCCGCCGGTGACCCACTCCATCCGCCGGTTCGGCAGGCCCTCCCCGTTGAAGAGATTCGGCGCGAGGCGCGCGTCGGCCGGGTCGGTGTAGATGGTGACCCGCTCGTCGACGAACTGCTCGCCGATCTTGTTGCCGCCGCCTTCCCTGCTGAAAAACGACCGCCCCTCGTCCGCGAAGCGGGCATTCAGCGAGAACATCATCAGGTTGATCATGTTGGCGACGGCGGTCGGCTCCAGGATGACGGTCCAGCGGCCCGGCTCCACGTCCCGCGGATTGCGCGAGTTGATGGCCTTCTCGATGGCCCGCTCGCCGATGTCGGCCAGGTCGAGATCGTTCCAGTCCTTGGATCCGCCCCCGGCCCAACCCGAGCCCGTGCCGTCGGGGGTGCGCACGGTGGTCGTGAAGGTCACCAACGAGCGATCCTGGTATGCGAACAGGCCGGCGGAGTTCGCGACCGAGGACTGGCCGGTCGTGTGGGACAGGAAGCCGGTGGACAGGAGTCCCTGCTCCGCGGCGGGCTCGGTCACCGCCGTGATGGCCCGAGCGCGCTCGGCGGGGCTTAGGTTCGCGGTGGAGTCGGCCACCATGTCCGCGTCCACGTAGTCCTGCGGCTCCAGCTCGCCCATGTACTCCGGGTCCTCCGGGACCAGCCGGGCGAGCTGCTCGCTCGTGCGCACGACGCGCTCCAGCGATTCGTCGTCGAAGCTGTTGGTGGTGGCCGACGCGACCCGGTTGCCGAACGCGCTCGATACGAGGAGCGTCGCGTCGAAGACGTCGCCGGCGGTGCTGATCTGGTTGACGGCGAAGCGCGTATTGCCCTCCATGCCGCTGCTCAGGTTCACCCGCGCCTGATCGGCCTGCGAGAAGGTGAGCACCTTCTCGGAGATCTCCTGGGCGCGCGCGCGGTCGAAATAGTTGGCCATAGTTCGATCTCCTCGCTCAGGCGCTGCGGCCCGTATTGATCACGTTCACGCCACGGTAGCGCGCGGGCACGCACCCGTGCGACACGGCGTTCGACTGGGACGGCTGTCCCTTGCCGTCGTTGAAGGCGCCGCCCATCCAGTACTCGCTCGGACCGGCGATCAGGTCCATGGAGCCCCAGAACTCGGGGGTGCGCAGCTGGTATGCTACGTCCTTGAGCATGCCCGCCCGCTTGCCGTCGCGGATCTCCCAGAAGACCTGGCCGCCGAACTGGGCGTTGTAGCGCTGCTGGTCGATCGAGAACGAGCCGTGCCCGTCGATCAGGATGCCGCGCTCCACGCCGCCTATGAGCTCGTCGAGGGGGACGTCGCGGTCGGGGTGGGGGAGCAGGTTGATGTTGGGCATGCGCTGGAACTGGATGTCCGACCAGCTCTGCGCGTAGCTGTTGCCGTGCGAGCGTACCGGCTTGCCCTGCGAGGCGTACCAGTCGGCGAGCCACGGCGCCTGCTCGCGGGTGGTCTGCAGGTCGTTCAGGACGCCGTCCTTGACGATCAGGTACTCGTCGGGCTGCACCCCCTCGTCGTCCCAGCCGACCGACGACAGGCCGTTCTCCGCGGAACGCTCGCCCTGGACGTTCATGAACTCGGGCCCGTAGCGGAACTTCCCGAGGAAGTCCTCGATCGGATAGATGAAGGATGTGCCCGCGTAGTTCGCCTCGTAGCCCATGATCCGGTCCAGTTCCGTCGGGTGCGCGATGGACTCGTGGATCGTCAGCCACAGATGCGTAGGCAGCAGGACCAGGTCGTAGCGGCCCGGCTCCACCGGCGTGGCCGAGAGCTTGGCGACGGCTTCCTCCGCCCAGCGCACGGCGTTGCCCGGCAGGTCGTTGTCGGTGACGTGCTCGTAGCCGGCCGCGCGAGGCGCGATATCGGTGCTCTGGCGGGTCTGGAAGTCCGAGTTGTCGGGCGCGATCGCCGTGATGTTCATCGACGGCTGCGCCCGGTAGAGGGTCTGGTCCGCGACCGTGCCCTCGCTCGACGCGAAGAACTTCTGCTGGCGCAGGAACACCATGAAGGAGTTCACGAAGCGCGCGCCCTCGACGCCCAGCGCCGCCTCGTTGGCCTGCAGCAGCAGCGCGACCTTGTCCTCGATCGGAATGTCGAAGGGGTCGACGCGATGGGGGGCGATCCACTCGGCCTCGGGGTAGGACTCGGTCGGCGCGAGCTCCAGGGGACGCATGCGCGCCGGGGCGCTGGCGTTGGCCTGCGCGACGGCCTGCCGGGCGACGCGCTGCACCTCGTCGCGCGTGAGGTCGCGGCTGGCCGCGAAGCCCCAGGTACCGTCGGCGATGACGCGCACCCCGAAGCCGAACGTCTCGGAGTCGTTCAGGCCCGTGACGCGCCGTTCCCTGGTGGCGACGAACTGGCTCCGGTTGCTGGAAATCCGCACGTCCGCGTAGGTCGCGCCGGCGCTTCGCGCGGCGTCGAGCGCCAGCATCGCGAGCTCGCGAAAGAACGGGTCCCCGACCCGCCGCGCCTGCGAGGCGGCGGCCTCGCGCGCGGCCAGCAGCGTCGGGTCGATCCGATACCCCGCCCCCACGCCCGCCGCGACCAGCGCGCCTCCGCGCAGGAACTCTCTGCGTCTCATGCGTCCGTCCCCTTCTCCAGGATTGCCTCGTGCGGAACTCCGCCGCGCGGTGCGGGCGGCGGGGGGACGCGGGCGGTCACGCCGAGCGTCCGGTGTTGATGACGTTCACGCCCCGGAAGCGGGCGGGCGGGCAGCCGTGGGACACCGCGTTGGACTGCGACGGTTGACCCTTGCCGTCGTTGAACGTGCCGCCCAGCTCGTAGGTCGAAGGCCCGCCGACGAGATCCATGGAATTCCAGAACTCCGGCGTCTGGATCTGGTAGGCCACGTCCTTCAGCATCCCGGCCACGCGGCCGTCGCGGATCTCGTGGAAGACCTGCCCGCCGAACTGGGCGTTGTAGCGCTGTTGGTCGATCGAGTAGCTGCCCCGGCCCTCGATCAGGATACCCCGGTCCACGCCGCCGAGCAGCTCCTCCAGGGACACGTCGCGATCCGGGTGGGGCATCAGGTTGATGTTGGGCATGCGCTGGAACTGCACGTCGGCCCAACTCTGCGCGTAGCTGTTCCCGTGAGAGCGGACGGGCATGCCCTGAGAAGCGTACCAGTCGGCCAGCCAGGGGGCCTGCTCGCGCGTCGTCTGGAGGTCGTTCAGCACGCCGTCCTTGACGATCAGAAACTCGTCGGGCGCCACGCCCTCGTCGTCCCACGCGACCGTGGAGAGCGCGCCCTCCGCCGAGCGTTCGCCCTGGACGTTCATGAACTCGGGGCCGTAGCGGAACGAGCCCAGGAAGTCCTCGACCGGGTAGATGAAGGACGTGCCGGCGTAGTTGGCCTCGTAGCCGAAGATCCGGTCCAGCTCGGTCGGATGCGCGATCGACTCGTGGATCGTCAGGAAGAGGTGGCTCGGCAGCAGGACGAGATCGTAGCGCCCGGGCTCCACCGGCGTGGCCGACAGCTTCGCCACGGCGTCCTCGGCCCACGCCACCGACCGGTTCGGCATGTCGGCGTCGAGGACGTACTCCCACCCGCGGCCCATGGGCTGCACCTCGGTGTTCTGACGCGACTGGAAGTCGCTGTTGTCGCTCGCGACGGCGGTCACCGTCATGAGCGGCCACACGCGGATGAGGGTCTGGTCGGTGAGCGAGCCGAGCGTGCTGGCGAAGAGCTTCTGCTCGCGCACCTGGAAGAGCGCGGAGTTCACGAAGCGGGCGCCGTTCACGCCCAGGGCGCCTTCGTTGGCACGGATGAGCAGGTCGACCTTCTCTTCGATCGAGATGTCGAACGGGTCGATCTCGGCCGCCGAACGCCACGTCCCCTCGACCCTCTCTGCGGGAGCGAGCTCGACCGGGCGTGCGCGCGCCGGCGCGTTGGCGCGTGCCTGGCGCACCGACTGCCGGGCGGCACCCGCGACGGCCTCGTCGGTGAGCTCGCGCGTCCCCACGAAGCCCCAGGTACCGTCCGCCAGAACGCGCACCCCGAGCCCGAACGTCTCGGAATCGGCGAGGTTGGTGACGCGCCTCTCGCGCGTGCCGATGGACTGGTTGCGGACGCGCGCGATGCGGGCGTCGGCGTAGGAGGCTCCGGCCCGCGTGGCCTCGTCCAGGGCCAGCAGCAGGAGGCGCTCCATCTCGGGGTCGACGGAAGGCCGTCGCGTCATCGGCCCGCGCGGCGCGGCTTCGAGCACCCCCGGCTGGCCGGCGCTCAGCCCGCCGACGCCGGCGGCGAGGAGGGATCCGCGTACGAGGAAATCGCGTCGCTTCATGGTCGGGTTTCCCACGTGGTCGGCCGGACCTGGCCCGTGCCGGCGCGACGGCTCGTCGCTGCTGCCCGCGGTCGGCCGAAGGCGGGCTTCAAGTACTCGGCGCGGAGGCGACAACATCGTCGGCCGGCCCCCCGGTCGCAAGCCGCCGCCCGGCCACCCCAGACCCCGCAACCCGTTGCCGGCGCGAGACCTCCGATCCGCCTCACGGCACCCCGGCCAGTCGTCGCAGCCCCCAGCCCAGGAGCAGGCCCAGCACCGCCGCGGCGAGAGCGAGCCACGCCGCCAGCCGCCCGGCAGGGCGCGAGCGGCCGCCGCGGCCTTCCAGCCAGTCGGCCAGCTCCTCGGTCGGGAGCGCCGCGCCGCCCGACCCGTGCGCCAGCAGCGCGGCCCGGCCGAAGCCGGCCGGGACGTGCTCGCCCGCCTCGACGCGGGTGGCGAGAAGCGTATCGCCCGCCGCGCCGACGAGGGCATAGAGGCCGGTGTCGGCGGCCACGAACGGACCCGCGGCGGAAGCCCGCCGCCCGTCGGGTCCCGCCACCGCCGGTGCCGCGACGGTGTCGCCCTCCGGGAGGGCGACGCGGATCAGGGATCCGGGGGCGGGCGTGGCCGGGACGAACCCGTACGCCGCCCCCGCCAACCTGCCGGCCGCCAGCCAATCGGCCAGCGCGACCCAGAAAGCGCGGTGCGCGTCCACGGCGCCGCCCCCCAGGCGCGCTCGCCAGGTGTCCTCCACGCCGGACCATGCGGCGCGGCCGCGGCCGACCCGGCGCAGCAGCAGGACCGCGGAGCCGTCCGACGTGCGGCCCGCGACGGTCGCGCCTGCGGGCGGCTCCATCCCGAGGAGCGCCGCTCCCTCGGCGGCCGCCGGGCGCGGCGCGGGAGGCTGCATGTCCGCGGGGAGCGCCCAGGACGGCTCGCCGGGCGCCGGGCGGACCGCCCCGCCCAATCCCAGCGCGGCGGCGAGCTCGGGCGCCGCGCCTCCCACCACCAGTAGCCCGGCGCCCTCCTCGGTCACGCGTCGCGCCAGCCGATCCGTGTCCCCGGCGTCCACCCTCGCCCCCGGCAGGATCAGGTAGACGTCCTCCGTGCCCGCATCCACGCTCCCTCCCTCGATGCGACCGGCCCGTCCCACGTGGACGCGGATCGCGACCGGGAAACCCGCCTCCTCGAGCGCGCGCGCCACGAAGCGCGTTTCCCATCCGCCCGCGCCGCCCCACACGGCGACCGGAGGCGGACCGCGGTCCTCCACCCAGGCGGCCGCGGTGGCGGTGTCGCCGTCCGCGACGGCCGTCCAGCGGCGCCAGCCGGCGGTCGCCGGATGCACCGAAAGTCCCGCCGTACCCACGCCGTCCCCGTCCAGGAGGACCGAGACCGTGTCGCGGGCCCCCGCGTCGTCGGTCACCACGGCCGTACGCGAGCCGCCAGCCGGGCCCCGGGCGGTAATGGTCAGGGCACCGCGACGGCCCCGCGCGAGCGGGCCCGCGATGTCCAGCGCCAGGGTCGGCCGGGCCGCCGGGAGCGCGACCGCCAGCGGCCGCGTCGAGGCGAGCGCGGCGAGTGCCTCGAGCTCGGAGGGGGACGGCGCGTCGGCGTCCCTTCGGGCCAGGGGGGCCGTGCCGCGCTCGATGATGGCGGCGGCCCAGCCCGCGGCGCCGTCCGCCGGGTCGCCGCGCCGGCTCGGGACGGCCCGCCCCCCGGCCCCCGCCGCCAGCGCGTCCGCGCCCAGCAGCGCGACGGCCAGCAGCAGCGCCACGCCCGCCGCGCGCAGCAGCGTCGCTGCGGTGGCCGGCGCCGCCGACCCCGTCTCCGGGGCCGCGTCCGGTCGGGCAGCCGGCATCATCAGCGCGTCAGCGCGTACACGATCACGTTCACGCCGAAGCGCGTGTCGTCGACCGCGTTGAAGCGCTTGTTCCGGGCCAGGTAGCTCCACTGCGATGCGTAGTCCTTGTTGGAGTACAGCACGCCGATCCGACCTCCCACCATCACCGCGCGCAGCCGCTCGTGCACGAGCCCGTCGCCCCACCCGTTCAGTTCGTGCGCGGTCGTGGGAGGTCCATCCGGGAAGCGGAAGAAGGCCCGGTACAGCTCGTGGTCGTTGGGCAGATCGACCAGCGCGCCGGCGCCGAAGATGCGCTCGATCTCGGCAACCACCGAGCGGTGGAAGGCGGCATCGATGTCGTGGTTGTGGTCGTCGATGAAGATCAGCCCGCCGCGCTCCACCCAGGCGCGCAGGTTGGCGCTCTCCGCGGCCGTGAAGCGGACCGGGAGGTGCCCGGTGAGGAAGAGGAAGGGGTAGCGGAAGACCTCGGGCGAGCCCAGGTCCACGTCCACCGGGTCGGGCGCCACGGGAATGTCGGTGTACTGCGCGATCGAATGCGTGAGGTTGGCCGGCACGAGCGGGGCGGAGTCCCAGTCTCCCGAGGCGTAGCGGGCGGTCGCGAACACGAACGTCCCGGCCGGCGGCCGCGCCGCGTCTGCGGTGCCCGAGGAGCGCTCCGCGTCGGCCAGCGCCCGGAAGTAGGCGGCGCCGCCTCGGGCGGCCGCGATCGGCGCACCCCCACCCCCGGCCGGCGGGGAGATCAACCGCAGCGCTGCGCCGAGGAACTCCCGTCCCTCGGCCCGACGCCCGGCGCGCGCCGCCTCGGCCGCGCGGCCGACCAGGGCGCCGGCGCGCGGGTCGACCGCCGGGTCTTCGTAGAGGCGCACGGCGATCTCGGAGGCCGCCAGCGCGGTCGCCTCGGGCGCCAGCTCGGCCCAGCGGCGAACGAGCGACTCGAGCTCCGCGGCGCGGGTCGCGCGGGCGCCTGTCGCGGGAGCGGCGGCGCGCGCGGCGGGGCGCACGCCGTCGAGCTCACCGGTCCCGCGCGCCGCGGCGACGTCGACCGGTGGCACGGCGACCCGGCCGCGGGCGAACACGCGCTCGCCCGAGCGGATCTGCTGCAGCAGGTCGAGCGCGCGATGCTGGGGCGGCAGGGACGCGCCCGCGGCCGCCTGGCGGAGGTGTCGCTCGGCTTCCCACATCGCGTTGTAGGCCGCCAGCAGGTCGCGGTTGACGGACAGGACCGCGCCCTCGTCGTGCCTGTGCTCCAGCGCCTCCTCGTCGCCCGTGCCCGTCGCCCGGTTCGCGGCTTCCAACACGTCCTCGGGGTCGAGCGGGTCGTACCCCTCCTCCAGGTCGTGCTCGTCCTGTGCGGGATCGCCGCCGAACACGTCTTCCGCGGGCGCGAACGGATCCGCCGGTGCGTCCTCCGAGCCGTCACCAACCCGCGAGAAAATGACCTCCCCGACGCGGCCACGGAGCCGCGCCTGCTGCACGGCGATCTCCTCCGCGCGCGCCGCCAGCGCGGCGGGCGCGGGGGCCTCGGCGATCAGCCGCTCGGTCAGCAGGATCAGCATGCGCTGGCTCAGGATCGGGTTCTCCTCGGCGCGCGCCGGCAGCGTCAGGACGGCGTCCACCAGGGCCTCCTCGTCCTCACGGGCGACGCGAATGGTGCGCGTCTCGGATACGCCCTCCCCGGGCCCCCCGGCCACGTTTCGCGTGTCGCGCGCGACGGCGCGCAGGTGCAGCACGTCGCCCGGGCCGAGGTCGAGCGCCGCGAGCGCGAGGCGGGTCGACGCGGTCGCCCGGCCGCGGGCGCGATCGGTATCGGTCCAGGGGAGCGTGCCCTCGTCGAACGAGTACGACTCGCCGCCCCCACGCGAGCGGATCCAACGGAGCTCGAGCGCGCCGACGCCGATGTCGTCGACGGCTTCTGCGCGCACCTCGAGCGCGCCGCGCCCCTCCGCAAGCGTCATGTCGCGATCCGGCGCGGCGAGCTCCACCCGGGGCGGATCGTCGCGGACGGGCTGGAGCGCCAGTAGCCTCCGGTCGACCACCGAGTCGCCGTTAAGCAGCTCGAGGAGCAGCGCCCGGTTGCCGGCGGCCAGCCGCCACGCCGGGCGCCTGGCATCCGCGATCTCGGGGGCCTCGCCGCCGATGACCCGTGCCGCCAGCCGCCCGCTTCCGCGCACCTCGACGCGCGCGCGCACCGCGCTCCCCTCCAGCGCGCGGATCGCGTCCGACCCGCTACCCCGCACCGGGGAAGCGCCCGCGTACGCGGGCGGGGTCGCCTCCCATCCCAGCGCGGCGATCGCCCCGCCCGCGCCTGCGTCACCCC
>DATHRK010000062.1:0-3307 GCA_035465395.1 Longimicrobiales bacterium | reverse complement strand
ATCCGGGGCCAGGATTTCGACCGTCGTCTTTGGTGCGGCCGTGCGGATCGCCCTGATCACTTCCGCGAAGTGGTTTGCGCCACCATCTGCGAGGTCGTCGCGATCGACCGAGGTGATGACGACATGGTTGAGGCCGAGTTGCGCAACCGCCTGGGCGACGCTTTCGGGCTCTGCCGGATCGAGCGGTTTGGGGACGCCGGTGCGCACATTGCAGAATGCGCAGGCGCGCGTGCAGGTATCCCCCATGATCATCATGGTGGCGTGTCGCTTGGACCAGCATTCGCCGATGTTGGGGCAGCCGGCCTCCTCGCAGACGGAGTGGAGCCGCTGCCCGCGCATCAGCTTCTTCAAGCGGCGGTAGTTGTCGCCACCGGGAGAGCGGACCTTGAGCCAGGACGGCTTGCGCGCGTCCATCGGCAGCGGCCGCTGCCCGTCCAGGACGGGGAGCCGCGCGGTGCCTTTGGACTTCACGATACCGGTGTCCTTGCCGCCGGGGGCGTACCCGGACGGGGCCGTATCTCGGGTCATTTCGTCGTCGTTTCGCGTCGTTTCGGAGCCCGGAAACATAACCAAACGGGCAAGCCTGCGCGCCGTTCCCTTACGCGCTCACCTTGATGCCGAGCTCGTGGCGCAGCGCCTCCCGCAGGTCGGGCAGGCGGTGCCTGTACTCGTGCTCTTGCAGCCGGGCCGGGTAGACCGGCTGGTCTGCCAGCACCGTCTCCTCGGCCATCCCGCCGGGCAACAGCTTCGCGAACGCCTCCGGGACGCGCATGAACGAAGGTCGTCCGAGGACGTCCGCCAGGGCGTCCGTCAGCGCCTCCTGGGTCGTCGGCTCCGGCGCGACGACGTTGACCGGACCCCCCAGCGTCTCGTCCTTCATGGCGAATCGCACCACGCCGGGCACCTCGTGGACGGCGACCCAGGGGATCGATCCTTCGCCCCTGCCGATGGTCCCGCCGAGCCCCATGCGGAACGCCGGCAGCATGGCCGCCAGGGCGCCGCCTTCCGAGCTCAGGACGATGCCGAATCGGAGGTGCACCACGCGGATCCCGGCGGCCCTAGCGGGCTCGGCGGCGGCTTCCCAATCCGCTACGAGATCGGCCAGGAATCCCTCGCCCTTCGGCGAGTCCTCGGTCAGGCGCTGGACCCCGGGGTCGGCGCCGTAGTAGCCCACGGCGGATGCGCACAGGAAGACGGGGGGCGGGTCGTCGAGCGCCGCGAGGGCCTCCGCGAGCAACTCGGTGCCGCGAACCCGGCTGTCGCGGATCTTCTGCTTGACGTCGCGGGTCCAGACCTGGAAGAGCGGCTCACCCGCCAGGTGGATGACGGCGTCGTGGCCCTCCAGGGCCGCCGCCTCGACCACGCCTTCCGTCGGGTTCCAGTAGACGTTGTCGCGCTGTCCGGCGCGGGCGCGGTCCCGCACCAACTGGCGCACCGAGTGCCGGAATTCGCGCAGCTCGTTGACCAACGCGCTGCCCACGAGGCCGGACGCCCCCGACACGGCGATCCTCTTGGTCTGCATCGTTTCACCCCTCCTGTCTCGCCCGCGTGCTGGCGTTGTACGCGCGCACCATCACGCGCGCCGCCTCTGCGGGGTCGTCGGTGATCACCAGCCGGTCCACGTCGATGCTCTTGATGTTGGCGGCCACGAGCATCGTGTTGCGCAGCCAATCGATCAGTCCCGCCCAGTACTTCGCGCCGAAGAGCACGACCGGGAAGTTGCGCGACACCTTGCCGGTCTGGATCAGCGTCAGCGCCTCGAACAGCTCGTCCATCGTGCCGAAGCCACCGGGAAAGATGATGAATCCGTCGGCGTACTTCATGAACATCATCTTGCGGACGAAGAAGTACCGGAAGTTGATCTCGATCCGGACGTAAGGGTTCGATCCCTGCTCGAAGGGGAGCTCGATATTGCACCCCACCGAGGTGCCGCCGACGTCCACCGCGCCGCGGTTTGCGGCCTCCATGATGCCCGGGCCACCGCCCGTGATCACCCCGAATCCAGCCCCCGCGAGCGTCGCGCCGGTGGCCCGAGCGGCCGCGTACATCGGGTGGTCCTCGGGCGTCCTGGCGCTGCCGAAGACGCTCACCGCGGGGCCGAGCTCGGCCAGCGTGTCGAACCCCTCGACGAACTCGCCCATGATGCGAAACACGCGCCAGGTGTCGGTATGCACGAACGCGGGCGGCATGTCCTCGCGCTCCAGCAGCCGCTCGTCCTCGGTGACGCGGACGTGTCGCCCGAAGGGGTGCAGGGGCTCGTTGCCATGCCCGTCGGGGGGGGCCATCGGTCGGTCGGTCATGCGCTCATCTCGAGAAGGGCCTGTCCGGTGGGACGGCTGGTCCCCGGCGTGAATCGGCGCGCGGGCCCGAGGCACGAGCCCGGACATCGCCGCGATGGAGGTTCCGCGAGGCCGCGATCCAGCGCAAGACGGCCGCCGCTGCGCGGCCCCATGCGCGAGCCGCCCGGCAGGGCTAAGCTACCGTCATGAACCCCAAGGAATGCCCTCGTTGCGGCGCCGCCGCCGGCGGTGCCTTCTGCGCCTCGTGCGGCGCCCGGTTGCAACCCCCGGCCTGCCCGGCGTGTGGCGCCCAGCCTCCGCCGGCCGCCCGCTACTGCGCGGCCTGCGGCCGACGGCTGCCCGGAAGCCGCCGTGTGCCCCCGGCGGTGATCGTCGCCGGCATCGGCCTCGTTCTCCTCCTCGGGGCTTTCCTGCTGCGCTTCGGCGACGGCGGCTCGGCGGGTGTCGCCTCCGATGCGACGTCCTCGGCGCCGTTCTCTTCCGGGGCGTCGCCTTCGACCACCGCACCGTCCGGGGGCGGCCCCCCCGCCCTCTCGGGTGACATGCGCGCAAACGCCGACGGCCTCTTCGATCGCATCATGCGCGAGCTGTCCGCCGGCGATACGGCCAGAGCCCGCTTCTTCGCGCCCATGGCGATGGACGCCTATCGGATGGCCGGAGAGCTCGACGCGGACGGCCGCTTCCACCTCAGTCTCGTACAGTCGATCGCCGAGGAGTACACCGCGGCGCGTGAGACCGCCGAGTCGATCCTGGGGCAGAATCCGAACCATCTGCTCGGTCTGGCGGCGGCGGCGACCGCGGCCGAAGGGGCAGGCGACGACGAAGCGGCGCTGGCCTACCACAGGCGCTTTCTGGAGGCGCTTCCGTCGGAACGGGAGCGCGGTCTCCAGGAGTACCAGGACCACGCGCTCATCCTGCCGGAGTACGAGGCGGCTGCCCGCGCCGCCATCGGGGGCTAGCGTGGGCTAGGAGCCGGCCGCCGCACTGCCGTCCCCGGCGCTCGGCCC
>DATHRK010000061.1:0-9776 GCA_035465395.1 Longimicrobiales bacterium | reverse complement strand
TCCGCAGCGCCGCGGCGATGGCCTCGGCGATCTCCGTCTGGATGGCGAAGACGTCGTCCAGCTCCCGGTCGTACTGGTCGGACCACATGTGGGCGCCGTCGGAGGTGTCGATGAGCTGGGCCGTGATGCGCAACTGATCGCCTGCCTTGCGCACGCTGCCCTCCACCAGGTAGCGCACGCGCAGCGTGTCGCCGATCTGCTCGGCGGTGAGGGGCCGCGCCTTCAGCGCGAACGTGGAGGTACGTGCCGTGACTTTCAGCTCCCGGACGTTCGCCAGGACGTTCAGGAGCTCCTCGGTCATCCCGTCGCTGAAGTACTCCTGGTCCTGCCCTGGACTCATGTCGTCGAAGGGGAACACCGCGATGGTCGGGCGACCGTTTTCGGGTTGGGTGCCTGCCGAGGTCACGGCGTCCGCGGCTCCCGATCCCGCCGCGCCGGCGCCTTGTTCGAGTGCCGCATCGGGCGCCGGCCGGCTCGCGATCCACCAGATCCCGCCGACGAGCGCGACGACGCCGACCAACGCCAGGATGCCGGACGGCCAGCGCCGGCTCGCCGGTTGGGCGACGATCGCCTCGATCTCTCCTGGGCGCGCCGCCTCCGTCCGCTTCACGCCTTCCGGCGTGACCTCGAACGCCCACGCCAGGATCAGCGCCACGGGGAAGGCGACGGCGAGCATCGCCAGGACGAGGCTGATCGCCCACTCGGGGAGACTCAGCGCCGGGAAGACGATGTCGGCCACCTGGAGGATCACGAACGCGGTCGCGCCGTAGATCGCCGCAATCTTGAAGACCTGCCGCCGCTTCAGCTCGGCGAAGAGCTCCTGATAGGATTTCACGGCTCTGCTCGAAGACCCCTTCGTCGGGGCCCCGCCGATTGGCGGGCCACGGTGGATGCAGCTGGATTACGGCAAAGAAGGTGGCCGGCGGCTCCATCCACCGCAAACCTACATACACCGAATCACCGCACGGCGGGGGTGCCCGCGCACGGAAGGGGCCCGGGTGCTACCGTCAGGCAGTGTCCCATTCACCCGGTAGGGCGACGAAGCCGATGATCCGCACTCCAGGCAGGCTGACTCCGGGCGCCCTCGCCGGCGCGATCCTCCTCGCCGGTCTTCCGGCTCCCGCCTCGGCGCAGGCGGACTCGCTGGGAAGACGGGAGGCCGCAGCCGTCGACGCTCCCGCGCGCGCGTCGGGGGCGCCCTCGTTCGCCGGTCCGGAAGCGGTCCCCCGCGTCCATCCGCTGCCCTCCCTGCGCGAGCAGGCGGCGATCCGTCAGGACTGGCTCCGGACACGCCTCGATTCGGTCCTGCCCGCCGTGATGAGGAGGCACGGCGTGGACATGTGGGTGCTGTCCATGCGCGAGTACGCCGAAGATCCTGTGTTCGCGTCCATTTCCGCGCCGACGACGTTCGCCGCGCGCCGTCGCTCGATCTACGTGTTCACGCGGCGCCCCGACGGCACGGCGGAGCGGCTCGCGCTCGGCGGCGGCACCCAGGGCGGGGTGTACGAGGCGTTCCGGTCCTCCCGGCCGGCGCCGACCGAGGCCACCGGGGAGCTGGTCGGTGACGAGCAATGGTCGCTGTTCCGGGAGCTCGTCGAGGCGCGTGACCCGGCCGCGATCGCGCTCAACATCGACCCGGTCTGGGCCTTCTCCGATGGGCTGCACGCCGGCGAGCGCGAGGAGCTGGAAGCCGCGCTCGGCCCGTACGCGGCGCGGGTGCGGCGGGAGCCGGGCTTGGCCCTCGATTACCTGGCCACCCGGATTCCCGCAATGACGCCCGTCTACCGACGCCTCCAGGAGACGGTCCACGCCACGCTCGCCGAGGCCTTCTCGAGCGCGGTCATCACGCCGGGGGTGACCACCACGGAGGACGTGGTGTGGTGGCTCCGTGAGCGCATCGCCGCCATGGGCATGACGACCTGGTTCCAGCCGTCGGTCGGGGTGCAGCGCGCCGGCGGCGAGGCGGGGTTCGAAGCGGGCGACAGCGTCGTCATCCAGCGCGGCGACCTGCTGTGGACGGACTTCGGCGTGGTCGCCCTCGGCCTGCACACCGATACGCAGCACCTGGGCTACGTCCTCCGGTCCGCCGAGAGCGGGCCCCCGGCGGGGCTCGTCCAGTGTCTCGCGACGTCGAATCGGCTCCAGGACATCGTGGTCGAGGAGATGCGCGTCGGTCGTACCGGCAACGAGGTGCTGGCCTCCGCGTTGGCCCGCATGCGCGACGCTGGCATCGACGGGACCGTATACGGCCACCCCGTGGGCGATCACGGGCACGGCGCGGGGCCGCTGATCGGGCGGTGGGACGGACAGGAGGGCGTGCCGGGACGCGGCGACGTCGAGCTGCGCCCGAGCACGTGGCACTCGGTCGAGCTCCAGGCGAGCGTGCCCGTGCCCGAGTGGGGCGGCGAGGAGGCCAGCTGCCGCCAGGAAGAGGAAGTCGCCATCGACGCAAACGGGGAGATCGAGTGGGTGTACCGGCGTCAGACCCGATTCCACCTCGTCCGTTGACCGCGCCACCGGAGCGACCTCGATGACGGAGCGCAACCTGGTATCCACCGACGCCCCGTGGGCGGCCACGGCGGGCTACTCTCGCGCCGTACGCGTCGGCGCCCACATCGCCGTGGCGGGCACCGCGCCCGTCGGCGAGGACGGCTCGATCGTCCATCCGGGGGACGCCTACCGGCAGGCGCACCGATGCCTGGCCATCATCCGCCGCGCGCTGGCCGAGGCGGGGTCCGGCGTAGGAGACGTGGTGCGCACGCGCATGTTCGTCGCGGCGGGGGCGGACTGGGACGCGGTGGCGCGGGCCCACGGCGAGGTGTTCGGCAATGTGCGCCCGGCCACCACCCTCGTGAAGGTCGCGGGATTCGTGGACGACGCGATCCTGGTGGAGATCGAGGCGGACGCCATCGTGGGATGACCGGGAACCTCGAGCGCTCTCACCGCCTTTTGCATCGGCGGCGCCGAGCCTGGACTTGCCGGGGCGCCGTCGTACATTTCACGGGGCGTCCGGCTATCGTCCTTCCCGCGCGACTTCGTCCGGCTTCGGTGCCGGTCGGTCCGTCCGGCGAGCGGCGGGATTCGACGAAGACCTCCGGCGTGCCCGAGAACCCTACATTAACGGCTGATTCCCGAGGAAGGGAGACCATCGATGCGGAGTCATCGCGTCGTCCTGGCGCTCGCCGCCGTGGCCGCGTGCGGTACGGGGCCGCAGACCCGCGCGCCGGTGCCCGCCGAGCTGCGTGAGGCACCCGGACCTGAAGGCTTCCACGCGCAGGCCTACGTGGACGAGGCCCACCAGGAGGTCGTGGTGTGGGCCGGGCCCTTCCGCGTGGAGCCCTCCGCAGGCGGCCACGCGCACGGGCCGCCTCCAGCGCAGGGGGGCCACGGCGCCCCGGAGCCCGAGGGCCAGGAGACGGATAAGACAGGCGATGAGGGCAACCATGCCGATCACGCCGGCGCCGACGAGCACGATCACGCCGGCGCCGACGAGCACGATCACGCCGGGCACGGCCCCGGCGAGGATGCCGAAGACGAGGCGTTGCCCGGGCACGAGGGCCACACGCGCTCGCCGGTGATCCCCATCGCCTGGCCGGCCGACGGCTACTTCCGGGGCTTCGCCCTCGAGCTGCGCGACGGGGACGGCAACGTCCTGCCGCGGTCTCTCATGCATCACCTCATCGCCGTCAACTTCGACCGGCGGATGTTCGTTTACCCCGTGGCCGAACGCCTCTTCGGCATCGGCACCGAGACGGCCGACCTGGAAATGCCGAAGACGGTGGGGGTGCCGCTCTCGGAGGGGCAGAACCTCGGCTTCTACGTGATGTGGGACAACGCGACGGGCGAGACGCTGGACGAGGTCTACATCCGGCTCGCCATTCCGTGGACGCCCGCCGAGGAGGCCGGCGACATCGTCGAGGTGATGCCGCTCTACGTGGACGTCAACAACCAGATCGGCTTCACCAACGCCTACGACCTCGTGCCCGGCAAAAGCGAGCGCTCGTGGGAGTTCGAGCCCCCGGTGAGCGGCCGCTTCCTGATGGCGAGCGGACATTTGCACGACTTCGGCCGGGTGGTGCGGCTGGAAGACGCGGAGACGGGTGAGGTGCTGCTGGAGATCGAGGGCGACATGGACGCGGACGGCCTGATCCACGGCATCGACCTCAAGGTCATGGGCGTCTGGTACGGCGGCATCCGGCTGGAGCGCGGCCATACCTATCGCGTCGTCGGCGTCTACGACAGTCCTCTCGAGGAGGTCGTCCCGATGGGAGCGATGGCCCACATCGTGGGCATCTTCGCGCCCGACGACATGAACGCGTGGCCCGAAGCGCGGCCGAACACCGAGTTGTGGGCCCTCGATCTCACCGGCCTTCCCCGTCGCACGGAGGCCATGACCCAGGCTCGGGACGCCCTGCGCACCGACGGGGGAGGGCGGTAGGCGGCGCGTGCCGAAAACGCACGTGCTGGAGCGGACCCAGGTCGTGCCGCTCCCGATCGAGCGGGCCTTCGACTTCTTCGACGATCCGCGCAATCTGGCGCGCATCACGCCGCGCTGGCTGCGCTTCGAGGTGCTCGGGGACGGCCCACTGGTGATGCGCGAGGGGCTGGAGATCGACTACAAGATCCGGCCTCTCCTGGTGCCGCAACGCTGGACGTCGTGCATCACCCGCTACCATCCCCCCGTCGCGTTCGTGGACGAGCAGATCCGCGGACCCTACGCCTTCTGGCGACACCAGCACACCTTCCGCTCCCTCGGCGAGAACGCCACCGAGGTCGCCGATCGGGTCGAATACGGCCTGCCCCTGGGTGTCCTCGGCGACATCGCCCACGCGTTGTTCGTGCGGAGGCAGCTGGACGCGATCTTTCGCTACCGCGAGCGCGCGGTGGAGGAGATCCTCGGGAGCGCGGAGGCGCCGGCGTGGCCACCTCGGCCGGACAATCCCTGGTAGGCGAAATCGGACGCGTCCGGGTGGGCGGGGCCGGGGTCGCCGCCTGGCTCCTCGCCTGCCTCCTCGCCACGGGCTCCAGCGCGCAGCAGCCGTCCGGGGCCGGAGGGCAGCGGCCCGACACGGACGTCCCCCGGCCCGACCTCCCCGTCGCGCGCTTCCAGCTCTCCAACGGGATGCGGTTCGTCGTGTTGCCGCGGCCCGGCGCGCCGACCGCCGCCTTCGCCGTCCGCTACGGGGTCGGGGGCGTCGACGACCCCGAGGGCCAGTCGGGGATCGCCCACCTGCTCGAGCACCTCTTTTTCAAGGGGACGACGTCGATCGGCACGTCCGCCTGGCCGGCGGAGCGCTACTTCCTGGAGCGGATGGACGCGCTCGTCGACTCGCTGGGTCAGCCCGGCGCGACGGAGACCGCTGCCATGGCCGCGCGCCTCGACGCCCTCGAGGACAGCGCGCGGACCTTCGTCGTGCCCAACGAATTCGTGGACATCCTCACCCGCAACGGGGCTCGCAGCCTCAACGCGACGACGGACGCCGACGCGACCACGTACTTCGTGGAGCTGCCCGCCAACCGGATCGAGCTGTGGTTCGCGCTCGAGGCCGCGCGGCTGTCCGATCCGGTCTTCCGGGAATTCCGGGCCGAGCGGGACGTCGTGCTGGAGGAGCGCCGACTGCGCGTGGACGACCGGCCCGACGGCCGCCTGGAGGAGGCGCTGCTCGCCGAGGCCTTCCGGGTGCATCCCTACGGCGTGCCGGTGGTCGGCAGCGCGGCCGACGTGCGCCGCCTCAGCCGCCGCGACGTCGCCGAATACCGCAGGCGCTACTACGGGGCCAGCAACGCGGTGGTGGCCGTCGTCGGTGACGTCGACGCCGCCGTCGTGCGGACGCTGGCGGAGCGCTACCTCGCGGCGGTGCCTGCGGGCGACGAGCCGCCGCCCGTGAGCGCCGTCGAGCCCCCGCAGGAGGCTCCGCGGCGGGTGCACGTGACCTTTGACGCGGAGCCCCGGCTCCGGCTCGCGTGGCACACCGTCGAGGCGGGCCACCCCGACGCCTCGCCGCTCGCGGTCCTCGCGTCGATCCTCACGGGCGGCGTCACCAGCCGCCTGTATCGGCGGCTGGTCGTGGCCGAGGGCACCGCCGTGGACGTCTCGGCCGGGGGCGGACCCGGCGGCCGGTTCCCCGGCCTCCTGCAGATCTTCGCGACGCCCCGGGCGCCCGCCGGCACGGCCGAGCTGGAGGCGGCCATCCTGGACGAGATCGCCCGCCTGGCGACCGACCCGCCGACGGAGCGCGAGCTCGCCGCCGTCCGCAACGGGATCGCGCTGGGCGAGGTGGAGCGGCTCGCGTCCAACCTCGGGCTCGCGCTCCGGCTGGCCGAGTCGGAGCTGCGCTTCGGCGACTGGCGCCGAACCTTCGACGCGGCGCTGGCGGCGCGCGCGGTCACGGCCGCCGACGTCGTCCGCGTCGCCCGGACCTACCTGCGTCCCGACGCGGTCACGGTGGCCACGCTGGGTCGCCGCGACCCCGCGGCGGACGACGGGCCGTGAGGCGAGCGGCCCTCCTGGCGAGTGGCGGGGCGCCCCTACTCCCGGCTGGCCTGGCGCTCCTCCTGGCCCTCCTGCTGGCGGCGTGCGCCGGAAGGACGCCGGCCTCGGGGGCGCCGCCGCAGGACGCGCGAGAGGTCGTCGAGAGCCTCTCGTTCCCGCCGCTGCGGTTCCGGCCACCGGTACCGGAGCGTCGCCGCCTGGCCAGCGGAGCGCCTCTCCTGGTCATCGAGGACCGGACCCTGCCCCTGGTGGAGGTCATGGTGCGATTCCGGGGCGGCGCGTCGCACTTCCCGCGCGAGCGGCTCGGGGCGGTGTCGGCGTTGCCGGCGCTGCTCCGGTCGGGAGGCACGCGCCGCCTGGCGCCCGACACCGTGGACGCGCGCATCGAAGAGCAAGCGTGGAGGCTGAGCTTCGGCGCCGGGGGCAACACCTCGTTCGGCAGCGTCGCGGCGTTGACGCCGGAGATCGGCGGCGCGGTGGACCTGTGGGCCGAGGTGCTGCGGGCACCGGCCTTCGCCGCCGAGCGCGTCGAGCTCTGGCGGGGGCGCGAGCTGGAGGCGGTGCGCCGCCGCCGCGACGATCCGAACTTCGAGGCCGTGACCCGCTTCAACGAGCTGCTGTACGGCGACCATCCGGTGGGCTGGGTGCTGGGAGCCGACGACATCGCGCCCGAGCGGCTGCAGACCGCCGTGCTGCGCGAGACGCACGCCGCGATCTACTGCCCGGAGAACGCCACGTTCGGCGTCGTGGGGGACATCGACGCCGATTCCGCCGCCGCCATCCTGGACCGCGCGTTCGCCGGCTGGGACCGGTGCCCGGGGGCCCTGCCGGAGCCGCCCGTGCCGACGGTTCGCTCCGAGCCGGGCGTCTTCGTGGTGCATCGCCCGCTCGCCCAGGCCACGGTGTATCTTGGCCACGGAGGGGGCGTGACGCGCGCGGACGCGTCATCCTACTTCGCGTCCCGGATCGCCAACGCGATCCTGGGGGGCAGCGGGCTCTCCAGCCGCATCGTGCGGACGCTGCGCACCCGGCTCGGGCTGGCCTACGGAGCCGGCACCGTCTGGACCACTCCGCGGGACCACGAGGGTGCCTTCGCCGCGTTCACGCAGACCCGGGCCGACGCGACCACCGCGTCGGTGCGCGCGATCCTCGACGAGCTGGAGAGGCTTGCCGCGCGTACGCCCGACGCCGGGGAAGTGCAGCGGGCGATCGACCGGATCGCCAACGGCTTCGTGTTCAACTTCAGCTCGCCGGCCCGGATCGTCGCGCGGCAGATGCTGTACGAGGCCGAGGGCCTCGAGCCCGACTGGCTGGAGCGCTACGTCGATGGCATCCAGGCGGTGGAGCCCGAGGACGTGCAGAGGGTCGTCCGGACGCGTATACATCCCTCCCGCATGACGCTGCTGGTCATCGGAGACACGACCGCCTTCGACGCGCCCCTCGGCTCGCTGGGGCTCGGCGATCCGCGGCCGTTCCCCGAGGACCGATGACGTTCCCGAACCGCTGGTGTGTGCATGAGAGTATGGGTGTCCTCCGAATCGTCACCGCGCGAGCGGCGCGTCGCGCTGACCCCGGAAGTGGCCGGCAAGCTCGCGGCGGATGGTACCGAGGTCCGGGTCGTGAGCGGCGCCGGTGAGCCAGCCGGCTTCCCCGACGAGGACTACGCGGAGGCGGGGGCCACGGTCGTCGACGACCTATCCGGGGTCTCGGGGGGCGATGTCGTCCTGCGGGTGACGCCGCCGTCCCACGACGGGGGTCGCGACGAGGTCGCGGAGTTGCCGCAGGGCGCCGTGCTGGTCGGCTTCCTCGATCCGCTGGGCACGCCGGGCACGGTGCGCGCGCTCGCCGAGCGCGGCGTCACGGCCTACGCGATGGAGCTGATCCCCCGCATCACGCGCGCGCAGTCGATGGACGCGCTGTCCTCTCAGGCCAACGCGGCCGGCTATCAGGCCGTGGTGGTCGCGGCGGATCTGCTCCCGCGCTTCTTCCCCATGCTGATGACCGCGGCCGGGACCGTGCCGCCGGCGAAGGTCCTGGTGCTCGGCGCGGGCGTGGCGGGTCTCCAGGCGATCGCCACCGCGAAGCGGCTGGGCGCGGTCGTCCAGGGGTACGATATCCGCCCCGCCGTCAAGGAGCAGGTCGAGAGCCTGGGCGCCACGTACGTCGGCTTGCAGGACGAAGGAGCCGAAACCGAGGGCGGCTACGCGAAGGAACAGACCGAGGAGCAGAAGGCGCGCGCCAAGGAGCACCTCGCCGACCTCGTCGCCGGCGCCGAGGTTGTCATCACCACCGCGGCGATCCCGGGGCGGCGCGCCCCCGTGCTGATCGACCGCGCGATGGTCGAGAGGATGCATCCCGGCACGGTGATCGTGGATGTCGCGGCGGCGACCGGCGGCAACTGCGAGCTCACGCGCGCGGGCGAGCGCGTCACCCACGCCGGCGTCACGATCGTCGGCTTGGACGACGGCGCGAGTGGGATGGCGGCCGACGCGAGCCGTACCTACGGGCGCAACCTGGTGACGCTGCTGCACCACCTGGAGGGCGAGGACGGGGTCGGCTACGACCCCGAGGACGAGATCGCCGCGGCGTGCTGCGTCACCCACGGCGGCCAGATCGTGAACGAAAGAGTCAGGGAGGCCGCCGGAGCATGAGGGCGTCGGGGTGGTGGTTGGGGGCGGTGGGCGCGGTGGCCGTTTCGGCCGGGTGCTCGGGGGCCGCGGGGCCGGGCGGGGGCGGCGTCGACGGAGGCCCGGTGCTCGAGCCCGCGCCCCCGTCGCCCCGCGAATCGTGTGCGGGCCCGCCGCTGCCCGCGCTCACGACGCGTTCGGACCTGGTCGATCACGCCGCGCGGCTCGCCGAGCCCCACGACGTCTACGCCTGGTCGTCGCGGGCCGAGGCCGACCTCGGCGTAGGCCACCTGTCCCCCGAGCCGCCGGCCACCGGCGACGAGGATGAGGGTCCGCCCCGGAGCGACCACGCCACCGACTGGCCCCAGTACATCGTCTATCCGCTGTTCGACGCCCCCGGTGGAGAGCACATCGGCTGGTTCGACCAGGGTTGGGTCGTGCTCGGCTTCGGCTACGACGCGCTCCACCGGCAGGGGTCGGGCGCGGGGCAGGCCGAGACCGGCTACGAGGCCACGTCGCTCGTCGTCCTCGACACCGCCTCGGGAGGGTGGTATCGCATCCGCCACACGGAGCCTCGGGGCGATGAGGAGGGCACCGCGTGGGTGCACGGCTGCCACCTGAAGGGCGTGCCGGTCGGCCTGGCCTACGAGCCCTGG
>DATHRK010000060.1:0-1811 GCA_035465395.1 Longimicrobiales bacterium | reverse complement strand
GCGGACTTCGTGCGCTGGTCGTGCGGGGCCGAGGGGCGCGTGCCGCGCTTCGCCCAGCGGCGCGTGATCTTGTTCTTCTGGCCCACCCGGGCCTCATCGGCGAACCAGAGCTCTATCCCGGTGCCGGGCGGGAGCGCGTCGCGGATCTCCGCCAGCCGGGCGGGGAAGTCTTTTTAAAAGCGGCAATATGCTCCTCGTTCTGGGCGTGATGGCGCGGCCGGGCGGACAGCTTCGCGAAGCCGAGCGCCTTGAGCTGCCGGCTGAGCGTCGCCTCGCTGACCGAAATGGCGAACTCTTCCCAGACCCAGGCCACGAGGTCGATCAGCCGCCACCGAACCACGCCGTCTACCGCCGGGATCGGACCGCGCTCGACGATCCGCGCGAGCTCGACTCGCTGCGCCGCGCTGAGCTTCGAGGGCTGGCCCGGAGGCTTGCGGCTCATCAGCCCATCCGGTCCCTCGGCGTTGAAGCGCACCACCCAGTCCCGGACGATCTGTCGGCCGACCCCGCCGGTCTCGGCCGCATCGGCCCGGCTCCCTCCGTCATAGATCACAGCCAGCGCCAGAAGCCGCCGCGTCTGATCCGCGTCCCGGCTCTCCCGCGCCAGCCGCTTCAAGTCCGCCGCAGTGAAATCCTCCCAAAGCGCCAGCGCCCGTCCCATGCCTGCCTCCTGCCGTTTTCGACAGAGAGTCAGAAATCCGCAGCCGTGGGAATCCCCTGTGAGAGTCAGCGTTACCGCAAGCTGGTATTAACGCCGCGGCTGCGGAGGACCGCTACGTGACCGCTGCAACGCTCAACGTCCGCCTATGCCCGGCATTGGTGCTAGAGCATTTTCCAGCTATTCCGGCTCGTAACCTGCGGCGGTGAAGTAGTTCGCGCACTCGGCCGGCGAGAACGCGTCGAGGGCGGCGGCGACGGCGTTCCAGAGCACGTCGCGGGTCCGGGCGGCTGTCTTGCGGAGGATCGCCTTGAGCTTGGCGAATGCCTGCTCGATCGGGTTGAAGTCGGGGCTGTAGGGCGGCAGTAGGCGCAGCTCGGCGTCGGCGGCCTCGATCGCCGCGCGCACGGCGGCGCTCTTGTGGCAGCCGAGGTTGTCCATCACGACGATGTCTCCGGGCCGGAGCGTCGGCACCAGGACATGGCGAACATAGGCGAGGAAGGCGTCGCCGTTCATCGCGCCGTCGAGCACCATCGGCGCGTCGAGCCCGCCGAGCCTGAGCCCGGCGACGAAGGTGGTCGTGCGCCAGTGGCCGTGGGGGAGGCCGGCGACGAGCCGGTCGCCGCGGCGGCAGCGGCCGCGCAGCCGCGCCATCTTGGTGTTCAGACCGGTCTCGTCGATGAAGATCAGCCGCTCGGGGTCGAGATCGGGCTGCGCCTCGAACCAGGCCTCGCGCGCCGCGCGGACGTCGCCGCGCTCCTGCTCGCTCGCATGCCCGGTCTTTTTTTCACCGTCACGCCGCGGCGGTGGAAGAACCGCCAGAGCGTGCCGATCCCGGCCCGGACGCCGCGCTCGGCGGCCAGTCGCGCGCGCATCTCGGCGAGCGTGATGTCGACCGTCTCCTCGATCAGCCCCAGCAGGAACGTCTCGTGCGGATCGAGCTCCGAGCGGACCGGATGACCCTGTTTTCGGGGCCTCCAACGGCTGAGCGGGGGCGGAAGCCGTCGGCATTGGGTGCGCCGGGCCGGCGGGACGATGGCCGATATGTGGCGTCGCGTGCTATGTTGGTTCGTCGATGCAACGAAAAATGGGGGACCTGAGATCATGGCCTGGAACGTTGCTGGCGAGCTCGTCGAGACCTGCAACTGCAACA
>DATHRK010000059.1:0-7520 GCA_035465395.1 Longimicrobiales bacterium | reverse complement strand
CGGTCGAGCGTGCGGATCGCGAGCGGGAAGTCGTACGACATCCACGCGGTGCCGTAGCCGAGCGCGGTGTGCGCCTGCACCAGCAGGCTGTCGAGCTCCAGCGCCCGCCCCGCCGCCTGTCGGAGCCGCGAGAGCGCGGTGCGGCTCGTCACGGAGGTGTAGCCGGGCATGATCACGTACGTCTCGGCGAGCGCGGCCCAGGCGGGCGCGTAGGCGGAGTCCAGCGCGATCGCCTGCTCGAACAGGTCGACGGCGCGCAGCAGCTCGGGGCCGGTGCGCCGGTTCCAGGCCTCCTTGCCGCGCAGGTACAGGTCGTGGGCCTCGACGCTGGTGGCGTGCTCGGGGGGCTCCCAGTGGGCGTCGAGCAGCACGGGGTCGAGCGGCAGCGCGTCCACGACCGAGCGCGCGATCTCGCTCTGGATCGCGAACACCTCGAGCGCGGGCCTGGTGTAGGAGCGCGACCAGAGCTCGTAGCCGTCCCGCGCGTCGATCAGCGCGACCGCGATCCGGAGCTCGTCGCCGTCGCGCCGGACGCTCCCGTCGAGCAGGTGCCGCACGCGCAGGACGCGCGCGATGGAGTCGGCCGACGCGGCCACCTGCTTGAACGCGAACGAGCTCGTCCGGGCCGCCAGCCGCAGGCCCGGGACGCGCGCCAGCGCCGTCATGAGCTCCTCGGTGAGGCCGTCGGAGAAGTACTCCTGGTCGGGGTCCCGGCTGCGGTTCTCGAGCGGCAGGACCGCGAGCGAGTTGACCAGGATGTCGGCGTACGCGCCGGCGACCGGGGCCGCCGGGCCGCTGCCCGCCGGCGGGGCGCCCTCCACGACCAGGCGGGTGACCAGAGCACCTACGAGCAGGAGGCCCACGAGGAGCAGGACCTCCGTGCCCCCGACGCGCTGGTGTCCCCTTTCGCCGTGGAACCAGCCGACCACCACCACCATCGGCAGGCCGACCGCCAGCACCACGGTGACGACGCGCATGACCACCGCGGGCCAGGCGAAGTTCTCGCCGACCTGGCTGAGCACCTCGTACGCGAGCCAGGCGCTCGCCAGGTACGCCAGCGTCCAGCGGCCGAGCTTCCGCTCGTGGAGCCGGGTCCACCAATGTGCCATGTCCGATCTTGCCCGCGTCTATGGGACGGCGGCCAGGGCGGGGACCCCGAAGAATGGGTTCGGCGGCGTGCTGGACGCAAAAGGGGTGTTGCGCGGTTCCACGACCGGTCGAGGTGCCTGAAGCAAGCGGGCGCCGGGTTTCGTGACCCGGCGCCCGCGGGGTGCCCTCCCGGAGGGCCCTCGTCCCGCTACCGCCTCAGAAGTTGGTCGTCACGTCCGACGAGCAGGTGGACGTGCCCGCCTCGCAGACCTTGTGCGTTGCGGACGGGGCTCCGTCGTTCTCCCACTTGTCCGTGTAGGAGCCGGTGTTGGCCACCGTGGCCACCAGCGCTCCGTCGCGGTAGACGTCCACGCTTCCGCCGCCGGCGCCGGACCACAGCAGGTCCACCATCAGCCACTTCCGGTTCGCGTGCGCGCTCGTAGAGAGGGTCAGGTCCCCGCCGCCGCCGCCGCTCGCGTTGTCGACCGTCACGGTCACGGCAGCGCTGGTCGTGGTCTGGGGCTTGGTGTCGGTCGCGACCGCCGTGAGGCTGTGCGAGCCGTTGGACGCCGTCGTCGTGTTCCACGGGACGGACCAGCCGCCGCTGGCGTTGGTGTCGGTGCCGATCGACACACCGTCCACGAAGAACTCGACCTGCGTGACGCCGCCGCCGTCGTCGGACGCGTCGGCCACGACGGTGATCTCACCGGAGACCGTGCCGCCGGTCGGCGAGGAGATCGACACCGACGGCGGGTCGTCGACCTCACCGCTGCCTCCACCCCCGCCGCTCCCGGCGTCTCCCACGAAGAGCAGGAGGTTCGGCGTGCCGCCGTTCCGGCTCGCGCGGTGCAGCGCGATCTTGTCCACGCTGGCGCTCGATTCCAGCGCGGCTTCCACCGTCGACGGGGACGCGCCGGGGTTGGCCTCGAGGAAGAGGGCGGCGGCTCCGGCGACGTGGGGCGTGGCCATGGAGGTCCCGCTGATCGTGTTCGTCGCGCTGTTCGAGGTGTACCAGGCCGACGTCACGCCGACGCCCGGCGCGAGGATGTCCACGCAGGGGCCGTAGTTGGAGAAGCTCGCCTCGGAGTCGTTGCTGGTCGTCGCTCCGACGGTGATCGCCTCGACCGTGCGCGCGGGCGAGGAGCTGCAGGCGTCCTGCGGGCGGCCGACGAAGTTGCCGTTGCCGGCGGCCAGCGCGTAGACGACACCCGCGGCGATCGAGTTGCGGACCGCGTCGTCCACGGCGCTGCTGGCGCCGCCGCCCAGGCTCATGTTGGCCACGGCGGGGCTGACGTGGTTGTTCGTGACCCAGTCGATGCCCGCGATGACGCCGGCCCAGGTGCCGGAGCCCGAGCAGTTCAGGACCCTGACGGCTACGAGCCCGACGTCCTTCGCGACGCCGTAGGTGGTTCCTCCGACGGTCCCGGCGACGTGCGTCCCGTGGCCGTGGCAGTCGTCGGCGGTCCCGCCGTCGACCGCGTCGAAGCCGGAGGACGCGCGCCCGCCGAAGTCGTTGTGGGTGGTGCGGATCCCGGTGTCCACGATGTAGGCGGTCACGCCCGTCCCGTCCGTTCCGTAGGTGTAGGACGAGCTGAGTGGGAGGTCGCGCTGATCGATCCGGTCCAGACCCCACGGCGGGTTGTCCTGCGTGCCGACCGCCCACACCGGCCCGTCGGCCTCGACGTAGGCGACGTTCGGGTTGTTGCGCAGCGCGCTCACGGCGGCCGCCGACAGCGTCGCGGCGAACCCCTTCAGCGCGTACTGATAGCTGTAGCGGAGCTGGCCTCCGTATGCCGCCGTCAGTCGGCGGGCCAGGCCCGGGGCGTCGGCGACGCCGCCGTCGAACACGACGATCCACGTGTCGTCGACCGCGTCGTCTGCGAGGGCCGCGTCGGGCGCCTCCGGTAGGATCGGTTGGGTGGGGGTGTCGGCGCAGGCGGCGACGGTCAGCGCGGTCAGCGCGAGGATCGCTCGTCTCATCGGGGGGACTCCGGCAGCTGTTCGGGGGAGGACGCGCGAGCGCCCTCGGTAACGCCAGGCGATTTTTCAAGATAGCGCAGTGGAGATGTCAGGGGAATGTCAAGGCCCGCGCGCGACGGGCGGACGGAGCCCAGGATCGGGTCGCTACCCTCCCGACGCCCTCGACAGCACCGACCGCACCCCCGACCAACGGCTCAGGCTCTTCAGGAGCGCAGGAAAACCCAGCAGGTCCGCCGCCAGCCCCAGCACGGCCGCGGTCGCGGTCAGGAGACCGACCAGGAACAGCACCTGGAAGCGCGACGCGGCGAGCACCGCGAAGCCGGCGCCAACGGCCACGGTCGTGACGATCAGCGCGACCCCGACCTCCTTCACCGACCGCGCAAGCGCGTCATCCACGTCCGCGGAGCCCCGATGGTGTCGGGAGAACGCGCCGAGGAAGTGGATCGTATCGTCGGCGACGATGCCGAAGGCGATCGCGAACACCATCAGCGTGGAAGGCTTCAGGTCGAAGCCGCCCAGGCGCATGATCCCCAGCAGCAGTACCAGCGGCACCAGGTTCGGTACCAGCGCGATCGCGCCGACGCGGGCGGAGCGGAACAGCCACGCGAGCGCGGCCCAGACCAGCACGATCGAGAGGACGATAGCCGGCAGGAACTGCGAGACCAGCCGGTCCCACAGCACCTGCGAGAGCTTCACCGTCCCCGTCGCCTCGGCCGTTCCGCCGGGCGGCGGACGGTCCCGGAGCCGCTCGTCGAGCCGCAGCAGGAAGGGCGAGAGCCGCGACGAGCCGGCGTCGCGCACGAACAGGACGACCTGGGACACGCCCTCGTCGGGGAGGTAGAAGTCCTCGACGGCGCTTCCGTCGCGAGGACCCGCCGTCGGCGCCCGCGTAACGCCGGGGCCCGTCCCCGCCGCCCCCGCCCCTGCGGCGCCGGGCCCCATCGCCGCCGCGAGCTGCGGCAGCCCGATCGACCCGATCACGAGCGAATCCGAGCCGGCCCAGTCCTGGAGATCGGCGGCCCACGCCAGAACCTCCGGCGCGTCTCCCGGCACCGAGTCGTGCTTCAGGAACACGTTCACCTGGAACACGCCGAAGCCCGCGTCCTCGATCCAGCGGAGTTCCCGCAGGATGGGATCCCCAGGCTTCAGGTCGTCGATCAGGAGCGCCTCGACCCGCAGGCCGGCGGCCAGCACGAGGCCCGCCGCCAGGCACGCCGCGAAGGCGCCGGTCACCCACCGCGGTCGCCAGCTCAGCGCCTGTCCGGCCCGGCGGACGATCCATTGGCACGCGCGCTCCGCCGCGCTGCCTTCGCGGCCCAGACTGCCCCGCGAGAACGCGAGCAACGCGGGCAGCAGCGTCATGGTCACGCCGAACGCGACGAGGACGGCGAGCGCGGTCACCACGCCGAACTCCCCGACCAGCCGGTTGCGGGTGGCCACGAGCCCGACGAACCCCAGCGCGGTCGTGAGGGAGGTGAAGAAGCACGACCGCGTGAGCGTGGCGAAGGTGACGGCGACGGCGTCGGGCAAGGGGTGGCCCTCCCTTCGGCGCTCGCGGGTGCCCACGACCAGGTGGATGGCGTCCGAGAGCGCGATCACCAGGATCACGATCGGCACCGCGCTGGTGAGGACCGACACCGGCCGGCCCGCGAACCCCAGCAGGCCGAGCGTCAGGAAGATCGACGGCAGGATCGCGGCGAAGCAGACGACGACCGGCCAGAGCTGCCGGAAGTAGAGGAGCAGGACCACGAACGAGACCGCGAGCGCGATCAGGAGGAGCCGCGCGATGTCCGCCTCGAGGGCGAGCGGCACGCTCACGCGCAGGATCGGCAGGCCGTTCAGGACGATCCTGTTCGGCCCGTCGGGGATCGACGCGACCTCGGCGCGCAGCCGCGCCTCGACCTCGCGGCGGCGGGCGTCGGTGTTCTCGGCGGGCTCCAGGAAGCCGTGGACCGCGAGGACCGACAGGTCGCGGTTCCACAGCCACCCGGTGAACGGCGACCGGTCGCGAGATGCCTCGACGGCGTCCTCGAAGCGCGCCCGCTGTACGTCGCGCAGGCCCGCGTCATGGAACGCCGCGGCCAGCCGCTCGAGCGTCCGGTAGTCACCGCTGCCCGGCCGCCCGCTCACCTTCAGGAACGCGGAGACCTGGAGGTCCTCCCGCGGGAAGTGCTCCTTGAATTCCTCGAAGGTGCGGCGCTCCGGCCCCTCGAAGATCAGGAACTGCTCCGCCGAGTAGTCGACGCGCACGCGGGCCGCCCCCACGAGCGCGCCCGCGAAGAGGCCGGCGTGCAGGAGGAGCACGAGCCACCTATGGCGGACCAGGAACCGGTACAGCCTCTCGGCGCGGGTCATCGGCCGCCCGCCAGCAGCCAGAGGTGGAACGGCAGGACGAGCGCGGTCGCGATCAGGAGGCTCGCGGTCTGCAGCCTCAGGTTCCACGGCGGCGCGGTGGGCCAGCCGGGCAGCCGCCGCGCCAACCGGTAGATGAGCGCCGCCGCGGCCGCGATCGCCGCCGCGGTCGCCATCGTCCCGAGGGTGAGGCCCCCCGTCGCCCAGAGGGTGAGCGGGCCGACGAGCGCGAGGGATCCCGCCACCAGCGCCACCGTGATGGGCAGGGAAGGGGGCTCGCGATTGTCCGGCTCGAAGGGCCGGATCTGGGTCGCGGCGACGATCGCCAGCTGCCCCGCCATGGCGCCGATGAACGGCGCCCGGAAGGCGTCCCCGAGCCGCAACCACTCGGCGCTTCCGGCGAGCCGCGGCGCCACGTCGTGCGCGACGAGCAGCGCGACGCCGACGACGACGGCGTAGAACGTCGCCAGCACCTGGTAGTCGGCTTCTGGCAGCGTCGGTCGCCGCCCGCCGCGGACGTAGCGGAGCGCGGTGAGGCCCAGGAGCGCCAGCGCGGGGGCCGCCATCCACGTCGCGCCGGCGAGGAAGTACACGGCGTAGAAGAACAGCGCGGTGGCCATCACGCCGCTGGCCCGGAGCAGCCGCGCGCGGAAGCCCAGCACTCCCAGCAAGAGCAGGAGCGCGACGAGCACCAGGATGTGCGTCGCGATCTCGGCCGTCGACGCCGGCGTGAAGCGCAGCAGCAGGTACAACGTCGACAGCGGGATGAGCAGGTTGTCGCTGCCCCAGAGGCTCACGCCCTCGAAGAGCGTCACCAGCAGCGCGACCTGGACCGCGAGCAGCACGCTCACGTCGCGATCCACGGGCGTCATCAGTAGGAGCGGCACGTGCACCGCCAGGAAGGTGGCGAGGAAGAACGCGGCCGAGCCTTCCAGCGAGCGGCTGTCCTCCTCCACCGCGTACGTCGTGCGTCCGTACGCCGAGCCCAGGAGGGCCGCGGCGGCGTCCGACCCCACCAGCGTGAGCGCCGAGATCAGGTAGAGGACCGGCCGGTCGTAGGCCAGCGTGAACAGCGCCACGACGGCGAGCGGATAGAAGAGGCCGCCTTCGGTCTTGCGGTCCACCCCGTGGACGCTCTGCAGCAGGCCGAGCCGCCGGGTCGCCCAGATCAGCCCCGCGAAGACCGCCACCAGCGCCGCGACCGTCCAGCGGCTCGTGAAGATCCACGGGAACGCGAGGACCAGGAGCCCGCCGGCGAAGTGCACGAGCTTGCGGCTCCACTCCGCCGGAGGATCGCCCCAGCGGCGCCACGCCTCGGCCGCCGCGAAGATGGCCAGGAACGCCCCGCCGACCGCGGCCGCGCGGAGCACCTCAGGCACGGGCGCCCTCGCTCGCGCGGCTCGCGGCGGGCGCCCGGGCGCCGCCGCCCGCGATCACCTCGTCCACGTGCAGCGACTCGTAGAACCACGCCGCGTCGCGCTCGTGCAGCGCGCGCGCGAGCTCCGTCAACGGCCGCGCCCGCTGCGCCGCCGCGGCCGGCGCGGCCCGCCCAGCCAGGAGGCTCCAGTACACGAGGCGGGCGCCGCGACGGGCCGACGCGAGGAGCGCCGCGTAGACCCGCTCGTGGTCGCCGGGGCTCATGTACTCGAAGACGTCGGAGAGGTTGAACCCGTCGAACGGGCCCTGGATCTCCTCCACCGACCCTCGCACCAGCCGGAGCCGTCCGATCCGATCGCGCACGTGGCCCCGGTGCTCCGGCCGCAGGTAACGGGGCAGGGCGCCGCGCCGGTAGTTCCCGGTCATGATGTAGGCCAGGTGCGGATTCGTGTGGGTGGGCAGGGTGCTCAGCGCGTGCCGGCTGCGCGCCAGGATGCGCGACGCCACCGGGCCGTCCACGTGGTGGAAGAACGCCGGGTCCCGGCCGAGCCGGCCCATCACGAAGCGGCTGAAGAAGAGCCGGAACAGGAAGCGCCAGCGCCGGTTGTCCCAGACGTCGTCGTGGAAGGCCCGCCGCCCCTCGACGGAGCGCTCCCGCAGCAGCGCCTCCACCGTGCGCGGCGCGTGGATCAGCGGCAGGACGCGCGTGCGGAAGGTCCGGA
>DATHRK010000058.1:0-2920 GCA_035465395.1 Longimicrobiales bacterium | reverse complement strand
GCCGACGGGGCGCGGGCGGTCCGCGAGGCAGACGCCCGGGGGCCGGGGCGCGGGTGCGAGGCGGATCAGAAGTAACCCTCCGTGTCCTCCGTCGAGACCTGGCGGAACATCGCGTTCCGCTGCGCGGTCGCGTTGATGTAGTAGCCGTTGATCACCGGATCGTACGGAGCCTCGGCGAGGGCCGCCCTGGTGGAGGCGACGATCGATTCGAGCGCCGCGAGACGTGCCGCCCAGGGCTCGGCGCCCGAGGAGGTCGCGGGCCCGCGCAGCTCGTTGTACTGATCCAGCGCGGCGAGGTAGCGCGACTCGGCGACCTTCACCTGGCCCTCCGCATCCTCCAGGCTCACGGGCCTGGCGAGGCCCGGGGGCGGCTCGGTGGTCACGCGCGGGATGTCGGCCGCGACGGCGCCATCGGCCGGTCCCTTGAGCGCGAACCCGCCCGCGCCGCCCAGCAGAAACGCCGCCAGCGCCGCGGCGGCCGCCCATGTCGCTCTGACGCCCCCGGCCAGTAGCGGCCCGCGGGCGGCGGGCGTGCGCACCAGACCCTCCGCGTGCAGGCGCGCCTCGATCGCCTTCCATTCGCCGGCGGGCGCTTCGAGCGGCGGCAACGCGGCGAGCGCCGCCGTCTGCCGTCGCAGCTCGGCGAGCGCTTCCGTGCACGCCGCGCACTTCGCCAGATGGCCGGCCTCGGCCGGCGTGGGCGACTCGTCGACGAGGCGTGCGAGGTCCTCGGGATTCAGATGTGGCATGCTTCGGCTCCACTGCTTTCTTCGCGCACCGGCTGCAACACCTCCCGAAGCCGTGCGCGCGCTTTGAACAACTGACTCTTGCTGGTCCCGGCGGTCACGCCGAGCAACTCACCGATCTCCTCGTGCGTGTACCCCTCGATGTCGTGCAACACGAGCACCTGTCGCATGCGGTCCGGAAGCCGCTCGATGGCGCGCTCCAGCCGGGACCGAAGGAAGACCTGCTGGCGCGGCGAGTCCGACGCCGCCAGCACCGGCTGCAGCTGCACCTCGCGGTCCGCGTGGCGAGCCGCCTTGCGCCGACCCTGGAGCGCGCTGTTCACCGCCACGCGATGCAGCCACGTGCTGAACTTGGACTGTCCACGGAAGCCAGGGAGCGCGCGAAACACGCGAATCCAGGCCTCCTGCGACCAGTCCTCGGCGAGCGCGTCCTCGCCGGCGATACGGCGCACGACCGCGTACACGTGCGCGGAGTACCTGCGGTACAGGTCGCGCATTGCGAGGTCGTCGCCGGACCGCGCTCGTTCGATCAAACGGGCGTCGTCCATGCCTCCGGGGTCCTGGGGCGTGTGTCGTCTTCCCTGCGATGCGCCGGGGAGGCCCGATGGTTGCCGGATCCCTTAAGTTGCCTGGAGCAGGGGGGCGCCGCGACCCGTGCGGTAGCCCCGAACGAAGCCACGGTCCGAGGACGGGATGCCAGTGACGGTCGAATCCGCCAACGCCGTTCCGCTTCCGACGTCCCCGCCGGGCGCCCGGAGCCTCGAATGCACGGCGTGCGGTGGCGCCTACCCCTCGGAGGAGCTGCACGGGCTCTCGGACTGCTGCGCAAAGCCTCTCTACCCGCGCTACTCCCTGGGGCCGGCAACGCTTCCGCCCGCGCGCCTGCGCGATCGCGCCCCCGACCTCTGGCGCTACGCGGAGGTCCTGCCCGTCCGCGACGCGGCCAACCGCGTCACGCTCGGGGAGGGGTTCACCCCCCTGGTGGACGCGCCCCGGCTGGCTGGCGAGCTCGGGGTGCGTCGCGTCTGGGTGAAGGACGAGGGACAGAACCCGACCGGCTCCTTCAAGGCGCGGGGCCTCGCCCTGGCCGTCTCCAGGGCGCTGGAGCTTGGCGTGGGGGAAGTGGCGATTCCGTCGGCGGGCAACGCCGGCTCGGCGACCGCGGCGTACGCGGCCGCCGCCGGGATGCGCGCGCACGTCGTGGTACCCAGCGACACGCCCGTGCCCATCGTCGAGGAGATCCGGGCGCTGGGCGCCGATCTGCGGCTCGTCGACGGCCTGATCACCGACGCGGCGGCGGTGGTGGCGGACGGCGCCGCGCGGCACGGGTGGTTCGATCTGTCGACGCTGAAGGAGCCGTACCGCGTCGAGGGCAAGAAGACGATGGGCTACGAGCTGTACGAGCAGCTCGGTGGGCGGCTCCCGGACGTCATCGTGTATCCGACGGGAGGTGGAACGGGCCTGGTCGGCATGTGGAAGGCGTTCGAGGAGATGGAAGCTCTCGGCTGGAACGCGGGCGCGCGCCCCGCGATGGTCTCGGTGCAGTCCGACACCTGCGCGCCGATCGTGCGCGCGTTCGACGCCGGCGCCGACGCCGCGGAGCCCTGGGACGGCCCCGCGACGACCAGGGCCAACGGGCTACGCGTGCCACGCGCCGTGGGCGACTTCCTCATTCTCCGGGCGCTGCGGGAGTCGCACGGTACCGCCGTGGCGGTGGACGACGCGGAAATGGACTCCGGCGTGCGGGGGATCGGCGCCAGCGTCGGCATCTTCGCCTGCCCCGAAGGCGGAGCCACGCTGGCCGCGGCGCGGCGCCTGGCCCGGGCCGGCTGGCTGGCTCGCGACGCGGAAGTCGTCCTCTTCAACACGGGCTCAGGCCTCAAATACGTGGCGGCCTGAATGATGGCCCGACACCGAGCTCCCAGCCGCCGGACCGTCGTCGCGGTCGCCGCCATCGGGGCGCTGACCGCGCTCGCCTTCCTGCTGGCTCCGGGAGGATCGGGCCGCGTCGCCGGACTGGAGGTGGTCCTGTTGGGCCCCGACGGCGCTGGCGGCCCCGGCGTCCGCTTCGACGCCGCCACCCTGGCTCGCCTCCGCTCGCCGCCTCCCCCGCGCGCCGAAGCCGAGGACACCCTCGGGCCCGCGGCCCTGCAGGGCGTAAGCCCCGCTCTCCC
>DATHRK010000057.1:0-15085 GCA_035465395.1 Longimicrobiales bacterium | reverse complement strand
GACAGCGTGCCCAGGCCCGCGGCCCGCGCGGTGGGCGGCGTCGTCACGGAGCCCCTGAACGGAGGCCTGGCGCTGTCGGATCTGCTGCTGGCCGAGTCGATCGAGCCGCGCGTGGAGTCGCCGTCGAGCCGCGAAGAGCTGGCCATCGCGCCGTCCAGAGGCCAGGCGTTCCTAGCCTCCGAGCCGGTGCACATCTACTTCGAGGTGTACGGCCTGGAGGCCGACGACGACGGCTTCGCGGCCTACGTCGCGGAGCTCACGGTGACCGAGGTGTCGGAGGAGCGCCGTGGGGTCCTGGCGCGGGTGTTCCGGGGCGCCCGCGACCTGCTTTTCGGCGGCGGCGACGACCCGACCACCGTGCGGTGGGAACGGACCGCCGAGGTGCGCGATGACCGCGCTTCGGACTTCCTGCGGTTGGAGCTTCCCGACCTGGAACCGGGCCGATACGCCATCACCGTCACGGTCTCCGATCCGGAGGGTGGCTCTGTCAGCCGCGAGCGCGCCTTCGATGTCCTCCCGCTCCCGGAGACCGAGGAAGAGGGCTAGCCGGCCGCTTTCCACCGCAGCGGTCGGTCGCGCCCGCCGGCGAGGTCACTCCGGCTCGGCCGCGAGAGCGCGGAGGAGTGCGTCGTCGACCAGCTCCGACACCACTTCCGCCCCCACGCCCACCACGACCGCGTCTTCGCCCGCGGCCACCGTGGAATCGGGCAGGTCCGCCTTCCGGCGAATCCTGCGCCGGAGGTGGTACGCGACGTGGGCGCCGACGAAGGCGGCGCCTGCCCCGACCGCGACCGGCAGCGCCTTGCTCCGGCCGAGAAGCTCCGCCGCGACGGCTCCGCAGAAGCCGCCGGACGCGACCCGCGCGAGGAGGGGGAGGGGGTCGATGCGAGCGCCGCGCATGGGCAGTTTGTCGCGCACCAGCTCGGCGATCGCGAGCGCGCCCAAGGTCGGCGCCACCACCTCGGACGCGAGCGCCCGCGACAGCGGCCCAGCGTCGGCGTCCGGCGCCACACCGGCGAGTCCCCGCGCCAGGAGGGCGGGCATGGCGAAGGTGCGTCCGCCCGTGAGGGCGCCCAGCGTGGCCGCGGCCGCGAGTACGTGCATGCGAGGTCGTTCTCCGATCGAAGGCGATGAGGGAGCGCATCCGGCCTCCGGCGGCGCGTCGGCCCGGAGCCGGTCTGGCACGAGGCCGGGCTGCAAAATCGGGTCCCTGCGGTGAAACTTTCGGGGGTTTGCGCGGTTCCATGCCGGATGTAGTGTCGGGAGCGCTTGGGAACGGGGTGGCATGGGACGTCTTCGAACACTGATCGAGCGAAGCCGGCGAAAGGGCCTGGGCAAGGTCGCGGCCGTCTATGCGGCCGGAGCGTTCGCCGTCATGGAGCTCGCGGACTTCCTGGTCGACGCCGCGGCCGTCCCCGCACCGGTTCTGCGCTGGGTCGTCGCGCTCGCCGTCGCCGGGCTCCCTCTCGCCATCGCTGTCGGCTGGTTCGCCCAGCAGTCGGAACCGGCGGCTGCCGGTGCCCCACCGGTACGCGATCGGTACTGGCTCCTGCCCGCCGTCCTCGTCCCCCTGGCGGTGATCGCGTTGGGACTGTCGGCGTGGTGGGTCCTGCGCGAGCACCCGCAACACTCGGTGGGCTCGCTCGCGGTCCTGCCGCTCGTCAACCTTACCGGCGATGACCAGCAGCAGTACCTGGTGGATGGAGTGCACGAGGCGTTGATCGCGGAGCTGGGGCGCGTAGACAAGCTGTCGGTGATCTCCAGGACGTCCGTCATGCCCTACGCGAATTCCACCCTCGGAACGAGCACCATCGCGCGCCATCTCGGCGTGGACGCGATCGTGGAGGGCTCGGTTTTCCGCGAGGCGGACTCGCTTCGCATCACCGTCCAGCTGATTCGCGGATCGCCCGAGGAGCGGCTCTGGGGGTCGTCCTTCGATGGCAGCCTGCGCCGCACCCTCGGACTCCAGCGGCGGGTCGCCAGGGGGATCGCGGATGCCGTGCGGGTGCGCGTCGCAGGGGATGGCGAGACGCCGCTCGCGGAACCCGAAATCGGCGAGTACGCGCAGGACGAGTATCTCCGCGGCCGCGCACAATGGCGCGCGCGATCCGGTCCGAACCTGGCCCGAGCCGTCGGGCACCTCCAGAACGCCGTCGAGGCGGAGCCCGACTTCGCGTTGGCCTGGGCCGCGCTGGCGGACGCTTACGTGGTAGCGCGTGGATACGGCGCGATCGACCTGCCCTGGGATGAGGCCTACGACCGCGCCGAGGCGGCCGCGCGGAGGGCACTGGAGCTGGATCCCACGCTCGGCGAAGCGCACGCATCGCTGGGCTTCATCCGCTTCCAGGCGGATTGGAACGTCGAAGCGGCGGAGCGCGGACTCAGGCTGGGGCTGGACCTGAACCCCAGCTACGCCCAGGGCCACGCGTGGCTCTCCAGCGTCCTGCGCGCCCGCGGCGCCGGCGCCGAGGCGGTGGCGCGTGCGCGCGAGGCCAGGCAGCTCGACCCGTTCTCGGCGCTCATGAATCGCTACCTGGCGTTCGGGCTCGCCAAGACGGGCGACTGCGACGAAGCCGAGCGCCACGCCGCCACCTCGGTGGAGCTGGATCCCGATCACCCCGACGGCTTCTGGATTCGCTGGACCTGCGACGTCGTGAGCGAGCGTACCGACTCGGCGGTGGCCAACGCGGCGCGGGGCTATCGAGGCTGGGGCGTGCCCGACCCCGAGGTCCAAGGGCTGCAGCGGGCCTACGCCCGGAACGGCTGGGAGGGCGCGCTGGAGTACGAGCTCACCCTCCTCACGCACCCGGCCGTGCCCGTGCGCACCGAATACGCGCGGGCCCAGCGCCAGGCACTGCTGGGCCGCCCGAACCAGGCGTTCGACCTCCTGGAAGCAGCGCTCCAGCAGCGCGACCCGTTGCTTCTCTTCGAGCTGCGCACGGACCCGCTCATCGAGAGCCTGCGGGGCCATCGGCGCTACGCCGCGCTGGTCGAGAGAGTGGGCGTCGCTGACTGAGTCCGCCGCGGTGACGTGGGGCTGGCGCCTCGCTGGCGCCGCCACGCTGATCGCGATCGCGGCGATCACGCTCACACCGCTGGAGGGGCCCGTCACCGGGTCCACGTACTGCCTCATCTGCGGTCGTCGCGGTGCCGCCGACGCCGTCCTCAACCTGGTCATGTTCCTGCCGGTCGGCTGGCTCGTCGCGCGCGTGTCGACGGCGAGGCCCACGGCGTCGGCCGCGCTCATCGGTGCCGGTCTCTCCCTCGCGATCGAGGCCATCCAGATCGCCGTCCCCGGCCGCGACGCCAGCCTGGGAGATCTCGCGTTCAACGCCGCCGGGGCGCTGGCGGGTGCCCTGGCGCTGCGCGCGTACTCGCGGGCCCGTTCGGCGCCGACCACCGCCGCGGCGTGCGCCGGCGCGGCGGCCGTCCTGCTGCTGGGCGGGTTCGCGCAACTGCTGGCTCCCGCGTTCCCCGATTCGCGCTGGTGGGTGCAGTGGACCCCCGAGCTGGGGCATTTCGAGCGCCATGGGGGACGCGTGATCGACGCGAGCTTCGGGGCGGAGCCGCTGCCGGGGGGGCGGCCGCTCGAGCGCCGGGACGAGGTGCTGGCGGCCATGAGCGAAGTCGACGATCTGGTAGTCCGCCTCGTCGGATCGGAGCCCGCCTCGCGTGGCCTCGCGCCGATCGTCAGCGTCTTCGACGACCGTCGCCGGGAGATCTTCCTGCTTGGCGGGGACGGCCACGATCTGGTCTGGCGCTTTCGAACGCGAGGGGCCGCGCTGCGCTTCGACCACGTCCCGCTGCGCTTCGCGGGGGCGGGACGGCTACTCGAGCGGCGGGACACATCCCTCCTGCGCCTCTCCGCCGAGCGGGAGGGGCGGGTCTGGGGCGAAGGCGCGTGTGTGGAGGTCGATGGGGCCCGCGGGCCGTGTGCGCGCTGGACGGTCGGAAGCTCCTGGCGCCTGCTGCTGCCTCTCGACGGCCCTCCGGGCCGCTGGCTCGAGCTGTTGTGGATCGCGACCCTGTTCGCGCCCGCGGGCGCGCTGGCCGCGTACGGGCGGCGGCGCAACACCGTCGCATTCGCGGCGGCGGCGGCTGGCGCGGTCCTGCTTCTGCCCGCGTTCACGCCGGTGGCGGGCGCGTCGCCGACCGAAGTCCTGGCGGCCGCCGCCGGAATTCTCTTCCCCGGCGTCGTGTTGCGGCGAGCGGGCGTCCCTCACGGAGCGCCGCGCGCCGCCCCGCTCAGTCCTTCTCTACGCGGACCTCCGTGACGGTCATGGTCATGGTCTGGGGCCCGCCCGACGCGGCAGCGCTCAAGGCCTCCATCTGACCTTCCAGCATGGCCTCCATCGCGGCGCGCTGCTCGGGGGGCATCTTCGCGATCTCCGCGCGGGCCTGCTCCAGCGCCTCGCGCGCGGCCGCCGCGTCGCCCGGAGCCCCCGCCATCCCCTCGAAGGCGACGGTCGTGCGGAACGGCACCAGCAGCCCGTCCACGTCCCGGTAATCGTCGGAGGCGATGCGCATGGTCGCGGGGCCCGACTGGCCGCCCGCGACGAAATCACCCGCGATGGCGACGCGACGCATCATGTAGGTCTCGGTATCGACGCAGAACGCGGCCGAGCGGGGCGTGAACTCCATCCGGTCGTCCGGGACGCGCGCGAAGCCCATGTCGACCGAGGACAGGTCGGCCACGGCGAGCTCGTGGCAGGCGCCGTTATCCAGGGTGCGCTCGCCTTCGTAGGTGGCGATCTCGGCGAGCCGGGGAAACGAGGGCAGCGGGGAGCTGGACTCGGGTTCCACACCGGGCACGCCGACCGGGACGAACATGGCGATGCCGTCCACGTGCCGCCGCTCGAAGTGCGTCTCGGTGCGCATCCCCATCACGTCCTGTACGAGCGTGTAGGCGGCGATGGCCTCGGTCTGCGCCTGATACCGGCGCAGCGCCTCGTCGAAGATCTCGGCGGCCGACTGGGCGGACAGCGGAGCGGCCAGCAGGGCCGCGACGCAGGCCGATAGGCCGGGGACGCGGGCCAGCGGCGGGCACGGGGTGCGGCGGGAAGCACTCATTCCGTCTCCTGGTAGCGGGGCGTCGCTCGAGAGTCACGCATCCGTCGTGGCGGCGCAACGGTCGGGGGTGCCTCCCGCGCCACGAGATGCGCCTCGCCGCTCGGGCGCGGCAGCCGAGACGCGGCCAGCCCCCGCGACGGAGGGGAGGAGACCGCCACAATGCCGGGCGGTGCCGTCGCTTTGGCACGCGGAGTGCACCGGGCGGACGCGGCCGACACCGCAAAACACCCTGGAGCCACGCATGAATCCGGCACGCATAGCCCTGGATGGCGCCGTCGAGTACGCCTGCTGCCGCTGCGGCGAGTGGATCCGCGAGCATCTGGCGATCTGGGCGACCGCCGCCGGCGTCGTCGGGGTACGCGAGGGGCTGCCGCACTGCCCCCAATGCCTGCCTGCGGAACAGAGATCCCGCGCTACGCCGGCCTGATCGGCCGTTGAGGCGCGGGGCTCCGGACGGCCGCGCTCAGCCGCAGCCGATTCGCCTCGTGGAGACGACGAGGTTGTCCAGGTATCTGGACTGCGCCGCGGGCGACCCCGCGTTCCAGTAGTTGTCGAGCGTCACCGTATTGATCCCGTACGCCGCGTAGGCACCCACCCAGTTCAGCCCCGTTCGCTCGGCGTCCAGCGCGCCGTCCACCCAGACCCGGAACGAGCCGTTGGCCTGTCCGGCGTCGTTCAGTCGCACGCCGGCCTCGATGCAGTACCACGAACCGACGCTCTCGTCCGCGAAGATCGTCGCGCTACCCGCCTGATGACCGAGCCAGCGCGGCTCGCCGGTGACGGCGCCGGCCGCGTCCGTATACGAAACCGGGTCCAGGCCGAGGACCTCCGTATGGGGCGGGTCGCCCGACCACACGGGCGCCTGCATCGCCTGCACCCAGCCGTCTTCGGCGTGGAAGATGCGCGCCCGCGCGAGCTTCGACCCGCCGCCTCCCGTCCAGTCGGCGTCGTAGCGGACGAAGAAGCGCCAGTAGACCTCGCGGTGGTTCGCGTCGCCCGCGTCGACCGGGGCGAAGTAGCCCGACGGGGTGCGTCCGAACGCGACGTGGAGCCAGCCCGCGCTGACCTGGCCCGTGGACCACGACGCGCGCATACCCGACGAGGATTCCAGGCCCACGCCGGCCGCCCGTACGAAGCTGCCGTCGCGATCCTGGTGCTCGAAATACGCCGCCAGCCGGTTGGACTCGAAGTCATCGCACCAGATCCATTCCGCGGCCGGCGCGTCGCACTCCCGGACGAGATGCGACGGTGGAGGCGGGGGCGGCGGGTCCTCGCCGTCCTCGACGTCGACGCGCGCCGTGTCGGACGCGCTGCGCCACGCCGCGACCACGCCGGCCGAGCCCGCGCCGACCGCGGTGACCAGGCCCGCCGCATCGACGGTGGCGACGGTGGGATCGGTGCTGTACCACTCGGCGCGGTCGGGCGACACGTCGCCCTTGCGATCGGTGATCGCCACCTGCAGCGCGGCCGTCTCCCCCACCGCCATGCTGAGTTCCGAGGGCGATACCGTGACCGACCGGGGCGCGCCCTTGCCCTTGGACTCGGCGTGCTGGACGAGCCTCGTCCCCAGCGTCGGTCCGGTGGCGAGGCTTTCCGCGCCGGCGTCCGCGCACGCCGCAGCTGCCAGGACGAAGAGCGGGGTCCAGCGGTGTCTGCGGTTCATCGCGTCACTCCCATTCCTCGTCCGTTCAAGCCGCGCCCAGGACCTCGTCGGAGCCCGAGGTGAGGGCGGCGTCGAGCGCCGCCACGACCTCCGCATCGAACGCGTTGCCGCGTTCCCGGTGCAGGATCCCCAGGGCCGCCATGGGCGGCACGGGGTCGCGGTACGGCCGTCTGGCCGTCAGGGCCTCGAAGACGTCGGCCGCGCTGAGGATCCGCGTGGCGAGTCCCAGCTCGGAGGCGTCGATCCCCCACGGATACCCCCCGCCGTCCAGCCGTTCGTGGTGGAGCACCGCCTCCCAGGCGAACGAGCGGAAGGCCCGTACGCGCTTGAGGATCCGCCAGCCGTAGGCCGGATGGCGCTCGATCGCCGTGCGCTCCTGGCGCGTCAGCGCTCCGGGCTTGTCCAGGATGCGGCTGGAGACGCCCAGCTCGCCGATGTCGTGCAGCAGCCCGCCGCGGCGCAGGTCGCGCAGCTCGACCGCTTCCAGGCCCATCTGATGGCCGATCGCGACGGCGTAGCGGGCGACCCCTCGCGAGTGGCTGCTGGTGTAGGGGCTCCTGGCGTCGATGATCTCGGCGAACGCTCCCGCGATGGAGTCGAGGCCGTCCGCGTCGACGGATCGCAGACGGTCGTCGGGCTCGGCCTCCAACACCGCGTCAGTCGCCTCGGCGCCGCGCATCAGCGCCCACCACGCACGGTCGGTCCGCCACGTCAGCACCTCGTCCACGAGCCGGGGCTCGAACCACCGACCGCGTCGGTCCCGCAGCATCGCCATCGTGGCATCCACCCCGCGTGCGACCGCGAACACGTCGACCGTCTGGGCGATGCTCGCGATGCGGGCCAGGGTGGGGATCTCCTCCCCCGCCAGCCCATCGGGGTGTCCTCCGCCGTTCCAGTGCTCGTCGAGGGCGTAGACGGCCCGCGCGGTGGCATCGGGGAAGCCGAGCTGCCGGACGATCTCGGCGCCCCGCTCGCGACGGGCGATGGGGGCGGCGTAGGCCGAGCAGCCGGCGTCCTTCAGCAGCAACGCGTAGTACAGGCAGGCGCGTTGCGCCTCGTCGAGCTCGAGCGTCTCGGCCAACCGCATTCCGATCAGGCAGGACCGGATGGTGTGGCCGTCGGGCTGGCCCTCGGTCAGGTCCAGGGCGTGCGACAGGGCGGCGAGGATCTCCGCCAGGCTCAAGTGCTGCTCGTTCATGCCGTCGGTCCGGGTAGGCGCTCCGCCGGCGTTGGCCGGCGCCGCGGATGCTTTCCGCGCAAACCCTGACTGCAAGCCGGATTCCGGAGGTCGAGAGGACCGGATCGCGCACAACCACGCGGAATGTCGGCCAGCGACGCAACCGGATCCCGGCGTCGCGGGGAAAAAAATGACGCGCGGAGGAGAACTGGTTGCGGAGGAGAAGGCGCGCTACCGCATCTCGTCCATGAGGGTGTCGAGCGCTGCCGCGCCGGGGCAGAGATCACCGTAGGGCACGTCGACGAGCGGGAACGGGACGGTCGCCGCGTCCGCGTGCATGTCGTAATCGGCGCCGGCCTCCAGGAACAGCAGCCCGACCGGCACCTCGCCCCGCTCCTGCAGAGCCCTCACGTGGGCGTAGGCCGCGTCCCGGTCCGTCGGATCGTAGTCGTCGGCGAGCGCCCGGAAGCGGACCTCCGAGCCGTCGTGCAGCCGCACCGTGGTCGGGCCCGTGGCGTCGATCCTCGCTTCGATCTCTGTCCTCAGCGGCACGAAGTCCGGGGGCGCCAGATCGGTCAGGTGCTCGCGGGTGTAGCGGTAGCTCTTCGTCGACCCCTCGTGGTCGTTGAAGGTCACGCACGGGCTGATCACATCCACGAACGCGAAGCCCCGGTGCCTCAGGCCCGCCTTCAGGATCGGCACGAGGTGCTCCTTGTCGCCGGAGAACGAGCGGGCGACGAAGCTGGCCCCGAGCGACAGGGCGAGCAGGACCGGGTCGATCGGACGCTGGCGATTGACCTCGCCCCGCTTGGCCTTCGAGCCGACGTCCGCGGACGCCGAGAACTGGCCCTTCGTGAGGCCGTAGACCCCGTTGTTCTCCAGTACGTAGAGCATGTCCACGTTGCGGCGGATCGCGTGCGAGAACTGGCCCAGGCCGATCGAAAGGGAATCCCCGTCTCCGCTGATGCCGACGTACACGAGGTCGCGGTTCGCGGCGCTGGCGCCCGCGGCGATGGAGGGCATGCGGCCGTGGACCGAGTTGAAGCCGTGGGCCTGGCTGACGAAGTACGTGGGTGTCTTGGAGGAGCAGCCGATGCCGCTGAGCTTGGCGATCCGGTGGGGCGGGATCGACAGCTCGAAGAACGACTGGATCAGGGCGGCCGTCACCGAATCGTGGCCGCAGCCTGCGCACAGCGTCGACATCGAGCCCTCGTAGTCGCGCCGGGTGAGCCCCAACGCATTCGTCCGCAGGCCCGGATGGTGGACACGGGGCTTGGCGATCGAGCTCACGAGGTTGCCTCCGCTCGGGTTCCGTTCGTGGACGATGGCTGCAGCCGGGCTCCCGCTCCGACGGCACGCCCGGGCTGCGCGATGCCGTCCAGCACGGCGGCCGCGGAGAGCGGGACGCCTCCGTAGTCGAGGATCGATACGAAACGCTCCGGCGCCACGCCCGTCTCGTTGATCAGCAGCGTACGCAGCTGGCCGTCCCGATTCTGTTCTACCACGAAACAGCGCTCGTGCTCCTCGACGAAGGCGCGCACCGCTTCCGAGAATGGGAACCCGCGCACGCGCATGTAGTCGACCGCCGCGCCCCGGGCGGCCAGGATGTCCAGCGCCTCGAGGACGGCGCCGCGGCAGCCGCCCACGGTGATCACGGCGTCCGCCGACTCCGCGGCGGCCGGCGCCGGACCGTCGGCGGGGGCGGCGCCCGGTCGGGTGGCGCCCGTGTTGCGCCCCGCGCCGAAGGCCGAGGCCGGCAGGATCTCCGGCGCGGGCAGGCTCGCGGCGGCGCCGTCGATCTTCCTGGCGAGCCGATCGACGACCTCGCGGTAGCCCGCGGCGTCCTCGGTGTAGCGGCCGAAGCGGTCGTGGCCCGAGCCGCGCGCCAAGTAGGCGCCGCGCGCGTGCGTGCCCGGCAGGGTCCGTGGCGCCACCAGATCCGGCTCATCGTCCCCGAGGTAGCGGTAGAACGCGCTCATGGTCTCGAGCGTTTCCGCGTCCAGCACCTTGCCGCGGTCGGGCTCGTAGCCGTCGTCCCAGCGCAGCCGCGGGGTCAGCCAGTCGTTCATGCCGATATCGAGGTCGCTGAGCACGAAGACGGGTGTCTGGAAGCGCTCCGCGAGGTCGAAGGCGCGGACCGCGAAGTCGAAGCACTCGCCCGGGTCGGCGGGGAAGAGCAGGAGGTGTTTCGTGTCGCCGTGTGAGGCATACGCCACGAGCGTGAGGTCGCCCTGCTGGGTACGCGTGGGCATCCCGGTCGACGGTCCCGTCCGCTGCACGTTGAAGAAGACCGAGGGGATCTCGGCGTAGTATGCGAGGCCGATGAACTCGCTCATCAGCGAGATGCCGGGTCCGGCCGTCGGCGTGAACGCCCTGGCGCCGGCCCAGCCGGCGCCGATCACCATGCCCGCGGCGGCCAGCTCGTCTTCGGCCTGGATGACGATGTAGCGCCGGGCGCCGGTTTCGGCGTCGGTGCGGTAGCGGGCGCAGAAACGGCGGAAGCCGTCCATGAGGGAGGTCGCCGGCGTGATGGGATACCACGCGCCGACCGTCGCGCCCGCGTAGACGCACCCGAGCGCCGCGGCGGTGTTGCCGTCCATGAGAACGGCGTCCGCGGTGGCGTCCCGGGGCTCCAACCGCACCGGCAATGGACACGCGAAGTGTTCGCGCGCGAACTCGTTGCCCAGGCGGATCGCGAGCCGGTTCGAGTCCATCAGCGCGGGTCTGCGCCCGAACGTCTCGTGGAGCAGCTCCTCGACGACCTCCAGGTCGATATCGAGCAGCGCCGCGAGCGTGCCTACGTAGACGATGTTCTTCATCAGGACGCGCTCGCGACCGCCGGTGAAGTGGTCCACGCACATCTGGCCGAAGGGGACCCCGAGGAAGGTGACATCGTCGCGCAGGAGCGCTGCATCGAGAGGCCACGACGAGTCGTGCAGGAGCCAACCGCCGGAGCGCACCTCTTCGATGTCGCGGGCGTAGGTGGCCGGGTTCATCGCCACGATGAGGTCGAAGTCCGGCGTTCGGCCGGTGTAGCCCGCGTCGTTCACCCGGACCTCGTACCAGGTCGGCAGGCCCTGGATGTTCGAGGGAAAGACGTTCTTGCCAGAGACGGGGATGCCCATGCGGAAGATGGACTGCATGAGGAGCCCGTTGGCGCTCGCCGACCCGGTGCCGTTGACCGTGCCGATCTTGAAGGCGAAGTCGTTGACCCGCGCCGCGACGACCGGGGGAGCAGGGGCTGACATCGATCGGATCGCTCTCGTCCGGTGGATGGGGCGGTTGGCTCCGCCGCGCGGGGCTGTATCATACCGGACGGCCGGCGCCAGACAAGTTGGAGGCCGGCGCGAGACGAGTCGGCGATCGGCGCCGCGCTTGGCCGACCGCAGCCATGGAGCCCGGTGTCAGTTCAGCGATCCGGATCGGCAGCCGTGGAGGTCCAGGGCCGGCGCCTGCGCATCCGCGGGATCGTGCAAGGCGTCGGCTTCCGGCCGTTCGTGTACGGGCTGGCCCGCCGCTTCGGCCTCGCGGGTACCGTGTGGAACGACGGTGAGGGGGTGGTCGTCGAGCTTGAGGGTCCCGCCGAGGACCTGGACCGCTTCGCCGCCGCCCTCCACGGCGCGGCCCCCCCGCTCGCGCGGATCGACGCCGTCGAGGCCGGGACCTTCGCTCCGCGCGGGGGCGACGTGTTCCGGATCGCGCACAGCCGGGAGGGGCGCAAGGCCACCATGGTGGCCCCCGACGCGGCGACCTGCGCCGACTGCCTCGCAGAGCTCTTCGACCCCGCCGACCGCCGCTACCGCTACCCCTTCATCAACTGCACCCACTGCGGGCCGCGCTTCTCCATCGTCATCGACGTGCCCTACGACCGCGAGCGCACGACGATGGCGGCCTTCGAGATGTGCCCCGCCTGCCTGGACGAATACGAGGACCCGGGCGACCGCCGCTTCCACGCGCAGCCGAACGCGTGCCCCGCGTGCGGCCCTCGGATCACGCTGGCCGCGCCGGGGTCCGGGGTCGGAGCCGATGGTCCCGGAGGGGCCGCGCCCTCTCGAGGCGGCTCCGGTGCAGCCTGTACCGGCGACGCCGCGCTGGAGGCAGCGGTGGCCGCGTTGCGAGAGGGGGCTTTGCTCGCCATCAAGGGTCTGGGCGGCTACCACCTGGCGTGTCGCGCCGACGACGGGGACGTGGTGGCCCGCCTCCGCCGGGCGAAGGTGCGCGCGGAGAAACCCTTCGCGTTGATGGTCGCGGACCTGCGCCATGCCGGGGAGTTGGTCGAGGTCGACGCCGAGGAGGCGAAGCTGCTCGGCGGCCCGGCCGCGCCGATCCTGCTCGCGCGGCGGCGTCCGGGCGCGGCGGTGGCCGCAGCGTTGGCACCCCGGTGCCGGGAGCTGGGGGTGATGCTGGCCTATACGCCGCTGCACCATCTCCTGCTCGCCGACCTCGACGGCATCCCGCTCGTCATGACGAGCGGGAACCGGTCGGACGAGCCGATCGCCTACGAGGACGACGAAGCCGAGGCGCGGCTCGGGCCGATGGTCGACCTCCTGCTCACCCACGACAGGGTCATCCGGACCCGCGTCGAAGACTCCGTGGCGCGGGTCGTCTCGATCGGCCGGAGGCGGCGCCCGATGCTGCTGCGACGTTCGCGCGGCTACGCCCCGGCATCGATTCCGTTGCCGGTCCCGCTGCTCCGTCCGACGCTCGGGTGCGGGGCGGAGCGGAAGACGGCGTGCGCCATAGGGGTGGACACCACGACGTGGGTGGGACCGCACGTCGGCGACCTGCGCGACTACGATGCGCTGCGCTCCTACCGGGAGAGCATCGCGCGCATGGCCCGCCTCTTCCCCCCCGATCCGCGCGTGGCGGCGCGCGACGCGCACCCCGAGTACCTGTCCACCAAGGAGGCCGCCGCCCGGGGGGAGGCGACGGTCGTGGTCCAGCACCACCACGCCCATCTGGCGGCCTGCCTCGCGGAGCACGGCGAGGTGGGCCCGGCCCTGGGCGCGGTCTTCGACGGCGCGGGTTACGGCCTGGACGGGTCGGTCTGGGGCGGCGAGTTCCTGCTGGGTGACCTGGCCTCGTTCCGGCGGGTCGGCCGGCTCTGGCCCGTACGGATGCCCGGGGGCGACGCCGCCGTCCGGGAGCCGTGGCGGATGGCGTGCGCGTGGCTCATCGCGAGCGGGGTCGACGTGTCCGCGGTGCCGAAGAGGCTGGCGGATCTCGTCGACGCGGCTCGGTGGCGCGGCGTGGCGCGCATGACGCATGCTGGCGTGCGCTCGCCGACGACGACCAGCGTCGGACGCCTTTTCGACGCCGTCGCGGCGCTCGCCGGCGTGCGCGCGGAGGTGAGCTACGAGGGACAGGCGGCGATCGAGCTCGAGGCGGCGATCAGGTCGGGATCGGCCGGCGACGGCTACCCGCTACCGGCGCTCGAGGACGCAGAGGGACTCCTGCTGGACGCGCGACCGACCGTCGCGGCGGTGGCACGGGACGCCGACGAGGGAGTCGACACGGGGTCGATCGCGGCCCGCTTTCACACGGCCATGACGGTTGCCACGGCGCGGGCCTGCCAGGTGCTGGCGCGGGCGCATGGCGTCGCGACCGTCGTGCTTTCCGGCGGCGTGTTCCAGAACGTGCGGCTCCTCGAGGGCGTCGCGGCGCGCCTGCAGGCCGCCGGCCTGCGCGTCCTGGTGCCCTCGGCGCTGCCGCCCAACGACGGTGGCATCGCGTACGGCCAGTTGGCGGTCGCCGCTGGCGGTGGGCGGGTCGGCGCGGCGGATCACGCCGGCGCGGCCCACCGCCTTGATGGGGGCCCACGTTGACGCCGAGCGAGGCTTCGATGACGCCGGCGACCCGGTCCGCGCCGTGACCGGCCTCGGCGCCTGGCTGTCCGGATTCGGCCTCGACGGCTCCGCGCTCGCCTTCGCGGTCGCGGCGCTCGTGGGGCTGCGCCACGCAACCGATCCCGACCACCTCACCGCGGTGTCCACCCTGGTGCTCGGCGACCGACGACGGGGCGCCGGGGCGGCGGCCCGCTACGGCCTCGCGTGGGGCGCCGGCCACGGCACCACCCTGTTCCTGTTCGGGCTGCCGGTGGTGCTCTTCGGCGCGATGCTTCCCGAGGCCGTGCAGAGGCTGGCCGAGGCGGCGATCGGAGCCGTGATAGCGGCGCTGGCGTTGCGGCTTCTGCTGCGCTGGAAGCGCGGCTATTTCCACACGCACGCGCATACCCACGGCGGCATCGAGCACGCCCATCCCCACGTCCACGAGCGCGCCCCCGGGACGGGGCACGAGCACGCGGCCGCGCACCGCCACGCCCACCCCGCCGATCTCGGCGCGACCCCACTGGAGGCGTTCGGCGTCGGCCTGCTGCACGGCGTCGGGGGTTCCGCGGCGGCGGGGGCGCTGTTGCTGGCGGCGGTCGCGGACGGCGCCGCCGGAACCGCGGCCCTCGCCATCTACGCGGGCACCACGGCCCTGGCCATGGCGCTGGTGTCGGCGGGGGTGGGGCAGGCGCTCGTGTGGGGACGCCTGGGGCGCCGCATCGAAGCCGCCGTGCCGGCCGTCGGGGTGTTCGGCCTGCTGTTCGGGGTCTGGTACGCGCTCGCCGCCATCTGAGGGGCGCGGCCCGCCGTCGGCTTCGTGGGTGGTGCAGGAACTACAGGGGGGGCGACCGATCCACGGCCGCCCCCCTCACTGCGTCCGGGGCAGCGAAGCTCCTACCGGGAGCCGGCCTCGTCCGCGGTGCGCTCGGGAGCCGCTACGGCCGTGACCGCGGCGTCGATGCCGGCCGCGGTGTTCGGCTCCTCGAGCACCCACGTGCCGCGTTCCCGGGTGATCTGACGGGGCCAGACCTCATCGAGCGTGTCGCCGTCGTAGAGCCGGCCGTTCTTCATCACGTAGCGGACCGTATTGGTGTTGCGGATGTCCTCCAGGGGGTTCGCCTCGAGGACCACCAGGTCCGCCAGCTTGCCGGCCGACACGGTGCCGATGTCGCCGTCCAGCCCGATCGCCTCCGCGCCGAAGATCGTCGCGGTCTGCAACGCTTCGTGCTCGCTGAGACCGCCGGACGCGACCGCCCACAGCTCCCAGTGGTAGCCAAGGCCCTGCAGCTGGCCGTGGCTGCCCACGCCGACCTTGCCACCGGCGTCGACGATGTCGTTGATGGCGAC
>DATHRK010000056.1:0-15674 GCA_035465395.1 Longimicrobiales bacterium | reverse complement strand
TCGGCCGCCGCGCCGAGGATCTCCCTCTCCTCCGCCGTGACTTCCGGCAAGGACACGGATGGTCGTGCGGCCTCCGGCGGATCCGACCGCCAGGCCCAGCGCAGGCCCGTCCACCAGTGATGGCGCTCTTGCGAGACGGCTCCCGCGGCCGCCAGCTCGGCCATGCGGGCCCACAGCACGCCGGGCGGGAACGGACAGCCGGCAGCGAACCAGTCCTGCCAGGCCGGGGGCACGGCGCCGCCTCCGGACAGCTCCAGCGCGTTGGCGACCTCGCTCGCGGACAGCCCCTCCAGGCGGTGCACCACCGCGACCCCCAGCCGCTCGCTCTCCCGCAGCAGATCGGCGAGCTCCGCTCGCAATTCGCCGCCACGCGTGAGCACCGCGACCACGAGCAGCGTGCTGGTGCCGGTGACCTGCTTGATCAGCGCGGCCGCCCCCGAAAGCTCGGCCGCGTCGGCGGCCTCCATGTTGTCGAGGATGATGAGCCGCGGCGTCTTGGGACCGTGCTCCAGCATCGTCCGCACGGCCTCGACCGCGGAGCCGGTCCGCGGGTGCGCTGCGGGCTCCTCCGGCTTGCGGCCCCGGAGCGCACGCACCGTTTCCAGGATGGCGCGTACGATACGCCCCACGACGGGCACCGCCTCGATCCAATCCGGCAGTGTCCGCAGGAACGCCTTGCCGGCGCGTCGGTGCAGCGTGAAGTGCCGGGCGAGCTGGTGCCACGCGTCGTGTTCGGGATCGGCGGCGTCCCCGTAGCCCACCCTGACGCGCCAGTAGCGGTCCCTGACCATCGCCATGAAATGGCTGATCAGGGTGGACTTGCCGGTCCCCGGCTCGCCGAGCAGGAACAGCACGCGGCCGCGGCCGGCGATCGCCGCCTTGAGCTCCCCGCGCATACGCGCGAGGTCGTCGACGCGGCCGACGAAGGGACGTCTGCCGAACCAATCCGAAACGCCGGAGAGCTCGCCGGGCGTGGTCAACGCGCGTGCCTCGAGACGGAGTCGTGCCGGCCGCGCGAGTCGCGCGTCCGCGGGTGCGCCGCTAGGCTACGCAGCGCCCGCCCGCCGCGCCATGCTTCGCGGGCGCCAGGCCCGCATTTCACCCGGCCCGTTTCCGCGAGGCGGCTACCATGGATCACCCGCGTCGGCTTCTGTTCGTGTGCGTCGAGAACTCCTGCCGGAGCCAGATGGCCGAGGGCTTCGCCCGGCACCATGGCGGCGATCTCGTCGAGGCGGTAAGCGCCGGATCGCGCCCGTCCGGCCGGGTGGACCCGCGGGCGATCGCGTTCATGTCGGAGCGAGGCATCGACATCGGTGGCCAGCGCTCCGCCTCGATCGACGCCACGGCGTCGGGTGCCTTCGACGCGGTCGTCACGATGGGCTGCGGCGACGCCTGCCCGCACGTCCCCGCCCGGCTGCGCCTCGATTGGGACCTGCCGGACCCCAAAGCGCTCGATGACGAAGGCTTCCGAGGCGTCCGCGACGAGATCGAACGGCGCATCCTGGAGCTCCTGTCGGACTCCGCGCCCCGCGGCCCCGACTGACGAGCCGCTAGGTCGGGTCGGCCCGCCGGTCGCCCAGGAGGAAGAGCCCGGATACCGGGTCGAGCCGGCGCACGAGGGGCGGGACGGCGGTGGACAGGAACAGCTCGAGCGTGGGCCGCACGGTCGCCTCGACGAGATGGCCCGCGAGCGTGCTCCCGTCGCGGCGGCCGAGCGTGCAGTGGGCGTGGACGATGACCTCGCCCGCGTCGTTCGTGCCGATGTTGCCGACCAGCGGCGCGACCTCGACGTTCTCGGAGACGACGATTTCCTGGTAGGCTCGCGACGTCCAGTCGAAGTAGGCGATCGTTGCCGCGCGAAAGGCCCCGAGCGCGGTGAAGTGGGCGCCCCGGATCCCCCTCTCCCGGGCGAACTCACGCAAGCCGGCCATGACCGGATCGTCGGTCGCGAACACGATCGCGAACGTCGCCGCCTGCCCGACCTCTCCCTCCAGGACCCTCATATCACCACGCCGTCGCGCTCCCACGTCCCGTCGGAGCGGAGCGTCCAGGCCCGGGGATCGGTGAGGTAGGTGTCGAGGATGCCGTCCAGCGTGCGCCGGTGCGCGTCGTCCAGCACGGGCGTCGCGACCTCGATGCGCCGATAGAGGTTGCGCGGCCGCCAGTCCGCGGAGCCGATGTAGTACTCCGGCTCGCCGTCGTTGGCGAAGTGGAAGATCCGGGAGTGCTGGAGGAAGCGGCCCACCCGGCTGACGATCCGGATGTTCTCCGAGGCGCCTTCCAGCCCCGGCCGCAGACCGACCACCTCGCGGACCGCCATCTCGATCCGCACTCCGGCGCGGGAGGCCTCGTAGAGCGCGGCGATCAACCGGTGGTCCGTGAGCCCGTTGCACTGCACGCGGATCGCCGCGTGGCGGCCGGCACGCGCGTGCTCGGCCTCGCGCTCGACCATGCCGATGAATCGGTCCGCCATGTTGAACGGCGCGACCAGCAGGTGGTCGAATTCCCCCGGCGGTGAGTACCCGGACAGCAGGTTGAACACCGCGTTCACGTCGTCCGTGATGCCCTCGTGCCCGGTGAGTACCCCGACGTCGACGTACGCCGCGGCCGTGGCGGCGTTCAGGTTCCCGGTGCCGACGTACGCGTAGCGCCGCAGCCCTCCGCCCTCGCGGCGCGTGACCATTGCCAGCTTCGCGTGGACCTTGTAGCGGGGCGGGCTGAAGACGACGTAGATACCCGAGCTCTCGAGCTGTTTGGCCCACTCGATGTTTCGCCTCTCGTCGAAGCTCGCCTTGAGCTCGACCAGGGCGAGAGCCTCCTTGCCGTTGGCCCGCGCGCGCCGCAGCGCGGCGACGACGGGCGACGCGCTGTCTGTCCGGTACAGCGTGACGCGCAGGTTCACGACGTCCGGGTCGTCGGCCGCCTCCTCCAGGAAACGCGCCACGCTCTGGCGGAAGCCGTGCTCCGGGAACTGAACCAGCAGGTCCCCCTGGGCGATCTCGTCCATCAGCGACGGGACGCTTTCGAACGGATCGCTGGGCTCGAACGGCGGGAACTTGAGCGCCGGGCGGTGGATCTTGGCGAGCTCCCCCAGTCCGGCCAGGTCCACGAGCCCGGCGGCCTCGTAGACGTCCTCGGCCGACAGATACGCCAACGCGGTGCGGTCCTCCGCTTGCAGCCGCGAGAGGAGGTGCCCGCGCAGCCACTCGGGCGTTTCGCGGTCGACCTCCAGCCGCACCACCCGCCGGAACGGCCGCACGGCGACGCTCTCCTCCACCGCGCGCAGCACGTCGACCGTCTGGTCGTCCTCGATGTCCTGGTTGGCCGCGCTCCGGGTCACGCGGAAGACGTGCGCGGCCTCCAGGTCGAAACCGGGATAGAGGTCCGGCAGCGTGCCGGCGATGACCTGTTCCAGGGGCACGAAGCGCGAGCCGCCCGGGAGCGGTACGAAGCGCGGCAGCTCGCCCGGCAGCTCGATCGCGACGAAGTGGCGGCTGTCGCTCTCCGGCAGTCGCAGCACCGCCGCGAGCGCGGGGCGCAGGTTGCGGATGTGGGGGAACGGGTGCGTCTCGTCGACGGCGAGCGGCGTGATCACGGCCTCGGCCTGCCTGCCCAGGCCCGCGCGGAGGTGGGCGCGCTCGGCGTCTTCGAGGTCGGGCCAGTCGACGATCTCGATGCCCGCCTCCGCGAGGGCCGGCAGGAGTTGCTCGCGCAGGATCGCGTACGCGTGCGTGAGGAGCTGCCGGGCACGCAAGCCGATCGCGCTGAGCTGCGCGGCGTCGGTCTCCTGCTCGTCGGCCCGCGCGGTGCGATCCTCGGCCAGCCGATCCTTGTAGCGGGCGACGCGGCGCATGAAGAATTCGTCCTGGCGCGAACCGAACATCGACAGGAAGCGCACGCGCTCCAGCAGCGGCACCTCGGGATCCTCGCAGATCGTGAGCATCCGCGCATCGAAGCCCAGTCGCAGCAGGTCGTCGTTCAGCAGTTGAGCGGACGGCAGGTCCGGCTTCTTGGCAGGGGGGCTGCGATCGATCCACGGCGGCTTGGTCACGGGATCCCCGGCCACCGTCTGAATTCCCGGCGGCGGCTCTTCGGTCCCTTCGTCCGGCCGCACGGCGACCCCGGACCGCGCGACCACGTTGAGCGCGGCGAGGGTGCGCGCGTGCCGGAGATTGCCGGCACCCACGAGCTTCAAGAGCCGGTCCATCGAGATCCACAGCGGGCCGTCGGGGGACGCTTCGGCGGGCGGGCGGATGCCCTCCGCCATCCACACCTCGAGGGTCGGACGCGCCCCCGATCCCGAGCTTATGCCGAGGAGCTTCAGGTCCCCGCCTCCGTGCCCCATGCCCGCGCGCAACGGCACTCGCGCGGCCTCCTCGCCGGTGCCGGGGCCGCACATCACGCGCGGGCCATCCTCGGTGGCGAGCATTGCGACGCGCCCGTCGTGGAAGGGTACGATGGCCACCTCGCGCGCGCCCCGGATGGCCTGCTCCAGTACCGCGACCTCCAGGTCCTCCAGCATGTCGCGCGCGCGGTGCGCCAGGTCACCGAGCACGGGTCGGACGCCGTACACCTCCTCGAAGTGCTGGACCAGGCCTTCCATCTGCCCGGACTCCTCCTCGGGGATGCGGATCTCGAGCTGGTAGATGTCGGCTGTGGTCTCGCGCCGCCGTAGCGTGACGGTGTCGTAGGCGAACCTGACCGATTCGCCTTCCCCATCCGGCGGCTCCGCCAGCCGGATCCTGCGCACGGTCTCGAGCTGGAAGGCGTCCTCGAGAAGCGAGGGGTCCACCAGCGCCTGCACGAGCTTCGCCGGCTTGCTGTCGCCCATCAGGAGCGTGCCCGGATCGTCGGCCTGCACGTCGGCCACGCGGGTCCGCCGCCGGACGCTCCCGTCCTCCGCGCGCTCGCGGACGTCGGCCGTGAGGAGGCGGCGCCCCGAATCGTAGACGCGCAGGCGCACGTAGGCGCCGCGGCGGTGCAGGTCGCCGGCCCTCGTGTCCATGTAGACATCGCGGAAGACGTCGACGCGGTAGTCGCGGACGGGGAGTCCGAACGGCAGCGGATCCTCCGCGGCCCGGTCCAGCGTCACCCTGTCGGGAAACTCGAAGGACAGGACGCGATTTTCTTTCATATCAGTCGTTTTCCCAAAGCGGCACGACCTCGAATCGGGTCACGTCGACGATCCCGTGATCGGTCAGCTTCAAGGCCGGGATCACCGGCAGCGCCAGGAAGGATAGCGCCATGAAGGGCTCGGAGTGCGTGCCCCCCACGGCGCGGTAGGCGTGCAGCGCCGTTTGCAGCTCCGCCGCCACCGCCTCCAGCGAGCGCTCGCTCATGAGGCCGGCAATGGGCAGCGCGAGCAACGCGAGCACCTCGCCGTCCAGCGCGACGGCGATCCCGCCGCGCGCCTCGGCCACGGCCTCGACCGCGGTGCGCATGGACGCATCGTCGGCGCCCGCGACGATGACGTTGTGCGAATCGTGGGCGACCGACGACGCGATCGCCCCGCGTGGGAGCCCCAGCCCGGCCACCAAACCGACGCCCATCCGTCCCGAGCGGCCGTGCCGCTCGATCACCGCGAGCTTGCGTACATCGGACGCTTCGTCCATGGCGATGGTACCGTCTTCGGCGCGCAGGGGACGCGTCGTGCCGGCGCCCGTGACGATCTGACCGGGCACGACCTCGATCACGCGCGCCGGCGCGTCCCGCCAGGGGAGCGGGAGCCGCTCCCACCAGCCGTCGGGGAGGCGGAACGCGCCGGTCGGTGCTGGAGGGGGCGGGTGCGCTTCCCACCGCGGACGGCCTTCGCGGGCGGCGGCGCTGCCCGCCACGTAGGTGGCCGAGACCTCTACGCCCTCGAGATCCTCCAGCACGACGATGTCCGCGCGGCCGCCCGGACGCAGCGAGCCGTGTCCGAGCCGGTCGAGGCCGAACCACTCGGCGGCGTTGAGCGTGGCCAGGCGGTACGCGAGGATCGGCGCGAGGCCCCCGTCGATCGCGCGGCGGATGACGTGGTCGATGTGCCCCTCCGCAAGCAGGTCGGCGGGGTGCCGGTCGTCGGTCGCGAAGCAGCAGCGACGCTCGGTCGTGGCCGTCACGAGCGGGAGGAGCGCGTCCAGGTTGCGCGCGGTGCTGCCCTCGCGGATCAGGATGCGCATGCCCTTGCGAAGCTTCTCGGACGCCTCCTCCAGGGTGGTCGCCTCGTGATCGCTGCCGGGCCCCGCGCACAGGTACGCGTCGAGGTCGCGCCCCGTGAGGCCCGGGGCATGGCCGTCGATCACGCGGTCGCCGGCGGCGCGCAGCTTGTCGAGAAGCGGCGGAAGCCCGGCGACGACCCCTGGGAAGTTCATGACCTCGGCGAGACCGAGGACGCCGGGCTCGGCGAGGAGCGGGGAGAGGTCCGCCGCTTCGAGGGTCGCCCCGGACGTCTCCATGTGCGTCGCCGGGACGCAGGAACTCGCCATGACGTAGGCGGCCAGCGGCACTCCGTCCCGCGAGTCCAGGATCCACCGGATGCCCTCGACCCCGAACACGTTGGCGATCTCGTGCGGATCCAGCACCACGGCGGTGGTGCCGCGCGGCACCACCGCGCGGGCGAACTCGGAGAGCGAGACCATGGTGCTCTCCAGGTGCATGTGCGCGTCGATGAACCCCGGCGCGAGCCAGCGCCCCGAGCAGTCCACCTCGCGCGGCCCCTGGATGGAGGGCGCCACGGCCGCGATCCTGTCGCCCGCGAGCGCCACGTCCGCGCGCTCCAGCTCGCCCGACAGCACGTTGACCACGGTGCCTCCCCGCAGCACGAGGTCGGCGTCCGCGTCGCCGCGCGCCACCGCGATCCGATGTTCGAGGCTCACGCCGGCCGGGCGATCGGGTCGCCGAGGCGGATCTCGGCGCCGCGCTTGAGACCGGGGTCGAGGCGGAAGGCGGCGTCGAACAGCAGGACGACCGTCGAGCCCAGGTGAAAGACCATCATCTCGTCGCCCCGATCGAGGCCGATGGGCGGGCGGTGCGCCTTCGCGATCGCCGTCGGGGCCGCCGCTTCCCAGCCGGGCACGGCGGGCACGCCTATGCGTCCGACGTTGGTTGCTCCGACCGCCACGACTGCGACCGTCCCCTGGTCGGCGTCGAGCCGGCACGCCACCCGCTCGTTGCCCGCGAACAGCTCGGCGAGCAAGGCAACCGCAGCCGCGTGGACGGGCATGCGTCGGCCGGGCAGATGGCGCGTCGTCGCGAGGCCGCCGCCGACGGGCGCGTGCACCCGGTGGTAGTGGCGCGGCGCGAGATAGATCGTGAGGTAGGATCCGTGCGCGAAGTGCGCCGCCTCCGTCGCGTCACCGAGCAGCGCCGCGAGCGCGTAGTCGCGCCCCTTGGCCTGGAGGGCGCGTCCCTCGACCACCGCGCCGTGCCGACCGACGACCCCGTCCACGGGGCTGCCCGCCACCGACGGATCCGTGGGCCAGGACCGGACGCCGGGCCGGAGGCGGCGGGTGAAGAAGGCGTCGAACGTCTCGAACGCCGCGGGTGGCCTGGCGGACTCGCTCAAGTCGGCCCCCACCGCGCGGGCGAAGGCGCGGAACAGCGGGACTCGCAGGGGCCCGGGAATGGCCGCGTCGGCGGCCGCGCCGGTCAGGCGGCTGAGGCCCCCCAGGGGTGCGCGGGCGAGGCCGCCTAGGATGAGGCGCCAGCCCGCGGCGCGGAGGGGCGGGGGCGGGCGTCCGGACGATTCTCTGCCACGAAACTGGCCGTGTAGGTCGGCGGCCTCGCGTTTCCCCGGAGCCTGCTCAGCAGGATGCTCGATGGTGGCGCCCCGGTGCACAGGACAACGTCGCCTTCGCGCACGCCGGCGCTGTCGCAGGCCGCGCGCACTCCCTCGAAGAGAATGGACCGGATCCGCACCCGTTCGCCAGGCCGGACGGCGGCGGGACTGCGCGTGGTGCTCGGAACGCCCCGCCCGTGGGTCCGCGAAGACGCCCGGGGGCCGAGCGCGGCGCGGTGTCCAGGCCGGGAAAAAACGACCCTGAGTCGGCCGGGAAAGGCTGCGGACGAGGGCCGGCCCGGCGGCTTGCCACGCGCGTGAGCGGGCGCGTATACTCGCTGCGCGTGTTGCACAGGTGCGTACGCCTCCGGCGCCCCGGACCACAGGGCGCCCGATTCGATCAGCAAGCCATTCGCCGCCGACCCGACGCTTTTGCGGCGCCGCGTCGGCGCGCTTTCGTTGGGAGGAAGCATGTCCGGTCAGGGGTTGGAAGGGGTGGTCGCAGCGCAGACCTCCCTGAGCAAGGTGATGGGGGAAGAAGGGCGCCTCATCTACGCCGGTTACGAGATCGGCGATCTCGCCGAGCACACGTCCTTCGAGGAGGTGTGCCACCTCCTCTGGCACGGCGACCTGCCCACCCGTGCCGAGCTCGATACCATGCGGGCCGCGCTCGGAGAGGCGCGCCGGCTGGACGACGGCGTGCTGGACGTGCTGCGCCTGCTGCCGCGCGACATCCATCCGATGGCGGCGCTGCGCACGGGCCTGTCGGCGGCGGGCAACTTCGACCCCGACGCCGAGGTGGACACCGAGGAGGCCAACCGGAGAAAGGCCGTCCGCATCACCGGCCAGATCGCCGCGATCAGCGCCGCTTACGAGCGCCTGCGGAAGGGCGAGGAGCCGCTCGCCGCCGACCCCGCCAGCCCGCTGGCCGCGGACTTCCTGCGCATGCTCACCGGCCGCGATCCGGGCGAGCTCGAGGCGCGCATCATGGACGTGGCGCTCATCCTGCACGCCGATCACGGCCTCAACGCGTCGACCTTTTCGGCACGCGTGACGATCGCGACCCTCTCGGACATGTACTCGGCGATCGTATCTGCGATCGGCACCCTCAAGGGGCCGCTGCACGGCGGCGCCAACCAGGGCGTGATGCGCATGCTCCAGGCGATCGGTGAGGCGGACGAGGCCGCCGAGCACGTGCGCGCCGCGCTCGAGCGCAAGGAGCGCATCATGGGCTTCGGGCACCGCGTCTACCGGGCGCTGGACCCGCGCGCGCCGATCCTGCACGAGCTCGCCGAGGAGCTCGGCGAGGCGCGCGGCGACACCCGGTGGTTGGACATCGCCGACGCGGTGCGCGACGCGATGCGCCAGGAAATGGACGCGCGCGGCAAGAAGATCTACGCCAACGTCGACTTCTACAGCGCGGCGGTCTACTACACGCTCGGCATCCCCGTCGACCAGTTCACGAACATCTTTGCCATCTCGCGGGCCGCAGGCTGGACGGCCAACGTCCTGGAACAGCTCGCCGACAATCGGCTGATCCGTCCCAAGGCGGAGTACGTCGGCCCCATGGACCGAACGGTACGCCCGCTGGACGAGCGCGCGTGAGCGCGGAGGCGACGCCCGAGGAGGGCACGCGGATCCGGCTCGGGGACGCCGGCCTCCAGGTTCCCCCCGACCCGATCATCCCCTTCATCGAGGGCGACGGGATCGGGCCCGACATCTGGCGCGCCACGCGCATGGTCGTCGACGCCGCGGTGTGCCACGCGTACGGCGACGACCGCCGCATCGTCTGGAAGGAGATCCTGGCGGGAGGGAAGGCCAAGGAGCGCACCGGGGAGTGGCTGCCCGAGGACACGGTGGAGGCGATCAGGGAGTACCGCGTCGCCATCAAGGGGCCGCTCACGACCCCGGTCGGCGGCGGCATTCGATCGCTCAACGTGACGATGCGCCAGGTGCTGGACCTCTACGCCTGCATCCGGCCGGTCCGCTACTTCGACGGGGTGCCTTCGCCGATGCGTGAGCCCGAGCGGCTCGACGTCGTGATCTTCCGCGAGAACACCGAGGACGTCTACGCCGGCATCGAGTACCCGGCGGGCTCCGAGGAGGCCGAGCGCCTGCGCGATGTGCTCACCGGCTTCGGTGCCGAGGTGCGCGAGCACAGCGCGATCGGCGTGAAGCCGATGAGCGCGTTCGGCACCAAACGGCTGGTGGCCGCGGCGATCCGCTACGCGCTGGAGCGCGATCGCGACTCGGTCACGCTCGTGCACAAGGGCAACATCATGAAGTTCACCGAGGGCGCCTTCCGCGACTGGGGGTACGAGGTCGCCCGCGAACGCTTCGGCGACCGGACCGTGCCGGAGTCGGAGGCGGGGGACGCCGACGGCCGCATCGTCGTCAAGGACAGGATCGCGGACGCGATGTTCCAGCAGGTGCTCCTGCGCCCCGACGAGTATTCGGTGATCGCGCTGCCCAACCTGAACGGCGACTACCTCTCGGACGCCTGCGCCGCCCAGGTCGGCGGGCTGGGGATGGCGCCGGGCGCCAACGTCGGCGACGAAGCGGCGCTGTTCGAGGCCACCCACGGGACCGCGCCGAAGTACGCCGGTCAGGACAAGGTCAACCCGGGCTCGCTGATCCTAAGCGCCGTGATGATGCTGGAGCATCTGCGCTGGATGGAGGCCGCCGCCGCCGTCGTCCGGGGGCTCGAAGGGGCCATCGCCGCGCGCCGGGTCACGTACGACCTCGAGCGACAGATGGACGGAGCGACACTCGTGTCGACCTCCGGTTTCGCGGAGGAGATCGTGGCACGCATGTGAGCGCCCCCGGCGCCCGCCGTGGCGCCGGCAACCACGCCACGCCAACGGTATTCATGGCAGACGTAGACATTCGCGTCGTATCCGCAGCCCCGGGGGACTTCGAGACCCCGCTTCTCGTCGTCTATCTCCTGGAGCGGAGCGAGCCGCTGGACGGATCCACCGCGGAACTGGACGCCCGACTCGGCGGCACGATCGCCCGCGCGCTCGAGGCGGGGGATTTCCGTGGCAAGGAGGGAGAGACGCTCCTGCTCTATCCGCGCGCCGGCGAGATCGCCGCCGAGCGGGTGCTGGTCGTCGGCGCGGGCAAGCCGGACGCGTACACGATGGAGTCGCTCCGCAAGGTCATCGGTACCGCGGTGCGGCGCGCCGAGTCGCTCGGCGTGAGCGCGATCGCCTTCGACGCCGGCTCGGACGAGTCCAGCGAAGACATGGGCGCCGAGAACGCGGCGCGCGCCCTCTCCGAGGGCTTCCTGCTGGCGGCGTGGGACTACCGCGAGCTCAAGACGACCAGCGAGGAAGGCGCGCCGCGGTCCCGGCTGGAGGAGCTCGTCCTGCTCGCGGCCGGGGACCGCGAGGGCACCGATGAAGGCGTGCGCGTCGGCCGGGCGATCGCGGCGGGCGAGAACTTCGCGCGCGCTCTTGCCACGCTGCCAGGCAACGTCGGGACGCCGACGGGTCTGGCGGAGCGCGCCGAGGCGATGGCGGAGGAGGTAGGGCTGTCGTGCGAGGTGCTGGGGCCGGCGCGGATCGAGGAGGAGCGCATGGGGGGGCTCCTCGGGGTCGCGCGCGGGAGCAGCGAGGAGCCGCGCTTCATCATCCTGCGCCACGACGGGGGCAAGCCAGGAGACCGGCCGCTGGTGCTCGTCGGCAAGGGCGTGACCTTCGATTCGGGCGGCATCTCCATCAAGCCCTCGGCGAACATGGAGGAGATGAAGTTCGACATGTCGGGGGCGGCCGCCGTGCTGGGGGCGATGCGCGCGATCGGGGAGCTCGAGGTCTCGGCCACGGTGTACGGCCTGGTCCCTACCACAGAGAACATGCCCTCGGGGAACGCGCTCAAGCCCGGCGACGTGCTGACGATGCGTTCAGGCAAGACGGTCGAGATCGTGAACACCGACGCCGAGGGCCGTTTGATCCTCGCCGACGCGCTGGACTACGCGCGCCAGCTCGACCCCATCGCGACGGTCGACCTGGCGACGCTCACGGGCGCCGTCGTGATCGCTCTCGGGCACCACGCCGCAGCGGTGATGGGCAACGACGACGAGCTCGTCGGCGAGCTCCAGTCGGCCGGCCTGCGCGCCGGGCAGCGGTGCTGGCCCCTCCCCCTGTGGGAGGAGTACACGAAGCAGATCGAGAGCGACGTGGCCGACATCAAGAACTCCGGGGGGCGCCCGGCCGGGACCATTACCGCGGGCGCCTTCCTCGCCGAGTTCGCGCCCCGGACGCACTGGGCGCACCTGGACATCGCGGGGACCGCCTACCGCAGCGAGGCGCCGGCCAGCTACCTCAGGAAGGGCGCCACGGGCTGGCCCACGCGGCTCCTCGTGGAATGGGTGCGCACGCGGGCTCGCGGGTGGTAGCAGCCGCGCGGGTCGCGGGCGCGGCGCTCCCGGGCGCGCTGCTCGCGTGCCTGCTCCAGGCGGGATCGGCGGCGGCGCAGGACCCCGTCCCTCCCGACTCGGCGCAACCCGCCGACACCGTCTTCATCGAGCCCGGCGACGACCTGCCGGATGGACCACCCGCGCCCGACCCCGACTCCCTGCGGATCGCCACGATGCCGGCCGTGCCGGCTCCCGCGGACACCGGCTGGGTCGAGGGGGAAGTCCGCTGGGACCGAGACGCGCTTCTCAGCTCCACCGCCTCCACGCTCGACGACCTCCTGGCCCGCGTCGCCGGGCTTCACGTGATCCGCTACGGGTACATCGGCGCGCCGGAGGCGATGACGACCGCGGCGGGCGTGGGCGGCGCGGTCGAGGTCTACTGGGACGGCATGCGCCTGGATCCGCTGGGCGCCAGCACGCCCGACCTCGGACGCATCGAGCTCGCGTCACTGGAGTCGGTGCGGGTCTCGCGCGGCCTGGACGTGGTGCGCGTCTATCTGACGACCCGCGTGGCGGACGACGCGCGGCCGTACACGCGCGTCGAGGCCGCCACCGCCGACCTCGACACCGAGATGTTCACCGGCGTCGCGCTCTTGCCGAAGGTGTTCTGGGGGCCCCTGGGACTCGGCGTGACACGGGTGGAGACCGACGGCCGGGGGGGCGTGGAGGGCGCGGTCGCTCTCAACGCCTTCGCGCATTGGGGCATCACGCGTGAGCGCTGGGGCGTCCGCATCCAGGGTCGAGTGGACGACCTGAGGCGGTCGGCGAACCACCCGCTGGTGGGCGACTCCCGCAGGGTGGACGTGCAGGCGCTGGTGACCGCGACGCTGGCACCCGGCGTCGTCGCCGAGGTGTTCGGCGGCCGCAGCCACTTCGACGCGGATCCGCCCGTGGACACGCTGGCCGAGGACGGCGGGGACGAGGACACCGATCCGGAGGCGGATCTCGCGCTCGCGCTCGTGCCGGCGGACACCTTCGTCCTGGCCGACACGGGCACGCGCCCGCAGGTCGGCGCGGGCTATCAGGCCGGGCTCCGGATAGGGGCCGCGCGGGGGCCGGGCCACCTCCTCGGGGAGCTGCGTTGGCGAGACGAAGGGCCGCTGCCGTCGCTCGAGCTGAACGGGCGGGGGAGCGCGACCTTCCTCGACCGGGTCTTCGTCGGCGCGGGCGTGTCCCACGACCGCTGGAGCGACGGGCCGGACGGGGCCACGTCCTGGGACGCCCGCGCCGCGTTGAGGCTGGTCGGCGGACTGCAAGCCACCGGAGCGGTCGGCGGCGGCACGGTCGGCATCCCGTACGCGGTCGCGGACACCGCCGACTCCTCCTTCGTGGCCCTGTCGTCACCGCGCCGGACCCGGGTCGGCGCCCGCCTTACCCTGGGACCGCTCCGCCTCGGGGCCGCGAGGGTCACCGCCCGGGCCGACACCGTGATCACGCTCGGGCTGGGATTCGACCCGCGCGGCGTGCCCCTGGCCGGGACCGACGTCACCGGCTGGGAGGTGGACGGGCGCCTGTCGGCGGGGAGCTGGCCGTTCCGGCTGGAGGGCTGGCTGGAGGACTGGGCAGAGGGCGCGACGGGTCCCTACGTTCCGGTGCGCTCGTGGCGCGCCGGTCTGGTCTACGACCACCTGCCGCTGGAGTCGGAGAACCTCCACATCTACGCGGGGCTCTTCCACTCGCGGCGTGGCTCCACGCTCTTTCCGGTGCCGCACGTGCCCATCGTCGACGAGGTGGATCCGCCGCTCGTCGATCTCGTGGAGGTCGCGCCGGTGCAGACCCTGGATTTCCTGCTCAACGTGCGCGTCGTCCGGGTGCGGATCTTCCTTCGTTGGGAGAACATCGCCCTGGAGGACGGCGAGGTCTTCCCCGGCCGGCCGCTGCTCCGGCAGCGGGTGATCACCGGCCTGCGCTGGGACTTCTTCAACTGATGGCGCCCACGGACCGATGATCCGCAGCATGACGGGTTTCGGCGTCGGCGAGGCCGACATCCCCGGCGGACGGGTGCGGGTGGAGGTGCGCACCGTCAACCACCGCTTCTTCAGCGCCAATTTGCGTCTCGCGCGCGGGCTCGAGGCACAAGAGGCGGCGGTGCGCGACGCGCTGCGCGATGCTCTGCGACGGGGCCACGCCAACGTCGGCGTCCGCGTGGAGGCCGACCCGGACGCCGAGACGTCGTCGGTGCGCGTGGACGTGCCGCGCGCCCGCGCCGTGGCCGACGCGCTCGAGGCGCTGCGCCAGGAGCTGGGCCTCCAGGGCGGCGTGGACGTGGGCCTCGTGGCGCGTCTGGGCGAAGTGATCAGCGTCGCGCGCGACGAGGGACTCGAGGTGCCGGCGGAGGCGCTGCTGAGCGCCGTGCGGGACGCGGCGGCCGGCGTTATCTCGATGCGCGAGCAGGAGGGCGCCGCGCTCGCCGCCGACCTGCTGGAGCGCGCCGACGCGATCGGGGAGGGCCTCGATCACGTCGAGGCCCGGGGGCCGGAACGGCTGGTCGAGGAGGCGGCGCGCCTGCGCGAGCGAGTGGCGGAATTGGTGGACGGCGTGGACGTCGACCCGGACCGGCTCGCGCAGGAGATCGCCTATCTGGCCGAGCGCTGGGACATCGGCGAGGAGGCCGTGCGGCTGCGCGCCCACCTGGAGCACTTTCGCGCGACGGTTACCGAGGGCGCCGACGAGCCCGTCGGCAAGCGCCTGGCCTTTCTCGTCCAGGAGATGCACCGCGAGGTCAACACGATCGGGTCAAAGGCCAACGACACCGACATCGCGCACCGCGTGATCGACATGAAGAACGAGATCGAGCGCCTGCGCGAGCAGGTGGAGAACGTCGAATGACCGGCGCGCGGTCCTTCCCCCTGGTGGTCGCGGCGCCCAGCGGAGCGGGCAAGACCTCGCTGACGCGCGCGCTCCTGGAGTCGCGCGACGACCTGGCGTTCTCGGTGTCGGCCACGACCCGCGAGCGGCGCCCGCACGAGCGCGACGGCGTCGACTACCACTTCGTGGATGGGCCCGGCTTCGACGCGATGATCGAGGCCGGAGAGTTGGTCGAATGGGCGATGGTCCACGGGGAGCGCTACGGCACCACGCGGGCGGCCATCCAGGCGGGCGTCGACGCCGGGCGGGTGGTGGTGCTCGACATCGACATCCAGGGGGCCGCCGCCATCAGGGACCGCTTCGCCGAGGCCGTCCTCGTCTTCGTGCTGCCTCCGTCCGGCGAGGAGCTCTCCAGGCGGCTGGCCGGGCGGGGGAGCGAGGCCGAGGCGGAGCGCCGCCGCCGCCTGATCAACGCCCGGGCCGAACTCCCCTCGGCCCCTCGTTTCGATTATGTTGTCGTGAACGACGACTTCGACGCCGGCGTCGCAGCCCTGAGCGCCCTCGTCGACGCGGAGATGCTCCGCGTGGACCGGCAGGTGGGGCTGGAAGACGCCCTGCGCGCGATCGACCGCGATATCGCAGAGATTCTGGAGGAGTCCTAGATGCAGGTTTTCACCCCGGGTGACGTCG
>DATHRK010000055.1:0-37854 GCA_035465395.1 Longimicrobiales bacterium | reverse complement strand
GCGCTCACGGGCTGTAACGATGACCCCCTCATCACCGAGGCGGCCAGCGGCGACGCCCTGTCCGCACAGTCCGACGCAGTCGCAGCCGCGGCTTCCATGAGCGCAAACCGCACCTCGTGGAACAACTGGCACGTGCACGATTTGCCGTACGGCACGGCGCAGTACACCGATGCGGAGGGTCTCAGGCACGAGGACTATAACATCTGGCCGGTGATCTGGCCTGACTACCCTTCGGAAGCGTCTCCGGTGGTGTACTGCACTGACGGGGCAGAGAAAGCGCTCGTCGGTGGAGACGGCGGCTCGAAGGTGGCTTCGGGCACCTGCAGGAACGAACTCTACATCATCCAGATCAAAGTGAACGCTTCCGACGCACCCGCCCCTGCAGAGGGTTCAGGGTGGATCCCGCTGCCTCTGGGCAACGGTTTCACCCTTAACTATCGCCTTACTGCCCGCTAAGTCATCCCGATGAGGTAAGGCCTTCTCGGTAAGTGGTCTCGAAGGCCGGGTCGCATGACCTGGCCTTCGATACGGGAACGGATGAGAGTCTAACTGCGACGCGGCGACGTCGTCCTCGACCTGGAGGAGATCGCGCAACATGGCCTCGACCTCGTCGTATCGATCCGCCACCCTCCGGCTCAGCGACCTGGCGACGATCTGCTTTAGCAGCGCGGGCGCGTCCGGTCGCCGCACGGCCACCGCTTCCGGATCGTCGTGCAGGATGCCGCGGATGACCGCCTCCGAGTGCGCTCCCCCGAAGGGGCGACATCCCGTGAGCATCTCGTAGAGGACTACACCCAGCGACCAGATGTCCGAGCGGTGATCCACGCGTTCGCCCCGCGCCTGCTCCGGGCTCATGTAGGCGAGAGTCGCCCGCGCCACACGGGGCTCCGTGAGGCGCCCGTCCGCCGCCCCCGCCACGCCGAAGTCGAGCAGTTTCACGACTCCATCGTCCGTCACCATCACGTTAGCCGGCTTGATGTCCCGATGCGCGATGCCGTGCTCGTGCGCCTTCGCGAGGCTCTGTGCCACGTCGACTGCGTATCGTATGACCTCGGCGAGGGGAAGGCGGCCCCGCTCCAGCTTCTCTTCGAGCGTCTCGCCCGTATAGCAGGCCATGGCGATGAACACCTGCCCCGCATCCGTCTCGCCGATCTCGTGGATCGTGCAGATGTTGACGTGATCGATTCCGGAGGCGGCTCTCGCCTCGCGGAGCAAGCGCGCCCTTGCATTGGTGTCGCCAGCGGGATCCGGAGCCGGGAATTTCAGAGCGACGACGCGACCGAGGCGGGTGTCACGGGCCCTGTAGACGATGCCCATGCCGCCCGCGCCGAGCTTCTCGAAGATCTCGTATTGGGCGATCGTACGACCCAGGAAGGGGTCCGGACCGGGCGGCGGATCGCGCCCCACTGACACGGTTACGCCGCGCTCGTACACCTCCAGCAGCCCCGCCACCTCGCGGCGCAGGGACGCTTCGCCCGGGGGATCCGTTTCGATCCAGGACGCGCGCTCTTCCGGCGTGAGGTCGGGGGCCTCCTGGAAGAGACGCCGGACCCGCGGGGTTCCCCCCGGAGGGGAGCCGGAGTGCGACGGCACCGGGCCGCCGAGGAATGCGCCGGATGACTCGTGCGCCTCGAGCAGGGAGTGCACCTCGGCCAACAGCTCGGAATCGCCGGCGCAGTGGCCGGTTAGAAAAGCCTCACGCGCAGCCGGCTCACGCTCGAGCGCTGACCACAACGCACCTTGGACGCTCTGCCAGCGCGAGGATGACATGATGCCCCCTTAGCGTGGGCCCTACACGACCATTTTCCTCGCTGCCCGGGCGGAAATGGGGATAACGAACCGGGTCCTTCGAGGCTCGCCAGTAGAGGAAACCAATCGCGTCCGACGGCTAACGATACAGCAATAGTCGCTCCACGGTCGCGGTGGGTGACCGGATGGGCCTACGGCCGCCCACTGGCGTACCTGGCGGATGGGTGGGGTCCTGAAGGCCCTTCTCGCGGAGGCGGACCCCGGGCCCGACCCAAATAGACGCCGTAGATCGTTTATTTACAACGACTTACGGCGTCAATGGTCGCGGTAGGACTCGAACCTACGACCTCACGGATGTGAACCGTGCGCTCTAACCAGCTGAGCTACGCGACCGATAGCGAGGGCTCACCGCGCCCGCACCCCTCACCACGCCGCCGCGTGGCGAGCCTCGCATCGAAAAGGGCCGGGTCGAGACCCGGCCCTCGATACCCCCAAGGGGATTCGAACCCCTGTCGCGTGGCTGAGAACCACGAATCCTAGGCCTCTAGACGATGGGGGCGTATCCTTCCGAACCGCGGAAGGAGATGAAAGATAGATGGGGTCGGGGGAGCGTCAAGGGCCTCGGCGTGCCCCTACGGCGCCCCGAGGGCCCTGGCGAAACATGCCCGAACTTCCCGAGATCACGGTCTACGTCGAGGCGCTGGAGCGTTTCGTCCGGGGGGAGCCGCTCGACCGGGTCCGGGTCCGCTCGCCCTCGCTGCTGAGGACCTACGACCCGCCGCTGTCGCACGTCCACGGCCGCACCGTCACCGGCATCCGGCGCCTGGGCAAGCGCATCGTCTTCGCTTTCGAGGACGCCGACCCGGAGCTCTACCTGGTCCTCCACCTGATGGTCACCGGGAGGCTTCGCTGGCGCGGCCCGGGAGCCACCGTCCCGCGCAAGGTGGGCCTCGCCGCGTTCGATTTCCCCGGCGGCACCCTGCTCCTCACCGAGGCGGGGATGAAGAAGAAGGCTTCGCTGCACCTGGTCGAGGGGGCGGAGGGACTCGCGGCACACGATCGCGGCGGGCTGGAGCCGCTCGGCGCGGACCTCGGCTCCTTCCGCGAGGCCATCACGCGGGAGAACCGGACGCTCAAGCGCGCCCTCACCGACCCGCGCATCCTGAGCGGCATCGGCAACGCCCATTCCGACGAGATCCTGCTGGAAGCGAAGCTGTCGCCGCTGAAGCGGTCGCGGGACCTCTCGGAGGAGGAGGCGCGGCGGCTCTACGAGGCCACGCAGAGGTCGCTCGCGGCCTGGACCGAGATCCTGCGCGCGGAGGTGGGCGACGCGTTCCCGGAGAAGGTCACCGCGTTCCATCCGGACATGGCCGCGCACGGCAAGCACGGCGAGGCCTGCCCGCAATGCGGGTCACCCATCCAGCGCATCAAGTACGCGGACAACGAAACCAACTACTGCGCGACCTGCCAGACGGGCGGACGCCTGCTGGCGGACCGGGCGTTCTCGCGCCTGTTGCGGGAGGACTGGCCGAGGTCGATCGAGGAGCTGGAAGGGCTTCTGGAGGACCGGCGCCGGGGACGCTGAGCGCCGGCTGGGCTGGCTGAGCCCACGGCCCGACCGCCGCGCGGACGCACGGCGACGCGTCTCAGCCGCGTTCCAGCTCCTCCACCACCGCCCACGCCAGCAGCGGCACCATGATCTCGTGGTGGCCCGTGATCTGGTAGCCGCGCCCGCCGCCGGTGCGGGTCGGACGCTCGACGACGTTCACGCGCGGTCGATAGTGCCGGATCATGTCGAGGTCGGCCGTCACGAACGCCCGCGGGACGCCGCCGTTCGCGTTGCGGCAGACGGTCAGCGCCTTGAGGAACACCTCGGGCATGATCACGGCCGAGCCGAGATTCAGCGCGACCCCCCCCTCGAGGCCCTCGAGGTGCGCGGCGAGGCGACGGAAGTCGCGGAAGCTCGTCTCGCCGACGGCGGCGCCATCGGTGGCGGGGTGCTGATGGGTGATCTCCGCGCCGATCGCGGCGTGCACCGTGAACGGGATGCCCAGCTTGCGAGCGGCGAGCAGGAGCGAGCGCTCCGGCGCCGCGAGGTCGTCCCGGGACGCGAGGTCGGCGGCCAGAGCCTCCCCGAGCCCGAGGCCGCCGGCAGCGCCAGCTCGTGCCGCCTCGTTGATGCCGCGCCCGGTCTCCTCGGCCATGCCGAAGGTGCCGTCTGCGAGGCCCGCCTCGACGTCTTCGCTGGTGCCGCCCCAGCGGGCCAGCTCGTAGTCGTGGATGGCGGTGGAGCCGTTCGCCGCGAACGCGGTGATGACGCCGCGTTCCGCGAGGTCGATCAGGACCGGGGACAGGCCCGTCTTGACGACGTGGCCCCCCATCATGCACACCACCGCGCCCGCGCTCGGCGTAGGGCGCGGCTCGGCCGCCGCCCGGGGTTCGGGCCCGCTTTCGGCACCCGGGTCCGCTACGACCGGCGCCCGGTCGCGGGCCGCGAGGGCGATGGCGCGGGCAAGCGCGCGCAGGTCGGACGCGGCGAGGATGTCGGGCAGAGAGTCGTAGAACGCCCTGAAAGAAGCCTCTGCGGGGGGAGCCGGCGGGGCGGCGAGCTGGCTGGAGTCCACTTTGTTGTCCCGCCTCGCGACGGGCACGGTGCGCAGCCTCGAATAGTCCAGCTCGGGGGGACCACCCACTTGGAACTCTCCGGATAGCGAGGCGCGTCGGCTCGGCCACCGAAGCTTCTTGCGGGCGTCGTGGCCCGTCAACTCGATGCGCCGCCGCGATCCACGTCAGCGAGGCGGCGGGATGGTCAGCGGAGCTTCTCGCCCGCCTCGTAGCTCGTCAGCTTGAGCGTCAGCGAGCGGACCCACGGCGCCTTCGACTTCATCAGCACCAGCACGCGGCGGTCGTCATCGCTGAAGTAGACCTCCAGCTCGCTCTCCTCGCCGAAGATGCCGTCGGTCTTGATGATCGGCCGGACGACGATGGTGTCGAACTCGCCGGCCGGCACCTTCACGCGCTCCTTCCGCACCACCTCGATCCGGACGGGGTTGTCCTCCGATTTGAAGTAGCGGTTGAAGGTGTAGGAATCGCCGACCCGCAGCGGCAGCGTGCGGACCAGGTACAGCATGGACACCTCGTCCAGCGGCTGCTTGGACGGCAGGAATCCGCTCCGGTCCCGCTCCACCCAGTGCCAGGTCAGGTTCTCCGGGTAGAACTCGTAGGTCCGGTTGCGAACGAAGTCGTCCTCGATCTGGTTCTTCTGGAAGCGACGCGCGACCAGGCTGTTGACGTCCATCCAGGTCTGGAACCGGTCCTCGAGCTTGAACGCCCCGAACAGCACCGATCCGGACACGCCCAGCCGGATGTGATAGGTCTCGTGACCGCGCACGGTCTCGATGCCGGGGACCTCCAGGAAGCCGCTGCCGACCGAGCCGAATACGCCGGTGAGGAGCTCGTACTCGGCGCGCTCCCCGGGGCCCCAGGGCACGGCGGCGACGCCGCTCGAGCGCGGGGCGCGTTCCGTAGTGTCGGCGGCCGCAACGGCCGCGACCGGCTCGGGCGTTTGCGGGGCCGCCGAACCGGCGAGCACCGTCGCCAGCAACAACGTCTTCATGGATCCACGCGGGTCAGCTGGAATCGGCGCCGGGGCTGCGCCGACCTGAGCCGCCTCGACGGCGGCGTTTCCTCCTGCGCTTGGAAGTACCGGATCCGCTGCCCGAGGGTTCCCGCCGGCCTTTGCCCGAGCGAGCCGAAGTCCGGCCGGAGCGCCGGCCGTTGCCGCCGCGTTCGGAGTCGCGCGGTCGGCGACGCGAACGGCGCGGAGCGCTCGCCTCGGCAGCCACATCGGGGCCCGGAGGCACGAGGGGGTACGCGCCGGGCGTGGACGCGCCGGCGAGCGCTCCGCGCACCTGGCGCAGGCCCTCGCGCCAGGCGAAGCGGCTCGGGCGCTGCCGGCGCGCGTAGTCGCGCGGGGCTTCCCCGCACGCCACCCGGCGGGCCTCCGGAAGGAACGCGCGCAACAACTCCGCGTCGGCGCTCCAGCCGTCGGACCGCAGTACGGGCTCGTCCCCGGCGTCGTCGAACACCTTGCGGGGAATCACCATCCGGTAGGCGCGGAACCCCGCGCCCGCGGCGCCCGCGTCCGGCGGAATGCCGCGCCTGCCCGCGAAGCGCTCGAACGCGGAGCGCGCCAGCCGCTGCGACCAGTGCGCGCCCTTCAGGTGCGAGCGGGCCGCGTTGCCGACGATGTCGGCTCCCCCTTCGATGTGGCGCGCCAGCTCGGGGATCAGCGCCGGATCGTCGGTAAAATCGCCCTGCAGCGTCACGGCGGTGTCGCGCTTCGGATAGCGGGAAAGGCTCGCCGCCTTGCGCAGCGCCCGCTCGAGCGTCGGGCCGTACCCCCTCCGCTCGGCGCAGCGGATGACCGTGAGCGGCATGACGCCGACGTAGGATGCCAGGATCTCCGGCGTCGCGTCCGTGGAAGCGTCGTCGGCGACGACGATGTGGTAATCGCGGCCGTACTCGGCCATCACCCGGCGGATCTTCCACAGGAGCGGACCGATGGTCTGCTCCTCATCGTGGACCGGAATGCAGATGTAGACGAAGGTCAAAGCTCCCCCGATGGCTCTCGTTCCGCCGCGAGAAGGAACCCCCCGGCCCCCGAAACGATCCCGCCTCGGAGGCACCGGAACGCAGGCAGGTCGCGCCGAATCCGTTGTAGGCCCCCTCTGGATGGGCTAGTGTACCCTGTCCGAAGTGCGGTGCGCGCCCCACGCCTGCGACGACTCGGGCACGGCACGCCGGGATCGACGCCGCATCGACCGCTCCATCGGGAGGTCCGCCGCGATGTCCGTACGCGGGGAAGCTCGCCTCTACTGGCGCGTACTCCGCTACCTCGGCGGGTACGAGCGACTGCTCGTGCTCGCGATTCTGGCGACGATCGGGTTCGCGTTCTTCGACGCGTTCAGCCTGGTCATGCTGATCCCGTTCCTGAACGCCCTGTTCGGCGACGCGCCGCTGAGCGTGGGCTCCGCCGGCTCGGGAATGGAGTGGCTGCTCGCGAACACGGTAGGCCGCGTCGTCACGCCGGACATGGACCCGCAGCGGCTCCTCATCGGCATCATCGCCTTCATGTTCGTGGTGTTCCTCGTCAAGAACATCTTCGATTTCGTGAAGCGGTACCTGGTCGCCCGCCTCGAGCAGAGCGTCACGCGTGACCTCCGCAACGAGGTGTACGGGCACCTCCTCGATCTCGACCTGCGCTTCTTCGGCCGCACCCGCACCGGGCAGATCATCTCGCGCCTCACCGGCGACGCCGATCTGCTGCGGTCGCTCGTGACGCGCAACGTCGCGCAGGCCCTCACGGCGTTCTTCCAGGTCATCGCCGCGCTGGTGCTGCTGCTGTCCATCTCGGTGCGGCTCACGATCGTCTCGCTGATCGTGCTGCCGGCGATGTTCGGGATCTGGAGCCGGATCGTGCGCCGGCTGCGGCGGGGCGACCGGCGCGTCCTGAACCTCGCGGGCGAGGTGTCGTCGCACCTGCAGGAGACCGTGGCCGGGATCCGGCTGGTCAAGGCAGCCGCCGCGGAGGCGGTGGAGCGGGCGCGCTTCGGTGGCCTCACCCAGGCGTATTTCCGGACGTTCCTGCGCACCGAAAGCATCCGCGCGGCGGCCGGTCCGCTGTCGGAGATGATCGCGGCCGTGGGGACGCTCCTCCTGCTCTGGTACGGGAGCCGGATGGTGCTCGTAGAGGGGGCGCTCACGGGCGCCGCCTTCATCGGCTTCCTGGGCGTCAGCCTGCAACTCTACTCGCCGGCCAAGCAGCTGTCGCGGCTGCCGGCGTCGATCCAGCCCGGCCTGGCCGGGGCCGAGCGCCTCTTCGAGTTTCTGGACGCCCCCATCGAGATCGCCGACCGCGCCGGCGCGGCGTCGTTCGCCGGCCTGCGGGAGGGGATCCGCTTCGAATCGGTCTCCTTCGCGTACGAGCCGGACGAGCCCGTCCTGCGCGACATCGATCTCCACGTGTCGGCCGGCGAGGTGATCGCGCTCGTGGGCCCGAGCGGCGCCGGCAAGACGACCATGGTGGACCTGGTGGCGCGCTTCTACGACCCGACCGGCGGGCGCATCACGTTCGACGGGGTGGACCTGCGCGAGTACAGCCTGGCGTCGATCCGGTCCAACCTCGGCATCGTGACGCAGGAGACCGTGCTCTTCCACGACACCGTGCGGGCCAACATCGCCTACGGCTCCCCGGAGGCCCCGCAGGAGGGCATCGAGCGCGCCGCGCGCGCCGCGCACGCGCACGACTTCATTGCCGCCCTGCCCGACGGCTACGACACCGTCCTCGGCGAGCAGGGGACGCGGCTCTCGGGGGGCCAGCGCCAGCGGATCTCGATCGCGCGCGCCATCCTCCGCGACCCGCCGATCCTGATCTTCGACGAGGCCACGTCCGCGCTCGACTCGGAGTCGGAGCGCCACATCCAGGAGGCCATCGCCGAGCTGCTGGCGGGCCGCACCGTGTTCATGATCGCCCACCGGCTGTCCACCATCCGCCACGCGGACCAGATCCTGGTGCTTTCGGAGGGGCGCATCGTCGACTCCGGACGGCACGAGGAGCTGATCCTGCGCGACGGCACCTACCGCCACCTGTACGAGCTGCAGACCTCCCCGGCATGACCCGCGAGGCCGGCGCGGAGCGGCGCGTGAGTGGTTCCGGCGCCTCCCGTCCCTATCGGCTGCTGCTGACGACCTGGCAGAGCAAGGCGGCGGGGTCGATCCAGTCCGTGGAGTACCTCGCGCGGGGGCTGGCGGAGCTGGGCCACGACGTGCGCGTCGCTTGCCCGCCCGACGGCGTGCTGGGCCGGCGCCTCGCGGCCGGGCCCGTCCCGGTGGTGCCGCTGTCCTTCGAGCGCGGCTGGAGCCTCGCCGCGGCGCGGGCGCTGGCGCGCGTCATCCGCGAACAGCGCGTAGAGCTGGTGGACGCGCAGGAGTCGCGCGACCGGAAGGCCGCCATCCTCGCTCGCTGGGTCCACCGGACCCCCAACCGGCTGGTCATCACGCGGCGGCAGATGAGCGCGACGCTCCCGCTCCTCAACGCCCTGTACGCCCGCGCCGCCGACCGGATCATCGCGATCAGCGAAGGCGTGGCGCGCGACCTCGCGTCCCGCGGGACGCCGCGGCGCGCGATCTCCGTCGTCCACACCGGCCTGGATCCGGCGCGCATCCCGCCCTCCGTTCCCACGGCCGCCGTCGACGCGCTGCGCGAGGAGCACGGCCTCGACCCCTCGCTGCCGACCGTCGGCGTCGTGGCCCGCCGGAAGGACCAGGAGACCCTGCTCCGCGCGGCGGCCCGCCTCCCGCCCCTCAACGTGCTGTTCGTCGGCATCGAGCGGGACGGCGAGCTGGCCGCTCTGGAGCCGGCGCTGCCGGAGGGGAGCCGCGTGGTCTACGCGGGGTTTCGCGGGGACGTGGCGGCGCACTACGCGCTGCTCGACGCGATGGTGCTGGCCACCCGCCGGGAGGGCCTGTCCCAGGCGATCCTGGAGGCGATGGCGGCGGGCGTACCGGTGGTGTCGGCCGCGGTGGGCGGCACGCCGGAGGTCGTGCGGCACGAGGCCAACGGCCTGCTCTTTCCTCCCGGCGACGACGGCGCGCTCGCCGCCGCCCTGCGCCGCATTCTAGAGGACGATGAGCTTCGCGCGCGCTGCGTGGCGGAGGGCCGGGCCGCGGTCGCCGGGCCTTTCCACATGGACGCGTTCGTGCGCGGCACGGAGCGCGTCTACCGCGAGCTGCTGGAAGGCTGAGGTGCGGGCGCCGTCAGGCGACGCCGCGCGCCTGGTCGTAGATGTCCTCCAGGGCGGCCGTTTGGCGCAGCAGGTCGAAGGAGCGGACGGCGTGCGCACGCGCCGCCGCGGACATCTTCTTCCTGGCGTCGGCGTCCGCCAGCAGGTGGGTCAGGCGCTCCGCCAGCCCCTCCTCGTCCCTGGGGGGCAGCATGAAACCCGTCTCGCCCTCGATCACCCCCTCCGCCGAGCCGCCCGAGGGAAAGCCGACGACCGGCAGTCCGCACGCCTGCGCCTCGACGATCGTCATGGGCAGCCCCTCCGCGTTGCCGTCATCGGCCACGACGCTGGGCGCCGCGAAGACCGTCGCGCGGCGCATCAGCTCGCGGACCTCGAGGGGCGTCCGGACCCCCAGGAACTCCGCGGGCACGCCGAGCTCACGGGCGGCCTCCTCCATCGCGCCGCGCAGCGCGCCGTCGCCCGCGATGAGGAGCCTCGCCGCCGGCACCGCGGCGTGCACCGGCCGCAGCGCGCGGAGCAGGTGGATCAGCCCCTTCTTGGGGACGAGACGGCCCACGAAGAGAACCGTCGCCTCCTCGCGGCCGGTGTCGGGCCCGGGCGAGAAGTGCTCGGTGTCCACTCCGATCCTGTGCACGGTCAGCTTGTCGGCGGGTGCCCCCGCCTCGAGCAGCCGGTCCCGTATGAACTCCGACACGGCCAGGATGCGGTCCACGACGCCGAACACGCGCTCGCGCCGGCGACGCTCGCGGCCGCTCCGGTCCACGGTGATGTCCATGCCGTGGTAGGTGACGATCAGCGGGACGTCGAAGGCGCGCGCGATGGGCACCGCGGCGAGCGCGTTGAGGCCGAAATGGGCGTGCACGACGCGCGGCTCGTGCTGCGCCAGCGCGGCGCGCCAGCGGGCGGGGATGCGGCCGAGCAGTTTCAGCGACGCCTTGCCCAGCGCCAGGGACGCCGCGTGCTCCTCCAGGACGATCGACGTCGCGCCGTCCAGGTAGGCGCGCCCCCCCTGCCGGTACTGGTAGCCGGCGAAGACCGGCTGGTAACGCCGCAGCGCCCGGCCCTGCTGGGCGATGAACGTCTCCGACCAGGGCAGCAGTCGCTTGCGGAAGATGACCGCGGTGGGCCGTTCGCTCACGGGCTAGCCTCCAGATCCTCGCGGATGACGCGCGCGGGTCGCAGCGCTCCCTCGCGCAACCCCGGAAGCAGCTCCGCGATCCGGATGCGATCCCGGTCAGCGGCGTCGAGCGTGTCGTCGACCGACGCGAGGAGGCGGTCCGGAGTGATCGTTTCCAGGTCCACGACGCGGTCGCCCCAGCCGAGTCCTTCGAACAGCTCCGCGGTCTTGAACTCGTACGCGATGGGAGCGACCGGGACCCCCGCGCACAGCGCCAGGATCGCGAAGTGCATGCGGGTCGCGATGACCATGTGGTAACGGCCCAGCTCGTCGATGAGCTCGTCCGGCGTCCGGAACGCTTCGTCGACGCGCACGCCCCCCACCCCCGCGAGCTCCTCCTCGACGATCCGCCGGGCGTAGCGGGAGTCGTCGGTGCGGTACGCGGGCTGCCCCTGGCAGGTGGAGAGGAAGGTCACCGCGACGCCGGAGCCCGCCAGGCGCCGGACGGCCGCGGCGATCGATCGGCGGTACATGCGCTGGCCCTCTTCCACCGGCCGGGCGACGTGGTGGCCCCAATGCCGGACCGACACCGCCACGCGGATCGCGCCCTCCGGACGTGGCACCGGCGTCCGCGCGAGCGCGAACGCGGCGTCCGGGAAGACCCCGAGCTTGTCCCCCTCCACGCCGATCTCCAGGAGGTGGTCACGGGAGCGCTCGTCGCGCAGGAAGATCCGGCGCACGCGGGAGAGCACGTCCGCGACGCCGCGCGCGTTCGCCGGCGTCCGGAAAGGCCCCAACGACTGCGTGTACAGGTAGGTCGGCACGCCCATGCGCGCCGGGATGTCGATGGACTCCAGGCGTCGGCGCAGCGGATAGTGCTCGACGAGGTAGGTGCCGCCCGTCGAGATCGCCGCGCGCGCGCCCTCGAGCAGGCGTATCTGCTCCCGGGCCTCGCGGGGCAGAACGGCGCGCGCCAGACCGGGCGCGGTGCCCAGCAGGGCGCGGCCCGCGCTGACCCGGCGCCGACGGACGCTCCGCGCCAGGCCCCCGAGCGCCGTACGCGCGCGCACCGACGTGCCGTGCAGGGGCGGAACGAAGGACAGGTCGGGGTGGGCGCTCGCGGCGACGCCCCAGGCGTCGTCGGCGACGGTGACGCGCGCTTCGCCGAAGGCCTCGCGCAGGCCGCGGCGCAGTCCCATCAGGATCGCGGCGTCGCCGCCGTTCAGGGCCACCGAGTTGGTCACCAGGAAGGTGCTCGGGTGTGGGGGGGTCGAGCGCGTCATTGCGGCGGCGCGTCGGCGTGCCGGTCCAGGCCGCGTTCGGCGCGGGTGCGGCCGCTCGCCGCCAGCTCGTCCCGGATCGCGCGGTTCCTCCGCAGGACCGCCTCGTCCCGGTAGCCGCGCGGGTGGTCCAGGTGCACCACCAGCGCCCGGTGCCGGATCTGCTTGCCGCGCACGCCCGCGTTCTCGAGACGCTCGCCGAGCTCGCGGTCCAGCCCCCCGTAGCCCATGTCCTCGTTGAAGCCGTTCACGCGGACCAGGTCGTCCTTCCAGGCGGAGGCGTTGTGCCCGTTGAAGCTGGCCCGTGTGGGGGTGACGGCGTCGAGAAGTGGCGCCAGCGCGCGCGGCAACGCGAGCCGCCGGAGCGCGCGGTTGGACGGCGCCCCGCGGCGGCGCAGCCAGACGTAGTCGGTCGCGCGACCGGCCCGTACGTCGGCGGCCTCGATCGCTTCGCTGGCCGTGCGCGAGAGCTTGGCGTACCCACCCGACAGGAAGCGGCCGCGCTCGCGCTGCGCCCGGTGCACCCCGATGAAATCGGCGCGCGCGATGCAGTCGCCGTCGGTGAAGACGCAGTAGTCGGTGCGCGCGGCCAGGATGGCGCGGTTCAGGATCGTGCACTTGCGGAAGCCGTCGTCCTCGTGCCAGACGTGGCGGACGTCCAGGCCGGTGCCGGCGCGCACCGCGTCGATCCGCGCCGCCGTCTCCGGGCCCGAGCCGTCGTCGGCCACGAGCACTTCGAAGTCGCGGTCGCGCTGCGCCGCCAGTCCGTGCAGGCAGAGCTCGAGCCAGTCGGGCTGGCGGTACGTGGCGACGATGACGGACAGCGACACGTCAGGCCTCGTCGGCGTCGGTCGGCGCTACCGGACGACCCGCGCCGTACCGCGCCCGCGCCCGTTCGATCGCCGCCAGCACCGCGTCCGGGTCGACGCGGTCCATGCCGTCCCGCCGGTGCTGAGCGCTCAGCGGGTAGTCCTCGCCGGAGACGCGCGCGTAGCCGTCCACGACCAGGTCCCCGAACGCGTGGTACGGCCCGTAGCGGAGCGGATTCGTGAAGCCGTAGAGCCCCACGACCGGGGTGCCGACGGCGCGCGCTACGTGGAGGGGGCCGGTATCCGGGCTGACCACGACATCGCACGCCTGCGACAGCCACACCAGCCGGCGCACGTCGTCGCCCAGCATGTCCACGGGCTCGCCCGCGCCGGCCGCGGCGATGCGCTCTGCGGCCTCCCGTTCGATGGCCGAAGGGCCTCCGATCAGCACCGGGGTCATGCCCAGGTCGGACCGGACCGCGTCGATGGTGCGGGCGTAGCGCTCCGGCGCCCAGTTCTTCTCCGGCCGGCTCGTGGCGACGACGAAGCCGCACAGCGGCGCCCCCCCGGTGCGCTCGCGAAACGCGCTCTGCTCGGCGCGCTCCTCCTCGGTGGGCTCCAGCCCCCAGACCACCGGCTCGGGGTCGATGCCCAGGTACCGCAGGAACTCGAAGTACTGGTCCTGGACGTGCGCGTGCCCCCGCGCGGGGATGCGCGCGTTCGTGAAGAGCCAGTTGGCGTCGCGCGCCCTGCGCCGGTCGAAGCCCAGCTTCACATCCGCGGGGAGGACCGCCGCGAGCAGGCCGGCCTTGAGGTAGACCTGCAAGCAGACGAGGAGGTCGAAGCGGCGTCCGGCCATCGCGCGCCGGGCCTCGGCGTAGGCCGTCCAGGCGCGCGGCCCGCGGCGGCGGTCGAAGATGACGTAGTCGTCGGCGGGGTGGTCGGGCGCGACCAGCCGGTGCGGAATCGGCTGGATGATCCAGGTGAGCCGCCAGTCCGGGCGCGAGCGCCGCATGGCGCGCAGCACGGGGAGCACGTGCACCGCGTCGCCGAGCGCGGTGAGCATGAGGATGCCCACCTCCCGTCGTCCCGACGCCAGCCGGGTGGCGATCTCGTTCATCGGGCCGCCCTCGGCAGGTCCAGGCCGATGAGGTCGTTGAGGTCTCCCGCGCCGCGCCGGAGCGTCTCGCGGTCCGCCTCCGTGAAGGCGGCGTTCGCCGCTGCCGCGAGCTTCGCCAGCGACCGCTCGAGGCGCGCGAGCATGCGCAGCCCGGCGCCTGCCACCGCCTCGGGATGCAGCCGCGCTCGGTCCAGGTCGACGACCCACAGGTGGCGGGCGCCCTTCCCGTCCCGGACGAGGATGTTGGTCGCGTTCAGGTCGGCGTGCTCGACCCCCGCCCGAGCGAGGTCGCGCACCAGGGCCCCGGCTTCGCGCAGCAGGGCCGCCGACCCGCCGGCGCTGGCCGACGGCGGCTGCGGGCCGTACAGGACCGTGCCGAGCTCGACCGAGTCCGGCAGCCAGTCCGTGACCAGGTCCGCCCTGCGGAACGGCCCGGCCGGGTAGGCCCCCGCCGCCAGCGCCCGCGGCGTGCGGACACCCCGCGCGCGCGCCGTTTCGCTGACTCGCAGCTCGGCGAACGACCGGGGCGGGCCCAGCCGTAGGTAGCGGTCTCCCAGCAGCGGCCGCATCACGGCGCCCCCGCGCTCGAAGTGCCGGACGACCCAGAATCCGCTGGTGCCCTCGGTCGGCGCGGGTGCCGGAATCCGCCACGCCTCACCCCGACCGCCGAGGGGCCGACGCTCCGGGTGGCCCGCGGCGAACGCGTGCAGCGGTCCGCTCTCGAGAAGCGCCTCGACCGCGCCGGCGACCGACGGGTGCGCGAGCGCGGTCCCGGCGCGTCCGCGGACCGGACGGTGCGGGATCGGGCGCGTGCCGGAGGACGCCGCCATGGACGTCAGGCCCGGCGGTAGACGCCCAGGCGGATGGGCGGGTCGAGGGTGTAGGTGAAGTGCAGGCGATTCTGGCCGTCCACCACGAGCCCCTTGGTGGCGTCGCGCAACTTGGGGTGGTCCTGCCCCGCCGCGTTCTCGACGAGGACGACCTCGCCATCCGAGGCCGCGCCGACCACCGCCTCGATCTGACGCAACAGATCCTCGAGCAGCGCCGACTCCACCTCGGTCTTGACGTCGCCCTCGGTCGATCCCGCCACCTCGTGGGAGGACGCTAGCCGCCACGCCTCCTCGAAGCTCTCCGCCTCCTCGTCGAAGTCGTCGGTGCGCGTGAAAGCGATTTCGGTGAGGGCGGTCGCCTGGAAGTTCGGCTCTACGCTCTGGATCTTGTCGCCGTACCTGCGGAGCAGCATGCGTCCTCCGGAGTTGGTTGCTCGAGGTTCGTGAGGGGCGGTAGCCCGCTAGGGCCTGCCGCCGTAGTCTTCGGCGCTCCCACGCCCGAAGGGGCGAAGGTACGAGGTGGCGCTGCCGCGCGCCTCCGTCGATCCGCGCGACGACCCGACAACGCTGCCAGCCATGACACACGAACCGTTCCTGGCCCGCCTCCTGGCCGTCTCCCTTGCCCTCGCCCTCGCCACGGCGGGGTGCGCCGAGCCCGACGCGGGAGGAGAGGACGGGACCGACGCGGGGGCGGACGTCGTGCTGCGGGGCGGGGTGGTGCTCACCGCGGTCGAAGGCGCAGACCCGGTCACCGCGCTCGCCATCGCCGGAGAGCGCGTGCTCGCGGTGGGTGCGGACGCGGAGATCTCGGACCTCATCGGCCCGGACACGCGCGTCATCGAGCTCGACGGACGGCTGGTGACCCCGGGGATCAACGACGCCCACCTGCACTTCGCCTCGGGGGGCCTGTCGCTCCTGCGCGTCGACCTGAACGGCACGACCACGCTGGGGGCGATCGAAGAGCGGGTCCGGGCGGCCGCTGAAGGCCAACCGGCGGGCACCTGGATCGTGGGCCGCGGCTGGGACCACACGCGGCTGCCGGAGGCGGAGCTCGGCCCGGGAGGGTGGCCGACCAAGGAGGCGCTGGACCGCGCCGCGCCGGACCATCCCGTCTTCCTGTCCCGCGTGGACGGCCATACCGTCTGGGTGAACTCGCGGGCGCTGGAAGCCGCCGGCGTCACCGCCGAGACGCCCGACCCCGAGGGCGGGGAGATCGTCCGCGACGAGAACGGCGAGCCGACGGGCATCTTCAAGGAGAACGCCGACCGGCTCGTCTCCGCTTCGATCCCCGAGACCGAAGAGGCCTTGCTGCGCCGGGGCATCGAGGCCGCGCTGGAGCACGCCGCGGCCGCCGGGGTCACGAGCGCCACGACGAGCGCGTCGTTCCGCGAGATCGCCATCTACCGCCGGCTCGCGGACGACGGCCGCCTCACCACCCGCCTCTACGCCTGGGTACCGCTCACCGGCGCGAACGTCGACACCCTGCGGGCGCGCGGCGTCACGGCGGCCACCGGCGATGCGTGGCTGCGCACGGGCATCCTCAAGGCGTACTCGGACGGTACCCTGGGCTCGCGCACGGCGTGGATGCTGGAGCCCTTCAGCGACGACCCCTCGACCTCCGGGATCTCCACGACGCCCGCCCCGCGCATGGACTCGCTGATCCTGGCCGCGCACGAGGCCGGCCTCCAGATCGCGGTCCACGCGATCGGCGACGCGGCCGCGAGGTCGGTCCTGGACGGCGTGGAGAAGGCGCGCGAGGCCCTCGGCGCGAACGACCTGCGGCCTCGCATCGAGCACGCTCAGGTCCTCGACGTCGACGACCTGCCGCGGTTCGCCGAGCTGGGCGTGATCGTCAGCATGCAGCCCACCCACGCCACCAGCGACATGCGCTGGGTCGAGGAACGGATAGGACACGATCGCGCGGTGGAGGGCGGATACGTCTGGCGCTCGCTGCTGGACGCAGGGGCGCGCATCGCGTTCGGCACCGACTTCCCGGTCGAGCCGATCGATCCGGTCGAGGGGATCTACAGCGCGGTCACGCGGCAGAGCCGGGACCAGCCGGGCGACCCGCCGAACGGCTGGCTGCCGGAGCAGCGGCTGTCGATCGAGGAGGCGATCCGCCTGTACACGGCGGAAAGCGCGTACGCCGAGTTCCAGGAGGGCGACAAGGGCACGCTGGAGGCGGGCATGCTGGCGGATCTGGTGGTGTGGGATCGGGACCTGACGTCGATCCCCCCGGAGGAGATCCTCGCGGCGGCCCCGGACCTGACGATGGTCGGGGGTCGATTCGTCTACGAACGCTAGCCGGGGGCCGAGGCGCAGGCGCGCCGTGCCGGTTCACCGGCCCGCGCCCGTGCCCTGCTAGAGGTCCATCTGGTAGCTGAACCAGCCGGCCACGACCTCGCCGCCCCGTCGCGCCGGCTCGAACACCCATTCGGCGGCGTCGTCGATCAGGCGGCGGTCGAACCCGCGGTCCCCGGTGGGCGGTGAGAGGCGCGTCGAATCGGCCACGACGCGCCCGCCTTCGCTCACGAACACCGAGATCTGGACGGTCTTGCCGCGCACCTTCCCGGGCCGGTCGCTGGGGGGCAGGATGAGCCCCCGGGGCTTCGGGCCCAGCAGGCGGAACCGGCCCGCGTCCGAGTTGCCGCCGTCCCCCTCCCCCTCACCGCCCTCGATGCCCTCGCCCTCCTCGGGTCCCTCCCGGTCGCCGCGGCCGAGCCGCTCCGCCAGGTCGGCGGCGCTCACGCGATCGGTCTCGGGCACGAACTCGACCAGCTCGACGGTGACGTCGGGTGCGGGCACCGGCTCCGGCGGTCGGATGATCTCAAAAGGAGTCGGCGGCAGCAGCTGCACCACCTGCATGCCACCCCCCGCCGCGGCCGCGCGGTCGTCGCCCGCACGCGGGCCCGCCGCCGAGAACGGAGAGGGCGGGTTGCCGACAACGCTGAAGATCAGGAAGAGGAGGATGTGCACGAGCAGGGACGCGACGAGTGCGCGTCGCAGGATGCGGTCGTAACGCCGCTCGAGCTGGTCTCCGCGCCGGGTGCTCATGGCCCTGTATGACCCCGCGAAGGGGGCTCCATGTTCCCTCAGGGCCGTCCGCCGAGCAGCGGCACCGGATCGACCGCGCGCCCGTTGCGCAGCACCTCGAAGTGGAGGTGCGGACTGGTGGCGTTACCGGTCTGGCCGACCTCTCCGATCACCTGGCGGTGCTCGACGGTGTCTCCCTGAGCGACCGCCAGGCTCGAGAGGTGTCCGTAGATGGTCATGAGGCCGCGTCCGTGGTCCAGGTAGACGGCCAGGCCGAGCCCACGAAACCGGCCGGCCCGGGCCACCAGCCCCGGCTTCATCGCGCGCACCGGAGTGCCCGCCGGCGCGAAGACGTCGACGCCCTCGTGGAAGTCCGGGGCGAAGCCGCGGAAACGCAGGCCGAACGGCGAGATCACGGGGCCCTCTACGGGCCACCGGGGGATGGCACAGGCGCCCACCAGGACGCCGAAGAGAAGCAGGCCGGCGACCCGCGATCCCCGCCTGGGGGTGCGCGGACGCCCCGCGGGGCTCATCATGACGGAGAAGTATAACACGACCTGAAGCCGGGGAATGGTCCCTGGAGGGCGTTCCGCGGCTTCGTCCCGTCGGTCGGAACGGCAACATGCGCGGCTGGATCTTCGTCGGGCTGATCACCGGCGTGATCTTCGGCGGCGCGGCGGCGATCGTCGCATGGACGTTCGCCATGCCGCTGGCAGTCACGCTTCGCGTGGTCGCGCTCGCGGTACCCCTGGGAATCGCTCTCGAATGGGTGACAGTCCGCGGAAAGGGCGTGGGGCTCCCCCTCGCGTTTTTCGTCATCGGCGGCCTCGCCCTGCTCCTCTTCTTCCAGATCCGCGACGTCTCGGCCGGCCCGCGCTTCGTCCGCCAACCCGCTACGCCGGAAGCCACGCCAGCCACCAGCGACGGCGGGGGAGCGGGCGGGGGCGGCCGCGTCGGTCCGGCAGCCGGCGGCGGCACCCGCGTCGTGGAGCCCGTCCGCGCCGAGTCGGATCGGGACGGCGGCGCCGCCCCGCCGGCCTCCAACGCGCCGGCGCTGCTCGCCATCCGCAACCCGACCGACGGCACCTTGCGGCTGTGGATCATCGACTCCGGTGGGCGGTCGCGGCTCGGGCGACTGCGGTCGGGACGGACGCGCCAGGTCGCCATCCGGGCCCGCGAGCCGTCGATCGTGATCGAGGTGCGCGGGTCCGGGGGCGGCTACACGATGCCCGTGGGCGTGGCGCCCGGGGCGACCCTCACGGTGGACCTGGTGCCCCCCGGGTGAGCGCTGCATCGCGGACGACGTCGTGACCGAGCGGCGACCCGGACCCGAGGAGCTCTACCGGGCGGCCTGGCTGATCCTCGGGAGCATGGTGGCCGGCGTGGCGCTGCTCGCCGGGATCGCCGGGATCTTGCGCGGAGAGGCGACCTCCGAGCTGCCGTGGCTGGGCATCTGGGCGCTCATGGGGCCGCCTTCCGTGGTGCTGGCCAGGGTGCTGCAAGTGCGCCTCCTGGGCCGCGCGACGTCGCGGGCCGCACCCTCCGGCGACCGGGAGCCCCGCGGGGTCAGCGCAGGGCCCGACGACGCCACCCCCGGGTCGGTCTTGCCGTCCCACGTCGTCGCGTGGGCCCTGGTCGAAGGCCCCGCGATGTTCGGAGCCGTGGCCTACCTGTTGGGCGCCCGCCCGGCCGTGCTGGTGGCCGCGCTCCTGACCGCCGCGGTCGGCTTCGCTCTGACCGCGCCGCGGCGGGACGCCTTCGGGCTGCGCTGAGGGGGGCGGCCGGCCTCGCGGAGACATCGTCCCCGAAGGCCGGCTCGGCCGCGGTCCTACCAGCCCTGCTCGTCCGCGTACTCGACCTTGGTGGTCTTCGGCAGCAGGAACCCCATCAGGCCCATCATCGCATACTGGACCCGGGTCTTGAGCGGGATGTTGCCGGTCTCGACCTCCGACTTGAGCAGCCCCAGGATCTCCCTCCAGCCGGCGGCCTGCTTGTCCACGTCCTCGTGCGCTTCGGTCCAACCGGAGTGCGTCACCGTAACCCGGCACCCGTCGGGCGTCTCGGCCAGATCCCACGTAACCAGCGTCGGGGGCCCGGGCTTCATCGTGAAGATGTAGGTATGCACGAACTTCGTCGGGGCATCGACCTCGACGACCTCCCCCACCACGAACACGCGCTTCCGGTTCGGGCTGTAGTAGCGCAGCCTGTCGCCCGCCTTCAGCGTGGAATCCAGGACCGTGTTGTACAGCGCCCGTTGGATCGTCCCGGTCTTCGTGATCTCCTCCCACACCTTCTGGATCGGCGCCTCGATGAGGATCGAGGCGACGTGCTCGCGCGGCGGCGCGGCGTCGGTCATGTGCCACTCCCGGGTTCGGCGGAACGAGACGAGTCGTCCGCGTGGTGCGATTCCAGCTCGTCCTTGAGATCCACCAGGGCCTCGGCCCAGTGGCGTCGATAGCGGCTCACCCAGCGATCGTGGATGCGCTGGATGGGCACCGGGTTCAGGTGGTTGAACCGGCGGCGCCCCGATCGTCGTGCCGTCACCAGGTCGGCGTCGACAAGGACGCGAAGGTGCTGCATCACCGCGAAGCGGGACAGGTCGGCGAAAGCCTGCGACAGGTCGCTCGTCGTAAGCGGCCCTTCCCTGAGCAGATCCAGGATCCTGCGCCTGACCGGATTCGAGAGCGCCTTCCACACCGGATCCAGATCGTCGCCGTTCACGCCATCCGCGGCGAGGTCAGGGCCCGCGTCGTCCGATGGCGTCACGGGATCGCTCGGGTTCGGTTGAGCGTGATCAGGGGCAGCGCCCGCTCGAGCCGCTCGCCCTGAACCACGTCCGGGAAGATCGTCGACATCTGCGACGTGCCGCCCGTCCACAGAACCGCCCAGACCGCCGCTCCCGCGATGACCGCGAGTGCGCTTCGTCCCATCGGGGATCCTCCGTCCGTGAGTCGCCATCGCTGCGGCCGACCAATATGTGATAAGTTTATCACATGTCAAGCTGGCGCGGGCGCGCGGAGGGGGCTTACTTGTCCGAAGCGCTTTCCCAGCTTGAAGGCAGGATCTCATGACCGAGCGCACGCCTGGCCTGGCAAACCTCTCCCCGCCCGACCGACAGACGCTCACCTTCGGACCGCTCTGGATGTTCTCGCTGATCGCAGGCTCCGACGGCGCAATCGACGAGCGCGAGGTGGAGGAGCTCGCCAACGTCGTCGAGCGGGCCCGGCCCGAAGGCGGTCCGCTCTTCGAAGCCATCCTCACCGAGCTCACCAAGGGGGGCAGCCGCCTGCTCGCGGCCTACGCCGCGGACGAGAGGGATCCCGACGAGGGGCTCCGGCGGGTTGCGGCCATCCTGGATCTACACTGGGCTCCGGAGGTCGGTGACGGGGTCAAGGCGGGCCTCCACGCCGTGGGGCGCGCCGTCGCCGCCGCTTCGGGCGGGTTCCTGGGTCTGGGTCACCGGACGAGCGCCCCCGAGAACGTGGCCCTCGCCGAGGCAGCGCGCTGCCTGGGCCTCAAGAGCGAGCCCGATCCGCCGTTGGGGGCTTCCACCTGGCCACCCTTCGCTCCCTAGCAGGTCGCTCTTCCGCGGGGCTTGTCCCGAGGTTCGAGCGCACGACGAGACCGATGGCCAGGTCTCGGTGATGGAGCGGGGTGAGGTGGATTCGGGAACGGAGATTGCAGAAACCATATGTTGTACAGACGGGCTTCGCGGCCCGCAGAACGCCGTGGGACCTTCGGCGCTGCCACTGCCGACGAGCAACGCAGGAAGCAAGGCCGCACGAAGAAGGACGATTAGCGAAGCGAGCGGCCGGAGGGCGTGCCCGGTGCCGCAGCCGGGCACGTCGCCGACCTTGGCCCACGCCTCACCTCACCGCGGCCTGCAGCGCCCCCTCCCCTCCAGCGAACCACTCTGTGGGGAAACCTCCGACGGCCATTCCCCGGCTTGCCCGGGGCGTCGCCTTGAAGGAAGTTTCTTCATGTCCACGACCGATCAGATTGCCAACCAGCCCCGAGGCGTCCGCCCCGGACACGTCCAGCGACCCGCGTTCGAAGAGGACGCGTGGGCGAAGATCCAGGCCGCCCAGGAAAGGACCAAGGATCGCGAGTGCGTGCGCTTCGCGTTCTATCGCCTGGACCCTGCCTGGCGCCGCCTGCCCGCGGAGGAGAAGGAGCGGCACAAGCGCGAGTTCGTGGACGTGATCGAGCGGCACGGACGCGACTTCATGCTCTACGCCTACTCGACGGTGGGCACGCGTGGAGACAGCGACTTCATGCTGTGGCAGGCGTCGCGCGAGGTGGACCACATGGACGCGCTCGCCGCATCGATCAACGGCACGGGTCTGGGCGGCTACCTCAGCATGCCGTACTCCTACTTCGCGCTCACCCGGCGCTCGATCTACGTCAACCGGTACGAAGAGGAGTACCTCGCGAAGTACGCCGGCGAGCAGAACCTCGACCACGCCCGCATCGCCATCAATCCGCAGGGTTCGAAGTTCCTGTTCGTGTATCCGTTCGTGAAGACCCGGGAGTGGTACACGCTCTCCCAGGAGGATCGGCAGCGGATGATGGATGAGCACATCCGGGTCGGGCACGAGTGGCCCGACGTGAAGCTCAACACGACCTACAGCTACGGACTCGACGACCAGGAGTTCGTGGTGGCGTTCGAGAGCGACTTCATCGGTCGCTTCCTCGACCTCCTGATGGCGCTCCGGCTCACCGAGGCCAGCAAGTACACCCAGCGGGACACGCCCTCGCACACCTGCCTCGCCCGGGACATCAGCAGCTGCCTGGACGCCCTGGGGTGATCCGTCGCCCGCCCGGTCTACCGCTTCTCCGCGGGCGCCGGGCGCGACGGGATCGCCACCCGACCGGCGATCGCTGATGTTCTCCGCGCGCACCCGATGGCTGCTCATCACCGGGGCGTCCCTGCTGGCGTTCGCGAACTTCGTGCGCGGCCGCAACGGCATCGGCGCCATCTTCGCCGCAGCCGCGCTCCTCGTGCTGTGGGGCCACTGGCGCTACGGCTCCGTGTTCGCGGCCTGGCAGGCGCTGCTCAAGGAAGACCGGGACAAGGCCCGCAGACTGCTCGCCGGCACCCCCCGTCCCGCATTTCTCGCGCGCCGGCATCGAGCCTACTACCACTGGGTCCGCGGGCTGCTCCTGGCGCACGAGGGCGAGACGGGAGCCGCTCGCGAGCAACTGGAGTCCGCCCTGAGCGGACCGCTGCGATCCTCCAGCAACGAGGCCCTGCTACGCGCGCAGCTCGCCGAGTTGGAGATCGGCGCCGGGCGCTGGAGCGCCGCCGAGAGGCACCTGCTCGCGGCGCACGGCCTGCGCGCCCGGCCTGGCGTGGCAGCGATCGTCGACGGCCTCGCCGCGGAGCTGCGGGAACGGAAGGAACGCGACGGGCCGACCTAGCCTCGCGGCGCGCCCGCCAGCGAGTCGCCGAGCCGCCAGGGGGCGCGCGGGCCTTCGCGCAGGGCGCGGTCGATGAAAGAACGCATCTCCTGCACCTGGAGCGGCGGCGCGATCATGTTGCCCTGGGCGTGCGGCGCCCCGATCGCCCGCAGGAACCCGAGCTGCTCCGGCGTCTCCACCCCCTCGGCGATGACGCCCTTTCCGAGCTGACCGGCCAGCGTCACGATCGCGTTGACGATCTCCCAGTTCACGCTGGAGGCAGCCTCGCTCCCGCTGACGAACGACCGGTCGATCTTGAGCGCGTCGAACGGAAAGCGGTGCAGGTAGCTGAGCGACGAGTAGCCGGTGCCGAAGTCGTCGATGCAGACCGGTACGCCCGCGGCCTGCAATCGGGTGAGCGCCGCGACCGTCGACTCCGTCTCGTCCATGGCGACGCTCTCGGTGATCTCGATGCGCAGATCCTCGGCGTGCAGGCCGGTGTCGGCGAGAATCGACTCGATGCGCTCGGCCAGATCGGGCTGCGCGACCTGCTTGCCCGACAGATTGACGTGCATCGACAGCACCGGCCCCGACATGTGGAAGTCGTCCTTCCACGCCCGTAGCTGGGCGCAAGCCTGCTCCAGGACCTGCCACCCCATCGGCACGATCAGGCCTGTCTCCTCGGCCAGGTCGATGAACCCCGCGGGCCGGATCTCGCCGCCGTCGCGCACCTGCCAGCGGACGAGCGCCTCCAGCGCGACGAGGGCGCCGGACTCGATGTCGACGATCGGCTGGTAGCGCACGCCGAACTCGCCGTTGTCGACGGCCTTGCGCAGGTCGGCCTCGAGCCGGAGCTGCTTCATCGCGGCCGCGTGCATCTCCCGGTCGAACACCTGGTAGCGCCCCACGCCCTGGTCCTTGGCGCGGTACATCGCGGTGTCGGCGTCGCGCAGCACGTCGAGCGGGTCCTCGTAGTCCGTCCAGCTCAACGCGATGCCGGTGCTCGCGCTGATGCCGAGCTCGTGTCCGGCAAGGGTGATCGGGGCCGCGAGCACCTCGCTCACGCGGTCGGCCACGCGGGTCGCGTCGCCGAGGTCACGGACGTCGTTGACGAGGATCGCGAATTCGTCCCCCCCGAGCCGCGCTACCGTGTCTTCGTCGCGGGTGACGGCGCGCAAGCGGTCCGCCACCTCCTGCAGCAGCCGGTCGCCCTGGAGGTGCCCGAGGCTGTCGTTGACGACCTTGAAGCGATCCAGGTCCAGGAAGAGCACGGCGAACTCGTCGCCCTCGTGGCGTCGACCGTGCTTGATCGCCTGCTCCAGCCGGTCCAGGAACAGCGCCCGGTTGGGCAGGTTCGTGAGGGGATCGTGCAGGGCGTCGTGGCGCAGCCGCTGCTCGCGCGCCTTGTGCTCCGTGACGTCCCGCAGCACCACCTGGACCGCGTCGCGCCCGCGGTAGCGGGTGCGGGTGGTGACCGCGTCCACGTCCACGCCGCTGCCGTCCTCGCGGAGTATGGTGGCCTCGATCGACCGCTCCCGCTCGCCGGGCACACCGGTCCGCACGTCCGGGTCGTCGTCGGGAGCGGACGCGGCGCCCAGCAGCGATTCGGGCAGGAAATCGCCGGCCGGCCGGCCGATGAGGTCGTCGGTGCCGAAGAGATCGACCGCGGCGGCGTTGGCATACTCCACGGCGCCGCCCGCGTGCACTAGCACCGGCGCCGGGGACGTGTACACGAGCTGGCGGTAGCGCTCCTCCGAATGCGCCAGCTCGGTCGAGCGGCGATTGACCTGCCTGCGCAGCGTCGCCAGCCACAGCAGCAGCGCCGCGAGCGCGGCGGCAAGGGCGAACAGCACCCGGTCGTCCACGCCCCCGGCCCCGGGCAGCACCGTGATGTCCTCGGGCGAGCGGGCGTGGAGTCGGTAGCCCGCGTCGAAGGGGGGGTCGAAGTCCTCCTGGCCGACGATGCCCACGATTTCGAGGAGGTCGCCGGTCTCCACGCGCGTCGACGACGCGAACCCTGCTGGCATGATGACATCCAGCGTCGCGTCGCCTCCTCTGACGGCCAGCGCGCGGCCCATTTCCGTGTCGCGCCAGCCGACGGCGGTCGCGCTGACGTGGACGAGCCGACCTTCGAACGGCTCGCCGACTTCGCCCACCTGGATGTGCTCGGGGACGGGCGGCCGCCGCTCCCTGGCGGCCACTCTGTAGCCGAGGACGTTGAGGCCGGTGACGCCGTCGGCGAATCCCAGCGTGCCGTAGGCCTCCACCAGGTCGCCCTCGACGATCGGCTCCCCTACCGGGCCACCCGTCAGGAGAAGCCCCCGGCTCGGCCCCTGGATGAACACGTGCATGGTGCGGCGTGTGATCGCGCCCAGAGCCACCGACGCTCGGCCCGCCACCGTGACGGTCTCGCCGACGCGGTCCGGCACGAGGTCGCCATCGTCGTCGCGAAGCAGCGCGGGAAGCGACTCGCTGGAAGGCCACTGGGAGCGGTCCAGCGGAGCGTCTTCGCTCTGCGGAGGTCCCGCCCCCTGCGGATCTTCGGCCGCCTGCGGCGGTTCTCCCTCCTGCTGCGGATCTCCGGCCGCGGTGCCGTCCGCCTCCTGCGAGGTGGCCGCCCCGTCGTTCGCTTCCGCGCCGCCCCGCTGTTGCGCGCACACCCCGGCCGGGACGGCGAATGCCGTCATCAGCGCGAGAATCAGTTGTACGTGACGTAGCTTGCGCACAGGTACCTGCGGCGGATCCTGGGTGACCAGCGGTCGCGGCCCCGGGGAGGACGGACCCACCGCTGCGCAGTCTGTTACTACCCCTTCCCGTCCGGTCCGTCAAGCGCATCGCGAGCCGCACTGGCGGGCGGCTGCGGCCTCCTTGCCGACGTCCGACTTAACGACTCCGCGCCGCCCGGCGTCCCTTGGACCGAACGACGACTGAACCGCGAACGGCACGCGCGCCGATCGCTTTTGAGGGGGAGGCCCTGCATGAAGGCATGCAAGACGATCGTACTTTCCGCGCTCCTGGCGCTCACGCTGCCGGCGGCCGGTGCCGCGCAACGGGGTCCGCGGGGTCCTTTCGGTCCCGGCGGTGCCGGTTCGCCGATGGAGCGCTGGCTGGAACTGCGGGACGAGCTGGCCCTCACCGCGGAGCAGGTGTCCCGGCTTGAGGCGATCGGCGCACGGCTCCGGGAGCAGAACGCCTCGCATCTGGCGCACATGCAGGAGGTACGTGAAGAGCTCGGCTTGCCTGAGCTCCGGTGGGCCGAGCGCGGAGAGCGCGGCGCCCGCGCGGACGGCGAGCGGAAGCCGCGGGAGCGCATGAGCGAGGAGGATCGGGCCAGGATGCGTGACTTCATGGATCGCACGCGCGACGACATGGAGGCGGTTCGCAGCAACATGCGCGACGCCATGGAGGAGGCCCGCGACGTCCTCACCGACGAACAGCGCGACCGCCTTCGCGAGACGATGCGCTCCGAGATGCGCTGGAGGCGCGGGGAGCGGGGCGAGCGGCACGAGCGCCGCCCGAGGGGCGGCGCCGGAGGTCCGGGAAGCTAGCACGCCGTCGCCGGCGTGAGCCGGCGGCCGACCCGCAATCGCCCACCCGCCGGGCCCGCGGTCGCCACCGGCACCCTGTCCGGTCCGTCCCTTCGGGGGCGGGCCGGACTTCTATTTTTGCCCGTTCCGGGTGAAGTTTCGGAGTAGCTCCCACGTAGACCCGGTGAGCCGACACGGCGAAGGCGACCCGCTCGGGGCGCTGGACGCCGGACCGATCGGCCGCCCAGCGCATCGGCAGTTCGACACCCGACCGGAGGGGGGCCCGATGTCCCAGTTCTACCTCTTCGCTCTCGTGGTCGGCGGCGGCCTCTTGCTTCTGTCGGCGTTCAGCGACGTCTTCGGGGACGCCGACGTCGACACCGGCGACCTCGACCTCGATCTGGACCTGGACGGCGGCTTCGACCTGGACGCCGACGGGCTCGACCTGGACACGGACGGGCCCGACCTGGACGCGGATTCCCTCACCGGTCCCGCGGGCGGCGCGCAGGGACTCAAGATCCTGTCGCTGCGGTCGATGACGTATCTGCTGTTCGGGATCGGCGCGACGGGGACGATCCTGACGTGGTTCGACACCAACCCGATCGTCACGGCGGTGTCGGCCGGGATCGCGGGCATCTTGACCATGACGCTCGTGTTGACGGCGTTCCGGTGGCTCGCCCGCACCGAGAGCGGGGGTCTTGAGGGTGAGGGGGGCTTCATCGGACTGCCGGCCGAGGTGACCGTGCCGATCAACGCGCACGGGCACGGCCGGGTGCTCGTGCGCCGGCGCGACCGGACGTTCGAGCTGGCCGCCCGCCCCTTCGAGGCGCGGGACGGCGACCCGACGCAGTGGAGGTCTGTGGTGGTGGTGGACATGGAGGGGGGAGTGGCGCTCATCGCGCCCCTCGAGCAATTGACCGAGGGAGGCTGAGATGGATACGCAGATCGGACTCATCATCGGCGGCGTCGTACTCGCCGCGCTCCTGGCGCTCGTCGCCACGATCTCCGCGTTGATCGTCATCGTGCCGCCCAACACCGCCGCGGTCATCACCGGCCGCCGCCGCCGCATAGAGAGCGGCGAGCCGGTCGGCTACCGCGTCGTGGTCGGCGGCCGGACGCTGCGCGTCCCCATCGTGGAGTCGGTCGACTGGATGCCGCTGGACACCATTCCGCTGGAGATCGGCGTGACCAACGCCTTCTCCAAGGGCGGCATTCCGCTGTCCGTGCAGGCGGTGGCCAACGTGAAGATCGCCTCGCAGCCGGACAGCGTCTTCAACAACGCGGTCGAGCGGCTGCTCGGGAAGCCCATGCAGGAGATCGAGGATCTCGCGCAGGAGACGCTCGCGGCCAACCTGCGCGGCGTGCTGGCCACGCTGACCCCCGAGGAGGTCAACGAGGACCGCCTCCGGTTCGCGCAGGAGCTGACCGAGGAGGCCTACCAGGACCTCCAGAAGCTGGGACTCCAGCTCGACACGCTGAAGATCCAGAACGTCAGCGATGACGTGGGCTATCTGGAGGCCATTGGGCGCGTGCGGACGGCCGACATCATCAAGCAGGCGGAGGTGGCCGAGGCGGAGCGGCAGGCGGAGACTCACCAGCGCCAGGCGAGCGCGAAGGAGGCCGCCAAGACCGCGGAGGCCAAGGCCGACATCGCGATCGCCGAGGCCGAGAACGCGCTGCGCGTGCGCAACGCCGAGCTGATGCGCGAGGCGGAGACCGCCGAACGCGTCGCCCGGGCCGACGCCGAGCGCGCCGAGGTGGAGGCGCAGCAGGAGCTGGAAAACCAACGCATCGAGCTTCAGCGGCGCCGACTCAAGGCCGACGTGGTGGAGCCCGCCGAGGCCGCCCGCGCCGCGGCGATCGCAAAGGCGCAAGCCGACGCCGCCCCGATCCTGGAGAGCGGGAAGGCGCAGGCCGAGGCGCTGCGGCTGCTCTACGAGGAGGTGAAGAAGGCCGGCCCAGACGGCTTCGCGGTCCTGCTCGCCGAGAAGCTCCCGGCGCTCCTCGAAACCACCGTGGACGCCGTGCGCGGCATCGACATCGACAAGGTCGTGGTGCTGGACGACGGCTCGGGCAGCGGTGTCGGCAACGCCGCCAACCAGCGGGTGGGCGCCGCGCTGCGCACGCTCGAGGGACTGGGGTCGTCGCTCGGGATCGACATCTCGGAGGTGCTGCGGAAGTCGGTCGCGGGGCGGGCTTCCGGGGAGCCGACCGGCCCCGGGGGCGGGGGGCCGGGTGGCAACTCGCGCTCCGCCGGGAACTCCGGACGCGCGCCGGCGGAGATCGTCATCGCCGAAGCCGAAGAAGGGGCCGGCGACGCCGCCCCGTCTGCGCAGGGTCCTTCCGAGGAGATGCCGGACGGGTCGCGGCTGACGTTCGGCGAAACCGGCTGACGCATCCGTTTCCGCCGCGCGGCGCTCACAGGCGGTCAGCCGATCGAATGAGGCCGGGAACGACGGCCCCTTCCCTCACCCCGCCATCCACGCCAACCCCCACGCGCCAGGCCCCGTGTGCGTGGCGATCACCGGCGTCACCGGTCCCGTGAGGATGTCGGTGTCCTCTCCGTAGCGCTCGCGGAGGGCCTTCGAGGCCTCCTCCAGGATCTCGGGGTACGCCATGTGGACCACGCCGAAGCGGAGCGTCTCGGCGTCGGCCGGGACGCGCTCGGCCAGCAACTCCATCATCTTCGGCAGGACGTTGGCTCGGCCGCGCACCTTGCCCGCGGGCTGCACCACGCCGTCGGGTCCCACCTCCAGGATCGGCTTGATGCCCAGGATGCTGCCGAGCATCGCGCGGCCGCGGCTCACCCGCCCGGACGCGAGCAGGCGTTCGAAGGTGTCCACCGTGAACATGATGCCGCTGCGCTCGCGAAGCGCCTCGAGCCGCGCCTTGATTTCCTCCGGCGGCGTGGCGAGCTCCGCGAGTTCCGCCGCTCTGAGCGCGAGGAGTCCCTGCATGAGCGACGCGCCCCCCGAATCGACCAGCGTCACCGGGGCGCCGTCGTAGCGCTGCGCCGCCGCTTCCGCCGACGCATACGTCCCGGAGATGCGCGATCCCAGGGAGACCACGATCAGCGCCTCGCCCTCCTCGCCCGCCTCCCGGTACGCTTTGAGGAACGACGCCGGCGTGGGCTGCGAAGTACTCGGGTGGTCGCCGGCAAGGACCCGCTCGGCGAAGGTCTCGGAGTCGATCTCGACGCGATCCTCCAAAGCGCCCTCTTCGAACACGAGCTGGAGCGGCACGAGGTGGATGCCGTGAGCGCGCACCTGCTCGTCGGGCAGGTCGCACGCGGTGTCCGTGACCACGACCGCCGGCCGCCGCGCGAGCGTGCGCGTGCCGTCCGAGGACGCGCGGCCGATCGCGGCGTGCTGGGCCTTCATGTCCTCCGCCTTGTGGGTCACGAGCCGCCCGTGCTCGCGCAGCCAGCCGAAGACGCGCTCCGGGTCGTCGGTGTGCACGTGCACCTTGAGCAGATTGCCGGTGGAGATCACGACCAGCGAGTCGCCGATGGGCGAGAGCTCCGCCTTGACCTCGTCCGACGTCGGCAGGCCTTCGCCGCGAACCAGCGCCTCTGTGCAGAAGCGGTAGCGCTCCGACTCGTCGAACTCGACCTCGCCCGCGACCAGCGGGCCCGGCTTGAAGTCCTCCTCGGGCGGCAGGATGGGGTCCCCGTGGATGTAGGCGGCGACCCCCTCGAGGAGGCTCACGAACCCCTTGGCCCCCGCATCCACCACACCCGCCTTGCGGAGCGCCGGCAGGAGCTCCGGGGTGCGCGCGAGGGCCTGTCGGGTGCGCTCGAGGATGCGCGCGAGAAGCAGCTCGAAGTCGTACTGGTCGGCCTCCTCGGCGGCCTCCGCGCTCACGCGCATGACTGTGATGATGGTGCCCTCCACGGGGCGTTCCAGCGCGCCGTAGACGTGGTCCACCCCCGAACGGAGCGCGCGCGCGAATTCGTCGGAGCCGAGCTGCTCGCGGGTCGACACCTCGTCCGCGAAGCCCAACAGGAAGTGCGACAGGATCATGCCGCAGTTGCCGCGGGCGCCGAGCACCCCCGCCTCCGCGGCCCGGCTCGCGACGGCGCCCACGGAATGGGCGCGTTCCGCGCGCAGCCCGTCGGCGATGGAGCGGAGCGTGAGCGCGAGGTTGGTGCCGGTGTCGCCGTCGGGGACCGGGAAGACGTTGATGCGGTTCAACTCGCCGCGCGAGCGCTGCCCGTACTCGCACGCCGCCAGGAGTCCGCGGCGGAGTCGGGGACCGTCCAGGTATGCGATCTTCATCAATCGATCCCCCGCGTGATGGGCGCCGTTCAGCGCGGCCTCAGGAACCCCTTCAGCAGACTACCGCCGATGTCGTCCATGACGGAGCCGTCGCCGTCCTGGTCCAGCATGCCGGTGAGCAGGCCGCCGAGCGTCGAATCGCGGTTCACCATGTCGGCCCGCTCGCGGTCCAGCCGGGTCGCGAGACCGCCCGCGTCCAGGTCCTCCTGCCGGCGCATTCGTCCCAGCGCGGCCATGACGATCGGCGCGAGCATCGACATCAGCCGCAGGACCTGGCCGGAATCCAGGCCGCTCGCGCGTCCCACCCCAGTGCGCACGGCCGGCTCGCGCTGGCCGAACATGTGCCCCAGGATCTTGGCGCCGTCACTCTGCGTGGTGGGCGTCAGCATGCCACCGAGCGGGTCGTCCAGCAGCGACCCGTCGTGGTCGTCTCGCAGCGCCGCGTTCAGGCTTCGGGCCCCTTCGGGCCGCTGGGCGTTGCGTGCCAGCGAGCCGAGGAGCAGCGGCAGCGCGGCGGCCACCGCGCGTTCGGTCGACGTTTCATCGGCGCCTATCTCACGGCCCATCCGGCCGATCACATCGCCGGTCAACTGCCGGCTGACGATATCCATGAGCTGGGACATCCGGTCCTCCGTAGCGGGAGTCGCGGACGCGCGAACAGTACGTGCGCCGGTGCCTCCCTGCCAGCAAACGGGAGGCCGTTGGAAATGCCGGGGGGCTGTTTCGCGTCGCATCGACACCCCGAGCCGTTCCTACTAGACTTTCTCACGCCCGCGAGTACGCCGCCGCGAGCGCCTCCGACGCAGGGACCCGAGGGGAGACGGCCGCTGGAGGCTATCACCGAACATCTCGCGCTCTTTCTCGGGACGCTGGGCTACGGCGTCGCGAGTGGCGCACTGCCGTTTTTCAATGCGGAGCTGTACGTGATCGGCGCCGCCACCATCGCGGGGGAGAGCGGGGTCGTGGCGATCGTGTCGGGCATGACCATCGGCCACATGGTCGGGAAGACCCTGCTGTACTTTGCCGGCGCGGGAGCCATCAAGATGCCCCTGCGGCCGTCCTACAAGGAGAAGCTGGACGGGACGCGGGCGATGCTCGAGCGCTCGCGCATCGGTACCGTGCCGTTTTTGTTCGTGAGCGCCGCGACGGGCTGGCCGCCGTTTTATGTCGTCGCGATCATGGCGGGCATCCTGAGACTCGGGATCTGGACGTTCCTGATTCCCGGCACGCTCGGGCGACTGCTGCGGTTCGCCGCGATCGCCCTGTTCCCGCAACTCATCACCGGTGGATGAAGCGCCCGTGAGCGGATCCGCACCCCAGCGCACGTTGGAAACGTCCGCAGGCGACCTGGACGGGCGGGCGCTCGAGTCCGCGGCGGAAGGGCGCTTCGACCTGCTGGTCGGCTCCGCCCGCTTCTTCCAGGCGTTCGCGGCAGACGCCGCGACGGCCACCGAACGCCTCTGGGTCCAGACGCTGTCCTTCGAGGGGGACGCCGGTGAGGCACTCACGGAACTGTTCGAGGCGAGCGGCGCGGCAGACCGCCGGCTGATCGTCGACGACTTCAACCGCTGGACCCAGCAGGATCGCTTCACCGTGCTGCCGGGCAACATGGTGGATCGGGAGCTGCGCCGTCACGTCGCCCGCACGCGCGCCCTCGAAGCCCGCATCAGGGCCAGCGGAACGCGGCTCATGTACGCCAATCCGGCCGGGTTCTGGAAGCTCCGCGCGGCATACCGCAACCACAAGAAGATCCTGGTCGTCGACGACCGCGTCGCCTACATCGGCGGCATCAACTTCAGCGACCACAACTTCGCGTGGCACGACCTCATGATCCGGATCACCGACCCGGACATCGTGGCGCTGCTCGCGCGCGATGTGGAGCACACGTGGTCGGGGCGCGATGTGGGGGTCCACGAGTCCTTCCCGGGGCTGGACCTGATCCTGCTGGATGGGGAGTCGAACGACCGCTGGTTCCAGCCGGTCATCGACCTGCTGGAGGGGGCGCGCCGGTCGATCCGCATTCAGAGCGCCTACATCAGCATGCCGTTCACCGAGATCCTCGGGAGGGCCGCGGCGCGCGGTGTCGAGGTCACGATCCTGGGCGCAGGCCAGACCAACCGGCAGTATCTGAATCGCTACACGGCCTGGGAGTCCTGGCGGCACGGCTTCGAGCTGCGCTTCCTGCCGCAGATGACCCACATGAAGGCGATCGTCGTGGACGACGAGGTGCTGATCGCCGGCTCCGCCAACTTCGACCATCTCAGCTACCACGTCCTCCAGGAGGTGGTCGCGATCATCACCGACCCGGGCCTGCGGGCGCAGTTCGAGGAGCGGGTGTGGACGCCCGACTACGCGCGCGCGGAGCCCGTCGACCTCGGCCCCGATCCCGGAGGGGATGCGCTGTTCCGACGGATCGACCGGGTGTCGCGGTTTCTCGTGCGGATCGGCCGATGACCGGCGGCGACCCGGGCACCGGGACCGCGCGCCCCCCCACGATCCCGGAGGGCGATCTGGCGCCGCCGAGGGCGCGCGCGACCGACTACCTCGCGCTCACCAAACCGGGCATCACCCGGATGGTGCTTCTCACGTCCGGAGTCGGCTTCTTCCTGGGCTCGGGGGTGTCGATCGACGCGCGGATGCTGCTACACGCGCTGATAGGCATCGCCCTGATCGCGTCGGGGTCGAATGGCCTCAATCAGCTGGTCGAGCGGGACTTCGACGCGCGCATGCACCGGACCCGCGACAGGCCGCTGCCGGCCGGCCGGCTCACGCCCTCGCAGGCGGGCTGGTTCGCCGGCGTCGCGTCGCTCCTGGGGTGCGCGTACCTCGCGGTCTTCGTCAACGTGACGACCGCGCTGGTCGTGGCGGCCACGCTGCTCGGCTACCTCTTCGTGTACACGCCTCTGAAGCGCCGGACCAGCTTCAACACGCTCGTTGGGGGCGTGCCCGGCGCGCTGCCGATCGTCGCCGGCTGGACCGCGGCCGGGGCGCCGCTCGACGCGGGCGCGCTCACGCTGTTCGCCGTGCTCTACTTCTGGCAGATCCCGCACTTCCTGGCGCTCGCCTACCTCTACCGGGAGGACTACCTGCGCGGCGGCTTCGTAATGCTCGGCCGTGAGGATCCCGCGGGGCGGAGCACGGGCCGCCAGACCGCGCTCTACGCGCTGGGCCTCGTCCCGGTTGCGCTCCTGCCTTCACTCGCGGGCGTGACCGGTTCCCTCTACTTCTTCGGAGCGCTGCTCGCCGGCGTTGTGTTTCTCGCGCTGGCGCTGCCCATGGCGTTCGCGCCCGACACGCGCACTGCGCGGCGGGTGTTCTTCGGATCGGTGACGCACCTGCCGGTGCTGCTCGTGCTGATGATCGCCGACCGGACGTTCTGGAACTGAACGATGGAAGACATCGAAGAAAGGGAGGTGGCGGGCCTGCGGGTCCGCATCGACCGCACGCTGTGCGTGGGGTTCGAGGACTGCTTCGAGGACGCGCCCGGTCTCTTCGAGCTCGACGACGAGGGCGTGTGCACGTTCGGCCGGGACCTCGGTTCGGTGGAGCGGAACGCTGTGCTGTGCGCGTGCGAGGCCTGCCCCGTCGACGCGCTGGAGGCGTACGGCGCGGACGGCTCGAAGCTGGTGTGAGGACATGACCTCCAGGAAGATCCGAACCTACGCCGACGTCCGCCACGACACCGGCTCGGGGATTCTCGAGCAGGTGGTCGCGCAGGGCGGCCGCCTCGCGGAACGGCTCGCCGGGGTCGAGCGCCTGGTCGTCGTGGCGAGCGGCAAGGGGGGCGTGGGCAAGAGCCTCGTGGCGGCCAACCTGTCGGCGGCGCTCGCCATGCGTGGGTTGGCCGTGGGCGCGGCCGACGCCGACCTGAACGGCCCGTCGCTGGGGCGCATGCTGGGGGTCGCCGGGTCGCGGCTCGCCGTGACCGAAAGCGGCGTCGTGCCGGCCGAGGGAGCGCAGGGCGTCCGCGTCATGTCGATGGACCTGCTGCTCGCCTCCGACGAAGCGCCGCTGCGCTGGCGGGAGCCGGAGATGGGCGCCTTCGCCTGGCAGAGCACGCTCGAGGCGGGGGCCCTGCGCGAGTTTCTCGCGGACACCGAGTGGGGCGCGCTGGATGCCCTCGTCGTGGACCTGCCGCCGGGGACGGACAAGCTCCAACGCATGCTCCAGCTCGTCCCCCGGCCCGACGCCCTGGTGCTGGTGACCACCCCGACCGAGGTGGCCCGCTTCGTGGTCGGCAAGTCGATCGCGCTCGCGCGCGAAGCCAACGTGCCCCGGGTCGGCCTCGTGGCCAACATGGCGGGGCACCTGTGCGAGCACTGCGGCCGACCGACCTCGCTCTTCGACCCCGAGCCGGCAGTGCGCATGGCCGCCGACGCCGGCGTGCCGCTGTGGGCCACGGTGCCGTTCGATCCGGCCGCGGGCGCCGAGACCGACGGCGGCCGACCCATCGTCGGCGCGGACCCCACGTCCCCGGCCGCGCGGTCCTTCGAGGAGCTGGCCGACCGCGTCTTGCAGGCAACGGGGGAGGGGCCGTGAAGTTCCTGTGCATCGGCTGCGATCACGTCATGGATTTCGCGGAGCGGCAGCTGCCGGGCGACGGCACCATGGCCGCCGTCTTCAAGTGCGAGCGCTGCCGGCACGAGGTCGCGCTGCTCACGAATCCAATGGAGACCCGCCTGGTGTCCGGCCTCGGTGTGCGGGTCGGCGGGCGCACGGTGCCGGACCAGCCCATGGAGCTCGTGCGGACCACGCTGGCCGAAGGACGGGAAGGCGCATTCGAGCACGTCGAAGAGGACACGGCCGCCGGGGAGGCCGCCGGGGCCGGGGCCACCTCCGCGCTCTCCGCCGCCGACGCCCGATCGGAGGATCCCGCCGATGATGACCGCTACGTGCCCCCTCCGGCCCGCGGCCCCGTCTCCTGGAGCCCCGCGGCGCGCGAGCGGCTCGGCGTGGTGCCATCGTTCGTGCGCGGCATGGTCAAGCGCATCTACACCGAATGGGCGTGGGAGCAGGGCATCAGCGAGATGACGCCCGAGACGATGGACCGCGCTCGCACCGAACTCGGGATGGAGGGGATGTGAGCGGCGCCGCCGTCGATGGTCGCGACCGCAAGTTCCGCCAGGCCGCCATCGTCTACCTGCACGTGGGGGTCCTCTACGAAGCCGGGATCGTGGCGCTCTGGCGGGCCGGCCTCATGCCCGATCGTGGCCCCGTCGGGCTGTGGCTGCTGTTCGGCGCGTTGATCGTGGGGGGCGTGACCTGGGCGCTCTGGCGCTACCGCTCCCCGTGGCTGCCGCGCGTCGTGTGGGCGCTGCACGCGCTGCGGCTCCCCGCCGTGTTGGCCGGCGCGTTCGGGTTGAATGCGGCCACCACCCTGCCCGCCGAGCTGTGGCGGCTCGCCCTCGTCGTCGTGCTGGTGAACCTGGGGTTCCTCGCGCGCGCGGGGTGGGACCTCTGACCCGGAGCCGGCGAGCTCGGGCTCGGTGACGGGTCTCAGGCGGGCTCGGCCTCCTCGAACACACCCTTCTCGCGGTTCTTGCGCACCCGGTCCCAGGGGAAGAAGCGGCCGTTCATCGCGATCCAGGCGCCCGCCGGCAGCACCTGCGCGAAGGAGAGCGCCGAACCGAGGTTGAAAAGGCCGTCCGAGGATCCAAAAGCCCAGGGGATCATCGCACCGGTCAGCACCACCGTCTTGTCGGGGCTGGCGGCTGCGATCACCCGCGCGGTGTCGACCATGGTGTCGGTGCCGTGGGTGACCACCACGTGCCGTTCGGGACAGCCGCGCACGGCGGCCGCGATCCGCTCGCGGTCGCCGTCCTCCATCTCCAGGCTGTCCACCATCATCAACGTCTCGACCTCGACGTCGAGACGGCTGCGTCCCAGGTGCAGCATGTCGGGCAGGTGCGTGCCCTTGAAGAACAGGCTGCCCCTGATCTCGTCGTACTCCTTGTCGAACGTGCCGCCCGTGACGAACACGCGCAGGGGCGGCGACCCGGCGTCGAATCGGCTCATGGAGACCGACGATCGCCGCCCCGACGTGCCCCGGTCAAGGCGCGCCGCTCCGCGCCGCGATCCCGCACCTTTGCGCACCGAATCCCGGCGGCGTTCAGCGCCGAATCCCGGCACCGTTCGCCCCATTTGCGGCATTTGACACTCGCCCGAGGGACCGCCTATACTCGCGGCCCGGCGGGCGTTGCGATGACGCCGGTTCGAACCGATTGCGCACGGCGGCCAGGCCGCCGTTTTCAGCATGCGTTTGCTGCGGCCCGAAGGGGTCGCGCGCCGTTACGACTCAGACCACGATCTCGCGAGCGTCCTTTGAGGGGGCGCACAGCGGAATAAGGCGGCGGCATCCGATCGAGACTCCGGAGTCTCGATTCGCTCGGGCCAGGCCCCGGGGCGGAGGCGATCGCCACGCGGTCACGCGGCGCACACGTCCAACGCGCGACGGAGAGAGCCGGAGCCAGTGGCCGCCCTCTATAGAGAAGTCCTCGTCCCCGTGGACAACTCGCGTGAATCCGACCTCGCGGTCGACCGCGCGATCGAGATCTGCCGGCGCTCCGAGGGGCGCATCACCGGCACGCACGTCTACGCTGCCCGCCTGCACGATGTCCGCTTCCGGCAGCTCGAGGTGGGACTTCCCGCGCAGTTCCAGGAGCCCAAGGAGATCAAGCGGCAGCGGAAGATCCACGACAAGCTGATCGAGAAGGGCCTCCAGCTCATCTCCGACAGCTTCCTGGACCAGGTGGACCTGCGCTGCAGGGCAGCCGGGGTCCCGCTGACCCGTCAGCTCCTCGAGGGCATCAACTTCGAGGAGATCGTCAAGGAGGCGAACCGCGGGCAGGGCCGCCTCCCCTCCCTGATCGGTTTCGACCCCAACATCGCCGACAAGTACGACGGCGGC
>DATHRK010000054.1:0-22204 GCA_035465395.1 Longimicrobiales bacterium | reverse complement strand
CGGCGCCCAGCGGAGCGGGCAAGACTTCGCTGACGCGCGCGCTCCTGGAGTCGCGCGACGACCTGGCGTTCTCGGTGTCGGCCACGACGCGCGAGCGGCGCCCGCACGAGCGCGACGGCGTCGACTATCACTTCGTGGATGGGCCCGTCTTCGACGCGATGATCGAGGCCGGGGAGTTCGTCGAGTGGGCGATGGTCCACGGGGAGCGCTACGGCACGACGCGGGCGGCCATTCAGGCGGGCGTGGACGCCGGGCGAGTGGTGGTGCTGGACATCGACATCCAGGGGGCCGCCGCCATCAGGGACCGCTTCGACGAGGCCGTTCTCGTCTTCGTGCTGCCTCCGTCCGGCGAGGAGCTCTCCAGGCGGCTGGCCGGGCGGGGGAGCGAGGCCGAGGCGGAGCGCCGCCGTCGCCTGATCAACGCCCGGGCCGAACTCCCCTCGGCCCCTCGTTTCGATTATGTTGTCGTGAACGACGACTTCGACGCGGGCGTCGCAGCCCTGAGCGCCATCGTCGACGCGGAGATGCTCCGCGTGGACCGGCAGGCGGGGCTGGAAGACGCCCTGCGCGCGATCGACCGCGATATCGCAGAGATTCTGGAGGAGTCCTAGATGCAGGTTTTTACCCCGGGTGACGTCGACGAGCCTTCGGGCTCGAAGTACCTCGGCGTGCTGGTCGCGGCGCGCTACACGCGCGAGTTGAACGCGCTCCCGCGCGAGGCGGTCCTCACGCGCCACACCAAGAAGCTCACGACGCGGGCGCTGGAGGCGCTCTCGTCGGGCGACATCGAGTTCCGTCTCGTGAACCGCCGCCGCCAGTCGAGCGTCTGACGGCGCTCGTGGCGAACGGGCGCGCGCACCAGGCGGCCCGATCGCCACGGGCCCCAAAGGGGTCGAGCCGACCCCCATCCCACCCATGACGCCTTCGCCGCGCCGCCCCTGGAAGGGCCGGCGCGTCGTCCTCGGCGTGACCGGCGGCATCGCAGCCTACAAGTCCGTACAGCTCGCCCGTGACCTCACGCGCCTAGGCGCCGAGGTGGACGTCGTGATGACGGCTTCAGCGACCGCGTTCGTGGGCGCCCTCTCCTTCGAGGGCGTGACCGGCCGGCCGGTGGCCGCGGGGCTGCTCGCGCCGGGCGCGGCGCTCGCGCACATCCGCCTCGCCCGCGAGGCCGACGTCGTGTGCGTGGCGCCCGCCACCGCCGACTTCCTGGCGCGCGCCGCGGTCGGCCGCTCCGACGACCTGCTCGGCGCCATCCTGCTCGCCACCCGAGCCCCGGTGCTGATCTGTCCGGCGATGAACGACCGGATGTGGTCCCACCCCGCGACCCTTGCCAACGCGGAGACGGTGCGCTCGTCGCTGGGGTACCGCCTGTGCGGGCCTGCCACCGGCCCGCTGGCCTTCGACGAGGGCGAGGGCGAGGGACGCATGGAGGAGCCGCGCGTCATCCTGGAGCACGTCGGCCGGGCGCTCGAGACCGAGGGCCCGTACGCCGGCAAGCGCGTGGTGGTGACCGCGGGGCCGACCCGGGAGCCGCTCGACCCGGTGCGCTTCCTCTCCAACCACTCCACCGGGCGCATGGGCGCCGCGCTGGCGTCGGCCGCGTGGCGCCGCGGCGCCGACGTGCTGCTGGTGCACGGGCCCCTGGCCACCGAGCTCCCGCCCGGCCCCCGGACCGCCGCGGCGACCAGCGCCGAAGCCATGCGCGACGCGGTGCGGGACGCGCTGCCCGGCGCCGACGCGCTGATCATGGCCGCCGCCGTGGCCGACTTCCGTCCCGCCGACGTCGCTTCCGCCAAGCTTAAGAAGGACGGCGGCCCGCCCGCCGTCGCCGTGGAGGCCGCTCCGGACGTCCTGGTCGAGACCCTGGAGGACCGGCCCGACGGACTGGCCACGCTGGGGTTCGCGCTCGAGACCGACGAGGGCCTGGACGCCGCGCGGGGCAAGCTGGAGCGCAAGCGGCTGGACCTGATCGCGCTGAACGTGGTGGGCGAAGGCTCGGCGTTCGAGGCCGACACCAACCGGGTGACGCTGCTGGACCGCGAGGGGGGCGAGGAGCGACTGCCCCTGCAGTCCAAGGACGAGACCGCCGAGGCGATCCTCGACCGCTTCGCCCGATTCCTCGCGTGAGCGACGGGGCGGGCGGCGCGCTTTCCGCGCTGCTTCGGCAGCTCCGCGATCGCGGCGAGTCCGACCTCTACCTGCAGGACCTGGACGCGCGTGAGGCCGTGCGGCTCGCGCGACGCGCTCGGGCGGAGGCCGCTCGGGCCGGGGTCGTGCCACCCCCCGGTGCCGCGATCGCGCCCGTACGCGCCGCGACCGGCACACCGCCGGGCGCCGCTGCCGCGCCGTCCGGGCCTCCGAACGCACCGGCCCGGCCCGCTCCCGCTTCCGACGACGCCAGGCGCCTGACGGCGCTCGCGGCCGCCGCGGCCGGCTGCACACGCTGCCGCCTGTGCGAGGGCCGCACCCAGGTGGTGTGGGGCGACGGGCAGGCCGGCGCCGCCGTCATGGTCGTGGGTGAGGCGCCGGGCCGGGAAGAAGACCGCACGGGCTTGCCCTTCGTCGGCCCGGCCGGCAAGCTGCTGGACCTGCTCCTGGCGTCGGTGGGTCTGCCGCGCGAGCGCGTCTACATCGGCAACGTGATCAAGTGCCGGCCGCCGGGGAATCGCGATCCGATGGCCGACGAGGTCGAGGCCTGCGCCGGCTGGCTGCGCGATCAGATCGATGCCGTGGGACCGTCGGCCTTGCTGGCGGTCGGGCGCTTCGCGGCGCAGCGCCTGATGGGGAGCGACAGGCCGCTCGGGCGGCTGAGGGGCAGCGTAGGCCAGTACGAGGGCGTACCCGTGATCGCCACGTACCACCCCGCCTTTCTATTGCGGAGCCCGGAGTTCACCACCACCGCGTGGGAGGATCTGCAGTTGCTGCGACGCACGGTAGACGAAGGAGCCCGATGAAGGTCATCGAGGACCTGGGTCCTGCGCCGGTCGCGCGCGCCGACCGGCGGGCGCCCTACGCCGCCGAAGCCGAGACCAGCGTCCTCGGCGGCATGCTCATCGACTCCGACGCGGTGTCGAAGGCGATCGAGGTCGTCGAGGACTCGATGTTCTACCGCGAGGCGAACCGGCGGATCTTCCGCGCCATGGCTCGCCTCTTCCAGCGCGGCGAGGTCATCGACCCGGTCACGGTCAGCGAGGAGCTCAAGAAGACCGATGAGCTGGAGTCGGTCGGCGGCCTGGCCTACCTCGCCGAGCTCCTCGACGCCGTGCCCACCGCCGCGAACGTCGACTACCACGCCCGGATCATCCGCCAGCGCGCGATCCAGCGCCGCCTCATCGACACGTCCACCGAGATCATCCGCGACGCCTACGAGCCGGGCGTGCGCACCGTCGAGCAGCTCCTGGACGAGGCGGAGCAGAAGATCTTCCAGGTCGCGCAGATGCACGACCGCGAAGGCTTCATCTGGATCAAGCAGCTCCTGTACGGCGCCTTCGAGCGGATCGAGAAGCTGCAGGAGGCGAAGGGCGGGATCACGGGCGTGCCCACCGGCTTCTACGACCTCGACCAGAAGACCGGCGGCTTCCAGAAGGGAGAGCTGTCGATCGTCGCCGCGCGCCCGAGCATGGGGAAGACCGCGCTGACGATCGGCATGAGCCTCCACGCCGCGATCTCTCACCAGGTGCCGGCGGCCATCTTCTCGCTCGAGATGAGCCGCGAGCAGCTGGTCCAGCGGATGCTGTGCTCGGAGGGTCTCGTGGACCTGGGCCGGCTGCTGCGGGGCCGGCTCGAGGACGATGACTACGTCCGCCTGGCCCAGGCGGCCGGGCATCTCAACGCGGCGCCGCTCTGGATCGACGACTCGGGATCGCTGTCCCTGCTGGAGATGCGCGCGAAAGCCCGCAGGCTCAAGGCCGACGTGCCCGACCTCGGCCTCATCATGGTGGACTACATCCAGCTGATGCACGGGCCCAACGCCGAGAACCGCCAGCAGGAGGTGAGCGCGATCAGCCGGGGCCTGAAGGCGCTCGCCAAGGAGCTGAGCGTGCCCATCATCGCGCTGTCCCAGCTTTCCCGCGCCCCCGAGCAGCGCGCCGACCACCGTCCGCAGCTTTCCGACCTCCGCGAGTCGGGCTCGATCGAGCAGGACGCCGACCTGGTCATGTTCCTCTACCGCCCCGAGTACTACCTGGGGGACATGGAGGCCCGGGAGCAGGACGTCGTGGGGCGCGCCGAGCTCATCATCTCCAAGCAGCGCAATGGGCCCACGGGCACCGTCGAGCTCTTCTTCCGCAAGGAGTTCACGCGCTTCGAGTCGATGGCGCGCGGACCCGTCCCCACGCAGTAGGCTCGGGCCCCCCCGCACGGCGGCCATGCCCGCGACCAGGACGACCTTCTTCTGCACCGAGTGCGGCAACGAGACCGCCCGCTGGGCCGGTCAGTGCCCCGCGTGCAAGGAGTGGAACACGCTCGCCGAAGCCCCGGGCGCAGGGCGCGGTCGCAAGGCGAAGCGCGGTTCGGGCACGCGCGGCAAGCCCGCCACGCCTTCGGCACCGGCGCGCCTCGGGAAAGGGGGGGCGAAGGGGCCGGCCCGCTGGGCCACCGGCATCGGCGAGCTCGACTTCGTGCTGGGGGGCGGCCTGGTACCCGGCTCCGTGACGCTCCTCGGCGGCGAGCCCGGGGTGGGGAAGAGCACCCTCCTGCTGCAGGCCGCCGCGGCGCTGCAGACCTCCGGCCGCTCCGTCCTCTACGCGTCGGGCGAGGAGTCGCGGGACCAGGTCGCGATGCGCGCGGAGCGGCTGGGCCGCGGCGCCGCCGACGTGCTGTTCGTGGCCCGGACCGACGTAGACGCGCTGGTCGACGAGGCGGCCGCAGCGGATCCCGCCGTCCTGGTCGTGGATTCGATCCAGACGATGCACTCCGCCGAGGTCGATGGCATCGCTGGAAATATCAGCCAGGTAAGGGAATGCGGCGCTAGGCTCCAGCAGTACGCGAAGTATTCCGGCACGGTCGTGGTGCTCGTGGGGCACGTCACCAAGGACGGCAGCGTCGCGGGCCCGCGGACGCTCGAGCACATCGTCGACACGGTCCTCATGTTCGAGGGGGCCCGAGGAGGCGAGCACCGCCTGCTGCGCGCCGCGAAGAACCGCTTCGGCAGCGCGCGCGAGGTCGGCGTCTTCCGGATGACCCCGTCCGGTCTCGTGGGGGTCGACGATCCTTCGGAGCTGCTGCTGGGCGAGCGAGCGCGCAGCGCCGCCGGCTCTGCCGTGACCGTCGCCCTTGAGGGCACACGGCCGCTGCTGATCGAGGTCCAGGCGCTCTGCGGTGACGCGGCCTTCGGCTCACCCCAGCGGGTCAGCACCGGGTTCGATCCGCGCAGGCTCGCGCTGCTCCTGGCGGTTCTCGAGAAGCGCGCCGGGGCGTCGTTCGCCCGCCAGGACGTCTTTCTCAACGTCACCGGGGGCGTGCGGCTGACCGAGACCGCGGCGGACCTCGCCGTCTGCGCCGCGCTGCTGTCCAGCCTTCGGAGCCGGCCGCTCGCGCTGGATTCGGTGTTCCTCGGCGAGGTCGGCCTCACCGGCGAGGTGCGCGCGGTGTCCGCGCTCGATCGCCGGCTGGCCGAGGCCGCGCGCCACGGCTTCCGCGAGGCCTACGTTCCGGCCGGCCGGGCTGCCGGACCCGCCGCCCCCGGACTGAACGCGGTGCCCCTGGGCGACATCGCCGAGCTGGCGGACGCGGCGCTGGGGTGATGGGGCGCCGACCGCACACCCTGCCGTACGCCACGCCGGCCGAGCGGGCCGCCGCGCGCGAGCGGCTCGCCGCGCACCTCGACTCCGGCCGGCTGATCGCCTACCCGACCGAGACCGTGTACGGCTTAGGCGGACTGCCGCGGAGCGATGGCATTGCGCGCCTCGCGGCCTTGAAGGCACGGCCCGCGGAGAAGCCCTTCCTGCTGCTGGCCCGGGGCGCCGACGACCTCGCGGGGCTGGCGGCTACGCCCGCCGCGCGCGCCCTGGCCGCGTCCTTCTGGCCCGGCCCCCTTACGATCGTGCTGGACGACCCGCACGGGCGCTGGCCGGCCGGCGTCCGTGCGACCGACGGAGGCGTCGCGGTGCGCGTGTCGCCCGATCCCGCCGTCGCTGCGATCCTGGAGGCCGCGAGCGGCCCGATCACGTCCAGCAGCGCCAACCGGCCGGGCGAGGCACCCGCGCGCCGCGTCGACGATCTCGAATGGGTAGCCGACGCCGGAGAGGACGTCCTCGTGTTGGACGGTGGCGAGCGCCAGGAGGCGGCGCCATCGACGGTCGTCGACTGCCGGGGCCGTCCCCGCATCGTGCGGCCGGGCGCTGTGGATGAGGCGTCCATTCGCGGCGTCCTCGAGCCCGTCGAGCCGCTGTTCGATGCCCGCGCCGCGCGCGGTCCCGAAGAGGGCACCGTCGGCACCTCGTTCAACCTGCTCTTCGTGTGCACCGGCAACACCTGCCGCAGCCCCATGGCGGAAGGCATCGCGCGCGCCCTGCTGGCGGAGCGCGGTTGGGGACACGTGGAGGTGAGCTCGGCCGGCGTGGCTGCGGCGGTGGGAGCGCCCGCCTCCGCCGACGCCGTGGACGTCGCGCAGAGCCACGGCGTGGACCTCGGCGACCACCGCGCCCGGCAGCTCTCTCGCGAGCGCGTCGGCTGGGCCGATCTCGTGCTGGCCATGGCGCCCGGCCACCTCGACGCGGTGGCGCACCTGGGCGGCGCCGACCGCGCCGAGCTGGTCACCGCCTTCCTCGCCGGCGGCGGGGCCGCCCCCGCGGTGCCCGACCCCATCGGGCAGGGGCGTCCGGTCTACGAGGCCACTTTCGCCACGCTCCGGGAGGCGATCTCCGCGGTGCTCGATCGGCTCGCTCCGATCCTGTCCCCGTGAGGCCTGGGGGCGCGGTCGGAGGGTCGGGCGGAGATCGCACCCCGGGCGCAGACCGGACAGGGGGTGCGGCTGGCGCCCCGCGCGCGTCGACCGCGGTCTTCGCGCTGCTCGGCAGCCCGGTCGCGCACTCGCTGTCGCCCGCGATCCACAACGCCGCCTTCGCCGCGGCCGGCCTCGACGCCGTCTACGTGGCACTCGCGTGCGCGGCGGCGTCCGTGGAGCCGCTCATGCGTGCGCTCGCCGAGGCGGGCGGCGGCGGCAACGTGACGCTGCCGCACAAGGCAGCGGCGTTCGCCGCGCTGGACCGTCCCACCGACGCCGCGCGGGCGACCGGCGCCTGCAACACGTTCTGGGCCGAGGACGGCGCGCTCGCCGGCGACAACACCGACGTGGACGGGTTCGGCGCGGCCGCGCGGACGCTGCTCGACCCCTGGCCCGACGACGGCTCGGCGCGCGTGCTGGGCGCCGGGGGCGCCGCGCGAGCCGCTTCGTACTGGCTCGGCCGCGCCGGCTGGCGGGTGGTCGTCGAAGGCCGGACACCCGAGCGCGTCGCTGAGCTGGTCGGCGCGCTGGGCATGCCGGCCGTGCGGGCCGCGGGAGGCGAGGCGGCCGGATGCGACCTGCTCGTCAACGCGACCCCGCTGGGCCTCGATCCGGCCGACCCCCCGCCCCTTGAGGACGCCCGCCTGGCCGAGGTGGGCGGCGTCCTGGACATGGCCTACGCCGCTTCCCCGAACGCCCTCGAGCGGGCCGCACGGGAGCGGGGCGTGCCGTACGCCGACGGCCGCGAGATGCTGGTCCGCCAGGCGGCGGCCGCCTGGCCGCGCTGGTTCGGCCGGGACGCGCCCATCCGGGCGATGCGCGGGGCGCTGGGCGACGCGACTTGAGGCCGGTCGCCATGTCCACGCCCCGTAATTCCCCCCATCCCGGGGCATGTGGCCGCTGCTCCGGGGACTCGCCGAGCTCGTGTTCTCGCCGGTGTGTCTGGGCTGCGACGCGCCCGTGCTGCCCGCGGCGGACACGCCGCTCGTGTGCGCCCGGTGCCGGGCCCGCATGCCGCCGCCGGCGGCGCCCCGGTGCCGGCGCTGCGACGCGCCGCTGGTGCTGAGCGGACGGGCCGCCGGGGCGACGTGCACCGATTGCGACGGGTGGGAGGGCGCGCTGACGCGCGCCGTGTCGGCGTGCGTGCTGCAGCCGCCCGCAGACCGGCTGGTCCATCGCCTGAAGTACGGAGGCTGGCGCGCTCTCGCCGGGCCCATGGCGGACCTCATGGCGCGGGCGTTGCCGCGGGTTGGACGCGCGGGGGACGCCGGGGAGCCGGTCCTGGTGCCGGTGCCGACCACCCGGACGCGGCTCCGGGCCCGCGGCTACGACCAGGCCTCGCTGCTCGCGGCGGCGCTGGCCAGACGGGCCTCGCTGCGGGCCGTGGGTGCGCTCGAACGCACCGTCTCGCGGGGCTCGCAGACCGCCTTGCAGCCCTCCGCTCGGCGGGCTAACGTGGCCGGCGTTTTCCGGCCGACCCCCGCGATGGACCCGATTCGAGGCAGGCGCGTACTCCTCGTCGACGACGTACTGACGACGGGCGCGACGGCGGGCGAATGTGCTCGCGTCCTCGCAGAGGCGGGGGCGGCGGACGTCGCGCTGGTGAGCTTCGCGCGCGCCCTCGACGCGCGCCGCTCCGACCCCCGATAAGGAGATCTACATGGCGACGCGCGTCGCGATCAACGGCTTCGGCCGCATAGGCCGCAACATCCTCCGTGCCGCGAAGAAGAGGGACATCGCGCTCGATTTCGTGGCCGTGAACGACCTCACCGACCCGGCCACTCTGGGCCATCTGCTGCGCTACGACTCCATTCACGGCAGCTATCCGGGCGAGGTCGAGGTCACCGAGGGCGGCCTGGTCGTGGACGGCGACGACCTGAAGGTGCTCAGCGAGCGGGATCCCGCGGCGCTGCCGTGGTCGGACCTCGGGGTGGACGTCGTCTTCGAGGCGACGGGCCGGTTCCGGGACCGCGATTCGGCGTCCAGGCACCTCGCCGCGGGCGCCCGCAAGGTGATCATCACTGCGCCGGCCAAGGGCGAAGATCTGACCGTGGTGCTGGGGGTCAACGACGACGCCTACGATCAGGACGCGCACGACATCGTCAGCAACGCGAGCTGCACCACCAACTGCCTGGCGCCGCTGGTGAAGGTGCTGCGCGAGAGCTTCGGCGTGGAGCGCGCGCTGATGAACACGGTGCACTCCTACACGAACGACCAGAGCATCCTCGACCTCCCGCATTCCGACCTGCGGCGCGCGCGCGCGGCCGCCATGTCGATCATTCCCACCACCACGGGGGCGGCCAAGGCGACCGGGCTCGTGATCCCGGAAGCCAAGGGCACGATCGACGGCATGGCGATGCGCGTGCCCACGCCGGACGTGAGCATCGTCGACCTGACCGCGGTGGTGGGGCGCGACGTGACGGTGGACGAGGTGAACGACGCCTTCCGGGCGGCGGCTGCGGGCGCGCTGGAGGGCATCCTCGAAGTGTCCGACGAGCCGCTGGTGAGCGTCGACTACATCGGCCACCCGGCGAGCTCCATCGTAGACGCGCTCTCGACCTTCGCGATCGGCGACCTGGTCAAGGTCGTGTCCTGGTACGACAACGAATGGGGCTACTCCAACCGCTGCGCCGAGCTCGGCGTGATGATCGGCGAGCGCCTGGATTGACGCCGACGGCGCGATCGGCGCGTGTGTTCGGGAAAGCTTCGGGAGCGCCGCCCCGCGGGGGTCGAGCGGCCTTCCGCGTCCCGATTCGCGCTGCTGGCGCGTTACGGCAACGTTGACGCGCCGGAGAGGGGGGATGTACCGTTCGGTCGCAACCGTTACGCACGGCGTTCGACCTCCCTCCACGTCGAACGCCGCCGTTTGCATCTCGCTTGCTCTCCCCGGGACGGCGAGACGGCGTGCACCGGAGGAGACCATGACCGACGCAGACGACCTGCTGATTGGGACGTACCGTTGCCCGGTTTGTGGCCACCGCGACGTGGCCGAGCTGGGCATGTCGCAGGCGTCCGCCGTGATCGCGTGCAGCTACTGCGATACGCCTCTCGAGGTCTCCTCGCGCGGGGTCGACTCGGTCCGCTTCGCGGTCCAGGTCGCGGGGCAGCCGACGGCGCGGTGATCCGCGCGGCCCGCCTCGCCGCGACTCCATCTTGAACGGCCACGAGGCTCCTGGCTTCGTGGCCGCTTGGCATCTGCCCCGCGGCGCGACGGCTCCCACGGTCAGCGCCCCGCTCTCCCGTGCAGACCGGCCGATCCTCGAGGCCGGCGCCAGGTTACTGGCTCACGCAGGGGTCGAGGCGCGCGGATATTTCCACGCCCACGCCGAAGGACGGACCCACTACCTGGAGACGGCGGGCTCGGACGAGCTGGAGCCGCTGGTCTTGCTGCACGGCGGCGCCGGGGGCGGCGCCAACTGGTTCGCGGTGCTGAACGCCTACGCGCGGCGCCGCCGGGTGCTCGCGCCGGACCTGCCGGGCTTCGGCATGTCGACGCCCATTCCGCCCGGCGCCTCGCTCGGCCGGCGCGCCGCGCGGCGGCTGGCGTCCTGGCTTCGGGGCATCGGAGTGCGCCGGTTTGCGGTCGCGGGGACGTCGTTCGGAGGCCTGGTAGCCGCACACCTCGCGGCCCGGCGGGACCTCACCGTGACCCGGCTGGCGCTGATCGACAGCGCCGGCCTCGGCCGCGCGGTCCATCCATTCCTGCGCCTCGCCTCTACGGCGCTGGTGCGGCCGGCCGTTGGCATGTCCAGCCGAATCGGCGCCCGCGCGGTGTTCCAGGGGCTCATGGTCCACCGCCCCCGGTCGATCCCCGCCGAGCGGCGGGCGGTCCTGGTCGACTACCTGCACGCGTGCGGTCAGGCAGGCGTCGATCGCCTCGTCGCGGAGGCCCTCCCGCACTTCGTGGGGTGGACCGGGCAACGCGAGCGCGCCGACCTGTACGTCCTGCCCGACGTCCGCTGTCCTGTGATGGCGGTGTCCGGGAGCCACGACGCGATCTTTCCCGCGCGTCACGCCCGCCGCCTGCCGCAGCGCGTCGGCGACGCCCGTGCGTACGTGATCCCCGAATCCGGGCACTCGCCGATGTGGGAGACGCCCGAGGCGCTGGTCGACGCGACCCGCTCGTTTCTGGAAGCGACTCCGGCCGTGGCGGACGAGGTGGCGGTGACTGCAAGCGAGCTTCCCTCCGCGGCCCCGCGTCCGCCGGCTTCGGGCGGCGTGCCGGGCGGCGCGCGCTTGATCGACCCCCCGCCCGCCGGGTAGCTTCGCCGCCGACCCGCCCGGGCCCCGAACCGCCCGGACCCGAATCGCCGGGCCGCCCCGCGCGCCCGCCGTCGTCGGCGTACAGCACCCGTTCCCGGCCTCCATGCCCGTACCCACGCTGGACGACCTGACCGAGCCGCTCGACGGCAAGCGCGTGTTCCTGCGCGCCGACCTCAACGTGCCCCTGGCCGACGGCGCGATCACCGATGACACGCGCATCGAAGCGACGCTGCCGACCCTGCGGCGTCTGCTCGACGCCGGAGCCGCGGTCGTCGTGGCGTCGCACCTCGGACGGCCGAAAGGGCGGGTCGACGCGGCGCTTTCACTGCGGCCGGTGGCCGAGGCGCTCGCGCGGGCGCTCGGGCGGCCCGTCGCGTTCGCGGGGGAGGGGACGGACGTGGAGGAGGGCGTGGCGGTGCTGCGGCCGGGCGAGGTGATGCTGCGAGAGAACCTGCGCTTCGATCCGCGCGAGGAGGCCGATGATCCAACGCTGGGGCGCGAGCTGATGCTGGGCGTCGACGTGTACGTGAACGACGCGTTCGGCGCCGCCCACCGCGCCCACGCCTCGACCCACGCGGCCGCGATCGCGGCGCGCGAGAGCGGCCGGCCCGCGGTCGCGGGCGAGCTCATGGCGAAGGAACTGCGCTTCCTGGGCGGCGCGCTCGAGTCGCCGGAGCGCCCCTTCCTGGCGATCCTCGGCGGAGCGAAGATCAGCGGCAAGATCGAGGTCGTGCGCCACCTGCTGGAGCGCTCGGACGGCGTCCTGATCGGCGGCGCGATGGCGAATACGTTCTTCCGCGCGCTCGGGCTCGAGACGGGCACCTCGCTGGTCGAGGAGGATCGCGTCGACGTGGCCCGGGAGCTCCTGGAGCTGGGCGGGACGCGGCTGACGTTGCCGGTGGACTGCGTCGTGCTGCGGGAGGGGTCCGCCGAGCCGGTACGGCTGCCCCGGGATGAGGTGCCCGCGGACGGAGCGATCCTCGACATCGGCTCGCGCTCGGTCGGCATCTTCGCCCGCGCCGTCGCGGCGGCGCGCACCGTGGTATGGAACGGGCCCATGGGGTGGTTCGAGAGACCCCCCTTCGACGCAGGCACGACGGCGCTGGCGCGCGCGGCGGCGGACGCCGCCGACCGCGGCGCCACGGTCATCGTCGGTGGCGGCGACACCGCCGCTGCGGTGGCAGAGGCCGGCCTGGCTGGCCGCATGACGCACGTTTCGACCGGCGGCGGCGCGTCGCTGGAGTTCCTGGAGGGAGAGCCGCTGCCCGGCGTGGCGGTTCTGGAGGAGGGAGCATGAACGCTGTGCGCAGGCCTCTGGTGGCTGGCAACTGGAAGATGCACCACGGGCCGGACGCCGCCCGCGCGTTCGGACAGGCGTGGGCGGCGCGCGAGTCGCCCCCGGGCGTGGGCGTCGCGCTCTTCCCGCCGGCGCTGTCGCTGGCCGCCCTGCGCGGCGCGCTGGGCGAGGGCACGCCCGTGCTGCTGGGCGTCCAGAACATTCACTGGGAGGCCGCGGGGGCGTTCACGGGCGAGTTGTCGGCGTCGATGGCGTCGGAGGCGGGTGCCGCGCTCGCCCTCGTGGGGCACAGCGAGCGCCGCCACGTATTCGGCGAGACCGACGAGGAGACTGCGCGCAAGGTCAGCGCGGCGTTCGGCGCAGGGCTCCGGCCCGTGCTGTGCGTGGGAGAAACCGAATCCGAGCGCGACGCCGGGCGCCTCGAGGAGGTGCTGCGGCGCCAGCTGGATGCGGTCGCCGCGCGCCTCGACGACGCCCGACTCGCCGGCCTCGTGGTCGCCTACGAACCGGTTTGGGCCATCGGCACGGGGCGTACTGCCACGCCGGAGGACGCGTCGGCCGCGCACGGCTTCCTCAGGGAAGTGCTCAGCGAGCGCCTCGGCGACGGCGCCGGGGACGTGCCGATCCTGTACGGGGGTTCGGTCAAGCCGGGCAACGCGGCGGAGCTGATGGCCGCGCGCGACGTCGACGGCGTGCTCGTCGGCGGCGCCAGCCTGGACCCGGGGGATTTCGGCGCGATCGTGGACGCGGCGGCGCCCGGCGGGGCGGCTTGACAGCGCCCGAGAAAGCCCGATTTTTCAAGGCTCGCTAGTCGCGCAACCAGGGAGACGTCACGCGTGTTCGGATTCTTTTTCGCCTTACTGTTGATCGTCGGCATTCTGCTGATGGTGGTCGTGCTCCTGCAGGCCGGTAAGGGCGGGGGTCTCGCCGCCATGGGCGGCGCCAACGCGACCACCGATTCGGTGCTGGGCGGCCGGCAGGCGGCGACGCTGCTCACGCGGCTGTCGTGGTGGTTCGGCGGCACCTTCCTGGCCCTGGCGCTCCTGCTGAGCATCATGTCCTCGCGCGGCACCGACACGCCGACCTCGGTGCTCCAGGACGAGTTCCAGGCGGGGCAGGCCGCCCCGACCCCCGTCCTGCCCGGCGCGGGGGCCGCGGACGGTGACGCGGCCGCGCCGATCCAGGGCGCGGCCCCCGCCGAAAGGGGCGACGAGGGAGACGCCTCCGGCGGCAACTGAGCCCCGAAACGGCGTCCCCCGGCGCACGCGCATGACCTTACCGGCCCCGTTGCCGACCAACGCATGAGCGCACCCACCGCCTCCGCGGAACGCGCCCCCGCAGACCTCGGTCGCGCCGACCTGCTCGGCATCTACCGCGCCCTTCAGACGACGCGCCAGCTCGAGGCCGTACTGGGCCACCTTTACCGCCAGAACAAGGTGATCGGCGGTCTGTACCGCTCGTTGGGCCAGGAGGCCGGCGCGGTCGGCACGGCCTGGGCTCTGCGGCGCAGGGCCGATGGCACCGGCGACGTGATGGCCCCCGCGATCCGCGACCTCGGCGCGTTGCTGCTCATGGGCGCGCCTCTCGAGGCGGTGCTGCGGCAGTACATGGCCAAGGGCGACTCGCCCACGGGCGGGCGCGAGCAGAACGTCCACTTCACCGACTACGACCGCGGCTATATCGGCCTCATCTCGCACCTCGGCGTGATGGTGGAGGTGATGACCGGCGTCGCGCTGTCGTTCAAGCTGCGCGGAGAGGACCGCGTCGCGATGGTCTACGCGGGCGATGGCATGACCTCCACCGGTGCCTTCCACGAGGGGCTGAACCTGGCGGCGGTCCAGCGGCTGCCACTGGTGTGCGTCGTGGAGAGCAACGGCTACGCGTACTCGACGCCGACGTCCCGCCAGATGGCCGCCGAGTCGTTCGTGGCGAAGGCCCCGGGCTACGGCATCGCCGGCGAGGCGTGCGACGGCAACGACGTCCTGGCCGTCTACGGCGCGGCGCGCCGCGCCGTGGACCGCGCCCGCGCGGGCGGGGGCGTGACGCTGCTGGAGCTGCTCACCTACCGCCTGCAGGGCCACGCAGAGCACGACGCCCAGGGCTACGTGCCCGAGGGGGAGATCGCTTCCTGGGAGGCGCGCGACCCGATCGACCGCTACGAGACGTGGCTGCTGGAAGGGGGGCACGCCGAGGCCGGTGAGCTCGAGGCGATCCGCGAGGAGGTGGCCGCCCTCGTGGACGACGCGCGCGACGAGGCCGAAGCGTCCGAGCTGCCCAGCCCGGAGGGCGCGCTCGGCGGGGTGTACGGAGACGCGGACACGGCACGGCCGTGGACCAGGGCGGAGACGCCGGACCCGAAGGTGGCGTGATGGCGGACAGCGTGGCGGAAACGAAGCAGCCGGAGACGGCCGCACCCGAGGCGGACGGTGAAGCCGCGGCCGGCGAGTCGCCGGCCGGAGAGCGGCCCGAGCACGTGTCGCAGAGCCTGCGGGGGGAGCCGGTCACGCTCCTCGAGGCGATCCGGGAGGCGCTCTGGGAGGAGATGGAGCGCGACCCCGACGTCTTCCTCATGGGCGAGGACATCGGCATCTACGGTGGCGCCTTCAAGGTGACCGATGGCTTCCTCGACCGCTTCGGCGAGCACCGCGTAGTGGACACGCCGATCAGCGAGGCGGGCTTCACGGGCGCCGCGGCCGGCGCCGCGCACATGGGTCTCCGGCCGGTCGTGGAGATGCAGTTCATGGACTTCGTGTCCTGCGCCTACGAACCGTTGACCAACTACATCGCCACCTCGCGATACCGCGGGAGCGGGCCGGTGCCGATGGTAGTGCGCGGCCCCGTGGGGGGCGGCGTGCGCGGCGGGCCGTTCCACTCGCAGAACCCGGAGATGGCGTTCTTCCACACGCCCGGCCTGAAGATCGTCTACCCGTGCACTGCGCGGGACGCCAAGGGACTGCTCAAGGCCGCCATCCGGGACGACGACCCGGTCCTGTTCTTCGAGCACAAGAAGCTCTACCGGGCGCCGACGCTGCGCGAGGTGCTGCCCGCCGAGGACTTCGTGGTGCAGCTCGGCGAGGCGCGCACCCACCGCGAGGGCGACGACGTCACGATCGTCACCTACGGAATGATGACGCACCACAGCCTGGAGGCCGCCGAGCGGCTCGCGGAGGAAGACGGCGTCGAGGTCGAGGTGATCGACCTGCGCACGCTCCTGCCGCTGGACGAGAACGCTATCTTGGACAGCGTGAAGCGGACCAGCCGGCTGCTCGTCGTGCACGAGGATACGCGCACGGGTGGAATCGCCGGGGAGATCGCCATGCGGGTCAGCGAGAAAGCATTCGAATTCCTGGATGCGCCGATGCTGCGCGTCACCGCGATCGACACCCCGGTGCCGTACTCGCCGCCGCTGGAGGATTACTTCTTGCCGCAGGTGGATGATATCGTCACCGCCTGCCGATATCTGGCCAACTACTAGCGCCGAAGACGCCATGTCTCGAATCGAAGTCCCGATGCCCCAGATGGGCGAGTCGATCGCCGAAGGCACCGTCTCCAAGTGGCTGAAGGCCGTCGGCGACTCCGTCGAGCGGGACGAGCCGATCCTGGAGATCTCGACCGACAAGGTGGACGCCGAGATCCCGGCCCCCGCGGCGGGGACGCTGGTAGAGATCAGCGTGCAGGAGGGCGAGACGGTCGAGGTGGGCACGGTCGTGGCGTTCATCGACACCGAGGCCGGCGCGAACGGCGGGGCCCCGGCATCCGGCGGCGGCGCGGGCGCGTCCAGCGGCAGCGATTCTGGCGCGGCCACCGCGACGGCCGAAGCCGAGTCGATCCCCGACGGCGGCTCGCCACCCGCCGACCCGGCCCCCGCGGCCGACCCGCAGGCCGACGGCGCCGCGCAGCCCGCCCCCGAGTCGGAGGCGGCCGACGCGCCGTCGGATCGGCCGGCGCCGGACGCCCTCCGCGACGAGCCCTCGCCGGCCGTGGAGCCGATCGGGCCGGAGACGGCCGAGGAGCGCTTGCGCCGCCGTTCCACGCCGCTCGTCCGGCGCATCGCCGAGGAGCACGGCGTGGACCTGGCGGCCGTATCGGGCACGGGCCGCGCGGGGCGCGTCACCAAGGAGGACATCCTCGCCTACGTCGAGGGAGGCGGAGCCGAAGCGGCCGCCCCCGCCGCGGCCACGGAAGCGCCGGCCCGGCCCACAGCTCCGGCCGCGTCCGTGGCGACGCCTGCGGCGCCGACGGGCGGCGTCCTGGACGAGGCGGCGCTCTGGAAGGCGTTCTACGGCAAGGTCCAGCACCCCGAGTTCGGTGTCCGCGAGGCCGACCGCGTCGAGCCGATGAGCCGGATGCGCAAGCTGACGGCGGACCACATGGTCCGCGCCAAGCGCATCGCGCCGCACGTCCACTCGTTCATCGAGATCGACTTCACCGCGATCGACCGCGCCCGGCGCGCCGGCAAGCCGCGCTGGGCCGAAAAGGGCGTCAGCGTGAGTTACACGGCGTTCGTCGCGCAGGCCGTCGCCCGCGTGCTGCCGGAGTTCCCGATGGTCAACGGGACCGTCTCGGGCGACAACCTGATCTACCGCGGCAACGTGAACCTGGGTATCGCGGTCGACCTGAACCCGGGCCTGATCGTGCCGGTCATCCGCAACGCCGACGAGCTCACGCTGGTCGGCATCGCCCGGGCGATCAGCGACCTGGCGACACGGGCCCGCGAGCGGAAGCTGCTGCCCGACGAGATCCAGGGAGCGACCTTCAGCATCACCAACCCCGGCGTGCTGGGCACGTACGTCGGCATGCCCGTGATCCCCGAGGGCACGTCGGCGATCCTCGGCACCGGCGCGATCGAGAAGCGCCCCGTCGTCGTCGAGGTGGACGGCCAGGACGCGATCCTGGTCCGTAAGCGGTCCATGTTCTCGCTCGGCTACGACCACCGCATCGTCGACGGCGCCGACGCCGCGCGCTTCCTGTCGCGACTGAAGGAGGTCATGGAGTCCGTGCCGGAGGACGCCGCGTAGGGGCGACCCCCCCGCGCGACGCGCGCCCGACGGTGACCGTGGACGCAACGCTCGAGGTCCACGACCTCGGCACCGTCCCCTACGCCGAAGCGCTGGCGGTACAGGCCGACCTCGTCCGCCGCCGCCGCGCGGGCGAGATCGGCGACCGGCTGCTCCTGCTCGAACACCCCCACGTCATCACCCTCGGCACGGGCGCCGACGAGGAGCACATCCTCGCGACCGACGCCGAGCGCCGACTGATGGGCATCGAGCTCCACGAGACCGGCCGCGGCGGCGACGTCACCTACCACGGCCCCGGCCAGCTCGTAGGCTACCCCATCCTCGCGCTCCCCGACGCGCGCCGGGACCTGCATCGCTACGTCCGCGACCTGGAGGCGGTGCTGATCGCCGCGCTATCGACGTACGGGATCGCCGCGCGGCGCGAGGAGGGCCTCACGGGGGTGTGGACCGACGCCGGCAAGGTCGCCGCCATCGGCGTCCGGGTCTCGAGCGGGTGGATCACCTCGCACGGCTTCGCCCTGAACGTCGCCCCGCGGCTCGACTACTTCGGGGCGATCGTGCCGTGCGGCATCCGCGGCCGCCCGGTCACGTCCATGGAGGCGATTCTGGGCGAGGCGCCCGACATGGGCGAGGTGCGGCGCAGGGTGGCGGACGCGTTCGCGGCGGAATTCGCAGCGGGCGTGAGGATGGACGCCCCCTAGCCGTCGCCCGGCAGCGACAGGGTCGGCCACGCCCCCGCCGGCCCCGCGAGATCATCGAAGTCGAGGTACCGTCCCTTGTCGCGCTCCTCGAGCAGCCAGTCGTCCAGCCCCGATTGGACCAATCCGCCGCTGCGCGTCCGTTGCTTCGCGGCCTCGATCGCCAGGTGGTTCGCGTACTCGTTGCGCGGGTGGCCCGCGTGACCCCGGATCCAGTGCCAGACGACATCGTGGCGCTGCGTCGCCGCGTCCAGCTCCTGCCAGAGTTCCAGGTTCTCGATCGGCCCGCCCTTACGCTTCCAACCGCGCTGCTTCCAGCCGTGGATCCACTCGTCCATGCCGCGGATCAGGTACTGCGAGTCCGAGGTGAAGCGAATGCGGCACGCCCGGCGGAGGGCGCGCAGAGGCTCGATCGCGCTGCGCAACGCCATGCGGTTGTTGGTGGTCGCCGGCTCGCTGATCCAGTAGTCACGGCGGGCCCAGCGGCCCTTCTTCCAGACCTCGACGACGCCGGCGGCGCCCCCGGGCGAGGCGCGGTCGCGACGGTTGCCGAGGCAGGATTCGTCGGCGTGGATGAAGACGAGATCGGGCACGGCCGCGAAGGTGGAGGGCGGGCGGGGCGGGGGCAAGCGCGCCGCCGGCCGACCCGTGGCGCCGCCGGTCGGCCCGCGTGCGCCACGGGGTCGCCCGCACCTGTCGCCGCGTCGGAAGCCGCGCTAGACTGCCGCCACCAGCGGGGTCGAGGGGATCTCGCTGCCGTCATCACCGCCGAAGACCCGGAAGCGAAGCCGAGGCCGTGAAGCGCGACGCCTACCTGATGCTCGAAGACGGACGCTCGTTCCCGGGCGTGGCGTTCGGCGCTCCCGGACCGGCGCACGGTGAAGCCGTCTTCAACACCGTGATGTGCGGCTACCAGGAGGTGCTGACCGACCCCTCCTACGCCGGCCAGATCGTTGTCATGACCGCGCCTCAGGTCGGCAACTACGGCGTGAACCGCACCGACCCCCAGTCCCGCCGCGTCCAGGTGGCGGGGTTTGTCGTCCGTGACCTGGCCACCGCGCCGTCGGGCTGGCGCTCCGAGGGCACGCTGGACGATTACCTGCGCGCGGAGGGCGTGGCGGCGCTGAGCGGCGTCGATACGCGCGCGCTGACCCGCCACATCCGCTCGGCCGGCGCCATGCGCGCGGCGATCGCCCCCGCCGGCGGCGACCCCGAGGAGGTGCTGCGGGGAGTCCGCGAGCAGCCGTCGATGGAGGGCCGCAACCTCGCGTACGAGGTGACCACCGACGAGGCCTACGTGACGCCGGCGGTCGGGGAGCGGCGCTTCACCGTGGCGTCGCTCGATTTCGGCGTGAAGAGCCGCTCGCTCGACATGCTGGCCGAGAGGGGCTGCGAGAGCCACACACTGCCCGCCCGGGCCACCCTCGACGAGATCGTCGACCTCGCCCCGGACGGCATCTTCGTGTCCAACGGTCCCGGCGATCCGGCGGCCATTCCGGACGCCGCCGCGATGGTGCGGGCCGCCGGCGAGCGCGGCATCCCGATATTCGGCATCTGTCTCGGTTGCCAACTGGTCTCGCGCGCCTGGGGCGGCTCCACCTACAAGCTCCTGTACGGGCACCGCGGCGGGAACCACCCGGTGAAGCGGGTCGAGGACGGCGCGGTCGAGATCACCAGCCAGAACCACGGCTTCGCGATCCGGGCGGACGAGGCGGGCGCCGTGGAGGGCGCCCCGGACCTCGTCGTCACGCACTGGAACCTGAACGACGGGACGGTCGAGGGCGTCGCGCATCGATCGCTCCCCGTGTTCGCCGTCCAGTACCATCCCGAGGCGGCCCCGGGACCCCATGACGCCACGTACCTGTTCGACCGCTTCATCGCCCGGATGGAGGATCGGCAGAAACGGGGTTGACGCTTACGCCACAGAGACTTATGGTGGGCGCGCCTCGCCCGCGGAGCGGGTTTTCAGAGGGCAAATCAACGCGCTGAATCTGCCTCCGTGCGTCGCGGGAGACGCGCCGCCCGATCGCCACGGGTCGGGCGCGGGGCGGCGTCCGGGGAGATTCTGATCGCAGGCACGGGTACGGGAGGCAACATGACGAAGGCGGACCTTGTGGAGCAGGTCGCGGACGCTATCGGTCCTGGAATCACCAAGAAGGACTGCGCGTTGGTGGTGGACGGGCTGTTGAACGCGATCAAGGACGCTCTCGCGGCACACCACCACATCGAGATCCGGGGCTTCGGCACGTTCAAGGTGAGGGAGCGCAAGGCCCGAATGGCCCGCAATCCGCGCACGGGTGAACGGGTCCACGTGCCGTCTCGGACGGTGCCGGTGTTCAAGCCGTCGAAGGAAATGCGGGCCCAGGTCGCCGACGAGGCGCTGGCCTAGAGCCGGTGGGGGCGTTGTCGATCGGCGTCCCCCCGGGGCCGCCGCGCGCCCCTACGCGCCCCCCCTCCCGTGCCGCGACCTCCGCGAGACCCGCAGCGCGACGGCGTATCCTCCGATCCGCACCCCCCGCAATCGCTTAACGTTCCTGCCGCGGGACCCGTCCAAACGTCGGTGACCGATCCCGCGGCCGTCCGGTTCGTCCCTGATGCAGAGGGGCCAGACGATGCCCAGCTCGTCGAGCTGGCGCGGTCCGGCGACGAGCGCGCGGTCGAGTTGCTCGTGCGCAGGCACCAGGACACCGCCTTCGACGCCGCATACCGCGTGGTCCGCGACGAGGATCGCGCGGCCGACGTCGCGCAGGATGCGTTCGTGAAGGCGCTCGGCGCCCTCGATGGATTTCGGGGAGACGCGGCCTTCCGGACGTGGCTCGTGCGCATCGTGATCAACACGGCGCGCTCCGCGTTGCGGGCGGACAAGCGTCGCGGCGAGCGGTCGCTCGAGGCGCTGGCGGAGCCGGCGGGAGGGGAGGACCCGTCGCGGATCGCGCTCGCGCGGACGGAGGCGGCGCGGATCGCAACGCGGCTGGATGCGCTGCCGGAAAAGCAGCGGCTCGCGGTGACGTTGAGGGTGTTCGAGGGTTTGAGCTACCGCGAGATCGCCGACGCCTGCGACTCCACCGAGGGCGCGATGAGGGTAAACTACCACATGGGCATCAAACGGCTCAGGGAGTGGCTCGCATGAACGATGGGACGTGCGAGAGGTTCCGCGACCGGCTGGTCGACCACCTGCACCGCGACCTCGACGCGCTCGAGGCCGCCGAGACGCAGGCGCATGTGGATCGGTGTGGCGACTGTGCGGCCGAGCTCGATCTGCTGCGCGGGCTCGGCGAAGCACGTCGGAGCGCCCCGCCCGGCTTCGCCGAGGGGGTGCTGGCGGCGCACGACGCGGCGGCTCGGGCCACCGACATCGCGGCCTTCCGGGAGGGCGGCCGGGGCGTCGCCCTGCACCCGGTCACGCGACCGGCGTGGCTGCGCGGCCTGCCGCTGGCCGCGGCGCTGGCCGGCGTGCTCCTGGTGGGCGCGGTGGTCGTGCGCGGCGGCTTCGGGCCCGACGCGGTGCCCGCCGAGGACGCGGAGCTCCTCCAGGAGGTCGGGCTCGCGATCCTGCCGTGGCCGGGCGACGACGGTGTGATCGCCGGAGCGCCCTCCCTCGATGCCTTGACCGACGCGGAAATCGAGGCCCTTCTGGAGGAGCTGGAGTCGTGATGACACAGACCCGGACAGGCGCGGTGGCGGTCGTGACGATGCTCGCGGCCATCCTGGCCTCGACGGCCCTGGCGGCGCAGGCGCGGCCGCAGCGCCCGCCGCCGCGGCAGATGGAGCGCCACTTCCAGCAGCGCTTCCTCGAGATGTCGAGTCGGCGCCTGTCCCTCGAAGCGCGGCAGACCGAGCGCCTCGGCGACATCCTGGAGCGCGGGTGGGCGGCGCGCCAGGAGCTCCAGCGGGAGCTCGAAGAGGAGAGGGCGCGCTTCGCGGATGCGATCGGCGACCCGGACACGAGCGACCAGGAGTTCGCGCGTCGGCTCGAGGC
>DATHRK010000053.1:0-24340 GCA_035465395.1 Longimicrobiales bacterium | reverse complement strand
AGATCGAGCGGGCCGCCTGGCCCGTTCCGCGCATAGAAGGCGACCGCATGCCGCCGGACGGCCGCGGACGCCGAGGTTGACGAGGAGACGGAAGAGTCGACGACGGCCCCGCGGCCGTGGCCGGCTCGTTGCCCGGCATGCACTGACGCGAGCGGTCGGAATGCGTCCGCCCGCGCACGGCGTTTCGCACGCCCGCCGGGGCCTCTCCCGCGACATCGCGATGGACGTGTGCGCCCCGAACTTCGAGGTATGCGATGTACCGTGAGGTGCTCGTTCCGGTCGACAACTCGCCGCATTCCGACCTGGCGGTCGACCGCGCCGTAGAGATCTGCGCCCGCTCCGAGGGCCGAATCACCGCCACCCACGTGTATGCCGCCCGGCTGCACGACGTCCGGTTCCGCCAGCTCGAGATCGGCCTGCCGGCCCAGTTCCAGGAGCCGCAGGAGATCCGGCGTCAGCGGAAGATCCACGACAAGCTGATCGAGAAGGGCCTGCAGCTCATCTCCGACAGCTTCCTGGACCAGGTGGATTTGCGCTGCAAGGAAGCCGGGGTCCCCCTGACCCGCCAGCTCCTCGAGGGCATCAACTTCGAGGAGATCGTCAAAGAGGCGAACCGCGGGCAGGGCCGCCTCCCCTCCCTGATCGGCTTCGACCCCAACATCGCCGACAAGTACGACGGCGGAGAGCGCGTCCGCACCGACGTGCAGATGGGCGAGGACGGTCGGCTCGTCGCCGAGGAGGAGGAGCACGACGAGAAGCTCGCGGGCGCGACCGAGCGCGATTACGACCTGGTCGCGATCGGCGCCCACGGGCTGGGCCGGCAGCACTTCAGTCAGCTCGGCGGTGTCGTCGGACGCGCGCTGCGCGGCATCGAGAAGGACGTCTTGGTCGTCCGTGACGACCGCCCTCTCGAGGGCGGCGCCTTCATGGTCTGCGTGGACGGCTCGGCGTACGGCTACAAGGGGATGCGCGTCGCGCTGGAGCTCGCGAGGGAGTACGGCGCGAAGCTCTACGTGTGCAGCGCCTTCGACGTGGAGTACCACCACGTGGTCTTCCACAACATCAAGGACGTGCTGTCCGTCCAGGCCTCGAAGGTCTTCAAGTTCGAGGAGCAGGAGGAGCTCCACAACAACATCATCGACAAGGGCCTGCTGCGCCTCTGCAAGGCGAACATCAAGCGCGCCGAGGTGATGGCGAAGGAGTACCCCGACGTCGAGATCGAGACCCAGATCCTGATCGGGAAGCCCTTCCAGGTCGTGCTCCAGTGGGCCGAGGAGATCGATCCGTCGCTGATGGTGCTCGCGCGCCACGGCTCGCACCGGATCGAGGGCACCGAGATCGGCTCGCAGGCCGAGAACGTCGTACGACTCACGTCCGCCAACGTCCTGCTGATCGGCACGACCGACGTCCGCCCCGAGGAGATCCCCTGGATCGAGGAGGACGGCGAGAAGGGACTCGAATGGGTGCCCGAGGCGGAGGTGCGGATCCTCCGCGTGCCGCCGTTCGCTCTGGGGATCGCGCGCAAGGCGGTGGAGGAGTACGTGCTGGAGCACTACGGACCCGGCAGCGTCTACGCGGCCGCGTTCGTCGACGAGGGCTACGGCAAGCTGGCGAACGGCGCCGGCGCGACGAGCGGCAACGGCGCCGGTGACCACGGCGCCACGAACGGCGCAGGCGAAGGCAAGAGCAACGGCGCGACGGCCCCGTCACGGGCCGACATGACCGCCGCCGCGGCCGCCGCGCCCACGAAGGAAGACCTGCCGGTGGTCACGAACGAGCGCCTGGACGAGGCGATCACCAAGCTCCTGCCCACGCACATGCAGCTCATCATGGGCATCGGCACCGCCGAGGAGCTGGCGCTCGCGGAGGTGAAGGCCGAACAGGCGATGCAGCGGACGGTGGTCGAGGGCCGCGACGAGGACGGCCTGGACCGGCCTCCCCTGGTCGAGGCGAAGTGCCCCTTCACGGGCGCCGTACAGCAACGTCCGCGCGACGAGCGCGACCCCATCGTCTGGACCGAGGAGGCCTTCCAGCGCCTCAAGCTGGTCCCGCTGATCGCGCGTCCGCTCGCGCGCAACACGGTCGAGAAGTTCGCTCGGGGGCACGGGTACTGGCGGGTGACCACGCCGATCATGGACGAGAACAAGCAGGCCATGATCGAGGCGGACGAGTTCGACGTGGACACGATGCTCGTGATGTTCAAGGAGCTTCAGAGCAAGCAGCTCAAGGCCGCCGCGGAAGGCGTGGACGGGCTGACCCCCGAGATGCGCGCGTTCATCGAGGAGGCCAAGGCCAGCGGCGTGACGCGCTGCCCGATCCGCGACATCGAGCAGGCCGCCGACAAGTGTCCGGTCGACTTCGAGATGGCGACCCCCGAGCAGGCCCGTCGGGCGATGGAGATGATAGCGAGCGAGGGCGGGGCCGGGGACGAGGAGAAGGCGTGAGCCTACGCGCGGCGTGATGGTGAGGCTTCCGGTTCTGGACCTCCCGGCGGGGAGGGACGCGCGCGGCGACGGCCTGCTGCCGTGGCGGGGGCGGGCCGTGGAAACCGCGCCGGAGGCGCAGGCCCGTGCGTCCGGCCACCTGCCCCACGTGGTCGCCTGGAATCTCACCCGCCGCTGCAACCTCGCCTGCTCCCACTGCTACATCTCCGCCGGCTCCTGGCACACCGACGACGCCGAGATGTCCACCGACGAGGTCTTCCGGATCGCCGACGAGATCCTCGAGGTCAACCCGGCGCCGATGTTCGTGCTCAGCGGCGGCGAGCCGCTGCTGCGCGACGACCTGGAGGCCATCGCCCGTCACGCCACGGCGGGGGGCGCAACGGTCGTCGTGGGCACCAACGGGACGCTGCTCACCGAGGGACGGATCGCGGGGCTGAAGGAAGCGGGTGTGACAGGCGTCGCGATCAGCGTCGACTCGCTGGACGCGCGCTACCACGACCGCTTCCGACACGGCGGCGGCGCGCTCGAGGACACCCTGGCGGCCGTCGGCCGGCTGCGGGAGGCCGAACTGGACTTCATCGTCCAGACCTCGCTCACCGCCGGCAACAGGAGCGAGATCAGTGGGATCGCCGCGTGGGCGGCGGACGCGGGCGCGGTGAGCTTCAACCTGTACTTCCTCGTGGCCACCGGGCGCGGCCAGCGCATGCGGGGCCTCACGCCCGCCGAGAACGAGGCCGTGCTGCTCGACGTGGTCGAGCTGGAGCGGCGCTACCGCGGCCGCATGATGGTGCGCACGAAGTGCCAGCCGCAGCTCATGCGTCACGTCGTTCGGGGGGACCCCGACTCGCCGCTCCTGGGCTACGAGACGCGCTGCCCGTGCGGCATCCACTACGCGCGCATCACGCCCGAGGGCAAGGTGACGCCGTGCCCCTACGCGCCCGTGGTCGCGGGCGATCTTCGGCGCTCGTCGTTCGCCGACGTCTGGTTCGGCTCGCCTGCGCTCGCGGCGCTGCGCGCGGGCGAGCTTGGCGGCAAGTGCGGCGCGTGCGAGTACCGGAAGGTGTGCGGCGGCTGCCGCGCCCGCGCGCTGGCCGGAACGGGCGACCTGCTGGGCCCCGACGAGTCGTGCGCGTACGAGCCGGACGGCCACGCCGATGTGGTGGAGCCGGAGCGGACCGTGACCTACGGCGCCGCGTTCGAAGAGGAGCTGCCCTGGGACGCGGACGCCCGCGAGCGCATCGCCCGCGCGCCGAGCTTCGTGCGCGGAGTCGTCTCGCAACGGGTGGAGTCGTTCGCGCGCGCGCGGGGGTACGCCCGCGTGACGACCGACGTGATGGACGAGGTGCGACGTTCGATGCCGGTGGACTTCTCCAAGCGGCTGCCGTTCTTCGTGAAGGACGGCGGCCGAAGCCCGAGGAGGAACGGATGAGGAGCGGCGGATGAAGCGCGGCGCGGGCGAGTGGCGCGGCTGGGCCGCGCTGATCTGTGCTCTGGCCCTGGTCGTCGTGGGAGCCGTGCTCGCCGAGCCGGCGTGGGCGCAGGCGGCCGCTCCGGCCGGACGCGAGTACGGCGATTTCCCGATCGTGGGGGGGCGCGTGGCGGTCTGGGTCTCGGCCCAGATCCACCTGATGTTCGCGGCGTTCGTGCTGGGGGTGCCGATGTTCGCCGTGGTCGCCGAGGCGATCGGCATCTTCGGCGGCGAGAAGCGCTACGACAAGCTGGCCAAGGAGTTCACCCGTCTCCTGCTGATCGCCTACAGCGCGACGGCGATCTGGGGCGCCATCCTGAGCTTCGCGCTGGTGATCATCTACCCGCGCTTCTGGACCCACATGCTGGAGATCTTCGAGGTCTCCGTGTGGTTCTACGTGGGGCTCTTCTTCCTCGAGTCGTTCACCCTCTACCTCTACTACTACGGCTGGGACCGCTGGAGCGCCGGCCGCGCGAAGTTCGTGCACTGGGGCATGGGGATCCTGCTGAACGTGTGGGGCACGGCGGTGATGTTCATCGCCGACTCCTGGCTGAGCTACATGATGAGCCCGGCCGAGGGCGTCACGGCGGACACGCCGGCGAGCGCAATCGACACGTGGGTCGCCATCACCAACGCCACGTGGATGCCCATCAACATCCACCGCATCATCGCCAACGTGGTGTTCGGCGGCGCGATCGTGGGGGCGTACGCGGCCTACCGCTTCCTGAACGCGCGCACCGACGAGGAGCGCGCGCACTACGACTGGATGGGGTACGTCGGCAACTCGATCGCGATCGGCGCGCTGATCGTCCTTCCTTTCGCGGGCTACTACCTGGGTCGCGAGATCTACGAGTACAACCAGCAGATGGGCATCACCATGATGGGTGGGTTCATGAGCTGGCTGTGGATCATTCAGGCGTTCCTGATCGGCGTGCTGTTCCTCGCGGGCAACTACTACCTGTGGGTCGGGATGCAGCGGATTCCGGGCGCCGAGCGCTTCACGCCCTATACCAAATGGATGCTGCTCGTGCTGGTGGTCGGGGTGATCGTGTGGGCCACGCCGCACACGATGATCGCGAGCCGCGCCGAGCTCGCCGCGATGGGCGGCAGCCACCACCCGTTCCTGGGCGTCCTGGGGGTCATGAGCGCCAAGAACACGGCGGTCAACCTGATGATCCTGACGACCTTCCTGTCCTTCCTGCTCTACCGTCGGGCCAACAAAGACCCGGTGGTGCCGTGGGCGAGGACGGGCACGATGGTCCAGGGCGTCATGTTCGTGGTGGCGTCGGCTGTGGTGCTCTTCTACGGCATCTACGGCTACTTCGTGCCGGCGGTGCAGCGCATCGGCTTCAGCGTCTACCAGGTGCTCGCCGTGCTGATCACGATCGTGGTGGTGGTCGCGATCGACGTGGCGATGGGGCGCGGCGCCAAGTCGCGCGGCGCGATCCGCTGGGGGCAGATGCCGCCGCGCTCGCAGTACGCGCTGTTCGTGCTCGCGGTGACCTTCACCTGGCTGATGGGGCTGATGGGCTTCGCCCGCTCCGGCATCCGCCAGCACTGGCACATCTGGGAGGTCATGCGCGACACCAGCGAGTGGGCGGCCACGCCCGCGCTCGGCTACGCCGCGCAGGTGATCACCGCGTGCGTGCTGATCTTCCTCGGCCTCATCGGGTTCATCTTCTGGCTCGGCGGGCTGGTCGAGAAGCCGATCGTCGCGGACGTGAGGGCCGACGCGAAGGCCCCGGCCTACGGCGGCGGCCCTGATCCCGTGCCGGCGGAGTGAGGCGACCATGCTCATGACCAACCTCAAGATCCTGGCGGTCGTCGTCGGCACCGTGACGATCTACACGGTGCTCGCGGCGACCATCCCGCAGGTGGAGTCGGAGGTCCCCCAGGAGCTCACCCTCGGCGCCGAGTTCTCGGCGGACGAGCTGATGGCCGCGGGCGAGGACCTGTACCAGGGCGCGGGCGGCTGCGTGGCGTGTCACGGCCTCGGCACGCGCGCCCCGAACCTGCTCACCGATGAGGGCGGGACGGGCCAGATCGGCGCGCGGTGCGGCAATCGCGAACCGGGCAAGGACTGCAAGACCTACCTGCACGAGGCGCTCGTGCAGCCGATGGACCACGTCGTCGAGGGCTACGAGCCGATCATGCCGGACATGAGCCGGACGCTCTCTCCGCAGCAGATCTGGGCGCTGGTCGCCTACCTCGAGAGCGTCGGCGGCACGGTCTCCGTCACCGCCGAGGACCTGGGGCCGCCGCCGGGAGGCGAGACGCGTCCTGCGGGCGGGGAGCCCGGTGGCGGGGGCGCGGCGCCCGCCGGAGGCGGAGGCGCGCTCGCCGGCGGCAGCACCGACGCGATGGAAATCTGGGCGGCGGGCGGCTGTGGCGCCTGCCACCAGCTCGACGGCGAAGGCGGGCCGATCGGGCCGTCGCTGGACGACCTGGGCGCGCGGCGTGATCGCGAGTACATCCGCCGCGCGATCCTCGACCCCGGCGCCGACATCGCGGAGGGCTACGAGCAGGTCGGAGGAGTGATGCCCGCCACCTTCGGCGGCTCGCTGACCGCCGCGCAGCTCGAGGCGCTCGTGGACATGCTCTCGGGGGAGGGCTGAGATGCGGTACCTGAAGCACCCGCTCGGCATCGCGGCGATCGTCATGGTCGTCGCGTACCTGCTCATCGACTTCGGCATCGCCTACATCCCGCCGCTGCTCGGGATGGACAGCGCGCCGGTCCCGAACAGCGTCGTGCTGCAGTACATGGCGACGGTGTTCGTCGGCGTGATGCTGTGGGTGAGCGACAACGAGGAGCGCTGGGCCGAGTTCCGTAGGCCGTTCCACGAGACGATGGTGCTGCCCGAGCGGCGGGCGCTGCGCACCGCGCTGATGGTCGCGCTCCCGCTCCTGATCGGCGCGATGGTGTTCATGCAGGTCCGGCCGACGGTCGCCGCCCCGTCCACGCTCCGCTCGATCCACCCGGCCCCGCCCTCGCAGATCCAGTTCGCCGATCGGGCGATAGTGCTGTCCGGCCTCGAGAACCCGCTCCGGCGGCAGGGCTCGCTGGAGGAGCATCACGAGGAGGGAAAGCGGGTTTACTACCAGAACTGCCTGCCCTGCCACGGCGACGGCCTCGCCGGCGACGGCCACTACGCGCACGGATTCAATCCGGCGCCGCTCAACTTCGAGGACGTGGGCACCATCGCCCAGCTCACCGAGAGCTTCGTCTTCTGGCGCGTGGCCAAAGGCGGGCCGGGCCTGCCGGTCGAAGGCACGCCCTGGCACTCCGCGATGCCGGCCTGGGAGGACTTCCTCACCGAGGAAGAGATCTGGGCGGTGATCATCTTCATGTACGAGCAGACCGGTCATTCGCCACGGACCTGGGAGGAGCACGACGATGAAGGAGGGGGGCACTGATGCGCCGCTCCTTCGGGCACCCGACCCGGCGCCGGGACGCCGCGACCCGCTGCCATGTCCTCGGAATCGCGGTCGCCGTTGCGGTGCCGGCCATCGCCGCGGTGGCGGCGCTGACCTTCGCGCCTGGCTCTCTGGGGGCCCAGGACGCCGACCACCCGGGTAAGGCCACCTACGACAGGTGGTGCGCGGGGTGCCACGGTGTGGAGGGCGACGGCGTGGGCTACGCCACCGAGTACATGCTGCCGCGCCCCCGCGACTTCACGCAGGCGCTCTACCAGATCCGCTCGACCGAGAGCGGGGGCCTGCCCACCGACGCCGACATGCTCCGCGTGATCGACGAGGGCATGCCCGGAACGGCGATGCCCGGATGGCGAGAGCTGCTGTCGCAGAACGAGCGGCAGGCGCTGGTCGGCTACCTGAAGACGTTCTCGCGTTTCTTCGAGACCGAGGCCGCCCCCGAGCCGATCGACATCGGCCGGCCCCAGGGTGGCGGCGCCGACGGGGTCGCGACCGGACGCGAGATCTACGAGCGGGTCGAGTGCTGGAAGTGCCACGGCCAGAACGGCCGCGGAAACGGCTCCTCGGCGCCCGACATGACCGACGACAACGACCACCCCATCCGGCCCGCGGACCTCACCGAGCCGTGGAATTTCAACGGCGGCGGCACGGTCGAGGACATCTACATGCGCCTGCGCACGGGGCTCGACGGAACGCCGATGCCCTCCATGAGCGACCTCCTGACGGGCGGCGTCGCCACCGAGGAGGACCTCTGGAACGTCGCGCACTACGTCCGCAGCCTGGCGCCCGAGCGCTACCCCGAGCCCGCCGAGGTCATCGTCGCGGGCCTGGTCGAGGGCGAGCTGCCCGCGAGTCCCGGCGACTCCGCTTGGTCTGCCCAGGAACGCTTCTGGGTACCGCTCGTGGGGCAGATCATCCTCAAGCCGCGCTGGTTCGCGCCGATGGTGGACGGCGTGTGGGTGCAGGCCGCCCACGACGGCGAAGAGCTCGCGCTGCGCATGGTCTGGCACGACCCCTCGGAGAGCCCCGACCCCGTCTGGGACGTGTGGGGCCAGCGGGTCGAGGCCATGATGCAGCCGAAGGAGGGCGACCCCGTCGGCTCCGGCCTGCCCGACGCCTTCTCGGTGCAGTTCCCCGCGGTCATGCCGGACGGGCGCGAGCTACCCTTCTTCCTCGGCGGGGACGCGCGGCGCCCGGTCTACACCTGGCACTGGAGCGCGACCGATGGGGTCGGCGAAAGCTTCGGGCGCGGGCTGGACGACACGGCTGATCTGAGCGGCGGAGCGGTGTCGGCCGAGGCCGAGTTCGAGGACGGCGAGTGGCGCCTGGTGTTGCGCCGGCCGCTGGACGCAGGCGACGATGAGCAGCGGCTGAGCTTCCCGACCGGCGAGGCGGTCCCCGTGGCGTTCCGCGCCTGGGACGGCAACAACGCCGAGTCCGGTCCGCGCGGCTCGATCAGCTCGTGGTACTACGTGCACCTGGCGGAACCGACACCGACGTCGACGTACGCCTACCCCGTGATCGCGGCGGTGCTGGCCGCGCTGCTGGGGCTATTCCTGGTACGCCGCGCCCAGAAGGCGGGGGCGCAGAGGACCGAAACGAGGCCGGCGCCCGCGGGCGCCGCCTGATGCAACCGATGATGGAGAACACACACATGCGGAAGTTCTACGATCCGTTCCGGCTGGTGGCGCTGGCGGGTGCCGCGGCGTTCCTGATGGCGTGCGGCGGCGGCGACGCCGGCGATGCGGCATCGGACGAAGGCGGCATGGACGCCGACGCGGATGCGGGGCCGGTGGTGGATCCGGCCACGACCGGGTCGGTCGCCGGCACCATCACCTACACGGGCCCCGAGCCGGAGCCCGTCATGATCGACATGAGCGAAGAGCCGACGTGCGCCGAGAAGCACGACGAGCAGCCCATGCGCACCCCGATCCTGGTCTCCGACGCGGGCGCCCTCAAGAACGTCTTCGTCTACATCAAGGAAGGGCTGCCCGACCAGAACTGGGGCGCGCCGGGTGGGGCCGCGGAGCTGGATCAGGAGGGTTGCGAGTACATGCCGCACGTGATGGGCGTGCGCACGGGCCAGGACATCGAGATCGTGAACAGCGACGGCCTCCTGCACAACATCAACGCAAGCCCGGAGGCGAATCGCGGCTTCAACATCAGCCAGCCGACGAACATGACCTCCGAGCGCAGCTTCTCGCGGCCCGAGATCATGATCCCGGTCCGCTGCGACGTGCACGGCTGGATGGAAGCCTACATCGGCGTCGTGGATCACCCGTTCTTCGCGGTGAGCTCCGAGGACGGCACGTACCGTATCGAGGGGCTGCCGGCGGGCGACTACACGATCGGCATCTGGCACGAGGAGCTCGGCGAGCGCGAGATGGCGGTGACGATCACCGCGCAGCAGGAATCGACCGCCGACTTCTCGGTCGACGATTCCATGGCGGGGACCGCGCCCTTGGGCGAGCCGCTCGTGATTCACCACGACCACGTCGGGGGTGCGGCGTCGCGCTGACGCGCCGCCACCCTTCCGAGGCCGGCGATATGACCGGGGGCGGGCACACGCTCGCTCCCGGTCCAGGCACCGAAAGGAGCGTCGATGGGCTGGCTTCCTGAAGCCGTTTCCACGTACGCGGGACAGATCGACGGGATCTTCTACCTGATCCTCGCCATCACAGGGGTGATCTTCGTGGGTGTGGAGGCGGTCCTGCTCTGGTTCGTCTTGGCCTATCGCCACCGCGAGGGCAGAGAAGCGTACCACACGCACGGCAACATCAAGGTCGAGGTGATCTGGACCGCGGTGCCGGCAGTGCTGGTCGTGCTGATAGGTGTGCTGAGCATCGGCCCGTGGCTCGAGATCCGAGGCGCCGACAGCATTCCGGACGACGCTTACGCCGTCGACATGACGGCGAAGCAGTTCGAGTGGAACGCCACCTACGTCGGCAGCGACGGCGAGATGGGCACCGACGACGATGTCACCCAGCGCAACCAGCTGCACATCCCCGTCGGCCGGCCGGTCGTCGTGACGCTGCGCAGCGAGGACGTGATCCACTCCTTCTTCCTGCCACAGTTCCGCGTGAAGCAGGACGCCGTGCCGGGGATGGAAACGCCCGTCTGGTTCGAGGCGACGCAGGAAGGCGAGTTCCAGCTCGCGTGCGCGGAGCTGTGCGGCACGGGCCACACGCGCATGGGCGGCCGGGTCATCGTGCACTCGGCCGAGGACTTCGACGCGTGGCTGCTCGCCGAGGGCGCCGGACCTCCCCTCGAGGCCCGACTCGCTTCCACGAACGATCAACCGTAGAGGACCATGGCGACGACCATGACCGAGGCGCACGCGCACGGCGCGGACGCGCATCACCACCACGAGCCGTCGTTCGTTCGCAAGTACATCTTCTCGACCGACCACAAGATCATCGGGATACAGTTCCTCTTCATGAGCCTGTTCTTCCTGCTGGTCGGCGGTCTGCTCGCGGCGATCATGCGGTGGCAGTTGGCCTATCCGACGGATCCGAGCCGGCCCCTCCCGGGCGGCGGGCTCTTCCCGGAGACGATGGTCAACAGCGGGATCATCCTGCCCGAGTTCTACAACTCGGCGGTGACCATGCACGGCACGATCATGATCTTCTTCGCGATCATGCCGCTGCTGGTGGGCGTGTTCGCCAACTACCTCATCCCGCTCCAGATCGGCGCGCCCGACATGGCGTTCCCGAAGCTCAACATGGCGAGCTTCTGGACCGCGTTCCCGGCGGGTCTGATCATGATGGCGGGCTTCTTCGTGGAGGGCGGCCATTCGGCGGCCGGCTGGACGCAGTACGTCCCGCTCAGCGCCGACCCGGAGTGGACGGGGGTCTACGCGGGCCAGCAGCTCTGGCTGATCAGCATGATCGTGCTGGGTTTCTCGTCGCTGATGGGCGCCGTGAACTACATCACGACGGTCATCAACATGCGCGCGCCCGGGATGACCTGGTTCCGGATCCCGCTGCCCACCTGGGCGCTCTTCATCACGGCGATCCTGATCCTGCTGGCGGTGCCGGTTCTGACCGGCGCGCTGATCATGCTGCTCTTCGACCAGACGATCGGCACCACGTTCTTCGCCACGGCGACGGGCGGCGAGCCGCTGCTCTGGCAGCACATGTTCTGGTTCTTCGGGCACCCCGAGGTCTACATCCTGATCCTGCCGGCGATGGGCTTCGTCAGCGAGATCATCGCGGCGGGCTCGCGCAAGCCGATCTTCGGCTACAACGCGATGGTGCTGGCGATCATCGGCATCGGCTTCATCGGCTGGATCGTCTGGGGGCACCACATGTTCCAGAGCGGGATGAACCCCACGCTGGGCATGAGCTTCATGGTGACGACGATGATCATCGCGGTCCCGTCGGCCATCAAGGTGTTCAACTGGCTGGGCACGATGTGGCGGGGCGACCTGCACTTCCACGTGCCCATGCTGCACGCGGTGGCGTTCGTGGGGATGTTCACCATCGGCGGGCTGTCCGGCGTCTTCGTGGCCTCGACACCGGTCGACATCTTCCTGCACGACACCTACTTCGTCGTCGCGCACATCCACTACGTGCTGTTCGGCGGCAGCCTGTTCGCGCTGTTCGGGGCGATCACGTTCTGGTACCCGAAGATGTTCGGCCGGCTGATGAACCCGACCATCGGCAAGGTGCATTTCTGGCTGACGCTGCTGTTCTTCAACCTCGTGTTCTTCCCGATGCACAACCTCGGCATCGCCGGGATGATGCGCCGGATCTACGACTTCACGCAGTACGACTACCTGGCCCCGTTCCAGGGCCTGAACGTCTTCATCAGCTGGTCCGCGTTCGCCCTGGTGGCGGTCCAGGGGCTGTTCGCCTTCAACTTCCTGTGGAGCCTGTTCAAGGGGGAGAAGGCGCCGCAGAACCCCTGGAACGCGAACTCGCTCGAGTGGACCGCGGCGCCGTCGCCGCCGCCGCACGGCAACTTCGCCCGCACGCCGACGGTGTACCGCGGGCCGTACGAGTACAGCCACCCCGACGTGGCTGACGATTTCTGGCCGCAGAACGAACCCGCACCGGCCGCGGTCGCGGCGCGAGCGGAGACCGGCGAGGTGGGGGTGGACCGATGACGGCGCACGCGGTGCCCGTGGACCGGGGAGGCATGGACGCCACCGAAGTCGGGATGGGCGTCTACAACATGAAGCTGGGCATGTGGGTGTTCCTGCTGTCCGAGGTGATGTTCTTCACCAGCCTGATCGGCGGCTACATCATCCTGCGGGCGGCGCACCCCGATATGTTCGCGCAGCCGGGCGAGGTGCTGAACGTCCCCCTCACGGCGCTCAACACGTTCCTGCTGATCTGCAGCAGCGTCACGATGGTGCTGGCGTTCGCAGCGGTGGAACGCGGGGACCAGAAATGGCTGCGTCTCTGGCTCGTGGCCACGGCGCTGATCGGCATGTGCTTCCTCGGCGTGCAGATCTACGAGTACCTCGAGCTCTCCGGACACGGCTTCGTGCCGTCCGTCGAGGGCTACCACGCCGAGGGCGCGCCGCTGTACGGGTCGACGTTCTACACCATGACGGGCTTCCACGGCTTCCACGTCTTCGTGGGCGTGCTGGCGCTGTGGTACCTGGTCATTCAGGCGTTCCGCGGGAAGTACGACGCCAACAACCACGGCGCCGTGGAGATCACCGGGTTGTACTGGCACTTCGTCGACCTGGTGTGGATCATCCTGTTCACGATCGTCTATCTGATCTGACCACGCGCCCGGAGCGCGCTGCGGCGCGCACCGGGGAGGGGAGGACGCTATGGAGTACGCGGAAGCGCAGTCCGGGGCGGCGGTCGAGTCCGGCGGGCATGCCACCAAGAAGGCCTACTTCGTGGTCTTCGGGACGCTCGCCGTGCTGACGGCGATCGAAGTCGCGATCCCGCTCTACCTGCACTTCGACAAGACGCTGCAGGTGGTCTTGCTGGTCGCGCTCGCGCTCTGGAAGGCGCTGCTGGTCGCGCTGTTCTACATGCACCTGCGCTACGAGCCGCAGCGGCTGAAGTGGATGGTGATCGCGCCGTTGCCGCTCGCGGTGATCCTCGTCATGGCCGTGCTCACCGAGTTCTGATGGGCGACGGACGTGCGGTGGTCCGCGGCGGGGTGCGCTGATGCGGCCCGAACTGATGACGGGGATGTTCTGGGCGGGCGTGCTGCTCTCCTCGATCCCCATCGCGCTGGGCGTCTGGCTGGCGGTCTTCGTCGTGCGGCAGATGCGGCTGGAGCGTACGTTGTCGGAGTACCCCGCCGCCCCCACGCAGGGCACCGCAGAGGACCCTGGAGTCGAGCCGGCATGAGCCGAATCGCGGACAATCTGGTGCTTCGCGGAATCGTCGCCGGTTTCGTCGGCGCGTCGACCCTGGCGCTCTGGTTCCTCGTCATCGACGGCCTCCAGGGCCGTCCGTTCTACACCCCGGCCTTCCTCGCCGCGGTCATCACCGGCGAGGGTCAGGTAACCCTCACGCCGGCCCAGATCGGCCTGTACACGGCGGTGCACTACGCGGCGTTCCTGGTCGTCGGAATCGTGGCCGCGTGGTTCGTGCGCATGCTGGAGGCGCTCCCCGGCGTGCTGCTCGGGGGCATCCTCGGCTTCCTGCTCTTCGACCTCGTTTTCTACGGGAGCGTCTGGCTCACGGGGGTCGACGTGGTGGGCCAGTTCGGCTGGGCGCAGGTACTGGTCGGGAACGTCCTGGCCGGGATGGCCGTGATGGCCACGCTGTCGCTCCTGGGACCCGAGCCCGCCGTGAGCTGGCGGACCGTCCTCAAGAAGCACCGCATCCTCCGGGAGGGTCTCTACGGGGGCCTGATCGGAGCGGCGGCGGTGGCGATCTGGTTCCTGCTGATCGACGCCATGTTCGGCCGGCTGCTGTTCACGCCCGGCGCCCTCGGCTCGGTGCTCTTCCACGGAGCCCGGAGCGTCGCCGACGTCCAGACCGACGCGCTCACGATCCTCGGCTACTCGGGCCTCCACCTCATCGCATTCTTCGTGACGGGTCTGGCCGCGGCGGCCATCGTGACCGAGGCCGAAGACTACGCCATGCCGCTGATCTTCGGCGCGATCCTGCTGTTCGTGACCTTCGAGACGTTCTTCATCGGCATGCTCGCCATCGTGGCGCAATGGCTCCTGTCCGTGATCCCGTGGTGGAGCATTCTCATCGGCAACATCATCGCCGCCGTCGCCATGGGCACCTACCTCTGGCGCCACCACCCGAAGCTGCGCGAGGCGTTCCTCGAGGGTCGGGAGTTGGAGGAGGAGCTGGCGTCGAAAGGGGTCGGGCCGACGGGTCGGTAGTCCGCGTGGAGGAGGGGTGAGAACAACACCCGCTCGGCTCCGCAAACTCAGTCGCTCGCGGGCGTTTTCTCACCCCTCCTCCCGAGGGATCTTCGCTGCGACGTCGGGGGCATTGCGGGAGGTCCCAGCCGGGCGGACACTCCTCTGCGACTCCCGCTGTTTGAGCGTCGACTGCTTGGTCAGGAGGGCGATGTGCTGCGTCTGCTCCGTTTCGGCAGCGCCACCTTCGCGAAACGCATGTCCCAGTTCGAAGCTGCACTCTGCGCGATGCACGACCTCCTCGTCGAAGTCGGCGAGTCGCGCTGGGCGCGTTGGATCGACCGCGACCTGGAGCTTTGGCGAAGGTCTCGGGACGTCGTGCATCACCTGTCCGCCTACGGCGGTATGGGGTCCTTAAACGACGTCGTCCTGTGCAGGGACAATGCTCATTCTTTATCGCCCCGCCAGGAGCCATGGGCAGACATGCTCTTGAGGAAATGAGCGAAACTCCGGTGTGGAATCGGGTCGACCAGCACCTGTCCAAGCTGTTCGGCCTCGTCGACCGTGCGCTCGGCGCGACCCTGGAGCGGTCCGATGCGGAGGGCCTCCCGCCGATCCAACTCTCGGACGCGCAGGGGCATTTCCTTCTCCTCCTGACGCGCGCGCTGGGCGCGGAGCGCGTCCTGGAAATCGGCACCCTCGGCGGATTCAGCGCCATCCTCCTGGCCCGCGGACTAGCGGAGGGCGGCATCGTGACGTCTTTGGAGGTCGATGCGCGCCATGCCGCCGTCGCCAGGCGCAACATCGCGGACGCCGGACTGGAGACGCGGGTGCGCGTCGTCGAGGGGGACGCCCACGCGACCCTCGCGCGGATGGTCGGGGAGGGCGAGCCGCCGTTCGACCTGATCTTCCTCGACGCGGAGAAGTCCGGCTATCCGGCGTACCTGGACGCGATGCTCGCGCTCGCCCGGCCGGGGACGGTCATCATCGCCGACAACGTCGTGCGCGAGGGGGAGATCCTGGAGCACGGCCCGGAGGACGAGGACGCGATGGGCGTGAAGGAGTTTCTCGCGCGCGTGGCGTCGAGCCCGCGCCTGTCCGCGACGGTCATCCAGACCGTGGGCAGCAAGGGCCACGACGGGTTCCTGTTCGCGGTGGTCGAGTAGGAACGCGCCGGGGTGACCTTGCCACCCACCGACTCGACGGCGCGCGCCACGCCCCTGGTCGCGGCCGTTTTCGCGGTGATCGGGTCGCTCTCGACGCTGGTGGAGGCCGCCAGCCTCGCGTTCCTCTTCACGTTCGCCACGGTGTGCGGCCTGGCCTACCGTCAGCGGGCGGGGCGCCGCCCGATCACGGGTTTGGGGGCCAGTGCCGCAACCGCCGCGACGGTGGCCCTCGTCGTCCGCCTGCTACGCAACGATCCGCTGGCGCTCGCGCTGCTCGTCGCGCTCGTGCTTCTAGCCGTCTTCGCCCGCCCGGCGGTGCTGAGGCGGGTGAGGACCGAGAGTGGCGATTAGGGTCCGTCCGTGGCTGTCGCTGCGGCAGGACGCCCCGCGATTCGGGGGCGCCGCATTCACCCTGTTGCCCCCGCACGCAGGGGCGAGCATTCTGCCTCCGACTCCGAGAGCAAGAATCTCCAGGCGATGCCGCCTTGGGCCCGGAAGCACATCGACAAGCTGCGGCTCGCCGGTGTGGGACGGTGAAGTCGATCCGTCCGTTCGGGGCGCGCGCCCGATACTCCGACGAGGAGGCGTACCATGCAGGGTCCTGTGTCCTGGAATCTCCAGTTGTCCGTGCGGGACGGACGTCTCGACGACGCACGGAATCTCATGGCCGACATGGTGGAGGCGACCCGGAACGAGCCGGGAGCGCTGGTCTACGAGTGGTTCCTCGACGGCGACGGCGCCGTCTGCCACATCTGCGAGCGGTACGCCGACTCCGAGGCCGTGGTCACGCATCTCGCAAACTTCGGCGCCAATTTCGCCGACCGCTTCCTCGCCTGCTTCGCGCCCACCGCGCTCTACGTCTACGGGGACCCCAGCAGCGAGGCGCGGGACGCGCTCGATGGCTTCGGCGCCGAGTACCTGGGGACGTTCGGGGGCTTCCGCCGCTGACGTGAGCGGGCAGGCATTCCCCGGTTCGATCCCGGTCGAGCTTGCAGCGGGCCCGCCAGGCCCGGCATTGTGACCCGGATATGAACTGGTCCGCGGTGGGCGCGATCGCCGAGCTCCTCGGCGCGGCGGCGGTCGTCGTGTCGCTCCTGTATCTCGCCGCCCAGGTGCGAGCGAGCACCGGCCAGGCGAGACGGGACGCGGGCCGGGATCTGGCAGCCAGAGTCTCCGACATTTCGCTCACGGTGGCCGCCAACCCGGAGCTCGGCGCGCTCTTGGTGCGGGGCGGCGCGAGCCCCGACCGTCTTGAGCCCGGGGATCAGGCGCGCTTTCGGGGTCTCATGAACTCGCTGTTCCGGGGGCTCGAGCAGCAGTTCCTGCTGCGGCGGGAAGGCGCCCTCGACGACGAGTCATGGGCGGCGATCGAACGCATGATCAAGGACTGGGTGGCGCTCCCGGGCGTGCAGATCTACTTCCTGGATCGCGGCCAGTGGTACACTACGAGCTTCCTCGATTATGTCTGGGATGCCGCGGGCGGCAAGCTCGATCGCGGGGGCAAGAACTTGCTCGACCACTACGGAGGAGCCGACATCTAGGTCGCTCGGCGCGACCTCCCTCGGAGCCTGCATGCCCCGCACCGACCTTCCCGAAATCGAGGACCAGCCGTGGTGTCCCCATTGGATCCGGGACGCCATGACGGGCTATCTGCAGGTCGTGAACGATACCTTCCGCCCATGCGACCCGACCGGGCCGGCCCTGTCGGCGCTCCTCGACGCCACGGGTTTCGAGAACATGGCTGGGGACCGTGGTCCGATCCCGGTTCTCAGCGTCGTGGGGCACCCGTCCAAGGCTCGCCCGGCGTCGCAGGTCGAGGGCGAGCGATGACGGACGATGGCCCCCTGCGAACCGCTCGGCGCGCGCTTTCCGAGGTCCTGATCATCGTCGCCGGCGTCCTCATCGCCCTCGCGGTGGACGGCTGGTCGACCCACCGAGCCGAGGAACGAACCGAGCGTACCTACCTCGGCAGTCTGCTCCAGGACGTGGAGCTCGATCTCGCCCAGATCGACAGCGCGAACGCGGTCATCCGGCGGCGGCAGGATCGTGCGCGCGCGGCTCTGGAGGCCGTTCGTTCCGAGCTTCCGGTTGTGGACACGCTGCGCTTCGTCGAGGATCTGAACGCAGCGGCATTGCTTTGGACGTACGAGCCCCAAGCTTCGACTTTCGAGGACCTCAAGAGCACCGGTAACCTGCAGCTCGTCCGGAACGTCGAGCTGCGGCGCGCGCTCGCCGAATACTACAACGTGCCGTGGCTCGACTTCGACGCGTGGGTCCAGGAGGTCTTCTGGACGCGGTACCGCCCTGCGCTCTACAGCCACGTCGATGCGTCGGACATCGCCGATCAGTTCTACGCTCCCCGGGCCCCGAGCGCGGAACCCGACCTGCAGCACGACTCGGCGATTCCGGACATCGACATTGCCGGTTTGCGACGCGATGAAGACGTCCGACGGTCGCTGGAAATGATCATCCTCACGATGAGCCAGCAGCTCCTTTTGCTGGCCGATCAGCGGGACAAGGGTGTCATCCTCCAGGAGACGCTCGAATCGTCTCTCCGATAACCGCTAGACCACCATGACCACAGTGCTCGTCACCGGCGGATCGGGCTTCATCGGCAGCCACGCGCTGCTCCAACTCCTCCAGGCCGGATACGAGGTGCGGACCACGGTTCGCGGGCTGGACCGCGAAGCCAGGGTCCGCGAGATGCTGCGCACCGGCGGGGTCGAGCCGGACGGGAGGCTCGCGTTCGCCGTCGCGGACCTCGAGGACGATGCCGGCTGGCGGGAAGCCGTCGAGGGCTGCGAGTACGTCCTCCACATAGCGTCTCCGTTCCCCACGTCGATCCCCGACCACGAGGACGACCTCATCGTGCCGGCCAGGCAGGGCACGCTTCGCGTGCTGCGCGCGGCCAGGGATGCAGGCGTGAAGCGGGTCGTGCTCACCTCGTCGTTCGCGGCGATAGGCTACGGCCACGAGCCCCGCGACGAGCCCTTCGACGAGACGAGTTGGACGAACCTCGACGGGCGGGCGGTGACCCCGTACGTGAAGTCGAAGACGCTTGCGGAGCGCGCGGCGTGGGACTTCGTCAGCGAGGAGGGCGAGGGACTGGAGCTCGCCGTGGTGAACCCGGTCGGCGTGTTCGGACCCGTCCTGGGCCCGGACTACTCGACCTCGATCGTGCTGATCCAGCGCCTGATGGATGGCGCGATGCCGGGCTGTCCGCGGCTCTGGTTCGGGGTGGTCGACGTACGGGACGTCGTGGATCTCCATTTCCGGGCGATGACGCGCCCCGAGGCCCGGGGCGAGCGGTTCCTGGCGGTCTCCGGCCCTTCGATGTCGATCCTGGAGATGGCGCTGGCGCTGCGAGAAAGGCTGGGAGCGGCGGCCCGGCGCGTGCCGACCCGCGAGATGCCCAACTGGCTCGTGCGATTGGTCGCCACCTTCAATCGGGAAGTCCGGGCATTCCTGCCGGAGCTCGGCCGCGAGAAACACGCGACCAGCTCGAAGGCACGCGATCTCCTGGGTTGGGGTCCGCGAACGCGCGAGGACGCGCTCGTCGCGACCGCCGAGAGCCTCCTGCGTCTGGGTCTGTTGAAAGGGGCGAATTGACCATGTCGTCGAATATCGAAGACTGGAGCGGCGCATGTACGATCACCGTGGCTCGATCAGGGGAGTTCACATGGGTGGAGTTCGGTTGGCGGGCGCGGCGGTCCTGGTGCTCGTGGCTCCGTTGCCACTGCTCGCTCAGAGTGGCGAGGACGCGGTGCGGACGAACGCGGAGTACACGGAGTACCTGAAAGCGTCGGACTGGGAAGGTGCGGCCACGATGATGCATCCCGACGCGCTCGGTCAGATCCGCGAGCTGGTGGGGCTGCTCACGCAGGCGGACCCTTCGGGCCAGGTCGCCACCATGCTCTTCGGCGACGCCGCGTCCTCGCCCGACGAGGCAACCGACGAGCACCTCTTCGCTTCGTTTCTGGGGTTCGCAATGGAGCAGGCGGGGCTCGGGGCCGCGCTGGCATCCATGGAGCAGGACCCCATCGGCCACTTGTTCGAGGGGGACACGGTCCACGTCGTGAGCCGTACGCACATGAGCGTGGAAGGCATCTCGGTCTCCCAGGTGGAGGTTACGTCGCTCGTCGCGCACGAAGGCGAATGGCGCATGCTGCTGGACGCACAGATCGAGGCCTTCCTGGCGGGCATGCGCAAGGAGCTCGGAATCGACGCGGACGCGCTGGTCAACTGACCACGTGGCGACGCACCGGCACTGACCCCGAAGGAGAGCCATGAGCGAGCACGGGATCGAGGGCATGGGGGCCTCGCCCGGCGAGGTCGCGCGGACCTGGCTGCGGGCCTGGGACACGGGCGACCTGACGCTGCTTCGACTGACGCCGGATTTCGTGCACACGAGCCCGTTCGGCCGCATCCAGGGCGCCGAGGAGTACCTGCGCATCGTGGAGCCGATGTCGAAGCGCAGCATGGTCGGGATCCAGGTGCGGGACGTCCTCGAGGGCGACGATCGGGCGGCGATCGCCTACGAGCTGGAGACCACCGCGGGGACCGTGGACGCCTGCGACTGGATCTTCGTGGACACGCACCACCGCATACGCGAGGTCTTCGCCTATTACGACAGCGCCACCAACCGCGAGGCGTTGAAGGGTGGGCCGGACCGATACCCGGAGGACTAGGCGGAACCTCCAGCCAGAGGGCCTACTTGTCCGGCAGGTTCAGCACGCGCGCCAGCTTGTGCAGGTAGTTCGCCAGCGCACCGGCCGCGATGAGGAAGGCGAAGCCCAGCACGAGGTCCAGGGTCGCGCGGTCGTGCCACCAGACGACCAGCTCGCGCAATCCGAATCCCAGGCAGAAGACGATCGCGGTCCCGATCAGGACGCGGTGGAATCCGATCAGCGACATGCGAAGTACCTTCCCGTGGCCAGTGCCTCGCTGGCAGTTTGACCCATGAGCGTCACCGTGGTCGTCCTCGTGTTCGCCGGGCTCGTGCTGCTCCGGGTGGTGCTGGTCGGGGCCGGAGCGATGGCGATCATCCGGCCGGTGCGGTCCTGCCCCGCGTGCTTCCATGATACCGTGCCGGTGCGCAAGCCGCTCCTCCAGCGGATCGCCCCCGCCTTCGAGTGGCGCTGGTGTCCGTCCTGCGGCTGGGAGTCGCTCGCGAGGCGTCCGGGCCGGGACGCGTGGCCGCCTCCGCTCCCGCCGGCGCCTCCGCATCGCGTGGGGGAGGCCTGGACTTGGGACGCCGGAGGGACGGGGTAGGGTCCTAAGGCGCCGGCAGCGATACGGTGAACCGGCTCCCCCGCCCCGGCTCGCTCTCCACCTCGACCTCCCCCCGCAGCAGCCGCGTGAGGTCGCGGACGATGGTGAGCCCCAGCCCCGTGCCCCCGTAGGCGCGCGTGGTGCCCGTGTGGACCTGCCAGAACCGCTCGAAGATGCGCTCCTGGTCCTCGTCTGCGATGCCGATCCCCGAGTCCGCCACCGAGAACGCCACCGTCCCGTCCGTCGCGCGGACGGCTAGGGAGATCCATCCCTGGTCGGTGAACTTGAGGGCGTTGCTCAGCAGGTTGGTCAGGATGTGGAGAAGCTTGACCCTGTCGGTCTCGATCTCGCCCAGGCCGCCGGGGACCTCGCTACGCAGCTCGATACCCTTGGACCGTGCCTGCGGCGCGATCGTGTCCAGCGCCTCCGCCGCGACGCCGGCGATGTCGACCCCGGAGACCGTGACCTTGGAGGCGCCTTCCTCCAAGCGGAAGTAGTCGAGGATCTCCTCCACCATCGCGTTGAGCTGGTACGCGGACGCCCGGATGCGATCGAGGTGCTCCGCCTGGCGCCCGCTCACGTCGCCGTCGAGCCCGCCGCCGATGACGTCGAGGTACGCGATGATCGAGCTGAGGGGGGTCCTGAACTCGTGCGACATGACGCCCACGAAGTTCGCGCGCGCCCGGTTCGCCTCGTCCAGTTCGTCGAACAGCTGCTGGCGTTCCAGCTCGGCGCGCTTGCGCTCGGTCGTGTCGTGGAAGGTGAGGACGACCCCCTCGATCCTGTCCTCCTGGGAGCGGTAGGCGGACAGCCGGACGGTGAACCAGCGCTCGTCCTCGGCCGCCACCTCCCTCTCCGATCGCTCGAGGCTGTCCAGGACGCGCTGCGCGTCCTCCAGGAGCTGCGGATAGCGGAGCCGATGCGTGACGTCGCCGAGCGGCCGGCCGATATCCGCCTCCACGAAGTTGAACAGCGTCGTGACGGTCGGCGTGTAGCGGCGGATCCGCAGCTCCCGGTCCAGGAAGATCGTGGCGATGTCGGTCGAGTCGATCAGGTTCCGGAGGTCCGCGTTGACCTCCGCGAGCTCCTCCAGCTTGCCGCGGAACTCCTGGTTCAGGGACCGCAGCTCCTCGTTGACCGACTGGAGCTCCTCCTGGCTGGTCTCGAGCTCCTCTCCCGTGGCCTTCTGTTCCTCGTGCGCCGACTGCAGCTCTTCGTAGGCGGCCTGGAACTGCTCGACGGTGCGCGCGTGCTCGGCCGCCGCGATCCGGATCTGCTCCCTCAGGCGCCCCTCCTCGTCGGACGTTGGGCTCGCGACGTCCTCTCCGGCCCCGCCGCCATACCCTTCGCCACGCGTGCCGAGGAGTTCGTCGAACACCACCACCGCGTACTCCGACTCGCCGTCCTCGCCGCGGAACGGTCGGACGGACAGACGCACGTTCGTCGCCTCCCCCTCGATCTCCACGCCGATCTCGGCGATCGCGTCGCGGCCGTCCCGGAACGCCCGGTACAGGAGCGTCCTCAGCTCCGTATCGAGCCCCGCGCCGGCCAACGCGAGGAGGTCGCCCGTCGGCTCGCCTCCCCGCACCCGCAGGTAGCGTCCCACCCGCGGGGAGAGGTGGAGGACCTCGTAGTCCCGGTCGACCACCAGGCTCGGCGGCGCGAGTCGTTCCAGCACGGTGAGGTGGCGGGCGAACGGGGTCGGGGCGGCGGGTCCGCTCGGCGGCCGCGGCGGGTCGAGGGCCTCGAACGCCGGCGGGGACGCCCGGCGCGGCGGAGGCGCGGCGGCGACGGGACGGGCCCGGAAGATCCTGTGTTTCTTGTCCACGGGCCCGAACAGGTCGTCCGGGGTGTTGGCCGATTCGGCGCTTCCCAGGAACAGGAAGCCGCCCGGATTCAGCGCGTAGTGGAAGGTCGCCAGCACCCGCTCCTGCACGTCCCGCTTCAGGTAGATTAGCAGGTTGCGGCAAGCGACGAGATCCATCCGCGAGAACGGCGGGTCGCGCAGGAGGTCGTGCACCGCGAACAGCACCGGCTCGCGCAGCGATTTCCGGACGCGAAGCCCCATGGGTTCGCCGTCGAAGTGGCGCAGGCGTTCCGCGCTCAGATCGGCGCGGATCCCCTCGGAGTAGAGCCCGGTCCGGGCGGTCTGGATAGCCCCCTCGCTGGCGTCGGTCGCGAACACCTGCAGCCGGGGCGGCGCGTCCATCGACGCCAGCCTCTCGAGGATCAGGATCGCCAGCGAGTACGCCTCCTCCCCGGTCGCGCAACCCGGCACCCAGATCCTGATGTCGTCGCCGCGGCCTCGGTCCTGTAGCAGCTCCGGGAGGACGTGCTCCTCGAGCGCCGCGAACGCGTCGGGGTCCCGGAAGAAGCTCGTGACGGTGATGAGCAGGTCGTCGCGGAGCGCGTCCGACTCGGCCGCGTCGGCCCTCAGCATGGCGAGGTAGGCGTCGTGGGTCTCCACGGCGGCGAGCTGCATCCGCCGGCGGACGCGCCGGCCCACGGTCGTGCGCTTGTAGGCGGAGAAATCATGCCCGGTCCGTCGGTAGACGACCCCGAGGATCCTCCCCACGACGTCCGCTTCGCCGTGCTCGCGGTCCGTGGCGTCGTCGTCGTCCGCGGCGGGCGGAGCGGGGAGGTCCTCGGCCCCGGCGCGCAGCCGCACCAGCTCGGGGCCGAGCTCCGACGCGCCCAGGACCCGGTCGGGAGCCGCGCCGCGTACTGCCGCGGCGGGCATCGCGGGGAACTCCGCCTCCTCGGGCGACTGGACGAGGGCGAATCCTCCGCCCTCCTTGATGCGGCGCAATCCCTGGGCGCCGTCGCTCCCGGTACCTGAGAAGATGATGCCCGTCGCCAGGTGGCCGTGAGACTCCGCGATAGCGCGGAAGAAGATGTCGATGGCCGCCACGTTGCGCCCGGACGGCAGCCGGTCGAGCGGGCACAGGTGGCCGTCCTCGGTGGACAGGTTGTGATCGGGCGGGATCACGTACACGTGGTTCGGCTCCAGCAGGACCTTCTCGGTGACCTGCGTCACCGGCATTCGGGTCGCCCGCCCGATCAGCTCGGGGACCTGACTGTCACGGTCCGGCGCGAGGTGTAGGATGACCACGAACGCCATGCCGGGATCGGGCGGCAGATGGCGAAGGAAATCGAGGATGGCGGCGAGCGCGCCGGCCGATCCGCCGACTCCGACCACGGGTACCGCCGCTTCGGGTCGACTGCTGTCTTCCTTCATCGCGAGGCCCTGGGGGAGTCGTGTCCG
>DATHRK010000052.1:0-4938 GCA_035465395.1 Longimicrobiales bacterium | reverse complement strand
CCTGTGGGCGGTCCATCTCCTCGCGGTCGCCGTCGGCATGCGTTCGCGCCGGGTCCGCACGCACGCGATCCTGGCGTTCATGGCGCTGGTGCTCGAGATCGTCCAGGGGTTCGTCACGCTCCCGGTGCTGGGGTTCTAGCTTCGGCCGCCTCCCCTCGGGACCGTCGACCGGGATGCTCCCGTCGCGCGGTCGCGAGACGCTTCATGCCGCGCGGTTCGCTGGCGACCTGTCGCGGTGTTTTTGCCGACAACCCTGCACTCGGTGCTCCCTCACGCGCCGAACGCGTCTTGTCGTGAATATTTACCGACAACCTTGCGATGAGCGCGCCCCGACGCGGCGGAACGCGTCTTGTCGGGAATACTCGCCGACAATCCTGCACTGGCCGCCCCCGACGTGACGAAACGCGTCTTGTCGTTATATTCGCCGCTTCCGGCCGCCTTCCCACCGTCCCCGAGCTCACGGCGGCCCCGGCGCTACGCCGACCCGCTCGCGGCGGCGCCGCACCCAGTCCGACACGTGCGAGCCGTAGCGCTCCAGGAAGGGCTCGAGGTGGTCCGACCCCCGAACCGTCCCGCGGCACTGAGCGCTCCCGCAGCCGCACTCGAACGGCGGCATCGAATCGCCCATGAAGGTGGCGTAGTCCACCGTGAGCTCCTCGCCCGCCGGGATCGCCCGTCGCGCGACGAGATCCAGGCCCTCGAGCCACGTGTTCGGGTCGCACGAGTGATTGATCGGCCGCCAGTCCTCGGGCTCGTCGCTCCACGCCACGTAGACCTCGTCGCTCAGCGGCCACGCGTAGCGGCGGAACCAGTCGAGGCGGCGCTCGTCCCAGTGCGCCTCGGCGTGCGCGCGGCTCACCAGCACGTGGGGCGTGTCTTCGTAGCGGACCACGACGCCATCGACGTCCAGCCGGCGGGTCGCGAAGAGGCCGTAGTCGCCCCGGCCACGCGCCCTCGCGACCCAGGGCACGCCGCGCCGCGCGTGGCGGGCGAGCGCGGACCGAACGACGAGGTCGGTGAAGCCCTGGTGGCCGCGCGGGTCGTGCTTCAGCGCCAGGTCCGCGCTGCCCGGATCGCTCGCCGGGTAGTAGACGCCGCAGTTCGGGTTGATCTCCAGCATGTGGAGGCGCCCCTCGGCGTCCATGCGCAGATCGCAGCGGCCGTAGCTCGCCCCCCGGAGCCCGACGAAGAAGTCCGCCGAGACGCGCCGCAGGCGCCCCGCCAGCTCGGGGTCCTCGACCGGCCGTTCCGTCATGCCGTGGTAGTCGACCCACTTCAGGTCGAAGTGCTTGAACGACTCGCCGGCCGGGAAGAGCACCTCGATGGGCGTGAACGTTACCGGACTCGCGGAATCGTCGGGGTTCTCCGCCACCAGGACGGTGAACTCCCGGCCGTCGACGAACTCCTCGATCAGCGCGCCGCCGTGCTTGGCCATCATCGCCGCGGCACGCTCGCGCAGCGCCGCGGCGCTTTCTACCCGCGAAGCGCGGGTCATGTCGATGCTGCTGTAGCTGCTGGGGTGCTTCACGATGAGAGGGAAGCGCAGCGTGTCCGCGGCGCGCTCCACGGCTGACGGCTCGGTGGCGATGACGTAGCCGGGCGTGTCGATCCCCCAGGCCGCGCACACCCGCTTCATCGCCTCGCGGGACGGTTCGTAGAACTCCGAGGTGGCCCCCGTGAACGCCAGGCCGAGCCGCTCCAGCGCCTGCACCACCTCGATCCCGGGCCGGTCGTCGCCCCACGCGCCGTCGCACAGGTTGAAGAACAGGTCAAAGTCGCCGCGCGAGAGCTCGATCACCTTCGCCACCGCGGTCTGCTTGACCAGCGGGACCGTCTCGCAGTCGTGGCCGCCGAGGAACGGCGTCGGATCGCAGGTGAGGTCGTAGTTCCGCAGCGGTGAGGCGGAGCTCTCGTAGGCGTCGTCGAGGATGCAGATGCGCATGGGTCGCGCGCCGCTCAGGTACGCGCGACCGCGCTCGGCGGGATTCCCCGGAGCGAAGGTATGCCGGCCTGCTGCATGGCGAGGACGAGCTCCGCCCTCAGCAGCGTCAGCACCGCCTCGACCCCCGGCTGCCCAAATGGCGATTCGCTCACGGGGCCTCCCCCTTCGAGTTGGTCTCGATCCAGTGGTTGCAACGGCGCGCCGGCGGGGGCGCCGACGCGCCGACGGTGGGCGTCGGCGCTTCGGCGGCGAGTGCGCGCGGGCCCGGTCAGTCTGGCGCGATCGGGCGCGCCTCGCCAGCATCGACGCTCATCCCGACGACGGACGGCTTGATTGAACGCTCCCTGCACGCACCTGGACCAGATCCGGGACGTCAGGCCGAAAACGCACGGCTGCGAGGAATGCCTCGCTAGCGGCGACAGCTGGGTCCACCTGCGCCTGTGCCTGACGTGCGGCCACGTGGGCTGCTGCGATTCCTCGCCGAACCGCCACGCGACCAGGCACTATCGCGCGACGACGCACCCCATCGTCCGTTCGTGGGAGCCGGGCGAGACGTGGGCGTGGTGCTACCTGGATCGGGTGGTCGTGCCGGCGCGAGGTCCGGCTCGCGGCGGAGATCCCCCCCCACCCCCTTCTGGAGTCTGAGTTCAGGGACCGACGGCGGCGCCGCCGGCTTCCACCAACGCCCGGGACACCGCCTCGCGGAGGGCCCGTAGCCGCGCGTCGACCTCGCGCAGCTCATCGAGCAGGCCGCCGAGCGACGCGGCCAGTGCCGCCACCCGCTGCCGCATTTCCGCGCTGGCGAGGGCGTCTCGCGCGAGCGCCCGTGCGGCGGCCGTGTCGGCGGGAGTGAGCAGGAAGCGCGCGTCCGCGAACCCCGCCCGCACCGACGTGTCCCAGACCTTCTCCCAGCGCTCCACGATTGCCGCCTGATCGACGGCGATCTCGCTGATCATCCCGGGCCACGCGGCGATCTGTGCACGCACGCCGGCGTCGCGGACGAGGTCCAGGCCGCCGGCGATGATCGCTTCAGTCGCGCCAAGGCTTGGGTCGAACGTCAGGCCTCCGCCCATGCCTTCCAGCACAAAGCCGACGTCCTCGTCGGAAAGGCCGGACTGGTCCGTGGGGTCGAGCTCCAGGAAGCGCCGTCCGGCCTCGACGCGGCGCTCGTTGAAGGCGATCACCGAATCCAGCTCGACCGCCGCGCCTCGCAGCTCCTCGGCGAGGGCGCTAAGCGCCTCGCGCTCGTGCTCGCCCCTTCCGCGACGGTCCCACCAAGCGTCCAGCGAAAAGGCGACCAGTATGGAGGCGACGATGACGACGCCTTCGAGGAGCGCCCTGCGCCAGGGGAGCGTCATTGGTCCGCTTCGATTTCCTCACACGCCGGCGCGCCCAGGTGTCGCCGCAATGACCCGTTCGGACGGTCGTAAACGAGCACCGGGGCCGCGTCCGGATTCAGCGAAGCTTGCAGGAAACGCTACCCTTGCCGCGCTTGCCGGGGGTGACCTTGACGTCGCACGGGAAGATCGGCGCGAGCCCACCGAACTCGTTGAACAGTGTCACGTCGCGGAAGGTCAGGTGCCGCGACACCCCCCCGCCGAACAAGAGGTCCACGTCGCAGTGATAGTTGGTGTTGCCGCTCGACGTCGTGGTCCACCTGGACTCGCCCGAGTAGCCGCCGAAACCGGCGGCGTCACTGACGACGAAGAAACAGAACCCATCGCGGATTTCGGCGGACTTCAGCTCGCCCTGCTCGCTCATGGCGAACGCCGGCGCAGTATAGCTCCCATCGAGGCTGGGGCTCGTCGGAGATACCGCTTCGCCGCACGCGGCGGCGAACACGACAGTGCACAGGCCGAGGCCTAGGGCTGGGCGCGTCATCGCGCTGCTCCTTTGTCTGGGATCCGCGCGGAGGGCTTCCGCGGCGACCGCGGAACATACGGCGCGGCCCTATCGGCAGCCAGGTGAGGCGCTGGAGGGGACCCCTGGGGCACCGCCACGATTCGATTCGGAGTCCCTCGCCAGGAAGGGCGGAGTGCCGCGGGAGGGCGTACAATAGGTCGTGGAGAACTCGGGCTGGTTCCTGGACACGGGTGCGGCATTGGCGCAGGCGGTCCTGTCCGTCGTGGCGATCTATCTCGCGGTCGTCCTGTACACCCGGATCGCCGGACTGCGCAGCTTCAGCAAGATGACGACGGTCGACTTCGTCATGACGGTCGCCGTCGGGTCCCTGGTCGCCTCGACCGCCCTGTCCAGCGATCCGCCTCTCCTCCGCGGGGCGGTCGTGCTGGCGGCCCTGTTCGCGATCCAGGCCCTGCTCGTGTGGGCGCGGCGCCGTTCGAAGGTCGTACGCAGGATCTTGGAGAATACCCCCGCCTTCCTGATGCGGGACGGCGAGTTCCTTCCCGACGCGCTGCGCCGGCACCGCGTCGCGCGTGGGGACGTGATCGCCAAGCTGCGCGAGGCGAACGTGCTCCGGTTCGAGGACGTTCGCGCCGTCGTGCTGGAGGTCACGGGCGACATCACCGTGCTCCACGGCCGAGGGCCCGTGGACGACGAGCTGCTCGAGGAGGTGCGCGGCGGGCGCGATGGCTGACGGCCGCGTGCGCGTCTACATCGCCAGCTCCCTGGACGGGTTCATCGCAGGCCCCGACCACGACCTGTCCTGGCTCACCGGGCCGGAGGCCGCCAACCCGGGCGGAGAGACGGATCCGGGTGCGCTCACGTTCGAGGCGTTTTTCGCCGACGTGGGAGCACTCTTGATAGGGCGGGGGACGTTCGACGTCGTACGGGAGATGGCGTGGTGGGGCTACGGCGACCGGCCGGTCCTGGTCGCCACGCACCGGGACCTCGGAGACGGCGTGCGTGATACGGTCCGTGCGGTGTCGGGCTCCATAGAGGAGCTGGTGGCGCAGGCGAAAGAGGCCGCCGGGGAGAAGGACGTCTACATCGACGGCGGGGGCCTGATCCGCCAGGCGGCCGCGGCCGGGCTCATC
>DATHRK010000051.1:0-117219 GCA_035465395.1 Longimicrobiales bacterium | reverse complement strand
GCCTCTTCCCGCTCGTCTATGAGGAGTTGCGGCGTGTGGCCCACGGGCAGCTGTACGGGGAGCGGAGTGGCCACACGCTAGACACGACGGCGCTGGTGAACGAGGCCTACATGAAGCTGGTGAGGCACCCTCCGCGCATGCAGTTGCAAAGCCGCATGCACTTCTTCGCCGTGGCCGCGCGAGCCATGCGGCAAATCCTCGTGAACCACGCCAAGGCCCGCAGTCGGGCCAAGCGGGGTGGTGACGCGCCTGTGATCCGCCTCGACGAGGAGATGGTCACGCCCGAACCTCGTCCAGAGGAGCTCGTGGCGCTCGACGACGCGCTGAAGCGGCTGGAGGACATCGACGGTCGGCAGAGCCGGGTCGTGGAGCTCCGGTATTTCGGTGGCCTGACGATCGAGGAAACGGCGCAGGTGCTGGGCATCTCGGCTGTGACGGTCAAGCGTGACTGGACCACCGCCCGCGCCTGGCTCTATCGCGAGGTCCGCGAGTACCTCGGTTGAGTCCGGGCGGCCGTGGTCTCGGAGCGGGACACGCTCAGTGGCCGATAGAGCCGTGGTGGGAGGGGCAATCCCTTGCTTCGATCGAGGTGGAGGCGCCTCCTTCCCGGGCGAACCGCGAGTAACCGCTTGAAGAAGGCGGGATCAGCCGAAACAACCGGGAATCGAACGAGGTCCCAGCGCGACCATGGAAGGCCCCGGGGGCGTTGCTCGCGGGGCCTTCGTGCGGCCGCGAGGGGCGTCGCCATCCTCGAGGTCGCAGCCGGCGCGCAGGCGTTCCTCGCCGACATGACGCCCGTCCGGTGTCAACGCCCCGCCCCGCGCCCTAGAAATGCCAGAAGACCGAAGCCCTCCAGCGCAGGTCGATCTCCTGGTCCCCGGAGATGGGGAAGCTGGCCGCGGTGCCGACGACCAGCGGCCGGTCGGGGAGGGGCCGGAAGCGCAGGCCCGGCGAGACCTGGACGACGTCCTCGTCCACCGCCTCCCCGCTGATGCCGCTCGAGCCGTCCAGCTCCAGCAGGGCCTGGACGCGTCCCCCGGTGGGGTAGAGCGTCGACACGTTGTAGGCGAGCTCGGTTGCGACCTCCTCGGGTTCCTCCTGGTTGAAGGGGATCTCGAAGAAGGCCCAGCCCACGAGCTCCAAGCCGTTCCGCATGAAGCCGACGTTCAGGAACGGCGCGATCTCGTATTCGGTCGTGCCCAGGGTGCCTCCCACGCCGGATCCGCCCCCGGTGAACGCGAAGCTCGGGCGGCCCGGGGAAAGCTGGTGACCCGCGACGCTCCGCGGTGCGCGCGTCAGTTCCTCCTCGTGTGCCTCCTCAGGGTTCCCGTTCGTGGGGAAGCCGAACTCGATCCCGTAGCCCAGGAGCAGCCCGGCGTCCTCGTGCGCGTAGTTCGCGAACTTCAGCACCGCCTCGAGGTTGCCGAGGGCGGAGGCCGTGTAGCTGTACGGCAGGCCGAGTTCGATGCTGAAGCCGCGCGTGAACGCGTACTCGGCCTCCAGCGTGCCCGCGTGCTCGGTGTCGCCGTCGGGGAACTCGAAGTAGTCGTGGTCGAGCCGGACCTTCGTGTCGGGTGACACCGATTCGGCGATCAGCGGGTGCGTGAAGTGCAGGCCGCCGTGGTGGCCGTGGTCCCCGTCGTCGTGGTCGTGGTCCTGTGCGGAAGCAGGTCCCGTGGCGCCGAGCGCGACCAGCGCCACGATGGCCGTGGTGAGGCGGGCCGTGAATCGAGCCCGGAAGAAACGGGGCAATCGAGCCCGCAGGCCCGCATGTGTAGGTGTCAACATGGTCCTCTTTCGGTGGATCGATGCGAAACGGTCCGCCACGCCCATCGGGCGGGGGGAGGTCATCGTCGGACATCGGTGCCGTGCCGCTCGGCAGAGGGTCAGAGGACCGGAGGGGCGTTCGAGAAGGGCAGGAGGAAGGGTGTCGGGCGTCGAGGCGTGACGTCCGCGGTCACAACGGCCGGTTCGAGAGCGGCCGGAAGGGCACCGCGAAGCGCCGCGCTCCGTACCCCGGGAAGGGGCACGGCGGCGCTGCCGTGGCACGCTCCCACGCAGTCGCACGGTGCGCCCGACTCGTGGCCGTCGCCGTGCGAGGGTCGGTCCGAGTCCGGGGCGACTCGCGGGGCGTCGGAATCGGAACGGGAGGCGTGGACCCCTGCGTGACCCCCGGTAGCCCGCCCGGCGCCGGCATCCTGACCGGGGTCGACGGCGTTCGCCACGGGAGCCTCGTGCGCCATCCCCACGTGTGGCCGTCGGGGCGCCCCCGTTGTGGCCGCCAGCAGGGCCGCGAGGGTCAGTACGTGGAGCGCTGTTGCCGAGGGCGATGACACGTGCTCTTCGTCTTCCGCTGGTGCTCGGGGGCGCCGGATCCTGATGGTGGCGGCGAGGAAGCGTCCATGCAACAGACGCGACCACGAGGGCCACGCGACACACCCTTGGCGTCCCGGCTATGTTGGGCGAGGCCCTCGATGGCCGGTCCTTGTCGACGTCGACGAAACGGAGCCAGTGACGCGCATACGACTGGAAGCGACCTCGGTCGTCCTCACGTTCGCCGGCATGATCACGGGGTTGGTGGCGGAGCGGGCGGGAGCCGACTTCGTCAGCGCCGCCGCGTATGTCGTCGCCTACATCGCGGGCGGGTGGGCAGGCACGCTCGGCGCCGCCAGGGCGCTGCGTCACGGACACGTCGACATCGACCTGCTGATGATCCTCGCCGCCCTCGGCGCGGCGTTCATCGCCGCCCCCTTCGAGGGCGCGATGCTGCTGTTCCTCTTCTCGCTCTCGAACGTCCTCCAGACGATCGCCATCGGCCGCTCCCGCCGGGCCATCGAGGCGCTGATGGAGCTGAGGCCGGAGACCGCGCGCATCCGCCGCGGCCCGGACTGGGTCGACACGCCGGTGGAGGAGGCGGTGGTCGGCGACGTGTTTCTGGTCACGCCCGGAGACCGCCTGCCGTTGGATGGAGAGGTCGTGGCGGGCTCGGGCGAGGTCGACGAGGCGTCCCTGACGGGCGAGTCGGTGCCGGTCGACAAGACGCCGGGCGACGCCGTCTACGGCGGCACCATCAACGGCAGCGGGGCGCTGGAGGTCCGCGTCACCCGTCTGGCGGACGAGAGCGCCATCGCGCGCCTGATCCGCATGGTGGAGGAGGCGCAGGGCCAGAAGGCCGGGACCCAGCGCATCATCGACCGCTACGAGGAGCCGTACGCGCTGGGCGTGATCGCCTTCACGGTCCTCGCCGTGGTCGTGCCGACGCTGCTGTTCGGGACCGAATTCCGGCCGACGTTCTACCGGGCGATGACCCTCATGGTGGCCGCGAGCCCCTGCGCGCTCGTGATCTCGACGCCCGCGGCCGTGCTCAGCGCGATCGCCGCCGCCGCGCGCTCGGGAGTCCTGTTCAAGGGCGGCGTCTACGTCGAGGCCATCGGCACCGCTCGCGCCGTCGCGTTCGACAAGACCGGCACGCTGACCGTCGGGCGCTCACGTCTGACCGACATCGTGCCCGTCGCGCATGGGCTGGACGAGCGGACCCTCCTCCTCCTCGCCGCCGGCGCGCAGACGCATAGCGAGCACCACCTCGGGGAGGCGACCCTGCGCGCCGCTGCTGACGCGGGCCTGGAGCCGCCGCCGGTCGAGCGCTTCGAAGCGCGGCCGGGGCGCGGCGTCGTCGCGACGGTCGGTGGCCGCCGGGTTTTGATCGGCAACGCCCGGTTGTTTGCCGTAGACAGCGCGAACGGAACGCCCGAGGGCGGGGGCCAATCTTCGGATTGGCATAGCGCGGAGGCGCTCGCGGGCGCGCTGCGGGAGCGCGGGCGCACGGCCGTCTTCGTGGCGGAGGGCGACGGCGCCGGCCCGCCGGGCGTGCTGGGCGTGATGGCGTTCGCCGACGAGGTACGGCCGGCGTCGGCCGGCGTGGTCAAAGAGCTGCGGCGCTTGGGCATCGAGCACATCGCGATGATCACCGGCGACAACCGGGCGGTGGCGCGGGCCGTCGCCGGCAGCATCGGGCTCTCGGACAGCCACGCCGAGGTTCTCCCGGAGAGGAAGGTGGAGCTGGTGAGAGAGCTGCGTGAGCGCTTCGGGTCGGTAGTCTACGTCGGGGACGGCGTGAACGACGCACCCGCGCTGGCGGCGGCGACCGTGGGCGTCGCGATGGGCGGCGCCGGGACCGATGTGGCGCTGGAGACGGCCGACGTCGTCCTGATGGGGGACGACCTGACACGGCTGCCCTTCGCGCTCGAGCTCGGGCGACGCACCCGGCGGGTCCTAATCGCCAACCTGTCCTTCGCCGTCGGCATCATCGCCGTGATGATCGGCTTCATCCTGACCGTCGGCCTGCCGCTACCGCTGGCCGTCGTCGGCCACGAGGGCAGCACGGTGCTGGTGTCCTTGAACGGGCTGCGGCTGCTCGCCGCGCGCCCCTAAGACCGGCTCAGAATACCCCGCCGGCAACGGCACGAGGGGAAACGGCAGGGCCCCGCTATCGCCACAGTCGCGGGACCGCCGTGGTGAGCGGGACGCCTCCCAACGCCCCGCTCACCGTGTCAGGGCGAGCCGGCCCCTCCCGTCCGGCGAACGCCCTTCCTCGCGTACGAGCCGACCGGCGCCGGAGCGCGTTCGGCTTCCTGGTGCTCCCGGTGCCCCGCCCGGCGTGCCGCGTTGGCAGCAGCCGATTCCACGTTGCGGTTCACCGAGGTCCCGGACAGGACGCCCTCCCCCGCCGTGCCCGGGTCCTTCAGGGCGGCATTGAGCGCCCTGAAATCCTGCGTGATCCCCACCTCCTCGCTCGCCGGCGTGTACGGCTGGAGCGTCCCGACGAAGGCGATCATGAGGATCACCGCGAACGCCATCGCCGGCGTCCGGAACTTCAGGCTGATCCATTCTATCGTGGCGCCGAACGCGAATCCCGAAGCGGCCACCAGCCCGACCTGGGGGCTCGGGGCGCCGAAGTGCACGGCCGAGACGCCCGCACCGGCGGCGAACACGAGTCCCGTGATCGTGCCGTATCTGAGCCATTCGATGGCTGCGCTGCGTCGCATGTCGTTTCTCCCACGGTGAAGCGGTGGGGTGTGAGTCGCTCCACTCGTTGGGCGGTCATGGGGCGAGAGGTGTGCCGCAGAATGCGAGACCCGACTCCGGTCGCCTCTAAAAGCCTGGCGAAACTACATATGGGATGGTTTTCAACATCTCCCCATCGGCCCGATGTCGTTACCCTTGGAGCCGGGCGGATGGCGGGGGCCGTTGCAGTTTGCGAGGGCTAACGGCGGTCGATTCCCCGCTCGAGACGCCCGCGGGCTTCGTTCAGATTCGAACGCAGCGGCGGCTCCGCATCCCGGTGCAGCTCCAGGAAGCGGCGGTAGTGCGCCGCCGCCTCGTCGGATCTCCCCTCCTCCTCGAGGATCTCCGCCATGGCGAGATGGGCCGGGGCCGCGTAGAGGAAGTCGTAGCCGTCCGCCAGGCTCGTGAGCCAGCGCAGAGCCGCCTCGGGGTCGCCCGTCCGGCGGGCGACGGCCGCGCGCAGCCAGCGGTCCGGGGCGCGCGCGAAGAACGGCGAGATCATGATGCGCTCGGTCGGCGCGTTCGGCGCGAGGTCCCGCAGAAGCGCCTCGGCGCCGGCAAGATCGCCCCGGGCCGCGGCTGCGTGCGCGCGGACGCTCGACGCGAGGCCGAGGCCGAAGGCGGCACTCTCGCCGGAACGGCCTAGCCCCTCCAGCTCGGCCACGTGCGCCTCGGCCTCCGAGGCCCGTCCCAGTCGCACGGCGAGGAGCCCCAGCAGGTAACTCCGCAGCTGCCGATGCACGTCCGCGTGGGCACCGAGGAAGAAGCCGATGTTGGGCGAGCGTTCCTCGGGCGACCACGCCTGCAGGTCCTCGTAGAGCGCCCGGAGGCGCTCCGGGTCGGTGGGTGCGCCGGGCATGAGCGCGAAGAGCGCGGCGAGCTCGCGCGTCCAGTCCGGCTCCGCGGCGCGCGCCGACGCGAGGAGGTCCGCCGCGGCCCGCGGCCGGCCGCGCGCAGCCTCCACGGAGGCGCGCAGGATCTGTCCCGCGGCCCGCAGCTCGGGCGTGTCCAGCGGCGGATCGGGCAAGGAGCCGAGCCGCGCCGCGGCATCCAGGTCGCCCAGGTTGGCCGCGAGCCTGCCCAGCGCGACCCCGTACGCGATCGGATCGCCGTCGCCCAGTGCCGCGGCCACGCGTGTCCTCTCCGCTTCGTCCCCCCATCCGAAGGCCCGCACGGCGCTCCAGACGAGGGCCTGGTCGCTCCCCGCGTCCACCGGCGCGAACAGCGTATCGAACGCCGCGCTGTCCCGCGCGGCCGCGGCGAACTCCAGCAGATGGAAACGGGCTTCCCCCACGCCGGGGTCGAGCGCCACCGCACGCCGGAACGGCGCGAGAGCCTCCTCGGAGGGCCGCCCGCGCAACGGGTTGTAGTGGACCAGCACCTCCCCCAGCCCCGCCCACGCTTCCGCGTCCTCGGGGCGCTGCGCGACGAGCGCCTCGTACTGCCGCTCCGCCCGCTCGGGCTCGCCCGCGAGGAAGGCCTCCCACGCGTCCACCAGCGCGCGCTCGCGCTCGGGGAGCCGGGTGACGTGTCGCTGTGCCGCGCGAATGGCCACGCGCGCGCGTGGGAAATCGAACGCCCACTGCGCCGCCGCGGACAGCCGGTAGTGCGCGAGCGCGTACTCGGGGTCGAGCTCGACGGCCCGCTGGAACGCCACGACGGCCTCTTCGTAGCGGGTACCGCGGAACGCGTCCGCCCCGGCCTGGAACGACTTGAACGCCTCCAGCGAGGACGTGCTGCGCGCCGCCACGCCCGTCAGCGGATCGGCGCCGCGGGCCGCGAGAAGCTGCGTCGCGAGATCGTCGACGAGCGCGAAGAGCGAATCCAGCGGCGCCTCGGCGGTTGCGAGCGCGTCGCTGTCCGCCGCCGCATCCACCAGGCGCGCTTCCACGCGGAGGAGGTCACGGGACACGACCGCGGTGCCTTCGACCCTCGCCGTGGCGCCCAACCTCTCCGCCAGCCGGGCGGCGGCCAACGCGGGCCGGCGATCGGCGAGCGACAGCACCCGGCGCGAGTCGACCGGACTCAGCCCACCGGCTCCATCCAGCGCCGTGGCGAGCAGCGTCGCGATGCCCCGGGACAGGAACGCGACGTCGCCGGCATCGCCCCCCGACTGAACGTCGAACGGCGCCACTACGAGCGCCGTGCCGTCCTCCCCCGCGGCCGCCGTCGGCTGATCGCGGTCGCCAGCGCGCCACCACAGGGCAAGCAGTGCAATCACGACGATGGCCGCGACGCCCACCGCGCGAGGGGCGCGCCGAAGGGGACGGCCGGGTCGCGGAGCGACATCGAGGGGCGGGGACGCCTCGTGGGGAGGCTCGTCGGGCGACGCGGAGGCCTCCGCGCTTCCGCCCGCCGCCGATCCCCCCCGCAGCCCGACGGTGCGCGGGGCGTCGCGCAGGCGCTGGGCCAGGGCCTCGACCTCCGGGTCGGGCTCGGCGTCGAGCTCTTCGCGCAACAACGCGGCGTGGACCCGCGCGTGGCGAATCGCAGCCGCCCGGTTCCCGGCCGCCTCGAGCGCTTCCATGAGGCGGATCGATACGCTGGCGTCGAACCGGTCGTGCGCAGCGAGCCGCTGCCACCACGCGACCGACGCCCGCGCGTCCCCGCGCTCGTCGGCGCCGCGCGCCAGCCTCCGGAGCGCGTCGCCGTAGGCGCGGGCCAACTCGGCGCGTTCCCCGTCGACCCACGATTCGAACGGCGGCGCCCCCTCGATGAAGAAGCCGTCCAGGAAGGGCCCGCCGTACGCCTCCACGGCTGCCTCCGGACGGCCGTCCTCGATCGCGGCCCGGAAGTCCTCCAGGTCGCTCGGCAGCGCCGCGGGATCGAGGCGCAGGTCGTCCCCGCTCGCCTCGATCACCGACTCACCGAGCTCCTTGCGCACGACGTACAGCGCCTCCGAGAGCAGCCTGCGCGCGCGATCGTCTCCGTGCTCCGGCCAGATCAGTCCCACCACGCGGTCACGGCTCACCGGGGCACCGCGAGCGGCGGCGAGGATCGCCAGGAACGCGAGGCGCATGCGCTGCGCCGCGCGCCCGTGCACGGGCCCGTCCGACCCGACCAGCGCGGCAGCACCGAGGAGGGTGAGGCGAATCAATGTCCTACGTCCCCGTGGATCAGGGGGTCAGGGCGTGCCCAGGCGGGCCACTTCGGCGGTTTCCGGCACCGTCCCCTCGGGTGGCGCCAGAGGGAGGGTGAAATGGAAGGCGGCGCCCGCTCCGGCCTCGCTCTCGACCCAGATGCGCCCCCCGTGCTCGGTCACGATGCCCTCCGCGATGGAGAGCCCGAGCCCGAGGCCCTGGCCGTCGCCCGCGTGCGCCTTCCAGAACCGGCCGAAGACGTGGGGCAGCTGCTCGGAGGGGATGCCCGGGCCGTCGTCCCGCACGGTGAAGCGGACGGCGTCCCCGTCGCCCTGGCAGGAGAGCTCGATGCGCCCTCCCTCCGGGGTGAACTTCACGGCGTTGCCCACGAGGTTCGAGATCACCTGCAGGATCCGGAGCTGGTCGACGTGCACCTCGCACGGCTCGGTGTAGGGTATGGCGACGAGCTCCTGTCCGCGCGCGGTGGCGAGCGGCCTCAGTGTCGCGAGCGCCTCCTCGGCGATCTCCCAAGCGACGTGACGCTGCAGCTCGAGCCGGAGCGAGCCCGCGTCCAGCTGGCGCGTCTGCAGCAGATCTCCGATGAGCCGGTTCATCAGGGTGACCGAGCGCTCGATCGTGCCCCCCATCTTCCGGGCCGCGGGATGGTCCACGTCCAGTAGCGTCTGGCCGGCCATGCCGATGGTGTTGAGCGGGTTGCGCAGATCGTGCGCGACCACGCCCAGGATGTCATCCCGGGCCCGCTTCGCGTCCAGGGCCTCCCAGTAGAGCTGGGCGTTCTCCACCGCGAGCGAGGCGCGCGAGGCGAGGTCCCGGGCGAGCGCGCTGTCCTCGCGGGAGTAGCTGCGGCCGGACGTCGAGAAGGCCAGCACGATCGCGGCGATGGTGCGGTCGCGGACGACCACCGGGACGGCGAGCAGGGAGCGCGGCCCGAGCGACCGCAAGGCCTCGGCGTACTCTTCGTCCGGCGCGACCGCAAGCGCGGCCTCCAGGTCGACCTCCGGCAGGATCAGCGGAACGCCGTCCTCGAACAGCGTGGCCAGCATGTGCGTCCCCTCCGCGCCGTCCAGCTGACGGAGCGCGTGGAGCACGGTGGGCTCCTCGTGGGGGTCGACGTGGGCGACCCCCACGCGCCGCAGGGTGGTGCCCTCCCGGACGTCCACCCAGGCGTAGTCGGCGAGCTCGGGCACCGCGAGCTGGACCACCGAGCCCAGGGTGGTGGCGTAGTCGAAGGACGTGGCGAGCGTGCGGCTCGCCTCCGAGAGGAACTCCGAGCGCCGGTGCGCCGCCTCGGCCTCGCTGCGCGCGGCCTGCTCGCGGATCAGGTGGCGGGCGTTCTCCTCGGCGCGCCGCCGTTCGGAGACGTCGCGCACGAAAGCCGTGAGGAAGCGCCGGGGACCGTCCCGGTAGCCACCGAAGAGCACCTCGACAGGGATCTCGCGCCCGTCCAGGGTCCTGAGCATCCAGCCTTCCCCCGACAGGTCCGGGGGTGCGTCCACGGCTCCGGCGAAGGCGCTCAGGTGCTCCGCGAACGTGCGCGCCTCTTCATTCGGGATGAGCGAGGCGAAATCGCGTCCCTCCAGCTCACCCGGCGCGGCGAAGGCGAGCTCGTCCAGCGCCGCGTTGGTGCTCACGATGGTGCCGTCCTCGTCGAGGACGAGGATGCCATCGGGCGCGGTGGCGACCAGCGCCCGAAAGCGCTCTTCCTGCGCGCGAAGGCGCTCGATCGACGACTCCTGCGTGAGCGCCAGCGCGATCTCGTCGCACACCGACCACAGCGCCTCGAACGTTCGTCTCTCGAAACCGTCGGCCTTCCCCACGACGATCCTGCCGAGCTCCTTGTCGCCCACGATGAGCGGAAGGATCAGGCGATCGTCCGCTGGCTCCGGGTCGTGGCCGTCGCGACAGGCGACGCCGTCGGCGGGGTGGCCCGCGAGCAGCCCGGAGCGCCCGCCCGCGCCGTGCCGCCACAGGCACGCGGCGTCCAGCTCGAGGCGCTCGACCAGGAGGCGGACGCAGCGTTCCGCGAAGGTGCCCTCGCCCAGGGCGCCCTCGGTCACGAGGGCGCCGACCTCGGCCTGCAGCTGAGCCTGCAGCCGTTGGTCCTCGATGTCGCGCTCGAGCCGATATCGGCCGATCGCCGCGCCGAGGAGCTGGCCGGCTGCGCGCAGCGCGCTCTGCTCGGATGCCGTCCAGACGCGCTCGGCGCGGCACTCGTCGAAGCCGATGAAGCCCCACCATTCATCGTCGACGTGGATGGGTACGTGGATCAGCGACCGGATCGCCTGCGGCGTCATGAGGCGCTGCGCTTGCTCGGGCACGGCGCCGACGTGCGCCTGCATGATCTCGCCCCGGGCCAGTCCCTCCTCCCACATCGCCAGACCGGCGTCGCGCAGTGAAAGGTCCTGCAGGGCGGGATTGTCGATCTGCGGCTGCACCCCGGCGCCGACCCACTCGGCTCTCCGGGTGACGACGCTGCCGCTCTCATTGGAGCCGTGCTTGAAGATGTAGGCGCGGCTGACCCCAGCGGCCTCTCCGAGCCGGGCCAGGACGACCTCGAGGTTGTTCTGCCAGTCGCCGCCCCCGAGAAAACGCTCGGCGGCGAACACGACCGCCTCCATGATGGCATCGTGGAGGAAGTCGGGGGCCGGGGTCTGGGGCGTCGTCACGTCAGCCGCCCGTGCGGGCCCGCTCGAGGATCGCGTCGACGGGGGAAAGCCGGCCGGCGCGGGCAAAGGACGGGCAACGAATCATGGGCGCGCGTTCGCGGGATGTCGTGGGGCCTCCCGAATAGTCTACGCTGGCCCGGCCGGCCCTGCCATTGCTGCGCACGGGCCGCGGCCGCCTCCCGAGCGCGGCGGGGAGCGCGGACGTTGCGCGGCGCTCGCTTCTCCGACACCGTGATGGTCCTGGCCAGCACGAGACGCCGATGACCGCACGCCCCCGCTCCGACCTGCTCGTCGCCTTCGACGCCGACGATACGCTCTGGCACAACGAGCGGCTCTTCACCGATACGCAGGAGCGCTTTCGCAGCCTCCTGCGCCGCCACTGCGACGAGTCGCTGATCGAGCAGCGCCTCTACGAGACCGAGGTCCGCAACCTGGGCCACTACGGCTACGGCGTGAAGGCCTTCACGCTGTCGATGGTGGAGACGGCGATCGACCTGACCGAAGGCGCAATTACCGGAGAGGACATCCAGGCCGTCCTCGACATGGGGCAGGAAATGCTGCGCGCGCCGGTCGAGCTGCTGGACGGAGTCGCGGACGTGATCCCCGCTCTCGCGGGGCGGTACCGGCTGATGGTGCTCACGAAGGGCGACCTCCTCGACCAGGAAACCAAGGTCGCGCGCAGCGGCCTGGGGGATCACTTCGACTTCGTCGAGGTGGTGTCGAGGAAGGACCGCGACACCTACGAGAGGATCCTCGACGCCCACGGCGCCCGGCCCGAGGAGTTCGTGATGGTGGGCAATTCGCTGCGCTCCGACATCCTCCCGGTCGCGGAGATGGGCGCGGTCGCCGTGCACATCCCCTACCACACGACGTGGGCGCACGAGCAGGTCGACGAGGGCGACCTGGGCGAGGCTCGCTACGCACGCCTGGGCGGAATCGCGGAGGTGCCGGCCTTCCTGGCGGATCTGGAGAACGGCGGATGAGCCGGGTCGCGCGGGCGGGGCTGATGGCGCTCGCCGCGGCCGGGGCGCTGGCCGCCTCCGCCCGTGCGCAGGCCGACGCCATCGAGGACTCCGCGCGGGCGCTGGAGGCCGCGCGCGCCGCCCAGGCCCGCTTCGAACGGGTTCGCCGCGCGTCCCTGCCGTGGGGCCTCGGGGGTTCTGGCGGCGCCTGCGGCGAAGTCGTCGGACGGTTCTGCTGGCGCTCGGAGGGTTCCGACGAGGACCCTCCCCTCGAGCCCGAAAACATCGGGGTCGAGCGGCTCGGGCTCCTGATCGAGTTGGCGGGTCTGTCCGAGCGGGCGCCCTCCGACCGGTGGCTGGTCGGGCAGCAGGTCCGCTATCGCGTGGAGGGCGCCCAGACCGCGCTGATCGCGGGACGACGTGCCCTGGCCGGCGATCCGCCGGACCTGGCCGGCGCCCGCGGCGCCGACTCGCTCGCGCGCGAGCACCTCGCCGCGGCGGAGACCCTGGCGCGCGCCTGCCGCGACGATGGCGCCGGGGACGGCTGGTGCGACGCGTTGTCGGGCCTCGCGCTGCACGTCGCCGGGCGGACGGAGGAGGCCGAGCGGGCGTTCGCCGGGCGAACGGGGGTGCCGCCCGCGGTCCTGGACGCCGCACGCCCCCTGCGCGATCTGCTGGACCGCGACGCCCGCCGGCTGCTGCACCAAGCGGCCGACACCGCCGCGTTCGAGCGCCTGCTGTGGCGCCTCGCCGACCCCTTCTGGTCCCTGCCGGGCAACGACCGCCGCTCCGAGCACCTCGCCCGCGTGGTGATGGCCCGCATACAGGAGGACACCCGCAATCCGTTCGGCATCCCGTGGGGCGACGACCTGCGCGAGCTCCACGCGCGCTTCGGGTGGGAGGTCGCGTGGGAGCTCACGCACAGCCCTCCGTCCCTGTTGGCGGCTCCGGCGACGGTCGTCGGCCACCAGCAGGACGACGGGTTCGGCTTCGTGCCGCCCGGCGCAGCCATCGCCGCGGGGCCCGAGGCCGGGCCCGAGGCGTGGGAGCCGGACCGCGAGCCGCGCCGCGAGGGGTACGCGCCCCCCTACCTGGACTCGCTCGTCTCCGCGGAGCACCAACTGGCCGCGTTCCGACGCGGGGATTCGCTGCTCTTCGTGGTCGCCGCGGCGCACCCGGGCGCGGGCGACGTCACGACCGGAGCGGGGCCGTTCGATTGGACGCGCCACGGCCCTTCCGCCGCGCTCGCGCTGCTGCCCTGGCCGCTGGCGGCGCTGCCCGCGGGTCCGGCGGAGAACCCGGTGCAGGTCGTCCGCGCGGCGGCCGACGCCGAACCCGGAGGGACCTGGCGCGCCCGCGCCCGCGCGCCCGCCGGAAGCTACCTCGTGTCCGTGGAGGCGCTCGGCGGGGATGGCATGGGCGCGAGGGCGCGCTACGGCGTGCGCCGGGATACCCTGGCCGCTGGCGTGCTGGACGTGTCGGATGTGCTCCTGTTCGCGCCCGGGCCGGGCGGCGAGACAGATCCCGAGGCCCTCGCCGCGCGCATGCTGACGTCGTCCCGTGTGGCCGCGGGCTCCGCGGTGGGGGTGGCGTTCGAGGTCTACGGCCTGAGCGCCGACGGGGAGGCGGTCACCTTCGACCTCTCCGTACGGCGGTCGTCGGCCTCGTTCTTCCGGCGCGCCGCGCGCTGGCTGGGGCTCGCCGACGCGGACGAGGCGGTCCGCGTGCGCTGGAGCGACGCGGCGGCACCCGCGGACGGCAGGTACGGCCGCTCGCTGGAGGTGTCCATACCCGCCGACGCCCCGCCGGGCGACTACGCGCTCCGGCTCCTCGTCCGGGCCGTCGGGCGCGCGGACGTGGTGGTCGAGCGGGAGCTCACGATCCTGGACGCTAGCGGGGGCTGAGCCTCTGGACGCTTGCGGGAGCCGACCCTCCCGCACGGCCGCGAAGGGGTCCGGCCCCTCGGATCAGCGCCGGTTCGCGTAGAGCATCACCGCCACCGACGTCGCGAGGTTGAGGCTGCTCACTCCCTCGCGCATCGGGATGCCAACCGCCCGGTCGGCAGCCGCACGTACCTCCGCGCTCAAGCCCTCCCTCTCCGATCCAAACAGCAGCGCCGCGCCGCGCGGCAGGGGAGCCGCCATGGGCGCGGCGTCCGGCACGGCGGCCACCGTCGGCCGCCCGCGCACGATGTCCGCCAAGCCCTCGGGGCTCGCGTGCCTCGACGCGAGGGCGAACTGCAGCCCCGCCCCGCCGCGCAGGGCCACCGGGTGCCAGGGGTCCGCGCCGCCCAGCGCGACGACCCCGCCCGCGCCGGCGGCGGCCGCCACGCGGACGACGGCGCCGAGGTTGCCGTGGTGCGTCGGCCGGTCGAGCACGACGATGGGCGCGTCCTCGAGGATGGAGAGCGGCGGAGACGGGCGCTCGGCGATCGCCACGACCGGGCGCGGGGGGCGCGGCGCCGCGGCGGAGAACGTCGCCTCGTCGACGTCGACGATCCTGGCCGCCTCGAGGGCCGGCGCAACGTCCGGCGCGAGGTCGATGCACAACCGACGCAGCTCCATCCGGTCGACGCACAGCACCTCCAGGACCGTGGCGCCGAAGCGCAGCGCGTGCTTGAGCGGATGGAACCCTTCCAGCACCGCGAGCGCCGGGTCGCGCCGGGCCGCGCGGAATCGCTCCGTCGCCGATCGACTCACGCCGCCACCGTCACGAGCGCGAACCCGGCGACCATGATCAGCGCGGCGATCGCGCGCCGAGGCGTGCCGCGCTCGCCGAAGAACACGCCGCCCGCCAGGACGGCGAACAGCACGCTGGTCCGCTTGATCGCGATCACGTAGGCGGCCGCGGTCAACGCGATCGCCGCCATCTGGGCCGCGAGGGCGATCGCCGTCACGACCGCGGCCCCGGCCAGATCCCGGCGCACCGCGCCGGACCCGCCCGGTCCCCCGTCGCCGCCCGCCGCAGGGGCGTCGCGAGAGGCCGCCCGGCGGCCCCTCAACAGCACCAGGGGCCCCACCGCGGCCGCCACGAAGAGGTTGAGCGAAGCGGCCCAGGCGAGCGGCCCGGACGCGAGCACGCCGATTTTGTCGACCACCGCGGAAACGCTGAAGATCAGGGCCACGACGAGCATCTCGCGGGCGCCGGAGTCGCGCAGCAACGCCCGATACGGCGCCAGCAGACCCGCGCCGTCCGGCTCGGAGAGGAGGTACGCGCCGGCCACGATCACGGCGACGCCGGCGACGCCCGTAGGCGTCGCGTGCTCGCCGATGAGCAGCGGCGCCGTCACGAGCATGAACAGCGGAGTCAGGCTCTTCAGCGGGGCGACGAGGGAGAGGTCGGAATGGTGGACGGCCCGCGCGATCAGGAGCGCGGCGACGACGTTGATCGCGCCGGAGGCGAGCAGGGCCCGCCAGAACCCGTCCCGCAGGCCGGCGCCCTCCGCCAGGGCGAGCGGCAGCAGCAGCGCTCCGGCGCCGGCGGCAGCCCAGAAGACCACGGCGAACTCGTCGACCGCGCGGCGGGCGCGCTTGACGTAGACTTCACGGGCCGCGGTGCCCGCGGCGGCGAGGAGCGCGAGGAGGAGCCACACCGGGCGCAACATGCCGGCCCCTCAGCTCCCGCGCCACGCCGCACCCGGGCCCATCCGCCGCGCGGACGGTAGCAGGGCTCGGGAGCCCCGCCTAGGTTACGCGTTCGCTTCCACCGACTCGACGCCCTCCAGGAAGACCATGGAAGAACGCGGACCCGGGGCGAGCCCGATCAGCGGGTTCCTCCTTCACCACTTCCGCCATTTCAACGCCGCGGCGCTGGTCGACGCGGCGCAGGGATACCGGCGCCACCTGGACGATGGCGGCAGCATGCTGTTGACGCTCGCCGGCGCGATGAGCACGGCAGAGCTGGGTCTCTCCCTCGCCGAGATGATCCGTCAGGAGAAGGTTCACGCCATCTGCTGCACCGGAGCCAACCTCGAGGAGGACCTCTTCAACCTGGTCGCCCACGACCACTACGAGCGCGTTCCGCACTACCGGGACCTGACCCCGGCGGACGAGCAGGCGCTGCTCGATCGCCACCTCAACCGGGTGACCGACACCTGTATCCCCGAGGAGGAGGCGATGCGCCGGCTCGAGAGGGCGGTGCTGCGGGTGTGGGCCGAGGCGGAAGAGACGGGCGAGCGCCTGTTCCCCCACGAAGCGCTCTACCGGGTCATCGCGTCCGGGGATCTGGACGCGCACTTCCAGATCGATCCGGCGGACAGCTGGATGGTCGCGGCGGCCGAACGCACGCTGCCGATGTTCGTCCCGGGCTGGGAAGACTCGACGCTGGGCAACATCTACGCGGCCCACCAGATCGACGGGACGCTGGGCGACGTGCGCACCATCCGCGGCGGCATCGAGTACATGATCGACCTCGCGGAGTGGTACACCGATCTCTCGACCAGGTCGTCGATCGGCTTCTTCCAGATCGGCGGCGGGATCGCGGGCGACTTCCCGATCTGCGTCGTGCCCATGCTGCATCAGGACCTGCGGCGGGCGAGCGTCCCGCTGTGGGGGTACTTCTGCCAGATCTCGGATGCCACGACGAGCTACGGCGGCTATTCGGGGGCGGTACCCAACGAGAAGATCACCTGGGGGAAGCTGGGCGTCGACACCCCCAAGCACGTCATCGAATCCGACGCATCGATCGTCGCGCCGCTCGTGTTCGCGCTCGTGATGGGGTGGTAGGGGGCGGCTCGCGGGGCGGCGGCGGTCGCCGCGACTTCGGTTCCGCCCACGCCGGCCCCGCCGGCGACGATGCAACGGCGCACGCGCTTCCGAGCCCGGAGGCGCACGTCGTCCGCGATCTCTGGGCGCTGCTGTCGCCCTACCGCTGGAAGGTGCTGGGGCTATCCGCCCTGATCAGCTTCTCGGCCGCCCTCGGCACCCTCGCGCCACAGTTCGTCCGTTACGGCATCGACACCGTCATCCCGGCGGGGGCCGCGCGCGGCTTCGCGATCCTGGCGGTGGCGATTGCGGCCTACTACCTGGTGCGCGCGGGGGTCGGCTACGCGGGCATGTACTTCAGCTTCGCGTTCACGCAGGGCATCATCGCCGACATCCGCATGCGCGCCTACCGGCGCCTCCTCGCGATGCCGGTGGTCCGCTTCACCCAGGAACGGTCGGGTGCGCTCACCTCGCGCGTCGTCTCCGACGTCAACGCGCTCGAGGGCATGATCCGGGCGGGCGCGACGAGGCTGGCCGGCCAGTTCGTGAGCATCGTGGTGGTCACCGCGATCCTGCTGGCGATGAACTGGCGGCTCGCGTTGGTCAACCTCGTGGTGGCCCCCACGCTCGCGCTGATCACGCGTCACTACCAGGGGCCCCTGCGCGACGCGGCGCGCGGGATTCGACGGCGCGTGGGCGAGCTCACGGCGGTCGCGACCGAGGCCATCGCCAACATCCAGGTGGTGAAAGGCTTCGCGAACGAGCCGTTGGAGATCGACCGGTTCGGCGCGGAGAACGACACGTACGTCGAGCTCAACCTGGCCCGGCGGCGCGAGGTCGGGATGATGGAGGCGCTGATCACGCTGACCGCCGAGTACGGGGTCGGCGCCATCCTGCTGGTCGGGGGCTGGCTCGTCGTGACGGGATCGCTCACCATCGGCGAGCTCACCGCGTTCCTGCTGTACCAGCGCATGCTCCAGGGCCCCGTCATGTCGGTCATGCTCTTCAACAACCAGCTGCAGGCGGGCCTCGCCGCGCTGGAGCGGGTGTCGGCGCTGCTGGAAGCGGAGCCCGAATCCGAAGGCGACGTCGACCGGGTCGACGGAGGCGCGGTCCGGTTCGACGACGTCTCGTTTCTGTATCCGGGCACCGACGAACCCGCGCTCACCGACCTGTCGTTCCAGGTCCCGGAGGGCGCGACAGTCGCCTTCGTCGGCCCCTCGGGGTCCGGCAAGACGACGGTGACCCGCCTCGTCGCGCGTCTCTACGATCCCGACCGCGGCCGCATCCTCCTCGGCGGCAGGGACGTGCGCGACTACACCCTGGAAGCGCTGCGGACGGCGGTGGCGATCGTGCCGCAGGAGCCCACGCTGTTCTCGGGCTCGGTGCGCGACAACGTCCGCTACGCCCGGCCGGAGGCCACCGACGCGGACCTCCAGGCCGCCGCGGATCTGGCAAACGCGAGCGAGTTCATCGGCACGCTGCCGCAGGGCTGGGACACGCCCATCGGCGAGCGGGGGGTCAGGCTGTCCGGAGGCCAGAAGCAGCGCGTGGCGATCGCGCGCGCGATCCTGAGGCACGCGCGCCTGCTCATCCTGGACGAGGCCACCGCGAGTCTCGACAGCGAGTCCGAGGCGCTGATCCAGGACGCGCTCGAGGGCTTGTTCGCCCGGCGGAGCGGTGTGACCACGCTCGTCATCGCCCACCGCCTGTCGACCATCCGGGGGGCCGACACGATCTTCGTCCTGGACGGCGGCCGGCTCGTCGAGCGGGGGACCCACGAGGAACTCCTGGCCGATCAGGGCCTCTACGCCCGCCTCCACGAGCTCCAGCACGCGCCGGCGGGTGCGGGCGTCGGGCTGGAGGGTGCGACCCCCGGCGGCGCACCGCGCTGAAGCGCGCAGCGGCGGGGTGTTTGCATCCCACGTCTCACGCCGTCACGCCTCGACCCGGAGTCACCATGCGACGCACGCACGCCCGACAGCGGTCCGCTCCGTCGGCTCTCCCTTCGAGCCTCCTGGCCGGTCTGCTACTCCTGCCGTCGCCGTGCCCCCTCCCCGGCCAGAACGGCCTCGAGGACTTCGACGGCTCCTACAGGCTCGAGACCGGGGAGGTCGTCACCGGCGGCTATATGGTCGAAGGAGAGGGCTTCTGGATCTTCATGGACACGCGCGGGCTCGATCGGGGGGGCGTCTTCGCGCGTGAGGGCGACCGGCTCCGTTCGACCTTCCCCGCCGACGGCGCGGTGCGGATCGATTTCGAGCGCGGCACCGTTGGGCGCTACGACCGGCTGACGTGGCACGAGCGTGGCCGCGCGCTGCGCGGCGAGCGGGTGTTCCCGCACACGTCGCGGCCGGTGAAGTTCCCGTCGGCCGACGGGACCGAGCTGCTCGGCCGCCTGCTGCTGCCGGACTGCGATGGCCCGCACCCGGCGATCGTCATGGTGCACGGCTCCGGCCCGGCGAACCGCTACGGCGGCGTCTTCCACACCTTCCTCCTGCAGCGGGGTGTGGCGGTGCTGGCGTACGACAAACGCGGCTACACTCCCGACGCGGACGCGTGGCGGGAGCCCGATTTCGCCGCGATGTCGGATGACGCCGCGGCCGCCGTCGAGTTCGCCGCGGCGCTTCCCGAGGTAGACGCGGCACGTGTCGGCCTCTGGGGCAGCAGCCAGGGCGGGTGGACGGTGCCCCCGGCGGCCATCGCGGCCCCCCACACGTCGTACATGATTCTGCGCGCGGGCGCCACCTTGCCCGGTCCGGTGACGGTGATCCACGAGCAGCGCCAGGAGGTGCGGGCCGCGGGCGTGGAGGGGCTGGATCTGGATCACGCCATGGACCTGCGCGAGCACATCTACCGCCTGGCGGCCGGCGGCGCACCGATCGCGGCCGCGGACTCGGCGGTCGCGCCGTATGTGGGGGAGCACTGGTACAGGACGGCCTTCGGAGACGGTCCGATCAGCGAGGTCTGGTCCGCCGAGTGGTGGGGGTGGGCGCAGCGCAACCTGGCATTCGGCTCGACGGACGCGGTGGCGCGGTTCGGAGGCCCCGTGCTGTGGTTCCTCGGCGAGCGGGACGAGGCGGTGCCTCTCGTCCCGACCCGCGCTGCGCTGGAGCGCGCGTTCGCGCGATCACCGGGCGGCGATCAGCGCGTCGTGGTCGTGCCCGACGCTCCCCACTCGTTCATGATCCCGAGCGAGAATGGTCCGCCGCGCTACGCCGAAGGGGTGTTCGGCGGCATGGAGGACTGGCTCGCGGAACGCGGTTTCACCGACGAGGCGTGCTGGCGGTAGGGCGTCACCACAACCGGCGCGCCGTGCGGCGTGTCGGATTGCTCGGACCTTGATCCCCCAGAAGCCGATGATTCCACGACTCGACCCTCCGGCCGCGCCCGCGCCGTATCGCGACGCCCGCGCACCCGCGGTCCTGACGCTGGCGCTCCTCGTAGCCTGCGCTGGCACCGGTGGGGCTCCCGCTGCCGACGACGCATCGGGGGCCGCCGGCCCGGCGGGCACGGCCAGGGCCACGGCGCCGGACGGCCCCCCGCGGCTGTCCTCCTCGCAATGGCTCGGGCTCCTGCCCGACGGGGTCGAAAAGCGCCGCTTCATCCTCGACTGCACCGGCTGCCACGTGTTCGACGGCGCCATCGCGTTCCCGGGCGACTCCGCCCGAAGCCGCGACAGCTGGCAGGAGAGGGTGCAGCAGATGGTGGGTTTCGCGGGAGCCGGCACCGGCTTCCCCGTCATCTCGGCGGACCGCGACGCCGCGGCCACGGCGGCTTGGTTGTCGGAGGCGGTGCGTACGCCGCCTCGACCGGCGAGGACCGCGAGCCTGCCCGCGGGGGCTTCGGTCCGCGAGTTCCCCTATCCGCCGCCCGGCGACCTGCCGCACGACCTCGTCGTCGATGCCGAGGGCCGCGTGACCATCACCGGGATGCTCACGCACCGCCTCTGGGTCCTCGATCCCGCGAGCGGGACCTTCGCGGAGGCGCCCATCGAGGCCGGCGGCAGCGCGTCCAACCCGCGCGCGATCGACATCGCCGGCGACGGCGCGCTGTGGGTGGTTCTCGGGGCGCCGACGACGCTGGCACGTCGTGACGCGTCCAGCGGCGCCTGGAGCGCCTGGCAGGTGGGCATGTACCCGCACAGCGTGGCGATCGACGACGACGGGCGAGCGTGGTTCAACGGGCATTTCACGCGCGACCCGCCGCGCTGGGGCTACGTGCGCCCCGGGAGCGAGGAGGTGGTGACCTTCGACGTGCCGATCACGCCGGCGCTGGCGGCCGGCAACGGGCCCATGCCCTACGGGCTGCGGATCGCGCCCGACGGGGCGGTGTGGGGCACCGAGCTGGTCGGCAACCGGCTGATTCGACTGGACCCGGAGACGGGGGCGTTCACGACCTGGTCGATGCCCACGCCGCACAGCGGGCCGCGGCGCCCCGACGTCGCGGCCGACGGCACGGTCTGGATCCCGGAGTACGCGAACAACCGTCTCGCCCGTTTCGACCCGGCGACGGAAAGCTTCGAGGAATTCGTGCTCCCGGTCCCCGACGCCCTGCCGTACGTGGCGCGCGTCGACCGCACCCGGGGCACCGTGTGGGTCGGCACGGGGGCGGCGGATGCGGTCTTCGCGTTCGATCCTGGATCGGAGACCTTCACCACGTACAGGCTGCCGACGACGGGCGCGCTGGTCCGCCACCTGGACGTGGACGAGGCGACCGGAGAGGTGTGGGCCGCGTACGGCGCGTCGCCCGGCATCCAGGCCCGCATCGCGCGTATCCGTCCCGCGGCTGCGACCCCCCGTCCGGCCGGGGGCGCACCGAACTGACGCACGACGGCCCGCCCGGCAGAACCGACCGAGCGGGCCGCGCCACTTCTCGTCAGCGGGCGCGTCCGCGCTCGCTCATTCCACGAGCTCGCCGTACTCCGCGATCTGATCCATCACCTGAGCGCGGTCGCCGACGACGACGATCACCATGTCGGCCGGATCCAGGTACTCGTCCGCTATGCGCCGCACGTCGTCGGGGGTGACGGCGTGCACGCGCTCCACGTACGTGCGCAAATGGTCTTCGGCGAGGCCGTGTAGTTCGACGTAGTTGAGCTGGTTGATGATCCCGCCCCTGCTGGAATTCTGCAGGACGAAGGTGCCCGCCATGTAGTTCTGGATGGCCTCGAGCTCCTCCGCCGAAGGCGGCTCGGACCGCAGCCGGTCGATCTCGTACAGGATCTCGCGGAGCGCGGCGCCCGTGACGTCCGTCGTGACGTCGGCGACCTCGGCCCAGTACGCGTCGCCGGGGCGGCTCGACAGGGTGCTGAACGGGCTGTAGGTGTAGCCTTTGTCCTCGCGGATGTTGCTGGTGATGCGGGATCCGAACGAACCGCCCAGGAGCGCGTTGGTCACCTGGAGCGCCACGAAGTCCGGGCTCGAGGGGTCCACGACCGGCAGGCCCACGTACAGCGTGGACTGGACGGCGCCGGGATTGTCGATGAAGTACACCGCGCGTCCGCCGGTCGCCGACCCCTGCGGCGGAGTCGCCTCGGTGCCCACGGCCCAGTCCCCGAACGCCTCGCGCGCCGCCGCCTCCATCGCCACGGCGTCGAAGCGCCCCACGACGAAGAGGTGCGAGCGGGCCGCCCCGAAGTTGCGACGGTAGAAGTCGCGGACCTGCTCGATCGAGTACCCGCGGAGCATGTCCTCGGACGGGAAGACGCGTCCGTACGGGTGGTCGGGGTACAGCACGGCGCGGAACCGCTCCAGGGCGAGCGACTGAGGCTGGCTCTTCGCGATCGACACCTGCCGCACCCGGTCGGCCTTGAGCCGCTCGAGCTCCGCCTCCGGAAGGGACGGGTTGCGCGCCACGTCGGCGACGAGGGCGACCATGTCGGGCCCGAACTCCGAGAGCGCGTTCCCGCTGACGAAGGTCTGGTCGGTGCCGACACCGATGCCGATGCTGCCGCCCATGCTCGCGGCGGCCTCCGCGAGCTCGCCCGCATCCCGGCTCGTGGTGCCCTCCTCCATGAGGTCGGCGGTCAGGTCCGCCAGCCACACTTCGTCGGGCGCCTCATCCACGTTGCCGGTGCGCACGATCAGCTGCACGTTCACCTTCGGGACGCTCCCGTAGGGCACCATCGTCACCTGCAAACCGTTGTCGAGGGCGAACCGCGTTGCGGGCGGCACGCGGAAGTCGCGCGGCGGACCGGGCTCCGGCGGGGCCTGCTGGGCGAAAGCCGGATGCGCGACGGCCGCCGAGGCGAGAGTCGCAGCCGCAACTGCCGACAGGCGCAGAGTACGAATCCTCAAGGCAGGCCTCCTCACGTCGCCGCCCGCGCGGGCACGACCTCGAGGATCGTGCGGTTGGTGGACCGGAGGTATTCGATCGCGGTCTCGCGAAGCAGCTCCGGCGTGATGTCATCGAACGCGGTCAGGAGCTCGTTGATCCGACCCGGGTCGTCGTCGAACAGCGCGAAGGCCGCGAGCAGATCGGCCCGTCCGAAGCCGAAGAAGCCCTCCATCGAACCGAGGATCGACGAGCGCATCTTGACGCGCGCCCGCTCCAGCTCCTCCTCCGTCACGGGGTTGCTGCGGAGGTCTTCCACGACCTCGTCGACCGCACGGATGATCCCTTCGGCGGAGGTCGTCTCGTCGTGGAACAGCGACACCGTGAGCAGCGTCGGGCCGTTCACGTTGAACTGGTTGCCCAGCAGGTTGATGCCGCCGCTGACGCCCCCGCTGTAGCCGTTCTCCTGCACGATCGACCGATAGAGCCGGCTGTCCCTGCCCTCGGTCAGGATCTGCGTCAACAAGCCCATCGCCAGGTACTCGGGAGTATTGCGCTCGGGCGCGTGCCACGAGATGGCGAGCGCCGGGCGGGTGGCCTTGTCGTCGGTCTTCTCGAACCGCTTCTCGGCCTCCTGCCGCGGCTCGGAGATGTCGGGAAGCACCGGATCCGGGGCGCTCGGAATATCGCCGAAGTAATGCTCGATCCACTCACGGGTCTGCGCCTCATCGAAATCCCCTACGACCACCAGCGCGGCGTTGTTCGGCGCGTAGTAGCGCTGAAAGAAGGCGCTCACGTCCTCCACGGACGCGGCGTCGAGGTCCTCGAGCTCGCCGTAGAAGTTGTGGGCGTTGTACCAGTTCTCGTTGGCGTACTGCGGCATGTCCAGCCATGGGAAGCCGCCGTAGGGCTGATTCAGGACGTTCACCCTGACCTCGTTCTTGACGACCTCCTGCTGGTTCTTCAGCTCCACCTCCGTGATCGCCAGCCCGCGCATGCGGTCGGCTTCCGCCCACAGCATCGTCTCGAGCGTATGCGCCGGAACGATCTCGAAGTAGTTCGTGAAGTCGAAGCGGGTCGAGCCGTTGAGGACGCCGCCGTTGGACTGCACCAGCTTGATGAATTCGAGCTTCCCGAGGTTTTCCGAGCCCTGGAACATCATGTGCTCGAACAGGTGCGCGAAGCCGGTCCGGTCCCGCGGCTCGATGCGGAAGCCGATGTTGTAATACACCGCGACCGTGGCGATCGGGGCCGTGTCGTCGTGCGAGAGGACGACGCGGAGGCCGTTGTCCAGCTCGTAGTACTCGACCGGCACCTGGAAGTCCTGCGCCGATGCGGTCCCCGGGGCGAGCACGCACAGGGCGGCGAGAGCCGCGGCGCCGGCGATCGGTGCGAGGCGCGTCCAGGGCGGGGCAGGGGGGGGCGGCCGTGTCATCGTGGGAGCTCCTTTCGCGGTTCCTCGGCGGTCGCCTCGACCGAACCTGACGCGGGCCTCGGCCGGGAACGAGCGAGCGCGACGGCACAGGCCGGGGCGCTGCGTTCCGGAATGTGAGACAGCCGGCGGACCCGCCGCGTTGGACCATGCAGGTCGCTGAAGGACGGGAGTGCGGCCTAGTCGATGCGGGCCGTCAGGTAGGTGTAGCCCGCTAGGCCGGCGATGTAGTCGGCGATGAATCCGTTCGCTTCGTGCTTGGCGAGATCGGCGTTCTTGACCTTGCGCCGGAACGTGGCCACCAGCTCCGCCGGGTCGAAGGCGACGTAGCGGAGCACGTCGGTCATCGTGTCCCCGCGCACGACGTCCTCCACCTCGTAGTCGTCCCCCACCACGCGCACGTGCACCGAGTCGGTATCGCCGAAGAGGTTGTGCAGGTCGCCTAGAATCTCCTGATACGCGCCCGCGAGGAAGATGCCCAGTACGTACGGCGTCCCGGGGCGGAAGTCGTGAAGCGGCAGGCCGCCCTCGGGTTGACCCACGAACGCGTCGATCTTGCCGTCGCTGTCGCACGTGACGTCCTGCAGCGTACCCCGCCGGGTCGGCTCCTCGTCCAGTCGGTGAATGGGCAGAATCGGAAAGAGCTGGTCGATCGCCCACGAGTCGGGCAGCGACTGGAAGAGCGAGAAGTTGCAGAAGTAGCGGTCCGTCAGAGCCTCTTCGATCGTGGGCAGGATGTCCTCGAACTCTTCGGGGTCCCGCCGCGCGTGCGCCGCGAGCGCGCGCATTGCCGCAAGAAAGTGGCGCTCGCCCAGCGCACGGACGGCCAGCGAGATGACGCCCGCGTTGAACAGGGTGCGAAGCTCGCTCCTGGCGAACAGGAGGTCGTGATACACCTCGCGCACACCCCGCCGATCGATCTCGCCCGCCGCCTCTGCGAGGTCGAACACCTGGCGCGGGGCGTCATCGGGGGGCGCGCCAGGGTCGTCGGTCGCGTGGCTCTCGCGTTCGATCACGTTGACGAGCAGCAGCGCGTGGTGGGCGGTCAGGGCCCGGCCCGACTCCGAGATCAGGTGAGGCATCGGGACGCCCTCGACGCGACAGGCCTCGGCCATCACGTAGACGACATCGTTGGCGTACTCCTGCAGGGAGTAGTTCACGCTCGCCGGTGACGTGGATCGCGACCCGTCGTAGTCGACACCCAGCCCGCCCCCCACGTCGACCGTGTCGATGGGGATGCCGAGGCGCCGAAGCTCCACGTAGAACCGGGCCACCTCGGCCATCCCCTGCTTGATGTTGCGGATGTCGGGGATCTGCGAGCCGAGGTGGAAGTGGATCATCCGCAACGAGCGCTCAAGTCCGGCGGCGCGAAAGCGGTCGATCACCGCCATGAGCTCCGCGGCGCCGAGACCGAACTTGCTCTTCGCACCCGCCGACTCCGACCAGCGGCCGGCTCCCTCGCTCGCGAGCTTGATCCGCACGCCGGCACGAGGCTCTACGCCCATGTCGCCGGCGATCGCCAGAAGCGTGTCCGCCTCCTGCACCTTCTCCAGGACGATCAGCACTTCGTGCCCCAGGCGCTGGCCCATCAGCGCGAGGCGGATGTACTCCTCGTCCTTGTAGCCGTTGCAGACGATCAGGTGCTCGGCGCCCTCCGTGAGCGCGATCACCGCGAGGAGCTCGGGCTTGCTGCCCACCTCGAGCCCGACGCCGTGGTCCTCGCCCGCCGCGACGATCTCGCGGATGACCCGCCGCTGCTGGTTGACCTTGATGGGATAGACCGGGGTGTATGGGCCCTCGTAGCCGAACTCCCGCCGCGCGATCTCGAAGCGCTCGGTCAACGCCTCGATCCTCTCGTGCAGGATGTCGGGGAAGCGCAGGAGCAACGGCAGCCGAACGCCCTGACCGATCAGGTCTGTGGCGAGCTCGTACAGGTCGATGGCGACGGCCGGGTCGCGCGTGGGGTGCACGGACACGTGCCCGGCCTCGTTCACGCCGAAGAAGCCCGCGCCCCAACCCTCCACGTTGTAGAGCTCCAGCGCGTCGCGCGCGGTCCACGCCATGCTCGCGTCCCCGTTCCGGGTGGTCGATCGTCGGGCTGGGCCGCGAGGGCTTCCCGAAAAAAGCGCATAAAGACTGCGCCGAAGCGGGGCCGCCGGAAAGGGGTTCGAGGCGTGCCCCGGACTCCGTCGACGCCGTACCTTGTCCCCGGTGAACGAGCAAGGCCGCGGCATCCGACTGGCCCCGCGCGTCGTCGTCGCGCCGGGAGAGCTCGAGGTTCGCGCGACGCGATCCGGCGGTCCGGGGGGGCAGCATGTGAACACGTCCTCCACGCGCATCGAGCTCAGCTGGAACGTCGCGGCGTCGCCCTCCATCGCCGAAGACGTGCGCGAGAGGCTCCTGGACAGGCTCTCCGCCCGCCTCCACGGGGAGGGCATCCTGCGCGTCGTGGCCAGCGGCAGCCGCAGTCAGCGACGGAACCGTCAGGAAGCGCTCGAGCGCATGCGCGAGCTCGTGCAGGCGGCGCTGAAGCGGCGCAAGCGGCGGCGCCCCACCAAGCCGTCGCGAGCGGCCGTGCAGAAGCGCATCGACGAGAAGAAACGCCGTTCCGAGCGCAAACGGCGGCGCCGGCCACCTCGACCCGACGAGTGATCCATGCCCTCACGTCCGACCCTCGCGTGCCTCGCCCTGCTGGGCTTCGCCTCGCTCTCCTGCCGCTCCGGCCCCCCAGCACCGACCGACCCCAACGCGCCCCGGCCGGCAACCGGCGCCGTGCAGCCAGGCCGCGCCTTGCCGCCACCCCTGCCCGACACGGCGGGCATCGGCACGCACGTCCTGGCCATCGAGACCGCGCCCGACGGCTCGGTGTGGGTGGGCACGTACGGCAAGGGCATCCGCGTCCTGGAGCCCGGCGCGTCGGCCTGGCGGGTCATCGAGGCAGCGGACGGGGAAGGGTCGATCTCCTGGGACTTCGTGAACGCTTTCGCATTCCCCGACGACGGCTCGGTCTGGTACGGCACCGTGGGCAACGGGTTCGGCGTATCGACCGACGCGGGACGCACCTGGCGCAACTGGGGATTCGGCGACCTCGGGCCCGAGTGGCAGTACGTCGCCGCCCAGGGCCTGGACGCCGCGGGAGACACCGTCTACGTGGCTACCGCGGATGGCCTGCGATTCACGTCCGACGGCGGCGATACCTGGACCTGCGTCCAGGCCCGGGGAGCCCCCCCAGGCGGGGCCGACGGCTATGACGACCAGTGCGACCGGCGTCTGCTCGAGCTGCCGACCGAGTACCTGCTCTCGCTGGACGTCGGCCCCGACGGGACCGTGTGGCTGGGGCACCTCCGCGGCGTGTCGTACTCGCTCGACGGAGGCGCAGCGTGGCGCACGCTCGACGGCCCGGAAGGACTCGCCGGACGCCGGGTTCGCGCGGTCCTGGCCGAGCCCGAGGCCGTATGGGTGGCGACCGAAACGCACCTGTTCCAGGGCGATCCGGCGCGCCGGGTGTTCGACGTCGTAGACCACTCCGTCTTCGGGCGCGGGGGTGTGCCGGCGATCCGCGCCATGCGAATGGACCGCACCGAGGGCGCTACGAGCTTCCCCGCGCTGGCCACGTTCAGAGGCACGTTCGAGGCGCGCCTCGACGGCGCGTCGTTCTTCCTCCGCAACTACGGCACGGGGAACACGTTCGCGCTGTTGCCCTGGGGCGGTGGCCTGCCGACCATCGCCGGCACCGATCGCGGGCTCACCGCGTCGCTGGGCGGCCGCCCGCTGCTCGGACCGATCGACCGGGGCCGGCGCTGCACCGCCGCCGGCCCCGGCGACGATCCTCCCGACTGCGGCACCGCGACCGAGCGCGACCCCGCGGAGCCGCTGCGCGACTGGTTCGGTCGCCCGATCGCCGACGCCGACGGCAACCCGTACGTCGACGCCACCTACCGCTACGGCTCCACGATGGGGGGCAACTTCCAGCAGCATCAGGGGGTGGAATTCAACAACCCGGCCGGCACCCCGGTGCGCGCGATTGGCGACGGCGTGGTCGCCTTCGCCGGCGAGGCCGAGGCCGGGGCCCGGACCGTGGCCGTCCTGCACGACCGCCGCTGGGAGGGACGGCCGATCTATTCGGTCTACTACCACAACACGAGCCTCGACGTACGCGTGGCCGAGCGCGTGCGCGGTGGCCAGATCATCGCGCGCGTGGGGAATACCGGACGGGCGACCAACGACCATCTGCACCTGGAGGTCCACGTCCCCGAGGCAGAGGACCCGTCCTTCGTGGTGAATCCGGATGAGCGTTTTCCACCTTACACGGTGAATCCGCAGCTGTGGATCGAGCCTCTCCCCGGCACCGGAGTCATCGCGGGACGGGTCGTCGGCGCGGATGGCGAGCCCGCGCGGGGCGTGGTGATCTACGGGGTAGGCGCGGCGTGGCCGGAGGAAACGCCGCTATCGATCGTGGAGACGTACGGGGACCGCGCGCACGCCGACCCCGGGTATGGCGAGAACTTCGCGGTGGGCGACGTGCCCGAGGGCTCCTACCGTCTGTACGCGCGCGTGGACGGCCACGACCTGACGGCGAGCGTTGAGGTCGAGGCCGGTCGCGTGACCTGGGTCGAAATGCGCTACTGATCCAGCCCCTCGGCCCAGCCTTCCCAGCCGGGACCGCGCACCACCCTGCCTGGCAATGCCCCGGTGTGCGCTCCGCCTTCCAGGACGCGCACGCCGTTCACCCAGACGTCCCGCACGCCCTCGGCCAGCGCGTGCGGCTCCTCGAACGTCGCGCGATCGGTGATCGTGGCGGGGTCGAAGACCACCACGTCGGCGTGGAACCCGGGCGCCAGCCGGCCGCGGTCGCGCAGCTGCAGGTTCTCGGCGGGCAGGGATGTCAGCCGGCGGATCGCCTCTTCGAGCGGGATGACCCCTTCTTCGCGCACGTAGCGGCCGAGCAGCCGCGCGAAGTTCCCGTAGGCGCGCGGGTGCGGATTCGACCGCAGGAACACCCCTTCGGGCGCGGGCGCCCCCGCGTCCGATCCGAACGACACCCAGGGTTGCTCGATCTGCTTGCGGACGTTGTCCTCCGACATCAGGAAGTAGATCGTGCCGACGCGGCTGTCGTCGGCGATCACCAGATCTATCGCCGTCTCCTCGGGGCTGGTGCCCCGCTGGATCGCGACCTCCGCCAGCGACCGGCCGGTCAGGTATTTCAGGGAGTCCTGGCGGAAGCCGACGAGGAGCACCCTCTCCGGCGTCCCCGCCATGAGCAGGAGGTTTTCCCAGTCGTCGGTCGGCGTGCGCATCTCCCGGGCGACGCGAGCGCGGGTCGTAGGATCCCTCAGCCGCTCCACCCAGGCGTCGTGGCCGCCCTCCTGCACCCACGGGGGCATGGCCGCGTCCAACCCCGTCGCGCCGGCCACGTAGGTGTACATGTCGGCGCGCACATGGGCGCCGGCGGCACGCGCCGAGTCGATGCGTGCGATCACGGTGTCCATCTTGGGCCAGTTGGCGCGGCCGGCGGCCTTGAGGTGGTAGATTTCGACCGGCACCCCGGCGCGGCGGCCGATCTCCATCGTCTCCTCGACCGCCTCCAGGAGACGCCCCCCCTCGCTGCGCATGTGCGTGATGTAGGACCCGCCGTACTCGCCGGCGGCCGCGGCGAGCGCGACCAGCTCGTCGGTGTCGGCGTAGAACGCCGGCGCGTAGATCAGCGACGACCCGACGCCCAGCGCGCCCTCGCGCATGGCCGCCCGGACGAGCTCCTGCATGCGCGCGAGCTCGTCGTCGCTGGGGGCGCGGTCTTCCTCGCCCAGCTCGTGGATGCGCACCGTCGTGGCCCCCACGAAGCTCGCGACGTTGGGCGAGATGCCCCGCTCGGCGAGGTGGTCGAGGTACTCGCCCAGCGTCGTCCACGGGATCTCGTAGGTGATGTCGCCCTGCTGGGCGATCTGCTCCGCGCGCATCTCGTCCGTGAGGGGGCCCATCGACCAGCCCTCCCCGAACACCTCGAGCGTGACGCCCTGCACGATGTCGGAGAGCCCTCGCGGATCCTCGAGGAGGGACTCCGTGGCCCAACTCAGGACGTTGATGAACCCCGGAGCGACAGCCATGCCCGTGGCGTCGACCTCCGATGGTGCGGTCGAGCCGGAGAGGTCGCCGATCGCCGCGATCGTGTCTCCCGCGATGCCCACGTCGGCCACCCGCGGGCCGTCCCCGGAGCCGTCGTAGAGCGTCCCTCCCCGGACGATTACGTCGAGGCGGATGTCGCCGCCGCCGTCTCCGTCCCCACCGCAGGCGGCGGCGAGGAGGCAGGCGCAGAAGATCCAGGCGTGGGCAGCGGGGCGTCGGGGCGCGGGAGGGGGCATCGATTCCGGAGCGGAGAGCCTCGTCGGCCCAGGATGCGCGTGCACCCGGGGCGGGATCGCAATGGCCTCAAGAGGGCGCGGGCAGGGGCTTCTGGCAAGCCCCGGCCCGCTCGGCGTCGACGGCCGCCGGTGCGCGGCGCGGCCCGCCTACTCGTAACGGAGCGCCTCCATCGGATCGACCAGGGTGGCGCGTCGCGCCGGGAGGTAGCTTGCGAGGAGGGTGACCGCCCCGAGCAGGACCACCACCGAGCCGAAGATGATCGGGTCCGCGGGGTTCACCTCGTACAGGACGATCGCCAATCCCTTTGACAGGAAGAACGCTATCACGAGGCCGATCGCTGAACCGATCAGGAGCTGCACGAGACCCTGGCGCATGATCATGCCCAGGATGTCCCCGTTGGCCGCCCCCAGCGCCCGGCGGATGCCGAGCTCGCGGGTGCGGCGACTCACCGAGAACGCCACGACGCCGTACAGGCCCACCGAAGCGAGGAACAACGCCGCCGCGCCGAACACCAGGAAGAGCGTACCGAATACGTTGTAGAACCAGTTGTTCTGGGCGATCGCCTCGTCCAATGGGTTGACGAAGTAGATCGGCAGATTCGGGTCGATCGCGTTGACCGCACGCCGGACGTCCTGCGTGATCGCGGTCGGCTGGCCGCGGGTGCGCGCAGCGATCGTCATGAAGCGTCGGCTCTCCTGCGCCAGCGGGATATAGAAGCCCGCGCGCGGCTGGGAGTCCTCGTCGTCGGAAATCCCGTTCATCATCATGTCGGGCGCCACGCCCACCACGCTGATCCACGGGTTCAGCGAGTCCGGATCCTCTCCCGCGTACAAGCGGAAGCGGCGACCCAGCGGGTCCTGGCCGCGGAAGAACTCCTCGGCGAAGGTCTCGTTGATGACCGCGACGCGCAGACCGTCCAGACGGTCCTGGGTGGTCAGGTCCCTGCCCTGTAGCAACGACACGTCGAAGGTCTCCAAGTGCCCGGGCGTACGGACCGTGTAGCGGGCGTTGGGGAGGTCGCGCTCCGCCTCGTACGTCTCCCCTTCGATCTCAATCCGGGGCGAGGGGGAAAACAGCCCGGGGAGGTCCGACGTCACCACGGCCGCTTCCACGCCCGGAATCGCCGCGACGCGCGGCTGGAGCTCCTCGAAGAAACGCACGCGGTCCGCCTCCTCCGGATAGTCGGCCTCGAAGAGCCCGACCCGCGCGGTGAAGACGTTGTCGGTCGCGAAGGGATACTCGATGGAGCGCAGCTGCGAGATGCTCTTCACCATGAGCCCCGCGCCGATGAGGAGGGCGACGGACAGCGCGATCTCGCCTGCCACGAGCGACTTGTTCACCCAGCCCATGCGGAAGCTCGAGGTGCCGCGCGTCTCGTCCTTCAGGATCTCGTTCACGTTGGCCCGCGAGGCCTGGACGGCGGGGATGATGCCGGCCACCAGCGACGCGACGACGGCCACGGCGACCACGAAGAGGAGCACCTGGGGATCGAGCCCGATCTGGATCCAGAACGGCGGATCCGTCGGCGCGATGGCGGCGTTGAAGGCGCGGATGCCCAACGCCGCGATCGCGACGCCGATGGCGGCCCCCACGAACGCGAGCACCGCCGATTCGGCGAGGAACTGCCCGATGATCCGGCGCCGGGTCGCCCCCATCGCCGACCGGATGCCCACCTCCTTGCTGCGCTCCGCGGCCCGGCTGATCAACAGGTTCGCGACGTTGATGCACGCGATGATGAGCACGAGGAAGACGGCCGCGAGCATCGTGTAGAGCATGATGGTGGGCTCGCTGCCGATGAACTCCTCGGTGTAGGGCTTGATGACGGGTACTACGCCCTCGTTGGTCTCGGGGTAGGCATCGGCCAGCCGCGCGGCGATCCCCTGGAATTCCGCGAACGCCTGATCGGCGGACACGTCGTCATTCAAGCGCCCGAAGACCTCCAGCCAGATCCCGTTCCCGCGCTCCAGCTCGAGGGGGTCCATGCGCAGCGGCAGCCACACGTCTTCGGCCACGGGGAAGCGGAAGCCCTCCGGCATCACGCCCACGATCGTCGTCGGCTCGCCGTTCACGGTCTCGACCTTACCGACCACGCCCGGGTCGGAGTCGTAGCGATCGCGCCAGACCTCGTGGCCGAGGAGAATCACGGGCTCGGCACCCGGCCGGTCCTCTCCGTCCCGGAACAGTCTACCCATGGCCGGCTGCACGCCCAGCATGCTGAAGCCGTCCGCGGAGATGAACGCGCCGTCGAAGCGCTCGGGCGTCTCGGTGCCGGCCATGTTGACGGTGCCGGAATAGAAGGCGGCGATCGTCGTGAAGCTGTTCTGCTGCTCCTCCCAATCCATGAAGTCGTGGATGGGCACGCCCATGCTTTCGATGTCCTCGGAGGGATTGGCACGCTCGACGTGGAGGATCCGGTCCGCGCGCTCGAAGGGGAGGCCCTTGATCAGGGCCCCGTAGACGATGCTGAACATCATCGTCGTGAGGCCGATGCCCAGCGCGAGCGCGACGACCGCGAGCAGGGAAGAGCCGGGGTTCTTGGCGAGCATCCTGGCCGCGTAGCGGACGTCGTTGGTAATGGAATCCATGTCGATGGGCGCAGCGGGTTCACGAGCGGACGGCGCCCCGGAAACGTCCCGGAGGCAAGCCTTCCTCGACCGGGGGCACGTACGAGAGGGACGGGGACCCGGTTTCAGCCCGGGCCCTCGGGCGCCTCGGCGACCCGGACCCGCGTTCGGGGGTAGCCCGTCGCCATGGACGGGGACCGGTCTGGTACGTTGCCGCCGACGCGCACCATCCTCGAGGCGCTGTGGAGGGGCCTCAGGCTGCGCTGTCCACGGTGCGGCGGTCGGGGGTTGTTCCGGTCATGGCTGCGCCTCGGGGAGCGGTGCCCGACGTGCGCGTTGGCGTTGGATCGCGGCGAGGCGGACCATTTCCTGGGGGCCTACGTCCTGAACCTCGTCGTTGCCGAGGTCGTGCCGGCGGCGGCGTTGCTGGTGGGGATCGCCTGGACGTGGCCCGACGTGCCCTGGCGGGCGCTCGCTTGGACCGCGGTGCTGCTCGCGGTCGCCTGTCCCTTCCTGTTCTTCCCCGTCTCGCGGACGCTGTGGCTGGCGCTCGACGTGACGTTCAGGCGCGACTGAGGCCTTCGCTCCTACTCGATCTTCACCCTCTGCTCCGCGGAAACGAAGGCGACGTCCCGCAGGGAAGGGAAGCGGAGGAAGGTGTCCGGGCCCTGCTCCCGCAGGCGCTGCTCGGTGAAGCCGACGACGACCAGGTCCGCCGCCGAAGAGCGCCGCTCGACCAGCGAGCGGAAGTCGACCGCCGCGCCCGTCGGCAGGATGCGCAGGTTCTTGCGACTGACCGGGATGCGCCCATCCTGGATCATGCCCTGCAGGCGCTCGGTCTGCGCCGCGACCTCGTCGCGCGGGACCGCGGCGAAGATCGACATCTCGCCGTTCTTCCAGTCCTCGTGGCCGAGCAGGATGTAGCTCATGAGGATCATCAACGCGGCGTTCCCGTAGTCGTTCCAGGTCAGCCATACGTGCAGCTCCCGGCGGTCGCCGAAGAAATGGTCGCCGTGCCGGAGGACGACGCGGTTCATGCCCGTGGGACTCGCCATCTCGCAGGCGCGCGTGACCTCCTCCACGACGCTGCGGTCGTCGTGGACGGAGAACTCGAACATCACGGTGTTGTTCTCCATGCCCGACACCCCGGGCACCTGGAGGCTCTGCGCCAGCGCCGACCCCATCGAGGGGCTGATGATGGTGTCGACGTAGACGGCGCTCCCCTTCTTCTGCGCGGACTCCATCAGCCGCGGCTGCACCGCGCGTGCCTCGGCGACGGTCGCGGGGTTGAGGTATCCCGGGATGTAGTGCAGGTAGGTTCCGAACCCGTAGCGGTGGCCGAGCCACGATAGGAAACGGAAGGGCGCCGCGCGGTCGAACGTGCGCGGCGTGATCATGATCACGCTCGGGCGCCAATCGCCCGACGTGAACTTCTGGATGCGGACCTGCAGATAGCGGGACGCCTGCGTCATCACGCCGTGAAAGATTGCCCCGAGGTCATCCCCGGCCTCGCCGCGCGCCGAGCGGATCACGAAGTAGAGGCCTGCCATCGCGACCACCGCGACGACCGCGAACAGCAGGTCCATCTGGATCATGAGCAGCAGGCACATCACCGCGCCGAGCAGGCTCAGCCACCACTTGGAGCGGAACACGGGCCGGTAGCCCGGACGCGCCGCGAAGTGCTCCAGGAAGCTGATCGCGCACAGCGCGCCGTACGTCACCATGAAGAACATCGACACGATGCGCGCTACCAGATCGACCGAGCCCAGAAGCACCACGAAGAACGCGATCACGGCGGTCACGATCGTCGCGTTGCGCGGCTCGTTGTTCGCCCCGACCCCCTCGGCCAGGTAGCGGTTGGCTCGCTCGATCGGCACCACGCGGTCGGCGGCGATCGCCTGCAGCGTACGCGGCGCCACGAGGATGGAACCCAGCGCGGACGACAGCGTCGCGGCGGCGAGCCCGATCGGAATGATCGGGCCCCAGAGCGCGATCTGGCCCATGACGAGCTGGTCGCCGGCGAGCACCTCCAGGGGGGCCGACATCCACAGCTTCACGACGAGCGCGACGTAGACGATCATGCCGACGACGGTCGCGGACATGATGCCCAGCGGGATGGACCGGCTGGGATTCGCGAGATCCCCGGAGAGCCCGACGCCGGCCGTCATCCCGGTGAACGCGGGGAAGCAGATCGCGAAGACCAGTATGAACGGGTCCGCCCCCGCTGCGCGTTCCAGCAGGCCGGTCGAGGTCCCTTCCGCACCGGCGACGGGGGAGCCCAGGAAGAACAGGATGAGTGAGGCGGCCAACGTGGCGACGACCACGTACAGCGCCTTCACGCCGAGGTTCGCGCCGCGGGTGAGCATCAGCGCCACGAGCCCGATCGTCGCCGGCACCGAGACGAAGCGCGGGTTGAACTGGACACCCAGCGATTCCTGCAGGATCCCTGACAGCGGCTGGAACGCTTCCGCGAAGGCGATCATGTAGAACGCGACGGAAATCGCCTGTGACAGGAAGAGAGCGATGCCGATGGCCCCGCCGATGGAGCTGCCGAACGAGCGGGAGATGATGAAGTACTCGCCGCCCCCTTCGACCTTCCGGTTGGTGGCGATCTCCGCGATGGCCAGCGCCGTCGGGATGGTGACCAGGTGGCCGACGACGATGATCGCGAAGGCACCGAGCAGGCCCACGTTGCCCACGGCGTAGCCGAACCGCAGGAACATGATCGCGCCCAGGATCGTGCTGACGCTGGCGAGGAAGACGGGCGCGGTGCCGAAGCCGTGTCCGGCGCTGGCTGCGGAGGCGCCGGCGGACGTCGCGGTGGCCGATGGCTGATTCATCCGGGTTCCCGGTGGTATGTTTCTCCGAGGGGTGGCCGCAATGCACCCGGCGGCCGGCGCCGAGGGCTAGACTACCGCCCGAGGCGGCGCGGGGCACCCCCGGCCCGGACGCAGCATCGTCGTGAGCGCGACGTCGCTCGCGCTGGGGCCGGCGCTCGCGCCCCTCGAGCGCGGCGCGATGAGGGATGGAACTGCTACGGGAGGATGACGTGAGACGTATGGTTATGTTGGCGGTTCTGGCGGCATTTCCGGCAGCCGCGTCGGCTCAGATGTTCCCGGGCGCCGGCGGCGTGGAGTTCCGGCTCGGGGTCGCCGCCCCCGAGGACCTGCCGGCTTCGGAGCTGTCCAGCGGCTTCTCGGTCTCCGGGGACGTCGATCTCGGGTACGTAGGACGGCCCTGGCTTCGCTTCATCGGCGGGGTCAACTACTTCGGCTTCGACGTGCAGCAGGGGGACAGCGTCGTGGGCGACGCCAGCAATTTCGCTCTTCGCGGCGGCCTGCGTGCCGACGCCCTGGGCGACCGGCGGACGGCCGCCAGCCTTCTCGCGGCGCTCAGCCTGAACTACGTCAGCGCGAGCGTGCCGTCCGACCCCAACGTCGGCGATCTGTTGGAGGGCATCTACGCCGGGTTCACGTTCGGCGTGGGGGCGCGCTACGCGCTCGACGATCGCGCCCGTACCGCGTTCGTGGTGGAGGCGAGACGGACCTTCGTAACCAACATCGACCACTGGGCCTTCGAGGCCGGCTTCCGGTACATGGTGAGGGGCACCGGGGCCTATCAGCCGGCGCCCGAGGATGTCCCGGCGGCGCCGGGCATCGGTGGGAGCGGTCGGGCTTCCGACGACGACGCGCGCGCCCGCGAGCGCGAGCGCCTGCGGGAGGAGGAGAGGCTGCGTGCGCAGGAGGAGGCCAGGCGCGCCGAGCGCGACATGCAGGCCGGCGCGGAGGCCGAAGCCGCGCGCCGGCAGCTCGAGGCCGAGCGGGCCCGCGCGGACTCGTTGGAGCGGGCCAGTGCGGCGGAGGCGGAGGCGCGCGCAGCGGCCGAGGCCAGGGCCGAGGCGGCCGCGGCGGCGGCCCGCGCCGCGGAGGCTCGTGCGACCGAAGCGGAGACCAGGATGGCGGAGGCGTTCGCCGATCTGGATCGCATCCTCGTCAATGTCGCGGGCGTGACCGAAACCGACCGGGGCCTCGTCGTCACGCTCGGCAGCGGCACCTTCGCCAGTGGCCAGGCCAGCCTGACGGCCCAGGCACGCGGCGAGGTAGGGAGGATCGCACGCGTGCTGCAGGAGTTCCCGGAGGGCGACATCGTGATCGAGGGCCACACCGATTCGGTGGGCGAGGAGACCGCCAACCAGGCCCTGAGCGAGCGCCGCGCCGAGGCCGTGCGCGCAGCGCTGATCGCGGAAGGACTCTCGCCCCGGCGCGTCACCGCGCTGGGTTTCGGGGAGTCGCGTCCGGTGAGCGAGAACGACACGCCCGCGGGTCGGGCGGAAAACCGCCGGGTAGAGATCATCATCCTCACCACCTGACACGCCGCCGCGCCCCCTCGCTCGGTCCTTCCGCGCCGCCGGAGTACCGCGCCCCCTCGCTCCGTCGGACAAGCCCCCCGAGCACGTTGATTGACCGGCGCCGAAGTCGGTGCTACGTTCGTAGCAGGCAGTGCTACGAACGTAGCATCCTGTCCATCAGCGACGGCGCCCGATGCCCAGACACGCCTCCACCCACGCATCCCTGTCCCGCCGCGAGCGGCAGATCATGGACGCCCTCTACCGATGCGGGACAGCATCGGCGGCGGACATCCAGGCGGGCATCCCCGACCCTCCCAGCTATTCGGCGGTGCGCGCGATGCTCGCGAAGCTGGAGCGCAAGGGACACGTGGGGCACACCGACGTGGACGGCCGCTACATCTACCGTCCCACCGTGCCTCGCGAGGAGGCGAGTCGATCGGCGCTGCTGAGGATGGTGTCTACGTTCTTCGATGATTCGCCGGCCCGCACGGTCGCCGCGATCCTCGACATGGAATCGCTGGACATGAACGAAGACGAGCTGGACCGGCTGGCGGACATGATCGCCGAGGCGCGCAGGAGCGAACAATGATCTCGACGAGCTTCCTCGCGGACATCGCGCTCAAGAGCGCGGTCATCCTCGCCGCGGCGGTCGCCATCGCACCGCTGCTGAGGCGCGCATCCGCGGCTACGAGGCACATGAGCTGGACGCTGGCGCTGGTGGCGGTCATGCTGCTGCCGGTGCTGAAAGCGGGCCTGCCCGACTGGGCTCCCCCCGGCTCGAACGCGCTTCTCGCGGCGGGCACGCTCGTCGCCGGCTGGCGTGGTGCAGCCCCCACCGCCCCCGTCACGGATCGGCCAGCCGCCGCGCAGCGCGCCTCGGCCCACGGCGGCGGCCTGGCAACGCCCTCGTCGCCCCGGCGCGCGAAGGCAGGGCGGGGCGCGACGGCTGACCCGGGCGCGGGCGCCCGGATGGAGCGATCACGGACGCGTGATCGAACGGCCCTTCCCGCCAGCTCCGAGGGCGCCGCCGTACCCTCGACGCCGACCCGAGGCGAGGCCCCCGGGCCCGACCCGGTTCCGGCCGACGAAATCGGCGGCGGCGCGGTCGGCCAGGTCGCCGCCGCCTCGGCCCTGAGCGCGACCCGACGCGCGGGTCGGGGCCTGGCCCGCTGGCTCCTGGCCGTCTGGCTGCTGGGGGTCGCCGCCGTGGTGACCCGCACGCTCGTGGGGATGGCCGCCGTCCGCCGGATCGCGGCGGCGAGTCGGCGCGTTCACGGAGGCCGCGTTGCCGACACCCTGACCGAGCTCGCTCACGAGGCCGCCATTCCGGTCCCGCGGCTGTTTCTCGCGCCGGACAACGCGATGCCCATGGCGTGGGGCGTGCTCACGCCTTCGGTCGCCCTGCCGACGACGGCGGAAGGTTGGTCCACGCAGCGCCTGCGCGCGGTCCTCCGCCACGAGCTGGCCCACCTGCGCCGTCGCGATCCGCTGACGCAGTGGATCGCCGACGCCGTATGCGCACTCCATTGGTTCAACCCCTTCGCGTGGCACGCTGCGGGACGGCTCCGCGATGAGCGGGAGCTCGCGTGCGACGACGAGGTGCTCGCCCGGACCCGCCGCGCCAGCGACTACGCCGAAGAGCTCCTCCAGGTGGCCCGCACGATGCGGGCAGGACTGCCCTCCCCCGCGCTGCCCATGGCCCGCGCGACCCAGTTGGCGAAGCGTGTGCACGCCGTCCTGGACGGGGACCGGAACCGCACGCCGCTGCGGCGCACATCGGTGGTCGTGGGTCTGGTCGGTGTGGCGTTGCTGGTGTCGCCGCTCGCAGCCGCCTCACCCTTCGCCGCCACGCAACCGGGCGACACCCCGGGGGACCCCGCGGGCGGCGACGCCCCCGCTGCCGCGGAAGGTCGCGACGCGGAGATCCCACGATCCAGGGACGCGTCATCCCGGCCGGCTCCGGACTCCGGCGACGACGCCCGGGCGCAGCGCGATGACGTCCGGGCGCCGACCGACGCTCTCCCCCAGGAGGCCTGCTGGGAAGGCGACTGGCGCGGATCCCGGACCCACAACGCCAACGACGACCAGCACCGCGTCCGGTGGCGGTCCGGGGACTGCGAGCTGGATCTCCGCCTGGAAGGGGAGGTGCGTTTCAACGACGCGCTCGACGGCATCGCGTACCTGGGCCCGGACGCCCGCTTCCGGCTCCGCGAGGACGACCGCGACCTGCGGCGGGAGCTGGAGGCGGTGCCCGCGCGGGACGGGTCCCCTGTCTACACCTACCGCTACGCGGGCAGGGAGACCGTCTTCGACGCCGATGCCAGGCGCTGGTTCGCGCGCATCGTACTGCAACTGGCCCGCAACAGCGGGTTCGGCGCCGAGCAGCGGGTGGCGTCCCTCCTGCGCCAGGGCGGTCCCGATGCGGTCTTCGCCGAGATCGGCCTCCTGGGCGGCGACTGGGTGCGCTCGGTGTACTTCACCGAGCTCATCGAGCAGGCCCGGCTCACACCCGGGCAGGTCGTGCGGGCGCTCCAGCTCGCCGGCTCACGCATCGACTCGGACCACTACGTCGCGACCGTTGCCGGGGCGCTGGTGGACGCGGGACCGATGTCGGCCGAAGGCAGGACGGCGTTGGTGAGCACCGTGCAGGGGATCGATTCGGACCACTACCGTGCCGAGATCCTGGGCCGGGCCATGCGGAGCGGGGCGCTCGGCGTGCGCGGCACCCAGGCGCTCCTCGAGGCGGTGGGACACATCGACTCCGATCACTACACGGCCGAGATGCTTGTGGCCGCGATCGAGACGCAGGAGCTGGCGCCCGGCGACCGGGACGAGGTCATCCGGATCGTGCGCAGCATGGACTCCGACCACTACCGCGCCGAAGTCCTCCTTGCGCTCCTGGATGGCGGGGGCCAGGGCGTGCAGGTCGCGGTCGCGATGGCGTTGCCCGACGCCATGGAGTCCGGGCACTACATCGCCGAGGTCGCCGAGCGGCTCGTGGTGGGCGGCCTGACCTCGGCCGAAGCCCAGCGAGCGTTCGTCCGCATCGTCGCCAGCACGGACTCAGACCACTACCGCGCCGAGATGCTGCGCGCGTTCCTCGACGCCTCCGCCGGGGATCCCGAATCCCTGGCGACCGTGGTCATCGCCGCACGGACGCTGGAGTCCGATCACTACCTCGCCGACGTCCTCGAGGCGGTGGCCGACCGCGGACCGCTCGAAGGCGCGTTGCGCGACGCGTTCATGGAAACGATGGAAAGCATCGACTCCGAGACCTACTACGGCCGCGTGTCGCGCCGCGTGGGCCGACGGTGAGCCGCGTGCGGCTTGCCGCCCCGGGGCTCCCACGTGGTACGGATCGCCCCGCGCGACCTGGCTGCGGTTCCGATTCGGCGACGGCAGCACGCAGGTTCGCCGACTGCACTGGCTGGAAGACGGCGAGCTCTACGGAATCGGCGGTTCCGTCTATCCGGCGCCGGTGACGCTGCGTTGCGCCGGCACGGCCCCCGACGCCTGTGCCGGAGCGCATTTCCGACTCGCCACCGAGCCGGTCCGTCTTCACCGGACGGCATCCGGCCGGGTCGAGCTCGAGCTTCCGCACCGCACGCTCCGGGGGCGGCGGGTCTCCGTGGCGGAGCCCTCGGAGCGCTGAGGGAGCGACGCTTTCGGAGCTTGTCGGCCCGGTGGTCCACGACGCCGTGTCCGACCGTCGGCATGGCCCCTGCGCCGCCCCGCATCGGGCGAATCATCAGCACCCGCGACAAACAGACATCCGAGGAGTACGGCCGCGCCGCCGTGTGGTGAGGGTCGGCGGGCTCCCGGATCTCGCCGGACAACGGAGGGCGCATGCCGGTCGATCTGAACGACGCGTTACAGGAGAGCTGGGACAAGGTCCAGGGCTGGGTCGAGGCCATCATCACGCACCTGCCCAACTTCATCGCAGCCACGGTCGTGCTGGTCGTGTTCTGGCTCGTCGCGAAGGTCGCGCGCCGGACCGCCGATCGCCTCCTCGACCGCGTCTCGACGCACGGCCCCGTCAAGAACCTGATCACCCGCGCCCTCTATCTGGCGGTGCTCGCGGCCGGGCTCTTCGTCGCGCTGGGCATCCTGGAGCTGGACAAGACCGTCACGTCGATGCTCGCCGGCGTCGGCATCCTGGGTCTGGCCCTCGGCTTCGCCTTCCAGGACATCGCGGCGAACTTCATCGCAGGAATTCTGATCTCGGTGCGGCGGCCCTTCACCGATGGGCACCTCATCGAGAGCAACGGCTACATGGGCGTCGTCGACACGGTCGATCTGCGGGCGACCGTCGTCCGGACGTTCCAGGGCCAGATCGTTCGTATTCCCAACGCCGAGGTCTTCCAGAACCCGCTGGTGAACTACTCGCAAAGCGGGCAACGGCGCGTCGACATTCCGCTCGGCGTTTCCTACGGCGACGACCTGACGCGCGCCCGTGAGATCGCGATCGCCGCGGTCGAGGAAGTGGAGAACCGGGACGCAGCCCGCGAGGTCGTGTGCTTCTACACGGAATTCGGGGACAGCTCCATCAACTTCCTGATCGCCTTCTGGCTGGCGACCGGCGGTCAGGCCGCCTACCTGGCGGCGCGCAGCGAGGCCATCGTCCGCCTCAAGGAGGCGTTCGACGCCAACGACATCACGATTCCGTTCCCCATCCGCACGCTCGACTTCGGGGTGTCCGGGGGACGCGCCCTCGCAGAGGAGCTGGAACGCGCCCCGGGGCTCCGCGCATCGTCCTGACCGCGCCCTTTGCGGCTGGAACCCGCGCCCTGCGCGCCGGTATTGCGAGGCGATTCCGGCGTGCACCACGGTGCACGAACGCGTCCTGATGGTCCCGAGCGCCGCGACGAGCCCGGCGCAACCACTATGAGCTCACGGTCCTTGCCAGCAGCCACGACACGAGCCGCGAAGGCGATCCGCCGGCGTCTGGGGGTCGGACTCGCGGTGGCCTTGACCGCCGTCGCCTGCCGCGCCGACGCGAACGAGTTCCGCCGCGTCGCGGTGGGGGATCCGGCGCCGGCATACGCGGCACCCGATCTCGCCGGCGACACGATCGCGTTGGCGGACTTTCGCGGAGAGGTGGTCCTCCTGAACGTCTGGGCCACCTGGTGTGCGCCTTGCCGTCGGGAGATGCCGGGGCTGCAGCAGCTCCAGGAGCGTTTCGAGGGCCGTGGACTGCACGTGCTCGGCGTGAGCATCGACGCCCGCGGAGCGGAGGCGGCGATCCGGACCTTCGCCGATGGTCTCGGGGTGGGGTTCCAGCTGTTGCACGATCCCGACGAGCGGGTCGCCCGCACCTTCCGCACGATCGGCGTGCCGGAGAGCTTCCTGATCGGCCGGGACGGCGTCGTCGCGCAGCGCTGGATAGGATCGTTCGATCCGACCAGCGAGGCGACCTTCGCGACGGTCCGCGAGGCACTGGAGGCGGGCCGGTGATCGAGGCACCGAGTGTCGGCTTCGCGTTCCTGGCGGGTGTGCTGAGTTTTCTGTCGCCCTGCGTCCTGCCGCTGATCCCCAGCTACGCGTCCTTCATTACCGGCATGGGGCTCGACGAGCTGACGGATCGCACCGGCCGCACGCCCCACGACCGCGCCCGCCTCTTCCTCCACGGCGCGCTCTTCGTGCTCGGCTTCAGCGCCGTGTTCATCGCCCTGGGAGCTTCCGCGACCGCCCTGGGTGCGGCGTTCCAGCGCTCCTCGGTGTGGCTGGAGCGAGTGGGCGGCGGCCTGCTGATCGTTTTCGGGCTCGTGCTCATTGGGTTGCTCCGCCTACCGGGCGCGGAGCGCGACTGGCGCGTGCACCTGTCCGACAAGCCGGCCGGGTACGCGGGCACGGTGGTCGTGGGAGTCGCGTTCGGGGCCGGGTGGACTCCCTGCATCGGACCTGTCCTGGGTGGCATCCTGACCCTTGCTGCCGCCACGTCCTCGGTGGCCCAGGGGACGGCGCTTCTGGCGGTCTACTCGGCGGGCCTGGCGATCCCGTTCCTGCTCGCGACCGTGGCGCTGGACCGCTTCCTTGGCGCGTTCGCCCGCTTCCGCCATCTCCTGCCGTGGGTCAACCGGGCTGCCGGAGCCATGCTGATCCTGGTCGGCGTCCTGCTCATGACGGGCCGCTTCACGGTGCTGTCGGCGCAGTTCGCCAGGTGGACCCCCTCGTTCCTGCTGGACCTCTTGTGAGGACGCCGCATCGCGCTCCCGGAACGCGCCATGCCGCGGCCCGACTGATCGGCCGCATGGCGCTCGCCGCGGGCCTCGTGTTCGCGGCGTCCGTGGACGCCGTCGCGCAGGAGACCTCCGACGCCCCCGCGCCGCCGGCCGCGCGCGACGCGCCGCCGATCCAGGGGGTGTTCCTGCTGGATCCGGACGCGGGGGACTCCGTCGACGAAGTGATCGACCGCGGTGTCGGATTGCTGGCCTGGTACAAGCGTCCGTTCGCCCGGGGCCGGCTACGCGACGGGACCGAGCCCAGGGCGTGGGTCGCCCTCGATCCGGGCCCCGAGGCGATCCGCGTGCGCACAGAGGCCGATGATCTGACGATCCCCTGGACGGGTGGCCTGCGCGACTGGGAGTGGAAGGAGGGCGACCTGGTCGACGTGACCGCGTCGTGGGACGGCGACGACCTGCTCCAGGATTTCCACGGCAGCGACGGCAGCCGCTTCAACCGCTACGTGCTGTCGTCCGATGGCCGCACGCTGGAGTTGTTCGTGCGTATCGACAGCGATCAGCTGAAGGAGGCGCTCCGGTATCGGCTGGTTTACGTGCGGCAGCGTTGAGTCGATCGCCGGTCGGGCTGAGCGCGCGCACCTATCTTGCATGCGCGAGACGCACCAACACGAGCACTTCAACGCCCGGAGGGTTGCATGGCCGTAGTCAAAGTCATCGAGATCATTTCCGATACGCACGGATCCATCGAAGAGGCCGTTGAGGCCGCGGTCCGTGAGGCGTCGGAGACCGTGAAGGACATCAAGGAGGTGTGGGTGTCCAGCATCAAGGCGACCTGCGACGGAGAGAACGTCACCGGCTACCGGGTCAACACCAAGATCTCGTTCGTCGTGAAGAGCCAGCGCGACTGAAGCCGCTCGCCGGCGCGCAGGGCGCCGGTATCGCGAGATCGGAGGCTCCCGACTGGAAAGGTCGGGGGCCTCCGTGACGTGGAGGGTAGTCCGCGCCGCGATCCTCCCGGCGGCGGCGTTCGGCAGCGAAATCCTACCGCGGTTCGGCCGGAGGAACTACCTTTCAGATCCCTCCCCGACGGACAGTCATCCTACAATCCTGGGACGAGCCATGTACGACTACACCCGTGCGGGGATGGACGCGCGCGCGTTGGCCCTCACCACCCTCCTGCTGGGAGGCCTGGCGGTGGGGTGCGCTTCGGACGGAACCGGTCCGGAGCAGGAATTCGACGAGGTGGCGGCCGCCGCTGACGTGGACGCCGTGCTCAATACGGTGGACGATGACCTCATCGTGACGCTCCTTCTCGCGGCAGATGGCCTCGCGAGCGCGGGCGGCTCCGCGTCGCTGATGCCTCCTGCCGCCGCTCGTCCGGGCACCGGCGGGTTCGCCGCGATCGGGGCCTACGGGGCGGACCGGCTGGCGGCCGCGGCGTCCCGGCTGCTGCCGTCGCTGTCGAGCCTGTCCGCTTCCGCGGAGCCGATCTTCCCCAGCAACCTGCTCGGCCTGACGTTCGTCTGGAACGGCACCCAGTACGTCGCGGACGAGACCATCCCCGGCGCCCCGGCCAACGGCGTGCGCTTCATCGTCTACGCGATCAACCCCGTCACCCGGACGCCCGTCGAGCCGCTCGTGGAAGTCGGCTTCCTGGACCTTACCGACGACGGCAGCGCGGCATCCACGCGCCTCGGGATCCGCATGGTCGACACGACCGGCGCCGAGCCCGTGGACCTGATCGACTACTTCATCGACGTCGCGTTCACCGTGACCGAGACCACGTCGACGGTGATCCTGGCCTCCATCGGCTTCGTCTCGGACGGCTCCGAGACGTTGGACTTCGAGCTGACCCAGCATCTGGCGTTCGCCGAGAGCGGCGGCGGCTCGCTGGTGGTGGACTACGAGTTCACCGTGCAGAGCACCGGGCTCACGCTCGCCTTCGACGCAGCCGTGGAGTTCGACGCCCAGACCGAGGAATCGACCGGGCTCAGCGCCGCGCTGACGCTCTCGGAGGGGTCCGACGTGGTCGTCCTCAGCGTGATGGAAAGCCCGCAGGGCGCCCTCGATGGCGAGATCACGTTCAACGGCGCCACGGCCATCCTCGTGGCTGGCACCGCCGCGAGCCCGCAGTTTACGCGCCCGGACGGGAGCGAGCTGACGGCGACGGAGGTGCAGGCGCTGGTGGCGATCGTGGACGCGATCACCGACGTGCTGCTGATCGCCGAGGAGCTGTTCGCGCCCATCAGCGGCCTGCTGTCGGCCTAGGCGGCCCGAACCGGCGAGGACGGGGGGGCGGCGCCGGCGGCGTCGCCCCCTTTCTATACGCGGAAGCGGTCGACGAGCTGTTTGAGGTCGAGCGCAGTCTTCTCGAGCGCGATGACCGAGGCGACCCGCCGACCGTTCCCACCGCCGTCGTCGGCGCTCACGAGGCGGCGCACGGCCTGCCCCACCTGCGAGCTCTGCGCGGCCATCTCCTCGGCGGTCGCTGCTTCCTCCTCGGCGCCGCTCGCGAGCTCGTCCACCGCCGTCCGCCCGCGCGCGACCGCGGAGTCGATCTCGCTGGCGCGCCCCGAGATCGACTGCGCCTGCGCGTTGGTGGCCTCGAGCGACGCGACGATTCGCTGCAGGACGTCGGCGGAACGGCCGGCTTCCCGCACCGCCGTGTCCACCTGGCCGGCCTCGTCGCGCATCGCCGCTACCGACTCCGCCACGCCGTCGCGGATGTCCACCACGAGGCTTGCGATCTGCTCGGCCGCCGAGGAGGCCCGTTCGGCGAGCTTGCGGATTTCGCCGGCAACCACCGCGAACGCGCGGCCCTCCTCTCCTGCCCGCGCCGCGACGATGGACGCGTTGATGGCCAGCAGGTTGGTCTGCTTGGCGATCTCCAGGATCGTCTCGACGATCGACTCGATGCGGTTGGAATGCTCCTGCAGCGTCTCGACGGCCCGCGCGGTCTCGCCCACCCGCTCGCCGACATCGCGGATGCCACGCACCGCGGTTTCCACGGTGGCGCTGCCCTCGCGTGCGACCGCGACGCTGGTCTCCGCGGAGGCCGCGAGGGCGGCCGCGGCGTTGGAGACCTCGGCGGTGGAGAGCGAAATTTCGCCCACGACGCCCGCCACCTCCTGGCTGCGGTGCGCCTGAAGCTGGGCGGCCTGCGCGATCTGCTCGATGGCGGCGTCGAGCTCCACCACCGCGCTCGCCGACTCGTGGGCCACCGAGGCGATCTCACCGGCGTTGCCCGCCACGTCGTCGCTCACGTCGCGGATGCGTGCGATCAGGTCGCGGAAATCCACGACCATCGTATTGAACGACCTCACCAGACGACCCACCTCGTCGCGGCGCTCCAGGGCGTCCTCGGTGGCCTCGCCGATCGCGTCGAGCGTCAGGTCTCCGCGCGCGAGGCGCTCGGTCCGCCGCACCGCCAGGTGGAGCGGCCGGGTTATCTGCCGCGTGATCAGGAACGCGAGAGCGGCGCCGGTGAGGAGTACCAGGACGAGGCCGAGGAGAGACCCGAGTCGCGTCCGATTCACGGACGCGTGCATGGCCTCCGCCACGCCGCTACTGCGGTCGCCGTGATTGGTCTCGAGCGCATCGATATGGACGCGAAAGGCGTCCAGCCGCACCTGCGCGGAGTCGATGGCGGCGCGGATCTCCGCCGGATCGGCTTCCCGAAGGATCAGCGCACGTGCCTCGTCGGCCGCGGCGGCGTAGGCGTCCCGCGCGGCCACCGCCAGCTCCGCCTCCCCTCGGCGGTCCGCGTCCAGCGCATCGATCGCCAGATACTCCTGGAGCCGGGTCCGCGTCTGCTCGATGTTCTCATCGTAGAACGCGAGCCACTCGCTTCTATGCGTGGGGTCGTCCCCGAATGCCGCGTGGGACAGCCCCAATGCGGCCTGGTACACGTCGCGGTCGATGTTCAGGACGAGCCGCAGGCCGCCGACCTCCTGGAAGGCCAGGCGATCGATCTGGCGCCCTTCTTCCGCGGAGCGACCGGCGATCCAGAGCACCAGAAGCGTGGTCAGCACGAGCACGGCGCCGACCATCGACAGGAGCTTGGCCAGAATCGGCCAGTCGCGCGTCGACAGAACCGAAGCCGGAGATCCGCTGGTCGCGATGGACGGCGTGGACACGCGGTCCGGCGCGCCCGGCCCGTCGGAGTCGGCCATGATGGTTCGTGGGGTTGTGGTTCAACCGGGGAGAGGAACTGTCACCAAGCTAGTTCCGGCCCGGCGCGGGAGCCAGGAGAATCGGAGGCGCGCACGGGCCTGCGCGCCTCCGTCGAGCGGCCACTGACCTACGTTGCGCTCAGCTTCCTGTAGCGGATGCGGTGTGGCTGCTCCGCGTCGGCGCCCAGCCGGCGTTTCCGGTCCTCCTCGTAGTCGTGGAAGTTGCCCTCGATCCACCGCACCCGGCTGTCGCCTTCGAAGACGAGCATGTGCGTGGCAATGCGGTCCAGGAACCAGCGATCGTGGCTGATGACCAGGGCGTTGCCCGCGAACCGGAGAATGGCGTCCTCGAGGGCGCGGAGGGTGTCCACGTCGAGGTCGTTGGTGGGCTCGTCCAGGAGCAGGACGTTGCCTCCGGACCGGAGCAGCTTGGCGAGGTGGGCGCGGTTCCGCTCTCCGCCCGACAGGACACCGACTTTCTTCTGCTGGTCGGGGCCCCGGAAGTTGAAGCCCGACAGGTAAGCGCGGCTGTTCATCTCGGCATTTCCGACAGGAATCGTCTCCCGGCCGCCGGTGACCTCCTCCCACACCGTACGGTCCGCGTCGAGCGCGGAGCGCGACTGGTCCACGTAGGCCAGCTCGACCGTGGGCCCGAGGCGCAGCGAGCCGGCATCCGGCTGCTCCTGGCCGGTGAGCATGCGGAACAGAGTGGTCTTGCCCGCGCCGTTCGGCCCGATGATGCCCACGAGGGCCCCGCGGGGCACGTTGAAGCTGAGGTCCTCGAAGAGGAGCTTGTCGCCGTAGGCCTTGGTCAGCCCCTCGGCGACGATGACCTCGTCGCCCAGCCGCGGTCCCGGCGGGATCAGGATCTCGGCGGTGCGGATCTGCTCCGCCGGGTCCTGCCCCATCAGCTCCTCGAACGCGTTCAGACGGGCCTTGCCCTTGGCCTGCCGGGCGCGGGGGGCCATACGCACCCAGTCGAGCTCGCGCTGGAGCGTGCGCTGGCGAGCCGACTCGCCCTTCTCCTCCACCCGCAGGCGTTCGCGCTTCTGCTGCAGCCACGACGAGTAGTTGCCTTCGTAGGGGAAACCCGCGCCGCGGTCGAGCTCCAGGATCCATTCGGCCACGTTGTCCAGGAAGTAGCGGTCGTGCGTGATCGCGACGATGGTCCCGCGGAACTCCGCCAGGTGCCGCTCCAGCCACGCCACGGACTCCGCATCCAGGTGGTTCGTCGGTTCGTCCAGGAGCAGCATGTCGGGCTCCGACAACAACACGCGGCACAGCGCGACCCGGCGCTTCTCGCCGCCGGACAGCGGGCCCACATCGGCGTCTCCGGGGGGGAGCCGCAGCGCGTCCATGGCGATCTCGACCTTGCGGTCCAGGTCCCACAGGCCGCCCGCCTCGATGGCGTCCTGAATCCGGCCCTGCTCCTCGATCAGGTCCTGCATCGCGTCGTCCGACATCGGCTCGGCGAAGCGCGCGTTCACCTCGTCGTAGCGCGCGAGCAGGGCGCGCTGCTCGGCGACGCCCTGCTCGACGTTGCCGCGCACGTCCATGGTGGGATCGAGCTCCGGTTCCTGCGGCAGGTAGGCGACGCGCGTGCCCTTGGCCGGCCATGCCTCGCCCTGGAAGTCCGTATCGACCCCGGCCATGATGCGCAGCAGCGTGCTCTTACCGGCGCCGTTGGGCCCGACGACGCCGATCTTCGCGCCGGGGTAGAAGGACAGCCAGATGCCTTTGAGCACCTCCCGCTTTGGCGGGACCACCTTGCGGAGGTCCTTCATCACGTAGATGAACCGCGTCGTATCCGTCATCGCTCTCGCTCGCGTGTCTCCGACTCGCGCCGGCCCGACCGTAGGCCCGTGCGCGGACGCCGAGACTATCGCGCCGGGACAGCCACCGCGAGAGGCGCGACGAGCCGTCCCGCGCCGCCGCTGCAGAGCCGTGACGGCATGGCCAGGCCGCCGGCGCCCGGGCGGTGTCCCGAGCCGCGGCGTGCAAGGCGGCGCCGCTCCGGCGTCCCTCTGATCGCGCGCTATCCCTGGGGGGCGGTAGGCGCGACTCCGCACGACACCGACTCGGGGATCCGGGCGTCCGCCACGCGCGCGAAGAGGACGGCGTGCGCCGCGTCGTTCAGGTGGACGCCGTCGCCCGCGCCGAACGGCGCCGAGATGGTGCCGTCCGGACGCCCGAGGCCGGTGAAGAAGTCGATCGCCCGGCCGCCGAATCGGGCCAGCGTCGAGTCGCGCATCGCGAATGCGTTGGCCCTCCGATCCGCGTCGAAATCACGCGGCTGCGTGGTGGTGACCCACACCGGCACGCCGGCGGCGGCGGCGCGCGCGACGATCGTATCGTAGTTGGCCAGCTGGGTCGCGACGTCGATGCCGAGGTTGGCGTCGTTCGAGGGCAGGTTGATCACGATCGCGTCGGCGTCGATCGCCAGAGCGCGGTCGATGTTCCGCGTGGTGTCGGGACGCAGCCGGTCCTCGTCCCCGCCCAGACCCGACGGCAGCAGGCGGAAGGTGTTGTAGCCGCCCAGCGCGAGACTGGTCAATCGATGCCCCGCCGGGTCCGCTTGCAGGTGGCGCCGGTAGCGCGACACCCAGGCGTTGGCGCTGTCGGCCGGGCCAATGCCGGCGGCCGTGGAGGATCCCAGCACGACGACGTGCACCGGCCCGCAGGCGCTGGGGGGCGGTCGGACGGAGGCCGATTCGGCGGCGGCGAGAAACGGCGCAGCGTCAGGCGCGGGCGGGTCCGATGCGGGCGCCTCGCACGCCAGCGCGCAGACGACGAGCAGGGCGGTTCCGGCGCGCGATCTCAAGCGCCCTCCACGCCCGCCCGCAGCGCCCCGACGTCGTCGGTCGTGAGCCCGCGGACGCCCATGGCCAGGAGAGCCGCCGCTTCGTCGGGGTCGTTGACGGTCCAGCTCGCGAGGGGCACCCCCTCGCTCGTGGCCAGCGCCGCTTTTGCGGGGTCCGCGAGCAGGACGCGACGGTCGGGATCCACGATGGCGTTGCCATCTCCCCGGGCGAGGTCGACCGCGCGCTCGAAGTCTTCCGCCCGCTCTACGATGAAGCCGATCCGTAGGCCGGAGCGTCGCCGGACCTCGGCCAGAGCATCCCAGTCCAACGAGATCACCGTCGCCCCCTCGCTCCAGCCCGCCGCTGCGATCTCATCCACGACCCGTTCGATCACCGGTCCTCCCATGCCCGCCTTCAGCTCGGGATAGATGCGCTCACACCGCCCGGCGGTGAGCGCCAGGGCCTCGGCCAGCGAAGGAATCGGCTGGCCGCCGTAGGAGCTGTCGAACCACGACCCGGCGTCCAGGGAACGCAGCTCCGCCAGAGTGTATCCGCCCGCCCGACCGGACCCGTCCGTGGTTCGATCGAGCGTGTCGTCGTGCAAGAGGATCGGCACACCGTCCGCACTCGCCTGGACGTCCCACTCGACGCCGTCAGCGCGCTCGTCCAGCGCGAGCCGCAGGGCGGCCAGGGTGTTCTCGGGCGCGCGGGCGCTGAGCCCGCGATGAGCGATCAGCTCCATCCAGCGAGGATGGGACCCCAACAATTCCCGGACAAGTCGGATGCTAAATATCTACCAACCCCACGGTCGCGGACGGCATCGTACGACTGGACCCCGCCGCCGGGAGGCGGCCGCAGTGCCCCCGAGAGTACCGGCTCGATCCATGACCCGACGTCCGATCCATACGCTGGCCGTGGCGGTCTGCGCGTTCCTGGCAATGCCCGCAGCAACAGCCGCTCAGGATGCCGCCATCTCTGACACCGGCGGAGGCGGAACGGCGACCGCCGTCACGCCGCCGGCCGGCGACGCGGCCCACGAACGCCTCGCGCCGCTCGCCCGCGCCGTGCGGCTCACCGGAACGATCGAGCTCGATGGCCGCCTGGATGAGCCGATCTGGGCCAGCGCACCGGCCGTGACGGAGTTCATCCAGCGCGATCCGAACGAAGGGGAGCCGGCGACGCAACGCACGGAAGTCCGCTTCGTCTTCGATGACAAGACGCTCTATGTCGGCGCGCGCATGTACGACGACATGGGCGCAGAAGGCGTCGTGTCGCGCCTCGTTCGGCGGGACAACTGGCCGGACAGCGACCAGCTGACGATCACCTTCGACACGTTCCTGGACCACCTCGGACAGACCGAGCTCTCGATCAACCCGGCGGGCGTGCGCGGCGACGCGTTCGGGCCGGGCGGGTCGTTCCTCGACGACTCCTGGAACCCCGTGTGGCGCGCGGACGCGAAGGTCGACTCGCTGGGCTGGACCGCCGAGTTCGAGATCCCGTTCTCGCAGCTCCGCTTTCCGCAGGGGACCGATCAGCGCTGGGGGCTCCAGATCAACCGGTTCGTGCACCGGCTGAACGAGTCGCAGGTGTGGTCGTTCTGGCGGAAGAACGAATCGGGCGGACCGTCTCGTTACGGCCACCTCGAGGGCATCGAGGCCCCGGCGGTGGGCACCAACAAGCTCGAGGTGCTGCCGTACGTCGTTTCCACGACGCTGCACCGCGGGTCCGTCGAGGAGGGCAATCCGTTCGTCGACGAGACCGAGGTGAAGCCGCGAGCGGGCGTCGATCTGAAGTACCTGCTGACCTCCAACCTCACCCTGAACGCGACCATCAATCCCGACTTCGGACAGGCTGAGGTGGACCCGGCCGTGGTCAACCTGAGCGCGTTCGAGACCTTCTTTCCGGAGAAGCGCGAGTTCTTCATCGAAGGGCAGGGGCTCTTCAGCTACGGCGGCTTCAACTGCTACTTCTGCTCGAACGTGTCGTCGCTGAGCATGACGTTCACGCGCCGCATCGGCCGGCCGCCCCAGGGCGCCTCCTTCGCGCACGACGCCGGGGACTACGCGGACGTGCCCGACAACACCACGATCCTGGGCGCGGCCAAGGTCACCGGCCGCACCGGTGGCGGCTGGTCGATCGGCCTGATGAACGCCGTGACGGGCGCCGAGGACGCAGAGGTGGTCGCGGGGTCGGAACGCTTCGAGCGTCGCGTAGAGCCGCTGAGCAACTACTTCGTCGGGCGGGTCAAGCGGGACCTGCTGGACGGCGACCTGCAGGTGGGCGGCATCGTCACGTCGGTCGTGCGCGACCTGGATGATCCCGACCTCGCGAGCATCATGAACTCGCACGCGGAGGGGTTCGGCATCGACGGCCAGCTGTGGTGGGGCGACCGGACCTACCGCCTCATGGCCAACGCCGCGATGACGAGCATCTCCGGGTCCGAAGAGGCGATTCTCCGCCGGCAGCGATCGAGCGCGCGCTACTTCCAGCGACCCGACCGCGAGCACGGCGGCAACGGCCTGTTCACGGACCGCTTCGATCCGTCCCTGACGTCCATGCGCGGGTTCGGAACGTACACGCGTCTCGCCAAGGAATCGGGGGACTGGCGCTGGGAGACGGCCCTGAACACCCGCAGCCCGGGCTTCGAGAACAACGACATCGCGTTCCTGACGCGCACCGACTTCGTCTGGATGAACGCGAACGTCAACCGCCAGTTCACCTCGCCCACGAAGTACTACCGGCGTCTGGACTTCACCGCGGGCGCGCAGCAGCAGTACAACTTCGACGGCGACCTCACCGACCGTCAGTACCACGCCTGGGGGGGTACGCAGACGCCGTTCTGGTGGTGGTTCAGCGGCTTCTACCTGACACGCCCGAGCACCATCGACGACCGTCTCACCCGGGGCGGGCCCGCGGTCCGGAGGGCGGGGATCGACTACATGTCGGTGTCGATGGAGAGCGACTCCCGCAAGAAGATCTCCTTCCACGGGCAGTTCTCGCACGGGCGCAACGACGAGGGCGCGCGCGACTACGACTTCAACGCCGGCATCAACTTCAAGCCGGTGTCGAACGTGCGGCTCTCGGTGAGCCCCGGTTTCAGCAAGGGCCAGAGCACCGCCCAGTACGTCGCGGCGGTCGACGACCCGACGGCGACGGACTTCTTCGGGACCCGCTACGTCTTCTCGGACCTGGACCAGAAGACGCTGTCTCTCAACACGCGCCTCAACGTCACCTTCAATCCCAGGATGACGCTCGAGCTGTTCGTGCAGCCGCTCTTCAGCGCCAACGACTTCTCCCGTTTCAAGGAGTTCGACGCGCCGCGTGAGCTGGCCAAGAGCGTGTACGGCGAGGACGTCGGCACGGTCCAGCAGGTCGACGGGGATTACGTGATCGACCCCGACGGCGCGGGGCCGGCGGAGAGCTTCACGGTCTCCGATCCGGACTTCAACTTCCGGTCGCTCCGGGGCAACGCGGTCTTCCGGTGGGAGTACAGGCCCGGGTCCACGCTTTTCCTGGTCTGGACGCAGGATCGCAGCTCGGTGGGCAGCGTCGGCGACTTCGATTTCGGCCGCGACCGCGACGCCCTGTTCGATGCGGAATCTGACAACATCTTCCTGATCAAGGTGAACTACTGGCTGGGATTGTAGACCTCACCGCCGGCGGGTACGGACGGGGCGCGGCCTTCGGGTCGCGCCCCGTTTTGGTTCTTCGCTCTCACCGGCCCGACGGCGCGTCCCGTCCCGGCCCGTGCCTTGCGAGACGGAGCGGGCGCCATGGACACAACCTCTATCATCCTGGCGGTCGTCGGGACTCTGGTCGTCCTCTTCTTCGGCCTCGCCGGCGTGCTGTACATGACCCGCGGCAACCCGGTCAGCTCCGTGCGCGCGCTCGGGGAGGACGCCGACCCAGACGTGTCCGGCGACCGCTTCTGCCGCGAGATCGAAAGCCACGTCGACACCTCCATCGAGTCCGGCAACGAGGTCGAGGTGTTGTACGACGCGGAGGTCTGCGAGCGGCTCTTCGCGGACCTGGCCCAGGCGCGTGATCTGGTCACCTGGCACGTCTTCTGGTACAAGCCGGGCGGGATGGCGGACCGCCTGAAGGAGATCCTGATCGAACGGGCGCGGTCGGGCGTGGACGTGCTCCTGCTCTACGATCGCTTCGGATCGGGGGACATGCCCGACGCCTACTGGGACGAGCTCCGGGACGCTGGTGTCGACGTCCACATCTTCCGCCCCCTGACCATCAGCACGCTTTACAAGTGGCAGAAACGCAGCCACATCCGAACCGTGATCATCGACGGCCGGATCGGCTACACGGGCGGCTTCTGCATCCACGACGACTGGTGGGGCGAGAATCCCGTTCGCGATACCAGCGCGCGCTTTCGCGGTCCGGCCGTGCTGCAGCTCCAATCGGCGTTCGCGGCGGACTGGGCCGAGGCGACGGGAGAGCTTCTGGTAGGGGAGCGCGCCTTCCCGGATGCCCCTCGGGAGCTGGAAGGAGATCACGTCGCGGGGCTCGTGTCGGGCATGCCCTCGATCGGCAGCACCAAGATCGAACGCTACCACGCCCTGTCCATCGCCGCGGCGCGCGAGCGGCTCTACATCACCAACGCCTACTTCGTCCCGGACGACGACTTTCGCCGTTTCCTGGTCGAGGCGGTCGAGCGCGGCGTGGACGTGCGCGTGCTGATGTCCACGAAGGAGAACATCGACAGCGACTCCACCTACCACGCCGGACGGCATCACTTCGAAGAGCTGCTTCGCGGGGGAGTTCGCATCTTCGAGTTCGGGCCGAACATGGTGCACGCCAAGACTCTGACCGTGGACGGGATCTGGAGCGGCGTGGGCTCGGCGAACTTCGACAACCGCTCGATGTCGCTGAACGACGAGGTCGTGCTGATGGTGTACGCCCAGGACGTGGCCAAACGTCTGGAGGACCGTTTTCTGGCGGACCTGGAGCGTGCAACGGAACTGGACCTCGAAACGTTCCTGGCGCGAGGCGTCGTCGAGCGATTCAAGGAACGGTTCTATGTCTTCTTCAGCCGAATCCTGTAGCGGAAGGGTGCTCTCGTTCGAACGGGACGGCGGGGGCGAGGTGTGCGTGCTGACAGCGGCGGGCGGCGTCTGGCGAATCGACGGGCTCGGGTGCCCGTTGGCGGCGACGCCGTCCGTCCGGCTATGATGTGCGCCTCGTACCGAGTTGACCGGAGGAAACACCCAACGTGCTGCAATACTGGTGGGCGATCGCCCTCGCCGTGGTCGTCGTCTTCATCCTTCTCGTGCGCGCCGGACGAGCCGAGCGCGCCCGGGCCGATGCGCACCGCCCCGCAACCCGGCCCGGCCGGCCGGCGTCGACGCCCGCGAGAGGCGCCGCCCCGCCCTCGTCGTACGACGCGCTCGTCCGATCCGCCGGCCTCCGCGACGCGCTGGCCGACGCGGGGTGGCCTCGCCCCACACCCGCCCACGGACAGGTCCTATCCGCCCTCGCCGATGGCGCGGACGTGGTGCTCATCCAGCCCGAAGGAGCGGAGCGGACGGCGGCCTATCTGATCGCCGCGCTCGATCGGGCGCCCTCCGGCGACGGTCTCGAGGCGCTCGTGCTGTGCCACGATCGCCGCCACGCGGGCCGCGTGGCGGAACAGGCCCGGTCACTTGCCGAGGCCGACGACATCTGGGTGGGGGAGGTGCACGAAGACGGGGACGAGGACACGCAGATCCGCGACCTGCGTGCGGGGTTCGACCTCGTCATAGCTACGCCGGGCAGGCTCAACCGCCACCTCCGGAACGGCGTGCCGGATCTGCGGGACGTGCGGCTCGCCGTCGTCGAGGACGCCGCCCGGATCCTGGACCGGGCGGACCTGACGCGGCGCTTGGACCGCGTTCTGGATGCCCTGCCGGACGGGGTGCAGCTGGTGCTCGTGGCCTCGACGGCGAGCAACGCGCTGCGCGACCGCGCGACCGACCTGACCCCTTCCGCCCGCTGGATCGAAATCGACGGCGCCGATCCCGCCCCCGCGGACGGACAGGAGACGGCGGGACGGGCCGCGCCGGTCGATGGCGATCGGGTGAGCGGCGTGGTGAAATGGTTCAACGATTCCAAGGGATACGGGTTCCTACTTCCCGACGGCGGCGACGACGACGTATTCGTGCACTACAGCGCGATCGTCGGCGAAGGCTTCCGCTCCCTCGAGGAGGGGGATCGCGTGCGCTTCGCGATCGTCGACACCCAGAAGGGGCCGGAGGCGGCCGACGTCGAGCCCATCTGACGGAACCCACGAACCGGAGTCACGCTTCATGAAGTCGAGCATTTCGTTGCTTGGTGCCCTCTTGATCGCAGCGGCACCGCTCGCCGCCCAACACGAGCACTCCGGGGAGGACGTGCCGCGCGCGGACATGGAGCTGAGCCCCGAGGAGGCCGCGGCGCTGGTTCCCGTCGACATGCTCTTCGACGGCATGCGCGCGAAGGACACCGCGATGATCCGCGCCGCGTTCGTGGAGGGCGGCGTGCTCAAGGGTCCCGCTCGCCGGCCGGACGGTTCGTGGGGGATCGCCACGACGCCCGTGGACGACTTCGTGGCCACGATCGGGCGCATCGACCGGTCCATCGATGAGCCCCTGTTCGACGTGGAAGTGCGAATCGACGGCCCTCTCGCCACGGTCTGGGCCGAATACGACGTCTATGTCGACGGCGAGTTCCGCCACTGCGGCGTGGACGCCTTCCAGCTCGTGAACCTCGGGGACGGCTGGAAGATCCTGGCGATCGCCGACACACGGCGAACCGAAGGCTGCGCGCGGGTGCACGCGGCCAACTGAGCATCGGTCGCCTCTACAGCGAAGAGAGCCCATGGACGAAGCACTGCAGGAAGCCGTCAACGAGCAGATCCGCAACGAGCTGTATTCCGGGTACGTCTACCTCGCCATGGCCGCGCACTTCGAGGAGCAAGCGTTGAGCGGGTTCGCTCACTGGATGCGCCTTCAAGCGAAGGAGGAGCTCGGGCACGGGATGCGGCTGTTCGACTACCTGCTCGACCGAGGCGGCCACGTCGTGTTGGAAGCGATCGATCAGCCGCCGACGGAGTGGGGCACGCCCCTCGAGATCTTCCGGCACGCCTTGGAGCACGAGCGGAAGGTCACCGGCATGATCGACGCGCTGTACGACCTCGCCCGCGACAAGCAGGACAACGCGACGCAGGTGGCCCTCCAGTGGTTCATCACGGAGCAGGTGGAGGAGGAGGCCAGCGCCGAGCAGGCGGTGGATCAGCTCCAAATGGCGGGGGACAACGCCGCCGCGTTGCTGATGCTGGATCAGAAATTCGGGGCGCGCACGAACGCCGGCTGACCACCCGCCGGTGGGGGGGCGCCGTGCTGGCCTCGGGGGTCGGGGCGGCCTATGTTCGTTACTCGACCGATAACCATCGCGCGGGCGGTTCCCCAGGCCGCAAAGCCGCCCGATGCCAGGCGGTCGATCGCAACCCGGTCCCCCATCGCACGAGGAACCCCACGATGAAGTCGACACACCTTCCCGTGGCCGCCCTGCTGCTGGCGGCCGCCGTCTCCGCGTGCGCCGGCGGCTCCGGCGCGCCGTCCCAGCCTTCGCCGCAGCAGGCGAGGGACGGGGACAGCCCGTTCAAGCCGTACGCCGAGGTGCTCAAGGACACCGAGGCGCGGGACGGCTTCATCAAGACGCACGTCAAACGAGACAACACGCTCTTCCTCGAGATCGCGCCGGAGCAGCTGGACACGGACTTCGGCCTGATCATGCACTACTCGAAGGGGATCGGCGTGTACAACGTCCACGACGGGCTACGGGTGGGCGGGTCCCGCCTCATGCGCTTCGAACGTCACGGCGACAAGCTGTACCTGGTCCACCGCAACGCGCTCTTCCGGGCGGACGCGGGCTCGGCGATGCTGACGTCGCTCGAGGACAACATCGGGCATTCGATCGTGGCGGCCTTCGACATCCAGGCCGAAGCCGACTCCAGCAAGGCGCTGGTGATCGACGCCACGGAATTCTTCGTCTCCGATTACGCCAATCTCGGCGACAATCTGTCGTTCTACCACGACAACAAGCCCGTCTCCTTCGACAAGGGTCGGAGCTACGCCTCGGGCGTGATGGCCTTTCCGGACAACGTCGAGATCGACGCATTGCTGACCTACAAGGCGGGCGACCGGCCGACGTTCTCCTCGGGAGCCGGCGTGTCCGATTTTCGCTCGATTCCGATCGGACTCCGCTACTCGCTGTTCCGCCTTCCGGAGCAGCCGATGGTGCCCCGGATCGCGGACGACCGGGTCGGACACTTCCTGACCGCGGTGCGCGACTTCTCCCGCGACCGCGAGCCGACGCCCATGGTCCGTTTCGTCAACCGCTGGCGGCTCGAGAAGGCGGATCCGTCCGCGGCGATCTCCGAGCCCGTGCGGCCGATCACGTTCTACATCGACCGCAGCGTGCCGACGGCGTACAGGCCCTACGTCCGCGACGGCATCGAGGCCTGGAACAAGGCGTACGAGGCCGCCGGATTCCGCAACGCCATCGTCGCCCTGGACGCGCCGGACGATCCGGCGTGGAGCGCCGAGGACGCGCGCTACTCCACCGTGCGGTGGACGGCCGCGCACGAGATGGGCTACGCCATAGGCCCCTCGCAGGTGGACCCCCGCACCGGGGAGATCCTGAACGCTGACATCCTCATCTCCTCCACCTTCGTGACCGGCTGGGCGAACGAGTACTCGCAGCAGATCGGTCCGGTCGCCGCGCTGGCCGGCACCGACGCGGCCGAGTCGGCCGCCTTCACGGGCGGGCTCTGGGCGCGAATCACCGAGGCGACGGCCTACGGGCGCTCGCTCCCCGCGGAGGTCGCCGAGTACATGTGCCTGGCGGAGATGGGCAAGGCGCACCAGCTGGGCTTCCAGCACGCCGCCATGGCGGCGTTGGGGCGCATCGACGGTACGGAGCCGATGCCCGACGCCCACCTGGGCGAGCTGCTGAAGGACCTCATCATGCACGAGGTCGGACACACGCTGGGGTTGCGTCACAACTTCCGCGCGTCGTCGGCCATCGCCTGGGATCGCCTGAACGACAAGGAGTACACGCGCGAAAACGGCCTCGCGGTGTCGGTCATGGACTACAATCCGACCAACATCCAGGCCGACGAGTCCAAGCAGGGTTTCTACGCCATGCCGGAGGTGGGTGCCTACGACGTCTGGGCGATCCGTTACGCGCACACGCCCATCGACGACGAGGGCGCGAAGGGCTCGGCGGACCCGCTGGACGAGCGCGACGCGCTGCTCGCGATCGCGAGCGAAGCCACCCGACCCCTGCACGCGTACAACACCGACGAGGACACCCACCTGGGTCCGCTCGGCGTGGACCCCTACAGCAATACCTGGGACCTCAGCGCCGATCCGTTGGCCTATGCGCGAGACCGGGCGGCGATGGTCGCACGCGTGTACCCGGAGATGGAAGAGCGGCTGATCGGCGAGCAGGACGGCTATCAGCTTCTGCGCTCCGCCGTGCCCGGCCTGATCTTCGAGCGCTGGCAGGCGCTGGTGCCGGTGACGAAGATGATCGGCGGGTCGGAGTTCTTCCGGCACCACCGGGGCGACCCCGACGGCAAGCCGCCGTTCGTGCCGATCCCGGTGGAGCGCGAGCGGGAAGCGCTCGAGCTGATCATGCGCGAGGGGTTGGCGCCCGGCGCGTTCCACATCGATGCCGACGTGCTCAACAAGCTCGCGCCGAACCGCTACGGCGACTGGGCCAACAACGCGGGCGCCCCGATCGACTACCCGATCCACGGAACGATCGGCTTCGTGCAGTCGAACCTGCTGTCGCAGCTCATGCACAACGGGCGGCTCATCCGCATGATCGACAACGAGGCTCGCGTGCCCGAGGGCGAGGCGACGTTGACGGTCGCCGAGCTGTTCGATGCCCTGACGACCGGCGTGTGGACGGAGCTCGGATGGAACGGTCGCGCCGCGCGCAGCGTGGACAGCTTCCGGCGCAACCTCCAGCGGGCGCACCTCGAGCAGCTCGTCGACAAGCTCCTCGATCGTCGCAACGGTCCATCGTCGTCGTTCAACCCGGCGACGCCCGAGGACGCCCGGTCGCTGGCGCGCTACGAGCTGACGCGGTTGTCGCGCAGGATCGGGCAGGTCGCCGGCAGCGGCTCCCTGGACCGCATGACGCGGGCGCACCTGACGGAGTCCAAGGCGCGCATCGACAGGGCGCTGGAGGCTTCGCTGGTGCTCGAAGGGGACTGAGCTCGCGGGAGTATCCCCATACAAGACGGGGGGAGCGGCCTGGCCGCTCCCCCCTTGGCATCCGACGGGTCGCGCGTCAGCGCAGCCGGAAGGACACGGGAACCGCCACCCAGACGGAGACCGGCCGATCCAGGTTCTGCGCGGGGCGGAAGCGCATGAGGTGCGCCACGTCGAGCGCCACCTCATCGAAGAGAGCTCGGCCGCTCGTTTCCTTCACCCGCGCGTCCACCACCGTGCCGTCCTCGGCCACCCGCACCCAGATCATCACGGTGCCCTCGAGGCCGACGTTGCGCAGCGGCGTCGGGTAGCGGCTACGCAGCTCGCGCAGGACGGCGTCCCCGTTGGTCAGGCGCGGCGGCACGGTGAACGGGACGAAGGGACCCGGATCCGACCCGGTATCGGACTCGCGGACCGGAGGAGGCACCACGGGCCCCGGCCTCCAAACGTCGGTGGGGTCCATCGTCACGTGCTCGGGCGCGTCCACCGTGATCACCGGCGCGCGCGGCGTCGGCACGTTTTCCGGCGGAGGTGGCAGCGGCACGGGCGGCGGCGGCATGACCACGACCGAGTCCGGTGCCGGCGTCGCCCCCAGGTCGACGGGCGTCGCGGCGGGCCAGAGCAGGAACGCCCCGAAGTGGAGGGCCACGGCGACGGCGATCGCGCTCCACGTACGCGTACCGCTGCCCCTCTTGAAGCGTTCGTTGGCGGTGAGCTGGTCGGGTTGCATGGCGTCCTCCCGGTCCGGGGTGTGGTGCGGAGCGCTGGAGGCCCCGCGGGGTGCGTTCGGTCGTACACGGGCTCGGACGCGCGAGTTCGCCGCCGCGTCCCGCACAGGGGACTGGGGGCGTTGCAGATAGAAGGAGCCTCGCCGTTTTCGGGTACTGAGCCGGCCACGGGGGCCGATGCGCAGTCGAGCGACGCACGGCAGGCCGGCCCGCGGGCGGCGCCGCGCCCGCGCTCCCGCTATCTTGCCGACCCGGACCGGCGCTTCCGGCGCCGGTTTTCGTATTTCAAGCAATACAGAGGAGCCCCACGTGCCCAACCGCACGGCGACCATCGAGACCAACCACGGCTCGTTTTCCATCGAGCTGTTCGAAGAACGTGCCCCGAAGACGACCGCGAACTTCATCGACCTCGCGGAGAAGGGATACTACGACGGCGTGGTCTTCCATCGGATCATCGAGGGGTTCATGATCCAGGGAGGCGACCCCACCGGCACAGGCCGCGGCGGACCCGGATACACCATCCCCGACGAGTTCCATCCCGAGCTCGGACACGAGGGCCCGGGAATCCTGTCGATGGCGAACGCCGGGCCCAATACCGGCGGGTCGCAGTTCTTCATCACGCTGGCGCCCACCGCGTGGCTCGACGGCAAGCACGCCGTGTTCGGCAAGGTCACCGACGGTCTGGACGTCGTGCAGGCGATCGGCTCTCTGCCGACCGACCGCGGCGATCGACCGCTCGAGCCGGTGACCATCGAGAGCGTCCAGGTGGCCTGACCCGCCGGTCAGGCGCCCGGCCGCGCTCGGTCCGGCGCCGGGGTCAGTTCTGCCGGGGGATCAGCGCGATCGCCCTCAACGGTCCGCCCGATCCGCCGCGGATCTTCATCGGCAGCGCGATGACGATGGCGCCGGTCGCGGGGAGCTCGTCCAGGTTCGCGAGGTTCTCCAGACCCGGGACGTTCCGCGCCATCGCCAGCCGGTGGACGGGGAAGTCCGCCGACTGCCCGTAGTCGATCGACGCCACGTCGACCCCCAACGCGGCGACGCCCCGCTCCTCTACCAGCACGCGCGCGGCAGCCTCGCCGAAGCCGGGGAAATGCAGGTTCGACGCGTCGCCCGGCGTGTCGTCCCCCAGGTAGCGCAGCGGGTCGGGCCAGCGCTCGTCCCAGCCGGTTCGCATCAGCACGATGGTGTTCTCCGGGATAGGCCCGTGCTCGGCCTCGAACGCGGCGATGTCGTCCGTCGTGAGGAGGTAGTCGGGATCGGCCGCGGCGGCCTCGGAGGCGTCGATGACGACGGCCGGCGCGACGAGCCGATCGAGCGGCACCTGATCGGCGGTATGGGCCCCGCGCGCGAAGTGGATCGGCGCGTCGAGGTGGGTTCCGCCGTGCTCGGGGGTCGCGACCGAGAAGGCCGAGTAGAACCAACCGCCCGGCGTGTCCCCGTAGGAGAGGGTGTCGAACTCGAAGCGCGTGGGGGAGGTGGGCCAGTAGACGGTGTTCTCGTCGTAGGCGTGGCTGAGATCCACCATGCGGACGCGGGCCGGGTCGAACGCCTCCGACAGTGATACGGCCCGCGCGGCGCCGTCGGCCCCGGCTCCTCCACCATCGTCGGACGGCGCTTCCGCGCACGCCGTCGCCACGAGAAGAAGCAGGGCGGCAGGCGTCGCCGCGGCTGGCAGGCGGTGCGCGGGTCGCGCTACGATCGGCGGACCCGGGTTGCGGCTATCGGCGGGCATGGTACCTCCCTCGTTCGTGCGGGCAACGGCGGCGGACGCTGACAGGATCGCCGCATCGGTCACGCCGCGCGAGGGCAGCGGCGCCGCGCCTCGCGCGGGCATGCTAGCGACCCAGCCATCGCAGCCAGGCACGCACCGCCCGCGCGCTCAGGTCGTGACCGAGGCCCGCCGGCGTCACGAGCGGGTGGCCGGTCTGCACCGCGACCGTCTGGGACGCGGTGTACTTCAGAATGCCGTCGGCGCCGTGACGGCGACCCGACCCCGAATCCCCGAAACCTCCCATGGGCGCGTCGACGGAAGCCCATGCCGGACCATACGCGTCGTTGACGTTGACGGTGCCGGCGCGGATGCGGGTCGCGAAACGCCGTCCACGGCCGAGGTCGCGCGTCCACACGCTCGCGTTGAGCCCGTACGTACCCCGATTGGCGAGGCGCACGGCCTCGTCCTCGTCGGCGAACGCTGCCAGGGACACCACGGGACCGAAGGTCTCGTGGTTGGCGGCCAGCGAGTCGGCGGCGACCCGCTCCAGGATCGTCGGCTCGTGGAACCAGGGTCCCAGGTCGGGCCTCGCCCGTCCGCCGCTCACGAGGCGGGCGCCGCGCTCGATCGCGTCCTCGATGTGGGACCGCGTCTTCTCCAGCTGGGCCTCCGAGATCAGCGACCCCATGTCGATGTCGTAGGTCAGGCCGGGGCCGATGGCGAGGGTGGGGACCGCGAGCTCCAGCCTGTGGCGCAACTCGTCGTAGATGGCACGGTGGACCAGGACCCGCTCGAGCGAGATGCAGAGCTGCCCGGCGTTGGCGAAACACCCGCGCAGGATGCCCGCGACGGCGCGATCCACGTCCGCGTCCTCCAGCACCACCAGAGCGTTCTTGCCGCCCAGCTCGAGCGTGAAGTCGATCAGCCGCTCCCCCGCACGCTTGGCCACCTTCCGCCCCGTCTCCGAGCTGCCTGTGAACATCAAGAAATCGGCATGCTCGACGACGGCGCCGCCCGCGGTGGGACCATCGCCGGTCACGACCTGGAACACGTCGTCCGGGACGCCCGCGCGGCGCAGCCCCTCGGCGATCCACAGGGCGCTGAGGCTCGTCTGGAGGTCGGGCTTCACGACCACCGCGTTGCCGGCCAGGAGGGCCGGCAGGGCGTCGGACGCCGCGAGCGCGAGAGGGTAGTTCCACGGCGCGATCACGCCCACCACGCCGTGCGGCTTGCGCAGCTCCCACACGCGTGTCAGGAACGGCAGGACGCCGGCGCGGCGGCGTGGCCTCAGCAACTCCTCCGCGCGTCGGTCGTAGTAGCGGCCGACCAGCGCGATGTCGGCGAGCTCCTCCAGCGCGTCCCTGCGCGCCTTTCCCGTCTCGAGCTGGGCGACGTCCAGCGCCTCCTCGCCGCGCACCGCCAGCTCGGCACGAAAGGCCCTCAGCACGGCGCGCCGCGTCCGCAGGGGCGTGGCCGCCCAGGCCCGCTGCGCGACCCGCGCTTTCCGTACCGCCTCCTCTACGTCCCGCCCGTCGGCGGCGGGGGCGTCGTAGAAGAAGCGGTCGGTCCACGGCATGCGGATGTCCCGCGTGCCGGACGCCGGGAATGCATGGCCCAGGAGCTCGTCCAGGCGGCCGCGATCGAGCGCGTAGGCGCTCCCGCCGGCCTGCCCGGAACGGGTGCCATCCACCGGGTCACGGACCGGCCCTTGGCGCGAGCGGGTGCCTTGCTGCAAATTCCCTCCTTCCGACTCGATATCTCGATCGTCGCCGCGCGGGCACGTGCGTCGGCCCTGACCGGCGGCGAGAAGGCCATAGGCTTTGACAGAAACCTGGTTCTGGGTCGCCTTCGCGACGATCCTGGTCGTGATGCTCGCGATCGACCTCGGGATCGTGCATCGGCGGGCGCACGCCGTCTCCCTTCGGGAAGCCGCCGTCTGGAGCGGCGTGTGGGTGGCGCTCTCCCTGGTGTTCGGCCTCGGCGTATGGATCTTCCTCGGCCCGACGAAGGGCCTGGAGTTCTACACCGGCTATCTTATCGAGAAGGCGTTGTCGCTCGACAACATCTTCGTCTTCGTACTGATCTTCTCCTATTTCCGCGTCCCACAGCAGTTCCAGCACCGCGTCCTCTTCTGGGGGGTGCTGGGCGCGCTGGTCATGCGCGGCATCTTCATTTCGGCGGGCGTGCTCCTGCTGGAGACGTTCGACTGGATATTCTATCTGTTCGGAGCCTTCCTGGTGTACAGCGGCTTCCGGATGGCACGCTCCAAGCCCGAGATCCAACCCTCCCAGAACCCGTTCCTCCGGCTCCTGCAGCGGGTGTTGCCCATCACGGACGCCTACCACGGCGCGCGGTTCTTCGTGCCCAACCGGGACGAGGAAGGCGGGCGATCCGGCTGGTGCGCGACGCCCCTGCTGATCGTTCTCGTGCTCGTCGAGACGACCGATCTCATCTTCGCGCTCGACTCGATTCCCGCGGTCTTCGCCATCACGCGGGATCCGTTCATCGTGTACACGTCCAATATGCTGGCGGTGCTAGGGCTGCGCGCCCTCTACTTCCTGCTCGCCGGCGTGATCGAGCGCTTCCGCTATCTGAAGTTCGGCCTTTCGGCCGTGCTCGTGCTCGTCGGGGCGAAGATGCTCACCGAGAACTTCGTGCACGTGCCGGTCGGGGCTTCGCTCGCGGCGATCGGCGTCATCCTCGGCGCGTCCGTCCTGCTGTCGCTGCGGCGGAAGGTGGTGCCCGAGGCGCGACCGGTCGGCCCGCGGCTCATCACCCGGGGGCCCGACGCCCCCGCGACGGTGGTCTCGCTCGACGCGCTTTCGCCGCCATCCATCGCGGCGGGCGACGGCGCTTTCGCCGAGGTCGCACCGGACGCCGAGGCGTCGCTCGACGGCGCCGGCGGGCGAGGAGTGCCGGGGGCCGTCCCGTCGTTGGGCGTCCCCCGGAGCGACGTGGACGAGCGCGCGGGCTAGCCGTCCACCGCCGCGCCGGGAGCGGCGTCCCCGCGCTATGGCGTGCATGCAGCCCGCCTCCTAGCGATCCGGTCGAGGGGCGCCGCCGCCGACGGCCGCGGATCGCCAGAAGCTGTGACGTACCCGCAGGAACAGCGCGCCGGCCGCGAGCGCGAGCCCCAGCGACAGGCCGATCCAGACCCCGGCAGGACCCATCCCCAGGGGGAACGCGAGCGCCCACCCCACCGGAGCGCCGACGACCCAGTACGCGACCGCCGCGATGAACATCGGCACGCGGGTGTCCGACACCCCTCGCAGGACGCACATCCCCGCGACCTGCGCGCCGTCGAATACCTGGAAGGCGGCGGCGACCAACAGCAGCCCGGCCGCGATGGGGGCGACGACGGGGTCGCTCGTGTAGAGGCCCACCAGCCAGTCGGGCAGCAGCAGGAAGGCCGCGGCGAACAGGGCCATCATGCCGACCGCCAGCAGGTAGGTCGAGCCGGCCGCGAGCCGTGCCCGGTCCGGCCTGCCGGCGCCCACGTGTTGGCCCACACGTATCGTCCCGGCGATGCTCGTGCCGAGCGCGACCATGAAGGTGGTGGCCGCGAGATTGATGGTGATCTGGTGCGCCGCCAGCGCTGCGGCACCGAACCAGCCGACCATCAGGGCAGCGAAGCTGAAGACGCCGACCTCCAGCCCGATCTGCCCACCGATCGGGCCGCCGATGCGAGCGATCGTCACGATGCGACGCGCATCGGGCGAGCGCGACACTCCGCGGAACGGGGCCAGCCGTGGGTGGCGAGCGAGATAGAGCAGCATGGCCCCGAGCAACGCCGCCCGCACCGCGCTCGTCGCCCACGCACTTCCGAGCGCCCCCATAGCGGGGATGCCGACCGCGGGGACGCCGTAAATGAGCGCCCAGTCGGCCAGCACGTTCATGCCGAGGCCGCCCAGCAGCATGATCATGGAGGGCTTGGTGAATCCCAGACCCTCGATGAACTGCCGGAACGCGACGAACAGCATGAGCGGGGGGATGCCCGGGGTGAGGGCCATCAGGTAGCGTCCGGCCACGGGTGCCACCGCTTCTTCCTGGCCCAGCATCCGCGCCAGCGGGGTTCCGAACAGGGACAGTACGACGAGCGGCACCGACACCACCGCGGCCAGCCACAGGCCCTGCACGAGCACACGCCGGGCTTCGGTGCGGTTCCCGGCACCTTCCGCCTGGCTGACCAGCGGCGTCATCCCCAGCACGACGCCGGTGCCGACCATCAGCAGAAAGATGTGGATGGCCACTGCCGCGGCGAGAGACGCCAGCGGCACCGCCCCGAGGGGGGCCACCATCAGCGTATCGACGGTGGTCATGCCGATGGTGGCGAGGTGCGAGATGACGAGCGGGACGGCGAGACGCAGCAGTCCGCCGGTCTCGTGTCGGAAGGCCTCCGTCCGGCCCGTCAGGTGATCGTATCGAGCAGGGAGAGCGTGGCGTCCGCCACCACGCCGAACACGATGTGCCCCGCTAGGCCCCGGGTCTCGGCGTTCCACGGGAACGCCGCGGGCGGCGGCTCGAATCCGAGGCCGCTGAGCAGACCCTCGTCGATCAACACGAAGAAGGAAGACCCGAACCCCATGCGCTCGCTCCGGCTCAGGAACGGCACGCGCGGCCGCACCACTCCGTATACCGCGCCGGCCCCGATGCCCAGGGCCCACCGCACCGGACTGGAGCGCCGAGGCGGTCGCGGGGGCCCACTGCGAATGCGCCGTCTCGGGCGAGGGGTGTCGGCGCCCTCGTCCCGGGGCCCTCTCCCCTCGTCCCCCGCGCCCGACTCTCCGTCATCGCCCGTGATGAAATCATGGACCGCCGAGCCGAGCCGGCCGCGTCCCTCGATCGCGTCGGCGGCCCGGTCGAGCGCCCACGTCGCCACCCCGCCGGCGATGGCGCCCTTCACCAGATCGGCGACGACGCCGCCACGTCTTCGCATGCCTGACTCCATTGGGTTCAGCGGGCGGCCATCCGATCGAGAAAGGCTCTTTCGTCGGCACTGAGGCTCGACGTGCCCTTCTCACGCACCTTCTCGAACAGGCGGCTGACCTCCGCGCGATTGATTTCGTGCAGATTCTCCACTTCGATCCCGTCCCACCGATGGGTGTCTCCGCGGACGTCTTCTGCGAACCGCTGGATTCGGGCCACGCGGGATTCCTTCACGGCCGTGCGCTTGCGGCGACGCCAGCGCAGATACCCCCACCCGCCCACGAGTCCGCCCAGATGCGCGAAGTGCGCGATGCCGTCGCCCGAGCCGGAGAACCCGCCGAAAAGCGAGATCCCGACGTAGGCCACGACGAGCACCATCGCGGGGACCGGAAGCACGAAGTAGATGTAGATCGGCTCCTCGGGCCAGAACATCGCGTACCCGATCAGCACACCGAGCACGGCCCCGGAAGCTCCGACGACCTGCGTGTACGGTGAGAAGATCAGCGTAAACGCCGCCGCGACGAGCCCGCTGATGAAGTACAGGCGGGCGAAGTCCCGTCCCCCGATACGCATCTCCAGGCGCGGCCCGAAGAAGAACAGCCCGATCATGTTGAACAACAGGTGGACCGCGTTCGCGTGCAGGAACATGTACGTCAGGGGAGTCCAGGGCTCCCGGAGCAGCTGGGCGGGGTAGAGCGCGAACAGGGACTGGATCTGCGGGCGATACATTTCCGTCAGCACGAAAATCGCTATGTTCGCCAGCAGCAATCGGCCAACCCACTTCGTCATCGCGTTCCCGTAGCGGCACTGAGGGGCGGATTCTCCGAGCGTCGGTGGACGCCCGGCGCGCACGGAAGATCCTGCCTCGCCGCGCGGAGTCGCAACCCCGGCCCGAACGATGGCGCGGCACGCGGAGCTCGCTCCCGTGCGCGCTCTCGCTGGCCGCTCGCGGTGGCGGTTGCCTTCACACTGTACGGGAGGAAGCTGCGTGATCCGTATTCGGTTGCCGGGCGTACTCGGGCCGTCCTCGAGGACAGCGGCGATGGCACTGCTCGGGGCGGTCCTCGGCACTGGCCCACTCCGGGCCCAGGTAGCCGCGGCGGAGCCGCTGGCGGGCCAGGTGCTGGACGTCATCGCTTCGGGAGAGTGGCATCGCGCTCACTGGGGGATCGACGTCAGGAACGCCGCGACGGGAGAGGAGGTCTTCTCCTACAACGCCGACCGCCTGTTCGTGCCGGCTTCCAACCTGAAACTGGTGGTCGCGGCGACCGCCGCCCACCACCTCGGGGGCGACTACCGCTACGCGACGTCGTTCTTCGCGACGGGCCCGATCACCGATGGCGTTCTCGAGGGAGATCTCGTCGTCGTCGGCACCGGCGACCCCAATTTCTCCGGCCGCTTCGACAGGCCGATGGCCGGCGATCTCGAAGCCTTCGCGGATTCGCTTCGAACTCGCGGAGTGCGGCGAATCGCGGGCGGCGTCGTGACCGACGTGTCGGCCTGGCCGGACGAGCCCCTCCATCCGGATTGGCAGAACTACGACATGTTGTGGTGGTACGCGGCGCCGACGGGGCCGCTCGGCTTCAACGACAACGCCATCGACTTCACCATCCGGCCAGGCGCGCCGGGGACACCGGCGCGGGTCACCTGGAAGCCCGAGACGGAGGCATTCGTCTTCGAAAACCGGTCGCGGACGGTGCGCGCGGGCAAGGCATCCGACTGGGACCTGGCGCGGATCCCCGGAACGGACACGATCTACGTGTATGGCGATGTCGCGGCGGACGCCCGGGCGCAGACCGAGCACTTTGCCGTGCGGGACCCCGGCGCCTTCTTCGCCACGGTGCTCCTCGAGACCCTGCTCGCCAAGGGGATCGAGGTGGGCACCGGGAAGGTGAGAGTGGACAGGCATCCCGTGGCGGAGGGGCTCCCGGAGCGGACCCCCCTGTTCACGTACTGGTCGCGGCCGCTGACCGACGTGATCGGTCCGATCCTCCTGCGTAGCCAGAACTGGTTCGCCGAGCAGCTCCTCAAGACGCTGGGGCTCGAGATCCGCTCGGAGGCGAGTTGGGAGGCGGGCCTCGATGTCGAGAGATCCTTCCTTCGGGACGAGGTGGGCCTGGACACGCTTTCCTTCCAGCTCCGCGACGCGTCCGGTCTGTCCGCCGGCAATCTGATGTCCCCCGGCGCGATGACGCGGCTCCTCGTGCACCTGCGAGGCACGGAGGCGGGCGCCGTCGTCTGGGACGCGCTACCCGTGGCGGCGTCGGCCGATGGATCCTTGCGGGCCCGATTCCCGGATCTTCCCGGCCGCGTGCGCGCGAAGACGGGACACATTACCAACGTGGACTCGCTCTCCGGGTACGTGGAGGCGGATTCGGGCCGCCTCCTTGCCTTCAGCGTGATCGTGAACGGGACGCCTCTGAGTTCGGCGCGCACGCGCGAGGTGATCGACCGGGTCGTACGTATCCTGACCCGGATGTAAAAAGAGGCCCCTCACCGACGCGGTGAGGGGCCTCTTCCATGGTGCGGTGCGAAGGGCTAGTCCTCGACGCTGAAACGGAAACCGCCGACGATCCCCTCGGCCTGCCGCACGCTGAAGAGCCGCTCGGGCGCCTTCACGATCGCCGTCGCGCCGTTCACGACCACCCGCCCGGACCGCAGGATGGACGGGAGCACGACTTCGATCTCCGACACACCCGGTGCCGTGACGGTTCCCGAGCCTGGTCCCGCGCTGTAAGCCACGTCCGCCGATCCCTCACCGACGCGGATCTCTCCCACGACGGTGTCGCCCTCGCGGACGACCACCACCGTGCCTGCATCCAGCTCAGCGAGCCGCACCTCGAGGGTGCCGCCCCGGGGCGCGACGGTGAACAGCGCATCCCCCGCCGCCGCAGGCACCTCCAACGTGGGGGCCACGGGGACCTCGGAATTGCTGCGGACCGCTCGCACGGCCGCTCCGATCCACCCGGTCGTGGCTTCGAGGACCGCGGCTGAACCGGCCAACAGCAACGCGATGCCCGCTGCCCGAGCGAGGGAGCGGGCCGCCGGGGTCCGGGAGCGGCGCAGGAAGGCGGGGTGGGGCGCGACGGAATGGCGAGCCTCGTCCGGGGTCTGTCGCTCGACCAGATCGTGGACGGCGCTCGCCGCGAGGCGAAGCTCCTCCAGAGCGCGGGCGCAAGGCTCGCACGCTGCAACGTGCGCCTCCATGGCGTGGCGCTCGTCAGCGGACAGCTCGTCGTCCAGAAACGCCTGGAGGCGACCGTCGTCAGGAAGGTGCGTCGATTCCATTTGTCAGTTTGTATTCGGCTGCAAAACGCCTCAACGCGCGCGCAATCAGCGTGCCGACCGAACTGGGTGCGACATCAATGGTCGCTGCGATCTCCTTGTACGAAAATCCTTCTTCACGGAGCAACAAAATCTTCCGATCCCGACGCGGAAGCCGCCCGAGGACCTCGCGCACCGAATCGACCGCCTCGCGACGCTCCGTCGCTTCATCCGGTCGCATCGGAGCGACGCTCAGCTGCTCCACCTTCGGCCCGAGCCGACGCCGCGTCTCCGCCCGACGCGCCGTATCTCTCACGAAGTTCGTCGCGACCGTGAACAGCCACGGTTTGGCTTCGTTCTCCGGGAGATTGCGTCGGAGGAGGCTCAAGAAAGCCTCCTGCGTCGCGTCCTCAGCGGCGTCCACATCCCCGGTGAGCCGACACATGTACCGGAACAGCGAGGCGTAATGCCTCCGATAGATCTCGTCGAAATCCAAACCTGGGTGCTTCCCGCCATCTGTAGGTGTGGAACGCGGACTGTCGATCGTTTGTGACAAGCCGCGAACGGTCAGAACGCCCAGCGCACTCCCACGATCGGCAGGAACTGGATGGCGTCGCGTCGGGGCGAGCCCGGCTCGTCCGGGTCGACCTGGATGAACATGGCTTCGCGCCGGTCGAGCCCGTTGAGCACGCGCACGTACACGGTGAACTCCGAAGGCTGCAACGGGTCGGAGCCATGCCAGGAACGAGCGAGCTCTCCCTCGAGCCGGAGGTAGGAACCGGCCCGCAGGCCGTCGGCGCCCTCGATCGGTGGCTCTGAGCCTTCGGCGAACGCGGCCCCAAGGACGCCTCGCTGGGCGGCCACCGCTTCGGGTTCTGGGGGCTCGGTCGTCCCGCTCGGAATCGCCGTGAACGGCAGCCCGGCGGCGTACGTCGATCGAAGCTTCAGCGACATGCCGGCGAGGCTCGCCGCCACCGTCGCATCCACCAGTTCCTTTCCTGCGAACACGCTCCTCGCGTAGCGCGGATCGCCTCCCGACCAGACCCACCCACGGGTGTAGCCGAGCGAGCCTTCGATCACGGGCCCCGACCGTACCATCAGGATCTCGATGCCGCTGGTCTGGACGTCCGAGCCGAGCGTGCGCGCGGGGGCGTCGAACGCCTTGAAGAACCCCTCTACCGCGAGACGGAACCCCTCGCCCAGCAGGCGTTCGTAGCTGGCGACGTAGTGGGTGGCGCCGGCGACCTCCAGCAGGTTGCCTTCGCCCCGCTCGGGGGATTCACGCGACAGCGCTTCGGCGAGGTCCACCAACTCCTCGGCCGTCGGGAAATTCTGCGCGTTCTGGACGAACTGGTAGTAGCGCCCCACGCCGAGGCTCACCACCGCGGCCGGGTTCGTCCGCCACTGCACCGACGCGCGGGGCGCGAGCCGGGTCGAGAAGCCGTCCAGCTCGCTGGTGGTGTAGGCCCCGGTCCGCAACCCGCCCGCGACGACGACGTTCGGCGTGAGGCCGAACTGGGCGCCGGCGTATCCCGACACCGCGTCGCCGTGGACTTCGAGCGCCTCCGTGACCGGCAGCTGGAGCTCCTCGATGATCCTGGTAGCCTCGTGGCGAATCCGAGTGCGGTCCGCTCCCAGGCCGAACTCCATGCGCGCCCGTCCCCGGTCGTGGGTCACGTGGGCGGTCACTCGCCGGCGTTCGTTACGGCCGTTGAGCACCGCCGGGCGAGGGCCGACGACCGGGAGCCTGGTCTCGAAATCGCCGAAGGCCGCCGTCAGGATGACCTGGCCGTCCGGCACGTCCTTCTGGACCCTCAGAGACCCCGCCAGGTTGCCCCAGCGTACGGGATCGTCGCCGAGCACGGCCTCACCGAGGTCTACGCTCTCCCGATTCCAGTAGCCGCTCACCGAGAGCTCGCCGCCCAGGCCCAAAGCCTGGTCGAGGCGGGCGAAGGCCTCCCCGTAGCCCGACGGCACCCAGTCCTCCCCGAACACGTCGATCCCGAGGCCGTGCACGCCGCGCCCCGCGAGGAGCAGGTTGGTGTCGCCGGCAGGAGACCCCTCGAGAATGACGCTCGCGACGGCAAGGTCGATCATGCCCTCGCTGCGCAGCGGCCCGGCGCGCGCACCGCGGGTCTCGAGGTCGAGGACGTAGGAGACGCCGCCGTCGTACCGTGGCGAAGCGCCGCCGGTTCGCGTCTTGCCCTCGCGCAGCAACCCCGGGAAGAACGGGTCGGTCAGGCCCCCCAGGTGCACGGGGGCGTAGACCGGGGCGCCGTCCAGAAAGACGGCCCGCAGGTCCGCGCCGGCCCCTCGCACGTAAAGCACATCCGAGGCATCGGGCGGCTCGGCGCCCCCGCCCCGGATGGCCTCGAGCAACCCGAGCTCTGCCATCCCCGGAGCGCCGAACGCACCCACGCGATGGCCCACCATGGAGCCGTCGACTTCGATGGCGGGATCCGGGAGCGTGTCGGGGCTGTAGCCCAGCCTGCGCCGCGACACCCGCAGCGTATCGAGCGGGACGGGCCGTATCTCGAGCGTGAATTCCAGTTGCACCGTCGTACGGGGCGACACCGTGATCTCGACCTCGAGGGGGACGTGGTCGAGGTGGTGCGCCCGGATCCTTCGCAGGCCCACGGGCACGGCGGGAAGTCGGTAGCGGCCGTCGGCGTCAGTGATCGCGACGAGGTCGTCGTACCCCACCACTTCGACGATCGCGGATCCGACCGGCTGACCGCTCGTGATGGTGACGACTCGGCCCTGCACGGATCCCCGCTCCCCGTCCGCCCAGGCGCGGGCATGCGCCGGCGTCGGCCCCTGCTGGAAAGCAGCGGCTAGCACAAGCGCGGAGGAGAGAAGGGCGCCCAATGGCCGGTCCGGTCAGAGTCGCTTAGAGTGTACAAACATGCCAACAAGCACGAAGCGACGCCAGCCTGACACCGGCCCCTCTTGCGCGCGTGTAACACAAAAGGCGGGGCGCCCGGTCCAGCTCGCCCGGCGCCGTCCCGCGCCCCGCGTGGGCGCTCCGAAACGGCCGATCGAGTCCCCGACCGCCCGGGCGCGCGGCACCGTCTCGTGAGAGCGGGCGACTCGGACGTCGACTGGATCGAGGCCGTCCGCGCCACCTTCCCCGCACTTCGCCGCCGACTCGGAAACCACCCCGTCGCCTACTTCGACGGCCCCGGCGGCACCCAGGTGCCGACGCCGGTGATCGACGCCGTTTCGAACTACCTGGCGCACCACAACGCCAACACCCACTGGGAATACCCCACGAGCCGGGAGACGGATCGCCTCCTCGAGTCGGCGCGCGAGTGCATGGGCGCGTTCCTGGGCGCCGACCCGCACGGCGTGGCGTTCGGCGCCAACATGACGACGCTTACCTTCCACGTCGCGCGAGCCGTCGGGCGTGGCCTGACGCCTGGCGCCGAGATGGTCGTGACCGAGCTGGATCATCACGCCAACGTGGCGCCCTGGAGGGCCGTAGCCGCCGAACGCGGGCTCGGTCTGCGCACGGTCGCGCTCGATCCCGCAACCGGCCGCCTGGACGAGGCCGACTTGCGTGGAGCGCTTCGGGAGCGGCCGGCGGTGGTGGCGGTGACCGCGGCTTCCAACGTCCTGGGCACGGTCAACGACGTCGCCGCGATCACACGGGAGGCGCACGCCGTCGGCGCCCTCGTGTTCGTCGACGCCGTGCATTTCGCGGCGCACGGCCTGGTGGACGCAGCGGCGTGGGACTGCGATCTGCTCGCCTGCTCGGCCTACAAGTTCTACGGGCCTCACGTCGGCGTGTTGTGGGGCCGGCCGGAGCTGCTTCAGCGGCTGGATCTGCCGCGCCTGGATCCCGCCCCGCAGCAGGCGCCGGAGCGAGCGGAGACGGGGACGCAGAACCACGAGGGGATCGTAGGCGCCGCCGCGGCCGTGGACTTCATCGCCGGTCTGGCAAGCACGCCCACCGAGGGCGCGGTCGAGCGATCGCGCGTGCCGTCGCCCGAGGGGTCAGGGGTGCCGTCGCCGTCTCCACGAAGACGGCGGCTGACGCACGCGTACGAGCGGCTGGAGCGCCGATCGGCGGAGCTCGGTGATCTTCTGCGCGACGGGCTGGGCCGCACGCCGGGGGTGTCGGTCCACGGCCCGTCGAGCGGGCCCCGGACCGCGACGGTCGCGTTCACGATAGCGGGGGTCTCCGCGGACGCCGCCGCGGCCTGGCTGGCCGACGAGAGGGGTCTCTTCCTCAGCCACGGCGACTTCTACGCACCGACCGTGCTCGATCGATACGGCGCCCAACCCGGAGGTTTCCTCCGAGCGGGATGCGCATGCTACACGAAGCGCGAAGAAGTCGAGCGTCTGCTCGAGGCGGTGGGCGAGCTGACGCGCTCAGCCCCCGGTCCGTGAGGTCGCTTGCACACTGCCCGCCGGGGCGCGCATCCTCCTCGCGCAACGGTCCGAAGCGGTGTCGGCCGCGCGCCCAGCGGTTTGGAAGGACATCCGTAGCCGAGGCCGATCTCAGCGAACTGCAATCCGGGTGAACCGGTTGGACGGACGCCAGAAACCGCAGCGGGGCAGGGCGCTGGACCGCTTCCTGTCCGATCCGCTCCACCAGCTGCAGCTGTCGCTGTTCGTGCTGGTGATGCTGGTGGTTTTCGGCTCGATCGGATACGTGGTGATCGAGGGCATGACCGCCGTGCAGGCGCTGTACATGACGGTCATCACCCTGAGCACCGTGGGGTTCCGCGAGGTACGCCCGCTGAGCACGGGCGGACAGTTGTTCACGGTCGCCCTGATCATGCTGGGCCTGTTGCTCGTTACCTGGGCCGTACGCAACGCGGCCGAGGTGGCGCTCGGCCACAACCTCTTCCTCTCGGTACGGCGGCGGCGAATGAAGGAACGGATCGCGAGGGCGCGAGAACACTACCTGGTTTGCGGCTACGGCAGCCTGGGGCGGCAGATCGTACGGGATCTCCTCATGCGGGGCGAGCAGTTCGTGGTCGTCGACTTCGACCCCGCCGTCGAAGTGGAGCTGCTCGAGCAGGAGGTGCCGGTGGTGCTCGGCGACGCCACCCAGGACGACACGCTGCGCGATGCCGGCGTGGAGCGCGCGCGTGGACTGGTGGCGGCGCTCGCCACGGACGCCGACAACGTCCTCACCGTGCTGACGGCGCGCGAGCTGGCGCCCCACCTGCTCATCGTGGCGCGCGCGGCCACCGAGTCCTCGGAGAGCAAGATGCGTCGCGCGGGCGCCGACCGGACGGTGATCCCCGACATCATCGGCGGCCACAGGCTCGCCGTCGCGCTGGTTCGCCCGGCCGTGCACGATTTCATGAGCCGCATCTTCCACGTCGGCGACCAGATCGACGTGGACGTCGGTCAGGTGACGGTGCAGCCCGGGTCGGCACTGGCGGGGCAAACCCTCAGCACGTGCGACCTGCGCAGCCAGTGGAACGTGACGATCCTGGCCATCGAGACCCCAGATCACGATTTCCACCTGACCCCCCCGGCGGGTCACAGGCTGGCCGAGGGCGAGACGCTGATCGTCATCGGGCCCGCCGAGTCCATCTACATGCTCGAGGCCCGGTACGCGCCGTCCGATGGCTGACGCCGGTCACGGTGAAGAAAAGGGGGCGCTCGCCCGTACACCTTCGCACAGTCCGATCGCGGTGGCGTCGGAGCCGATGGTGGAGAGAGAGCTCATTCTGAAGTGTCGAGCCGGAGACGCGCGCTTCTTCGAACCGCTCGTGCGAGCCTATGAACCGGCCGCGCTGCGCGTGGCGATGGGCATTCTGGGCCATCCCGACGAGGCGCGCGACGGCGTGCAGGAAGCGTTCATCAAGGCCTGGCAAGCGCTCCCGCGGTTCGACGTGAAGCGCCGTTTCGGCCCGTGGTTCTTCCAGATCCTGCGCAACCACTGCCGCGACATGATCCGCGGCCGGAAGTCGCGCGCGAACTACGAGGTCACGGACGAGCGCCTGGAGGCTCGACCCGCCGGCGAGCTGGCCGACCCGGAGCGTCAGCGCGAGCGGGCGGCGGCCAGGGACATCGTGCGGCGGGCGCTGGATTCCCTGGTCGAGGAGCACCGCGACATCCTGGTCCTGAAGGAGATCCAGGGGTTCCGCTACGCGGAGATCGCGGAGATCCTGAGCATTCCCGAAGGTACGGTTGCGAGCCGCCTCTACCATGCGAGGCGGGCGTTGAAGGACGCGCTGCTCGGGCTCGGGGCGAATGAAACGTAGGAGAAGGTCGGTATGGAGCATCTGAAACACGAAGACCTCATGCGGTGGCTGGACGGAGAACTGTCCCCGGAGCGCGCCGAGGCGTTGGAACGGCACGTCGACGGGTGCTCGGAATGCCGCCGCGAGCGCGTCGTCTTCGAGTCGCTCGGACGGGACCTGCGGGCGGCCGTGGACGCCCCGGCGGCCGGCGACGCGTGGCCCGCGGTACATCGTCGTATCACCCGCCCGCTCGGCTGGGGCCTGTTCGTGGCGGGCCTCGTGGTGTGGGTCGTGTACGGGGTGGTCAGCTATGCCCTTTCGCCTGTCGCTCTGTGGGAGAAGTTGGCCAGCGGGGGCATCGCGATCGGCTTGGCGATGCTGCTCGGAAGCGTGCTGCGCGAGCACTACGTGGCGTGGCGGACGGATCCTTACAGGCACATACAGCGATGATCATCGTGACGACGGACGACATTCCTGGCCACACGATCACGGAATCGTTGGGTTTGGTTCGCGGCAATACGATACGCGCGCGCTTCATCGGCAAGGACATCCTGGCCATCTTCCGGCACGTGGCAGGCGGGGAGATCAAGGAGTACGTGAAGATGATGGGCGAGGCGCGGGAGCAGGCTCTGGATCGCATGATCGAAGAGGCCGAGTCCCTGGGCGCCAACGGCGTCATCGGCGTGCGCTTCCAGACGGCCATGGTGATGCAGGGCGCGGCCGAGATCATGGCTTACGGCACCGCCGTCAAACTGGCGCCAAGACAGGAGTGAGGGCAGGGCGATCCTCGCCCTGGGCCCGCACGGGCCCAGGGTCGGCGACCGCTGCTACGCGCCGGGCTCGGCCAGGTATCCCCACGCAGTGAGCACCACGATGTAGACGAGGGCGCCGTACGCGACCCAGGTCAGCACCTTGCTCGAGCGTCCACGGGCGGCGCCCCGGTCGATGAACGGAATCAGCGCGAGCACCACCGCCGCCAGCCCGAACGCAGCCACGCCGACGAACTCCCCGTCCATGCCCAGGATATGGCTCGGCAGTAGCTTCAGGGTCTGGAACATGAACATGAAGTACCACTCGGGCTTGATCCCCGCCGGCGCCGACGCGAACGGATCGGCCTTCTCGCCCAGGTGCGCGGGGAAGAACGCCGCCATCGCGGCCAGGATCGTGAGCGCCGAGAGCCAGCCGATCAGATCGCGCAGCAGGAAATTGGGGAAGAAGGGAAGGGCGCGCCGCGCGCCGCCATCCCGCTCGATCGCTGGCGGCACGCTCATGCCGTGCCGCTGGACGAGCAGGACGTGCAGGCCCACCAGGAGGAAGGCGATCCCGGGCAGCACCCACACGTGCAGGGCGTAGAAGCGCGTCAACGTCGCACCCGTCACGTCCTCTCCGCCACGCAACAGCGTTCGGAAGAACGGTCCGATCACGGGAATGGCCCCCGGGATCTCGGTTCCGACGCGGGTCGCGAAGAAGGCCAGCTGGTTCCAGGGCAGGAGGTAGCCGGTGAAGCCCAGCCCCATTGCTACGAAGAGCAGGCCCACGCCCGAGATCCACGTGAGCTCCCGCGGCGTCCGGTAGGCTCGCAGCAGCAGCACGCTGAAGAGGTGCACGAATACTACCAGGATCATCAGGTTTGCGCCCCAGGAGTGGATCGACCGCACCAGCCAGCCGAACTCGACCTCCGCCATGAGAAACTGCACGGACTCGTACGCCTCGGAGGCGCTCGGGCGGTAGTAGAAGAGGAGCAGAACGCCGGTGGCCACCTGGAGGAGCAAGAGGAAAAGGGCCATCCCCCCCATGTAGTACCAGAAGGAATGGCGGTGGACGGGCACGCTCTTCTTCTTCATGAGCGGCCGCAGCGCGCCGAAACCGACGCGGTGGTCCAGCCACGCAGTCAGCCGCCCCAGCCCGGTCGGGGCTGCCGCGGTCTGCGCCGCGGGTTCGGTTACCGGGCGATCCGACGGGTCGCGAGGCGTCGCCGGCACGGACGCTGTGGATCCGGTGTCCACGTCAGAGCCTGCGGTTGATGACGACTTCGTCCCCGCGCACGTTCACGTCGTATTGCTCGAGGGGCGCGGGCGGCGGACCGGAGATGTTGCGTCCGCTGAGGTCGAAATGCCCATTATGACACGCGCACCAGATGTGCGAGATGTCATCCCGGAACTGGACCGTGCAGTCCAGGTGCGTGCAGCGCGCCGAGAACGCCCGCAGCTCGCCCGAGGGCGTGCGCACTATGATCCCCGGCCGGGACCCGAACTTGAAGATCCGGCCCGAGTTCGTAGGCAGATCCGACGCCCCGAACGGCAGCGTTACCGATCCGACCGTCGCCTCGCCCGCCTCGGGTGGGATGACGTAGCGAAAGGCCGGGTACAGCACGGCAGCGAGGAGTGCTCCGAAGCTCGTTCCGAGGAGCCACTCCAAGAAGCCCTTGCGGTCCACCTGGCGCGCATTGCGGGATTCTGGCTCCATGCCGTTAGTCCCTCCGTTGCGAAATCGTGGCGGCGCCCGCTCGATCCGGCCTCTCGAGCCGGCGGATCAACGTCGCGAGCCCGATGATGAGTACCAGGGTGGCCACCGTGGAGGCCGCCAGGCCCACCCTCCGCATCCGGTGTTCGTCCAGCGCCTCGGCGCCTCTGCCGAGCGCAGAGTCGGTGACGGCGAATCCGGCAGCGAGCTCCTCTTCGACCGGTCCCACCTGCAGAGAGTGGACGGCCGCCCGCGCCATCGTCAGGGCGTTGTTCACTTCCTCCAGCTCGAAGATCGCCTGGCTCACTTCCATGCCCAGGTTCTCGGCCTCCGCGAGCACGGCCTCCGCGCGCTGCTTCTCCGCACCCAGGGAGTCCAGGAGCTGAGCCATGGCCAGCAGCTCGCTCCCTTCCGGATCGTCCGGGTCGTGGCAGTCGTGGCATACCGTACGCGTCCTCGCGGCCAGGTCGTCGTCCTCCGTCCGCTCGATGGCGTGGTTGTCGTGGCAGGTGGCGCACCCGGGCAGGTCCTCATCGCGGAAGATCTCGGCGTGGCCGCTCTGATCGAAGAAGGTGGCCATCGTGCTGTGGCACTGACCGCACACGTTGCGGACGGAAGCCACCTCCGGCGGTGCCGCCCCGTGGTTGCCGTGGCAGTCGTTGCAGGTCGGGGACGAGAGATCCTCCTCTTCGTACAGCAGCTCCCCGTGGATGCTCTGCTGGAACTCGTCGAGCTGGTCGGTAGCGAGGCCTCGTGGTTCCATCAAGGCAGCGTCGGCGTGGCACGAGCCGCACAGGTCGGCCACGCGCAACGGGTGCACGGAAGACTCCGGATCGGAGGGTGGGCGGATCCGGTGAGCCGGATGGCAGTCCACGCAGGTGGCGACGTCGGGGTCGTTCTCGTCGCGCAGCAGCCGCCCGTGCACCGACGTGTAGTACTCGCTCACCTGATCGATGCGGATCGCCGGATTGTAGTCGCGCATGAAGGCGCCGTCCGAGTGGCACCGTCCGCACAGCGCGGGTAGCTCCGTCCGATCCGGCCGGCTCAGGAAACCCGTCGCTGGATCGAGCGATCCCTGCGCCGTCACCGGCCCCCCGTGACAGACCAGGCATCCGAAGCCCCGCTCCGCGTGCACGTCGTCGGCGTACGTGAGGGCGGGGACCGCGAGCGCGGAGTCCTCCAGCGTGCGGTGACACGAGATGCAGCCGTCCGTGTCGGGCAGCCCCTGCGCCCCGGCGTGCGCCGGCAACAGCGGCACGACGAGCACGGCGACTACGCCCCACGTGGGCCTCATCGCGGGATCTCACCGCGGTGACAGCGCAGGCAGCTGAACGGGTTCGCCTCCCGCGCGGGCTGGGCATCGAACCCCGGTCCGTGCGGGTTGATCCGCCAGCCCCCGACCGCCGAATGGCACTGCGCGCAGTCGCTCTGCACGTGGCACGTGATGCACCCCTCGAGCCCCTGCCGCGCCGCGGTACCATGGCCGAGCAGCCAGAAGGGGCGCGCGGAGTGGAACGCGACGCCGATGCTCCCCTGCGACCCGAGCCCGGCCTGCTGGTGGCACGCCCGACAGAAGACCTCGGTGCTGTGGCACGCGGCGCAGTCCGTCTCCCGGCCGTAGGCCTCGGGTCCGTGACGTTCGCTGAAGTCCGGCAGGTGGAACGCGGGACTCGTGGGCCCGTCGTGGCAGGACTCGCAGAACGTCGTCGCGTGACAGCTCGCGCAAGTCTCCCCCTCCAGGCCCGCGGCCGTGGAGTGCTGGCGTGCGTAGCCGGGAACGTGCACGCTCGAGACCTCGACCATCCGCACGCCACGCCGCTCCTCGGGCCCGGCCGCCGGCAGCGCGTCGAGGCCCTGGGGCGCCGAGTCGGCGTGGCAATTCCGGCAGTTGGCGCGAACGTGGCAGTTGGCGCACTCCTCGGGCCGCGCCTGCGCGCTCTGACCGTGCCCTCGGAACCACGTCTCGTCGCCGTGGCTGGCCGGCACCGGGTATTCCGGCTCGAACGCCGCCACCCACGCCGCCACCCGCGGATCCGGCTCCAGCGCGCCGATCGCCGGCAGCGACGCACCGTTCAGGTGGCACCGCGTACAGCTCTCCCGGGCGTGACAGGTCGCGCAGTCGGCGACGTCATCGGCGGGATCGTGGTGCTCCACGAAGTCGGGCGCGTCGTGCGACGCGGGACGCGGAAAATCGGCGATCCGCGCCGCCGGAACGGCGGGCGCGCTCGCCAGCGGTAGGTGGCACGCCCGACAGTCCCGTGCCTCGGCCAGGTGTTCGGGGGCCTCGTGCTCGTGGCAGCTCATGCAGACCTCCGCGGTCGCCGCCTGCACGGCCATGCGCGCGGTCGCGCCGGGCTCGCGGTGGCACGCAGCGCAGCCCGCCGCCGTATCTGCGGCCGACTCCTCTCGCAGGCGCTGCGCGTGGTCGGGGTGCGAGAACGCGACCGTCGTCGGTGTCCGCGTCGCGCCCGACCAGCCCACCGAATCCTCCCGCTGGCCGTCGTGGCAGGCTGCGCACTCCGCCGGATCGGGATACAGGGCGCCCTCTTCCCCCGTCTCGATGCCGGCGTGACAACCCGTGCAGAGCGGGAAGAGGCCGGCGTGCTCCAGGTGCGGGAACCCCTCGTCCTGCCGCGCCAATGCCCACAGCCCGGAAGCCGCCGCGGCCGCCACGACGGCCGACAACAGGAGGCGTGTCTTCATTGGGTCTCGCCCGCGGTGCGCCCCGCGTCCGCGCCGAGCACCCATTCCAGCGTCAGCGAGCCGCGCACCTGATTCCAATCCGTGTCCCGCCCTCCCTCGTCGACGCCGTGGAAGTACCAGGTGACGGCTCCCGAGACGCGCGCGCGTGGGCCGAACCCGAGGCCCCCGTCGACCCCCAGTCCCCACACGGTCCCCTCCGTCACCCTGAACTCATAGACCCGCTGGAAGGCGAGCAGCGAAGCGGCCAGGTGAGCGTCGGGCTCGAACGCGCGCTCTACACGAGCGCTCGCGTCGGTCCCCGCCGCGCCGAAGCCCACGTCGACGCCTCCGCGCGTCTGGACCGTCCAGGAGGGCGCCGGGCGAAACGCCGCCGAACCGTTCAGCCGCCAGCCGCTGGAGCGGGCCGTGCCGAACGTCTCCGAGGTGCCGGTGTCCTCGTAGTCACGCCACGCGGCGCCGGCCTCGAGGGTGAGGGGAACGTGCGCGGGGCGCCACCAGCCGCGCGCCCCCACCTCATCGAACGCGACGGGCGAGAACGCGCCCCAGATGGTCCAGGCTTCGAAGAATGGCCGATAGCGGCGCGCGAGCAGTGCGGCGCCGACGTCCGGGCCGAACCGCCTTCGCAGGTCCAGCCGGAGCTCGTTCGTCGTCGCTGTCGCCAGGTCCCGTTCGAGGGCTCCTCCGACCTCGAACCGTCCGATGCGCCACAGCGCGTCCGCGGCGGCGCGCTCCGAATACAGTCCGTGCCGGTCCTCGCGCACGTCGCGCTGGTACTCCAGACCCAGCGCCAGCGCCGGATCGGGACGCCAACGGACCGTGCCGCCTACGAGCAGGCCGTCCTCCTCCGGAGCGAAGGGGTCCACCGCGGCGAGCGCGCCCCCGGTGCGCGTCTCGCCGACCCCGCGCAACAGGCTCCGTCCTCCGTACGCCTCGACCGCCAGCCCGCCCCCGACCCGCACGAGCACCGCCGCACCGTCGAAGTTGTAGAAGCCCAGGCCTGATGGGCTCCACTGCCGCCCGGCACGCACGCGGAAGCGCGGCCGCTCGAGTTCGATGAACGCGGACAGAGCGTCGAAGTGGTCGTCGGGGCGGGGCCAGATGTCGGATCCGTCCCCGACGACCGTGCGCCCACGCACGCGGCCGTATGCGCGTATACCGCGGCCGATTCCCCAAACGCTGAGCACCAGGTCCTGGCTGACCGGCGCCATGGCTACCGGGTCCACGGAGCGTCGGAAGCGACAGAACGGATCTCCCTGGACGCAGCGGACCACGTGGCCATCCGCGCTTTGGCGCAGGAGGCCGTCGCCGCTGGTCTCCTCCACCGGCACGCTGTCCTCGGCCAACGGGCGGATGTCGATGTAGCGAAGCTGCGTCACACCGGTGGCGCGCACGGCTTGCGCGGCGCCCTGGCTCGCCCAGGCGGGCAGCAGGAGGAACGCAAGGAGGCAACAGAGGCGACGCATCACGGCCCTGACCCCTCCTCGGGGTGAAGCGCGAACCCGTCGGCGACTCGATGACAGGGTCCGCATTCCCGCCCCGGCTCGTGAGCGGTCTGATCCTGGTGACAGGCCAGGCACAGAGCGCGAGTCGGAGGGAGGCTCAACACCGCCGCGTCGTCGTGGCAGCCGCTGCCCCCGCAGCCCCTGTGGGAGTCCACCGTGTGCGTTTCGAGGGGCAGCGGCGCGTGGCATGCGATGCACTGCCGGGTCGCCTCGTGGTGCTCCGCGTGGCAGGCTTCGCATGCGCGGGCCTCGGCACCGCTCGGGGGGCTCCCGTGGCAGGACTCGCAGGCGAGATCGGCGTGCGGCTCGTGCTGGAAGTCCAGCGCGCGCGTCCGGGCGGAGGCGGCATCGGCGGCGACGATGCGCACTGGGACCACCGCGGCCGGGAGGTTGGATGCGAGGCCGTGACAGCGGCCGCAGGGCTCCGCGCGCGCCGGGTCATGGTGGCACGCGAGGCATTCGGCGGCGGTCGGAACCGACGCGGCCCCCGGCGCTCCGCCGGCCTCGTGGCACTCGGCGCACTCGACGTCCCGGTGCGTGTCGTGCCCCGCCACGGTACCGTGGCAGACCGTGCAGGCGATGTCGCGGTGCGGCTCGTGGGCGAACGGCTCGCCTTCCGGTGCGTCCGCTCGCGCAAGGCGCAGGTCGCCCAGTTCGCGCACGCCGGCGGAGTCCTCGAGCGCGCCCAGACTGTCCCCGGCCTGCTCGGCGACGGAATCCGCAGCCGTCTCTTCCGGCGGGCCGGGGGAGTCCGCGGTGCACGCCGACAGCACCGCAAGCAGAAGGGCGGCGTGCCCTGGGGATGCCCTGTGGCCCACGCCGCCCCCGTGAACGCAGCGCCGAGCGTACGCTGGCGCCCGCCTACCGATCCGCTTCCTTTCCGCCGGATCCCGCAACGGCCGCCCTGCCTGCGACACCGTACTCGTCCATCACCGCCTGGATGCTCGCCCGGAGCAACGCCTCGGTCAGGAACGGGTTGTGGATGGCGGAGCTCGTGATGTCCCCCAGGCCGGCGTTGAACTCGGCGCCTTCGGCGATGGTGAAGATGGTATCATTGGCGAACTGGTCCGCCGGCACCTGGTCGAGCAGCGCGTCCAGGTCCGCCACGAGCCCGGCGATCTCATCGGTCGACGAGATATAGGCGCTCCGCGCCGCGTTCTGGTCGCCGTGACATCCCGACGGGGTGCACGACGCGAAGCTCCTCTCGCCGAGCGTGCACGCCTCGGACGCGGTCGGCAGGCCGTCCTCGTCGAGACAGGGGATGGCCTTGAACAGGTGGCCCGAAGCCGAGATGGTGACCCCGTTGGCGTCCGTGAAGTCGATCGCCGTCACGTGGCAGGTGGCGCACAGCCGCGGATTTCGTTCCGTCCCGTGGGTGCTGACGATACGGGTGTCGTCGTAGGCGAAGTTGGGCGGGGTCCACCCCACGTCCTCCCCCAGGAGCAGTGGACCCTGGGGGGAGTGGGGGCCGCGGCTGCTGCCGCCCGGATCCGGCACGGCGCGCTTCTGGTGACACCGCATGCACAGGTTGCGGTCGACGTCGGCCACGCCGACCGGGAAACGCAACTGCCCCGGGTTCGTGGCGTCGTGCGGGTCGTGACAGACGCCACAGGTAACCGGCAGCGGCTCCGCCTCGTCCTTCTCCACGTACTCCGCGTCCACGCCCCACACTTCCAACGCGGCGCGGCCCTCGTGGCAGGCGACGCAGCTCTCGCGCGTCTGCATCGAGGTGCCACGCTTGCCGTGAGCGGACAGCGTCCAGTCCTCGATGAACGGGTGGTGCGCCTCGGCGTCGCCCCGGTGACACTCGCCGCAGCCGAACTGGAGCGTATCCCCCACGTCGAGCCGCGCCAGTGGCTGGGTGGCGTCGGGGTTCGTGACGTGATCGAGCCCCGGGCCGTGGCAGCTCTCACACTGCACGTCGTGGTAGCGTGGGTCGCCGGTGGCCGTCCACGCGACGTCGGTTACCTCGACGGGGTTGCCGTTCTCTCCGACCGTGTGGCAACCCTCGCAGCTCTCAGCCGCGGCTCCGCTGGCCTGCAGGTCGTCCCACGCATCCGCGTGCGCCGTGCCGCGCCACTCGGCGTATTTACCCACGTGGCAGTTGCCGCACACAGGCTGGTCCGCTTCGCTGTCGGTATAGCCGAGGAAGCCCATGGCCGCATTGGGCGGATCCTCGAAGTCCGGAATCCGTTCGAAAACGGTGTCGGTGCAGCCGGCCGCGGCGGTCACCATGACCAACCACACAAGACGGACTCGGGGGTGGCGCATGCTAGCTCCTTGGGTCAATGCCCGGGGGAATGGTGCCAGTGTTGCAATTGGTTTATGCCGCGGTGGGCCAGACGAAGAGTCAGGACCACCACCGGCAGCGCGATCCAGATCGTGGCGCCCAGCGCCAGCACGAACGCGCCGACCCCGGTCACCCTCAGGTCGGTGCCCCAGATCGTGGGGTGCTCGGCATAGAAGCGACTCATCAGGAGCGTCAGGACGCCCAAGAGTATCAGCGTGCCGACGCGGTGTTCGGGCCATCGCGCGAAGACCCGCCGCATTCGGCGCCAGCCCTCATAGGCTGCCCAGCAAGCTACGCCGATACCCGCCAGCCACGCGAGCCCGGAGGCACCCAGCAGGTCCCAGCGACGGGAACTCGCAAAGGCGGGCGAGAGGGCGATCATGATCGCCAGGCCCCAGCACACCGCGGCGGCGGGGACCGCTACGAGGAGCCCTCGCGTGGTGCTGCGCAGCGCATCGAGCCTCGATTCATGGGGGTATCGTCCAAGGTAGCCGAAAACGGCTCCGTGGACGAACCCGGCGAGAGCCCCGAGCACGAACAGCGGTGTGACTGTCATGCTGCCGTGCTCGGACGAGCCCCCTACCAGAGCAACGCTGGCGACGAGGAGCCCCCCGGCGACGAGGCCGCCGGCCAGGGTCCACGCTACGACGATGCGTGCGGGCGTGCTGGCCTCGACCCGCCGCCGGCGGGCCTCCTGGCTGTTCCCGTGATCCGATTGCAACGGCATAAACCTGCTCCCAGTGCAGGCGCACTCGGGCCGGCATCCGCCTCGGCGGTGCCGCGAACTCTATCTAAATCGTCCCGTCGGGCGGGACGCACGCGTCGTGGATCGGGCGGGTTCGAACGGCCGAGGCGGGCTCGCGAGCGTGCCGGTCCGGCCAATTCCAAGATTCACCTGGCCAGGGTCCCCCGCAAGGGTATAAACCCTTACGACGTAAATATTTGTGGGGAGTTTTCCCACAGGATGACGTCAGAGGCGTCCCGTCCGGCCGGTCACCCCACGGGCCATCGAGCCTCCCCTTGACAGTCTAGGGGAGCGTGCGCCATGATACCCCTAGATCGTCTTGGGGAAATTCAAATGAGCCAGCTTCAAGGCAACGACCTCCTGCAGGGCACCCTCGACATGCTCATCCTGCGCACGCTCGCGCGGGAATCCATCCACGGTTGGGGCGTCTCACGGCGCATCCGCGATCGATCCGAAGAAGCCCTCCACCTCAACCAGGGCTCGCTCTATCCCGCGCTCCACCGCCTCGAGCGGCGCGGCTTGATCGCTTCGGAGTGGGGCATGTCGGAGAACAACCGCCGCGCCAAGTTCTACCACCTCACCCGCCGCGGCGAGGCACACCTGGCGCGAGAGACCGAGAGCTGGCGCCGGTTCGCGAAGGCGGTCGATCTGGTCCTCGCCGGCGCGTAGCAGGGGCCATGGGCGACCTGCGCGACGACCTGCGGCGCATCGTCGGCTGGCTCCGCCCCGGCGCCCGCGCCACCGCGAGCGGCTGAAACTTTCGCGGCCCGCGCCCGAACGGTGCTGCGCGAGGACAGCGGCACACGCAGCCGTACGGCCGCCCGAGGGTTGTGGTATCAACGAACGAGGCAGGGGCTGAGACGTCGTGGACATTCCGCGGGAAAAGACGAAGAGCAACAAGCGGTACGTCTACGGAGGCCTCGCCGTCGTGGGCGTCGTGCTCGCTACGCTCGGGGTTTCCCGCCTCGATCCGTCCGCCCCGGTGGTGGATCGGGCGACGATCTGGATGGACACCGTCGAGCGGGGCACGATGCTGCGCGAAGTCCGCGGGCCCGGGACCCTCGTGCCCGAGCAGATCCGGCTGATCCCCGCGGTGACCGCCGGCCGTGTCGAACGCCGCCACCTCCAGCCCGGTACGGAGGTGACGCCCGAGACCGTGCTCCTCGAGCTGAGCAACGCAGACGTGCAGCGCGAGCTGCTGGAGGCCGAGCGCCAGCTCACCGCCGCGCAGGCCCAGTACGTCAGCCTGCAGTCGACCCTGGAGAACCAGATCCTGAACCAGGAATCGCTGGTGGCGCAGACCCGGTCGCAGTACCGCGAGGCGCAGCGCCAGGTCGAGGCCAACGAGGCCCTGGCGTCGCAGCAGCTGATCGCGCCGATGGAGCTCCAACGCTCGCGTGACACGGCCGAGGAACTCGCCGAGCGGCTGGAAATCGAGCGGCAGCGGCTGGAATCGCTACGCCGGTCGCAGGAGCCGCAGGTGGCCGCTCAGCGATCCCAGGTGAGCCGCCTGCGCGAGATCGTCGCGTTCCAACGCGGCCTCGTCGAATCGATGAAGGTCGTCGCGGGGGTCGCCGGCGTCCTGCAGGAGCTGCCCGTGGAGGAGGGCCAGTGGGTCACGCCCGGGTTGCTCCTCGCGCGCGTCGTCCAGCCCGGACGGCTCAAGGCGGAGCTGCGCGTGCCCGAGACCCAGGCAACCGAGGTGGTCGTCGGCCTCCCGGCCGTGATCGACACCCGGAACGGGCTCATCGACGGCCGCGTGGTGCGGATGGATCCATCCGTCCAGAACGGTACGGTCACCGTCGACGTCGCGCTCGAGGGCGAGCTCCCGCGCGGCGCCCGGCCGGACCTCAGCGTCGAAGGCACGATCCAGATCGACCGTCTCGACGACGTGCTCTACATCGGCCGGCCGACGTTCGGCCAGGCGAACAGCACCGTGGGCCTGTTCCGGCTCGACGAGGACCGCACGCAGGCCACCCGCGCGCAGGTCAGGCTGGGCGCGGGGTCGGTGAACCAGGTACAGATCGTCGACGGTCTCGAAGCCGGCGACGTCGTGATCCTGTCGGACATGTCCAACTGGGAGAGCGCCGACCGCGTGCGTCTGCGCTGACCCGGGCAAACATGCGAACCAACAACCGAGAGTCCGATCGATGATCCAGTCCGCACACCCCCGCATCCAGCTCCGGAAGGCGAGCAAGGTCTTCCTGACCGAGGAACTCGAGACCCACGCCCTCAGCGAGGTCGACATCGCGATCGACCCCGGGGAGTTCGTGGCCGTTGCGGGCCCGTCCGGGTGCGGCAAGACCACGCTGCTGTCGATCCTCGGCCTGCTCGACACGCCGACCGCCGGCGAGTACCTGCTGGACGGCAAGTCCGTGGAGCACCTGTCGCCGGCCGAGCGCGCGCGCATCCGCAACCGCGAGATCGGCTTCATCTTCCAGGCGTTCAATCTGATCGGCGACCTGACCGTGTACGAGAACGTGGAGCTTCCGCTGAGCTACCGCGGCGTGAGCGCGGCGGAGCGCAAGGAACGCGTGCTCGCGGCGCTCGAGAGGGTGGACATGGCGCACCGCACCAAGCACTTCCCGGCGCAGCTCTCCGGGGGCCAGCAGCAGAGGGTGGCCGTGGCGCGCGCCATCGCGGGCGACCCGCTCATCCTGCTGGCCGACGAGCCCACCGGTAACCTGGATTCGACCAACGGCGAAGCGGTGATGGCTCTGCTCCACGAGCTGCACGACACCGGGTCCACGATCTGCATGGTGACGCACGACCCGCGCTACGCCGAGGCCGCCCAGCGCGCCATCCACCTGTTCGACGGCAAGGTCGTGAAGGATCACGCGGGCGCCGCGGCCCACGAGCTCGAGGAAGCGGGTTTCGGCGTCTAGATCCGCCAGAGGGCACCGGCCGCGCCACGCCCGGGGGGCGGCCGCGGCGGCCGGCGCGTCTCAGGACCGGTCGTAGAAGCCGCCGTCCGACGCTGCCAGCTCGGCGAGCAGGCCGGCGGGGCGGAACCGGCTGCCGTGCACGGCAGCCAGCTCCTCCAGCCGGTCGACGATGGCCCGCAGGCCGGTCGCGTCCGCCCAGCGAAGGAGCCCGCCGCGGAACGGGGGGAATCCGGTCCCCGTGATCATCGCGAGATCCACGTCGCCCGCGTCGCGCGCTATGCCGTCCTCCAGGACACGCGCCGCCTCGTTGACCATGACGAACAGGCAGCGGTCGAGGATCTCCCGTTCGGGCACGCCGGAGTCCGTCGGCGCCCCGCGCCCGTCCAGGTCCGCGAACACGTCCTCGTCCAGCCCCGCCTCCTTGCCGCCCTCGTAGCGGTAGAAGCCGCGGCCTCCCTTGCGGCCCAGGCGCTCCGTCCCGGCCAGCGCCTCCATCACCGGAGACGGCGCCATCCGCTCGCCGAAGGCGTCGTGCAGGACATCCGCCGCGTGTCGTGCCACGTCCAGCCCGACCTCATCGAGCAGGCGGAAGGGCCCCATCGGCATGCCGAAGTCCACCAGCGCCGCGTCCACGGCCTCGACGGACGCGCCATCCTCGAGCAGCCAGCCGGCCTCGTTCAGGTAGGGTCCGAGAATCCGGTTGACGAGGAAGCCGGGCCCGTCCTCCACGACCACCGGGATCTTGCCGAGCTGCAGCGCGAACGCGAAGGCCGTCGCCAGCGTGTCGTCCGTCGTCGCCGCTCCCCGGATGACCTCCACGAGGGGCATGCGGTGGACCGGGTTGAAGAAGTGGAGGCCGCAGAAACGCCCGGGCCGCGCGAGCGCGGACTGCATCTCGGTGATCGACAGCGTGGACGTGTTCGAGCAGGACACGGTGTCCTCCGACGTGACCTCCTCGGCCTCGCCCAGTACGGCCTTCTTGACCGCCATCTTCTCCACGACCGCCTCGATCACGAGATCGACCGAGGCGAACCCCTCGTAGGTCAGGGTGGGAGAGATGCGGCTCATGATCGCGTCGGCCTTGCGCTCGTCGAGGTGCCTCCGCTCCCGACTCCGGTCCACGCGCTCGCGGGCCGCGCGCAGGCCGGCGGACAGCCCGCGGTTGTCGATGTCCTTCATGCGGACCTCGACCCCCTGGGAGGCGGCCAGGTGCGCGATCCCTCCCCCCATCACGCCCGCGCCCAGGACGGCGATCCGGTCGATGGTGGCCGACTCGCCCCGCGGGGCCTTCTTCTTCGCCCCCTCCATGAGCCGGAAGACGTGAATGAGGTTCTTCGAGACGTCGGTGGCGACCAGGCGCCCGATCGCGCGCGCTTCGATCTCCAGAGCCTTTTCGACGGGCAGCGACATCGTGCGCCGCACGGTGTCCAGAATCGCCAGGGGCGCCGGATAGTGTCCGCCGGTCTCCTTCATCACCCGCTTGCGGGCCTCGCGCAGAACCACACGCCGCCCGGGCGCCGTGTCCTCCAGGAAGCGCTGCAGCACGCTCCGTCGCCGCCTCTTCCGGGCCGGTGTCCCGCCATCCGCGAGCGAGCGCGCGACCTCGGCGGCGCGCCGCTGGATGATCGTGTCCGCGACCACCTCGTCCACCAGGCCGATCCGCAGCGCCTTCCCGGGGCGGACGTTCTTGCCCGTGAGGATGATGTCCAGCGCAGCCTGGAGGCCCACGAGCCGCGGCAGGCGGGTCGTCCCCCCGAAGCCCGGGAGGATCCCCAGGCGCACCTCGGGAAGGGCGATCTTGGTGCGCTCCGAATCGCTGGCGATGCGGTAGTCGCAAGAGAGGACGAGCTCGGTCCCGCCGCCCATGCAGGGCCCATCGATCGCGGCGACCGTCGGCACGGCCAGCCCCTCCAGCCGGTTGAAGGTCGCCTGGCCCTCGGAGGCCAGTCGGGCCCCGACCACCGGATCCTCGACGCCGCGGATCGCCTCCACGTCCACGCCCGCGATGAACGAACCCGGCTTGCCGCTCTTGATCACCACGGCGTCGACCGTTCGGGCGGCGGCGTGCTGCTCGATGTCCTCGAGTATGCCGGAAAGGTCGCGAAGTACGGACATGGTGAGGAGATTCACCTTCGCGTCCGGGCGATCGAAAACGACGAAGGCGATCCCGTCGTCGATCTGCAGTCGGATGGCGCTCGGTTCGTCAGGGCTCATGGCAGCGTGCGATGGTGGTGGAGGCAAAAGGCACGACGGGCCGCGCGCTCCGGTGAACGCACGGCCCGTGCCCGCATTCGCGTTGGGGCCGCGTCATCGGCCGCAACGCGCTCTTCCCGTCCGACCTGCTAGAGCTTGGGGCGGACCTCCGCGTTCTCCCGGCTCAGGACGACGCCCGTCGAATCGCCGCCCGCGACGGAGATCGGGATGTTCCAGTACAGCTCCTCGAACGGCAGGTCGTGGCGCGCGTGCACCCACCATTCGCCGGCGGGGGGCGAAAAGTCGGCGACGCCTGCCGCCGTAGTGGTGTCGAACAGCTCTTCGCGGCCGGCTTCCTCGACCGCGACGAGGAACGCTGAGTCCACCCCCGCGAAAGCTTCCGAGGCCCACTCCTCGCGCCGGATCTTGATTTCTTCGGCGACCGAATTCACTTGCGTCTGGAGCGTCGAGAAGCGCTGGAACGCCTGCTCGGACTGGCGTCGCAGGCGATTCTCCTCCCCGTCCAGATCGTTGAAGGCGTTGAACGCGACCCGGTATTCCCCGGAGGTCCGGTTCATGCCTTCGAGCCGGTCGGAGAGGACCTTCAGGCTGTCGCGCACGGTGTTCCAGCGCGACTCGGCCTGCTGCCATTCGTCCTGGGCCTCCGCCATGGCCTCCTGCAGCCGGATGATGGAGTCCGGGATCGCCGGCTCCGGGGTCCCCGCGCGGGACTCGAATTCCTCGAAGATGGCGTCGCGGTCGTAGGGGAGCAGCTGCACTTCGAGATTGCCGATCGGCGACGCCTCGCCGGAGGCGTCCGCGACGCGCGTCTCGACGGTCACTTGGGTGCCTCCGCAGGCCGCGGTCAGCAGCAGGATCGTCAGTGTCGCTCGCTTCATCGTGCGCTCGCTCCGTTTCGTTCTGAAAGAGTCCGGAGTCCGGTCGCGGTGGCGTCGGGCCGGTGCTCGTCACCACGCGTATCGCATTGAAGGGGTGCAAGCTAGAACCGCCCCGGCCCGTTTTCAAGCGGGCGAGGGCGGTGGTTTCCGATAGCTTGCCGGGTCTGCGTCGCAGCGTCTCTGGACGCCTGCACGGGGCTCAGTCGGTGAGGATGTCCGCCTCGAGAATGTAGCGGCGCGGGTTGACCGGCCGCCCGCTCACCCAGACTTCGTAGTGCACGTGCGGAGCCGCCGACAGGCCGCTGCTGCCGACCTCGGCGATCGTTTCCCCGCGCTCGATCCGTTGGCCCCTTCGGACCAGGAGCTTCGACGCGTGCGCGTAGCGGGTGCGGATGCCGTAGCCGTGGTCCACCTCCACCATGTTGCCGTAGCTGCCCTGCCGTCCCACGAACGTGACGCGCCCGGCCGCCGTGGCGACGATGGGGGTGCCGTGCCTGGCCGTGACGTCGACGCCCTTGTGGGGGCGGGCCACGTCCAGGATCGGGTGCAGGCGGCTGTGGCTGAAGGCGCTCGAGATGCGGCCCTCGGCGGGCAGGATCGACGGGGTCGCGCGCAGCCGGTCGTTGGTCGCCGCCAGCGTTCGAGAGGCTTCGTTCCAACTGGCCGACAGCAACTGGGCTCGGCGCACCATCGTGGAGACGTTGGTGGACGCGGCCCGCGCGAGGCGCCCCATGCGCGGGTCCAGCCGTTCGAGGTCGGATGCGCCGATCTCGGAGCCCGGCCCGCCGATGCCCACGCGCCGCACGCCATCGTCGAGTGGCTCCAGGCCCGCGAGCAGACGATACTGCTCGTCCTTGTCCCACAGGTCGCCGAGCACGTCCTCGAGCTCGCCCATGCGGCCGCGAAGGCGTTCCATCTCGCCTTCCAGAGCGACGTTCTCGCGAGCCAGGCTGACTGCCCGTGCCTGCTGCGACTCCCGCACGATGAACCCGGTCGACAGCGCTACCAGGGCGCCGAGCACGAGGATGGTGGCCGTGCTCGCGAGCCGGACGGCGCCACGCGAGACGCGCATCTGGCGCGCTTCCGTGTCCCCGTCGGGCACGATCATCAAGGTCCAGTGTCGACGTGCCGGCATGCCACCCATGGATCTACGAAAACATGCGCCCCGGGAGCATCGTCTCCCGAAGCGTCCTCAGCTCACGGCGCCGCTTTGTGGAAAGCGCACGGATTGTATCGGCGATGTCTCCAGGGGTCAAGTTCCCGGCCATCCCGCGTGTGAGGACGCATGTCGGTGCGACGACGCGTTTTGCGGTCGATCTCGGGACGCGCGCCTCACTCCGGTCGAGGGAACAAAATGTCACCGCGCTCCACCTTTTTGCCGGCGAGGTCGAGGTCCTCCAGGGCGGCCGGAGAAGGCGGAGCGTCCAGGCCCAGCCGGGCCGCGAGGGAGGCCATCTTCCGGGGCATGAACGGCGACAGCATTCCGGCGAGCGCGGCGATCGCCCGCGCGAGGGAGTGCAACACGGCGTCCAGCTCGGCCGACCGCTCCGCGGATTTCGCCAGCGTCCAGGGCTCGCTCGCGGTCACGAAACCGTTCGCGGCGGAGGCGAGGTCGAACGCCGCCTGCAGGCCGTGGTGGAGGAGGTGCTCGTCCATCGATTCGACGTACGCCTCCGCCAACGCGTCCGTTCGCTCGTCCAGCTCCGTTCGTCGCTTCTGCGAGGGGACGGTGCCGTCCCGGTAGCGCTCGACCATCGACAGGGACCGGTTGACGAGGTTGCCCAGGTCATTCGCCAATTCCGCGGTGTAGCGCTCGTCGAAACGCTCGCGGGTGATGTCGCCGTCGGCGTCCCAGGGCACCTCCCTCAGCAGGTAGTAGCGGAGGGCTTCGGGTCCGTGCCGTGCGATCGCCTCGTCCAGATCGAAGCTCACGCCCTCGGACTTGGACAGCCGCCGTCCGCCGTACCCGACGAAGCCGTGCGCCCAGACGGTGCGAGGCAGCGGCAGCCCGGCGCTCATCAGGAACGCCGGCCAGTAGATGCAATGGAAGCGCGTGATGTCCTTGCCGATCACGTGCAGGTCGGCCGGCCACAGCGCGGTGTGGTCTGCCGCCGGGAAGCCGGTCGCCGCCAGGTAATTCGTCAGCGCGTCGATCCAGACGTACGCCACCTCATCCTCCGCACCCGGCCACGGCACGCCCCAGGGCAGCGCTCGCGACACCGAGAGATCCTGAAGTCCGCCCTCCAGCACGCGGCGGATCTCGTTGCGGCGGATCTCCGGCAGGACGAACTCCGGCCGCTCGTCCAGCAGTGCGAGGAGCCGGTCCCCGTAGGCCGAGAGGCGGAAGAACCAGTTGTCTTCGACGGTCCACTGGATCTCGCGGGACGGGTGCAGCGGACAGCGCACCTCCTCGCCCTCGCCCTCCAACTCGTCCTCGGCCTTGAACGCCTCGCACCGTATGCAGTACCAGCCCTCGTACGTGCCCCGGTACAGATCGCCCGCGGCCTCGATCCGGCGTATCAACTCGCTCACCGCGGCGTGGTGGCGAGGCTCGGTGGTCCGGATGAAGTCGTCCTGGCTGATCAGCAGCGTGTCCCACGCCTCGCGGAAGGCGTCCGCGATGCCGTCCACCCACTCCTGCGGGGCCAGGCCGGCCTGCTCGGCGCTCTGGATGATGTTCTGGCCGTGCTCGTCCATGCCGATGACGAAGTGCACGTCCTCGCCCTTGAGCCTGCGGTACCGAGCGATGGTGTCGGCGCCGATCTTCTCGAGGGCGTGGCCCAGGTGCGGCATGCCGTTGGCGTAGTCGATGGCGGCCGTCAGGTAGAATCGACCGTCGGCGCTCACGATGTCTCCGTGTCTGCGGCGCGCGGACGGTTCGCGCCCCAGGACGCGCCCGCTCCGACCTCGGCGCGCAGCTCGTCGAGCCCCACCACGCGGTGGCTCCCGTCGGGACCGCGAAGCTGGATGCGCTCCCCCCAGATATCGACGCTCAGCACCTTCTCCTCACCGCGGGAGGTCTTCAGCGTCTTGCCCTCTCGCGGGTAGCGGCGCCGGGCCTCGACGTAGGCGTCGTGCTCGTAGGTGAGGCAGCACATCAGTCGACCGCAACAGCCCGAGATCTGCGCCGGGTTGAGCGACAGCCGCTGGTCCTTGGCGAGCTGCAGGCTGACCGGCTTGAGGTCCCGCAGCCAGGTGGAGCAGCACAGCTCGCGCCCGCAGCGGCCCACGCCTCCCAGCAGCGCCGCCTCGTCACGGACTCCGATCTGCTTCAGCTCGATCCGCGTGCGGAACGTGCGCGCGAGGTCGCGCACCAGCTCGCGAAAGTCGACCCGGCGCTCGGCCGTGAAGTAGATCGTCAGCTTGTTGCGGTCGAACTGCCACTCGGCCTCGGTGACCTTCATCTTGAGCTCGTGCCGCTCGACCTTCTCGCGGGTCACCCGACGCACGCGCTCCTCGTCGGCCCGCAGGGTGCGGGACCGGGTGACGTCGTCGGGGGTCGCGACGCGCAGAACGCGGAGCTCGGGCACCGGCGCGGCGCAGCCCGTGCTGCAGCCGGAGCACTTGCGTTCGGCAATGGCGCCGGTGGCCGTGACGCGACCCAGGTCTTCGCCCCGATCCGCCTCCACGACGACCCAGTCGCTCGCGTGCACGTCCGCCAGGGCGGACGTGAAGTAGTCGCGGCGATTGCCCTTGAAGCTGACTTCTATGATGCGGGCCATGTCGGCCTGTATTTCGGGGTGTCCGCGCCGGCCCATCCGGCCGGCGAGCCGGGTCCGCCTCGCCACGGGCCCGCAAAAGACTAAGGTGGGGGCCGCGCGGGTGCGAGGCCGCCCGCGACGCGGATGCGGATTGGGTTTCACGCGCACCGTCGCGCACGCGCGGCGACGGCCCGTGTGGGGAGCGCACGCCAGCCTGGAGGAGACAGTCGTGAAAATCGTCGAGGAGTTCCAGAAGTTCGTCCTGCGGGGCAACATCGTCGACCTGGCGATCGGGTTCACCGTCGGAGCGGCGTTCACCACCGCGGTACGCTCGCTGGTCGGGGACCTGATCATGCCGGCGGTGGGATTCGTCCTCGGCGACGTGGACTTCGGCAACTTGTTCTTGGTGCTCGATCCGGGGACGGGCTCGGGCAGCTACCGAACGCTCACGGAGGCGGAGGCGGCGGGGGCGGTCACCGTCAACTACGGGGTCTTCCTGAACAGCGTCATAGCCCTCCTCCTGGTGGCCCTCGTGATGTTCGCGATCATCCGGTCCGTGAACCGCCTGCAGGACCGGCTGACCGATGATCGCGGCAGGGACGACCTCGCGCCCGAGGAGCCCGACAACAAGAAGTGCGTCTACTGCCGCTCCACCATCCACTACCGGGCCGCGCGCTGCCCCTACTGCACCTCGGAGCTCGCTGGCTCGGGCGCGGCCGCGGCCGGATGAGGGCCCGTCGGCGACCTGTCGACGGCGCGGCCGCGGCCGGTCGACGGCAGGGCGCTCCGTAGGCCGCCGGCCGCGTGGCGCGCACCCCGGCCGTCCCCTATGCTGCGCCCATGCCGAAGCCGCTCCGGGGCATCGACCCGCGTGACGTCGCGATCTGTACGCGGGCCGATGCCCCCGCACCCTCCGACGCCCCGGCCCCCACGTCGGCCCCGATCGTCCAGACATCGCTCTTCACCTTCCCCACCTTCGAGGCTTTGGTCCGGGGACTCGACGACGAGCACGGCACGACGGTCTACTCGCGCGGCCGCAACCCGACAGTGCAGGCGTACGAACGCAAGCTCGCCGAGCTGGAGCGCGCGGAGTCCTGCGTCGCGTTCGCGTCGGGCATGGCGGCGATCGCGGCCGTGATGTTCGCCGCGCTGCGGGCGGGCGACCACGTGCTGTTCGTGAACCAGGTATACGGGCCCACGCTGCAACTCGCGGGCGAACTGCAGCGGTTCGGCGTGCAGCACGACACCTGCCTCGACCTGTCCCCGGACGCGGTGCGCGCCGCGCTCCGGCCCGAGACCCGCCTGGTGTGGCTGGAAAGTCCCGGCACGATGCTCTTCCGGGTCGCCGACATCGGCGCGATCGCCAACGTGGCCAGGGATCACGGCGCCCTCAGCTGCATCGACAACAGCTGGGCCACGCCGCTCCTGCAGAAGCCGCTCGAGCTGGGCGTGGACCTCGTCGTGCACACGTGCACGAAGTACCTGGCGGGCCACAGCGACCTGCTGGCCGGGGCCGTCATGGGAGCCGCCGATCGGCTCGAACAGATCTTCTACCGAGCCTACCTCCTGCTGGGCGGCGCGCTGGCGCCGGCGTCGGCGTGGCTGCTTTTGCGCAGCCTGCGCACGCTGCCCGTTCGGATGGAGCGGCACGGCGAAGACGCGCTCAGGGTGGCTCGCTTCCTGGCCGCCCATCCCGCGGTCGACTTGGTCCACCACCCCGCGCTGGCGGCGGACCCGAAACTGGTCGGCGCCCAGCTGCGGGGCTACAGCGGGCTGCTCTCGTTCCAGCCGCGCGATCCCTCGTTCGGCGCCGTTTCGCGCCTGCTGGATGGCCTCCGCGTCTTCGGGCGGGGCATCAGCTGGGGCGGCGTCGAGAGCCTGGCCTACTCGCCCGTCCGCGAGGAGGGCGCACGGGACGGCGCGAGCCTCCCGGAAGGGCTGGTGCGTTTGTCGATCGGCCTGGAGGGTGCAGAGGCGTTGATCGCGGATCTGGAGAGGGCTCTCGCATGAGCCGTGGTGAGCGCTCGGAGTCCGAGCGGCCGGCCCGGGGCGGCCTGTCGCTGGCCGAGGCGCTGCTCCCCATCGTCGTCATGGTGGCGCTGTTCATCGCCGGCTCGGTGAGCTTCGGCATGACCGGCGAGCTGCTGATCGCCGTGCTGCTGGTCTCGGCCGCCTCGGCCGGTTGGGTCGCGACCCGCCACGGCGCCTCGTGGGACGACATCCAGCGATCGACGGGCCGCAAGCTCGCCGATGTCCTCCCGGCGATCCTGATCCTGCTCGCGATCGGCGTGCTCATCGCCGCGTGGATCGTGTCGGGCACGATCCCGTTCCTCGTCTACTGGGGCGTGCGCCTGATCAGCCCGCGCTTCCTGGTGCTCACGGCGTTCCTCGCGACGGCGGCGATGTCGCTGGCCACGGGCACGTCGTGGGGATCGGCGGGGACGATCGGCGTCGCGCTGATGGGGACCGCGGTCGCGCTGGACGCCCCGCTCGCGATCACGGCCGGCGCGGTGGTCTCCGGCGCGTATCTCGGCGACAAGATGTCGCCGCTGTCGGACTCCACGAACATCGCGGCGATCGGCGCGGGCGCCGACCTGTACCGCCACATCCGCAACATGGTGTACACGGCGGGCCCCAGCTTCGCGCTCGCGCTGGTGGCGTACTCGGCGGTGGCGTTCGCGACGCCGGGCCCCGCCGCGGGCGCGCCGACCTCCGCTCGCGCGCTGCTGGGCGACCTGTCCACCGCGTTCCGGTTGAGCCCGCTCGTGCTCGTTCCGGTCGCCGTGGTCGTCTGGGGCATCGCGCGGCGCGCGCCCGCGGCGCTCGCCATGATCGCCTCGTCGGTGGTCGCGGCGCTCATCGGCGTCGCGCTGCAGGGGATCGACGCGGTGCAGGCGGTGACCGCGATGGTCGGAGGCTTCCGCGTGCCGATGCTCGGCTCGGCCGGCGTCGACCCCCAGACCATGGGCGCGGCCCTCACGACGCTCGTGGAGCGCGGCGGCCTGTACGCGATGGCGCCGACGCTGATCGTCATCCTGGCGGCGTTCCTCCTCGCGGGGGCGATGGACGCGTCGGGATCCCTCGACCTGCTGATCGGGCGCATGCTGGCCGCGGTGCGGGGCGTGGGCGGCCTGATCGCCGCGACCATGGCGTCGGGCGCGACGATGATCGCGCTGACGAGCCACGGCGGGGTGACCTCGCTCGTGATCGGCGATCTGTATCAGGGCGCCTACCGCGAGCGTGGATTGGCGCCGGAGAACCTGTCCCGGTCGCTGGAGGACTCGGTGACGATCACCGAGCCGCTGATGCCCTGGACGGTCTCGGCGGTCTACATGGCGACGACCCTGGGCGTGCCGACGCTGGCCTACGCGCCCTGGGCCGTCTTCTGCTTCTGCGGGCCCCTGTTCTCCCTCCTCATAGCGGGGCTCTATCCGCGCACGGCGTTCGCCTTGCCGGGAGCCGCGGCCGGATCCGTCCGCGCTAGCCCCGCGAGCGCTCCAGGAGCACCATCGTGAGCAGCGACAGCACGACCAGGGCCTCGGTGGATACCGGTAGGTCGGCGACCTCCTCGATCGTGAAGGCGGTTTCCAGGAACGAGGGCCGCTTGCGCATCCGGAAGACCACCCGATCGTCCTCCCCGTAGACGCTGTAGGTGGGGTTGAAGACGTAGCCCGAGAGCAGATTGAGGAGCGGGATCTCGCGGAAGATCCCGTCGAAGAACTTCACCATCGCGTTGTCCTCGCTGATACGAAGCGAGGGCGTGCCGTCGGGGCCGGCGATGTCGTAGTGGGCCTTCCACAGCGAGCGCATGCCCCGGCGCCGGAGGGAGCCGATGGCGCGTCCGTCGGCGCCCGTGAACGAGTACGCGGCCGAAAAGTCGATGATGCGGTCGGCGGCCACCGTCGCGAGCGCACGCGTGCGGGCTTCGTCGCCGAAGACCGTGATCGCCTCGCGCAGCTTGAACGCCTTCTGATGGACGTAGAAGACGAGGTCGCCGTGTGCGTCGCGCACGCGGATCTGGGGCGCGATCGAGAGGATCTTGAAGTTCAGCGTCAGGGGATAGTCCATGTCGGGTGCCTCCTGCGGCGGCGGGCCGCGTGCCGGTCGGTCCGTTGGCGGGTTCGCTACCGGCGCCGCGGCCGCAGCGGCTTGATGCGTAGCCCTCGCCGTGAGTCCTCGATGAGCTGTTCGAGTCTCCGCCGTCGCGTCTCTCGCCGCTTGGCGTCCAGGATCCAGCGCGCCGCGTCGCGCCGGTAGCCGTCGGGCTGGGCCCGGTAAAAGGCCCACGCTTCCGGCACCTCGCGGAGCAGCCGGGCGTACTCGGCCGGCAGGGTGGCGGACCGCCGTCGCTCCTGAGCCGCGATCGCCGCCGCTTCGTCCGCGGCGGCGAATGCTTCGCGGCCCGCCTCCGCCATCCTGCCCTCACGCTCCAGGGCCCGAATCCGGCGGATGTTCACCAGGCTCCAGTCGCTCCCGGGCCGTCGCGGCGTGAAACGCACCTTGTACGTCGCGTCGTCGAGACCGTGACGCACGCCGTCGATCCACCCGAAGCAGAGCGCCTCGTCGCGCGACTCCTCCCAGGTGACGCTGGGGCGCCCGGTGGCCTTCTTGTGGTAGCCCACCCAGAGGACATCGGCGGCGTCATGGTGCGCCTGGAACCAGTCTCGCAGCTCCTGCGGCGAGCCGAAGAACATGGGTTCCGCGGACGCCTCGCGGGATCCGGTTGGAGTGCGGTCGGTCGGGCCGACCTCCACGGCGTGTGTAGCCTCCGGGAGACGTCCGGTTCGTGAGGCGCGCGGGTGACCTGACCCGCGCGGACGGGTCAGCCGACCTCCCGCCAGCTCCCCATCGCCTCGTACTTGGCCCGGCGCTGCTCGCGCCGTTCGTCCACGGACAGGGAGGAGATCTCCTCCACGTGCCGCACGAGGGACGCATGGACCGCGTCGGCCGTCGCCGCGGGATCGAGGTGCGCGCCGCCCTGGGGTTCGGGGATCACTTCGTCCACGATGCCCAGGTCGACGAGGTCGCCCGCCGTGATGCGCAGCGCCTCCGCGGCGCGGTCACGCATGTCGGCCGTCTTCCACAGGATCGCCGCGCAGCCCTCGGGAGAGATCACGCTGTAGACCGCGTTCTCGAGCATGAGAATGCGGTCCGTCACGCCCAGGGCCAGAGCGCCGCCGCTGCCGCCCTCGCCGATGACGACCGAGACAAGGGGCACGCTCAGGCTGGCCATCTCGCGCAGGTTGCGCGCGATCGCCTCGGCCTGGCCGCGCTCCTCGGCGCCGAGTCCCGGGTAGGCGCCGGGCGTGTCGATGAGCGTGATGACGGGGTGGCCGAACTTGTCGGCCAGGTGCATGAGCCGCAGCGCCTTGCGGTAGCCTTCCGGGTGCGGCATCCCGAAGTTGCGCTGCAGGTTCTCCTTCATGTCCCGGCCCTTCTGGTGGCCGATGACCATCACCGAGCGTCCGTCGAGCCGCGCCCAGCCCCCGACGATCGCCTCGTCGTCGCGGTAGGCGCGGTCGCCGTGCAGCTCCGTCCAGTCCTCGAAGACCAGGTCGATGTAGTCGAGCGTGTAGGGCCGCTTGGGATGTCGTGCGAGCTGCACCCGATCGACCGCGGAGAGGTTGCGGTAGTTGTCCTCCCGTTGCGTGCGGAGCTTGTCCTGAAGCAGCTCCAGCTCGTCGCTCACGTCGAGCTCGTGGTCGGATGCCATGCGCTCCAGCTCGGCTATCTGGCGCTCGAGCTCGCCGATGGAACGCTCGAAATCGGGCTGGCCGAGGACCGGCTCGGCGTCGTTTTCGGGTTCTTCGGACTTGGCGTTCACGCGTCGATCTCCGGAACTGCGGACGGTTCGCAGCGACGCCACAAGCTACTCTGGCGACCCGGCCGCGTCGAATGCCGCCGGTCCCGCGCCGCCATCGCGCCCCCGTCTTTGGGACGCGCTCGCAGCGGACCGGCATATGCAGCATCCGGACATCCAGCCGCTCCCGCCGCTGCCGGGAGCACCGCCTCTCGGTACGCGGAGTTCCGATGCACCCAGCGCCCCTGACCGACCAGCTCATCTGGCTGCTGGTGCTCTCGCTTGCGGTAGCGACCGTCGCGTGGACGGTGACCCAGGAAGAGGTGTTCCGCGAGCCGCGCGAGCGCGCGGCTCGCCGCTCCGAACGGGCTTCGTCCGCCCTGGAGCGGAAGTTCTTCTACCTCTTCACGTGCGAGTACTGCTTCAGCCACTACGTCGCGGCGTTCTTCGTCCTGGCGACCGGCTACCGGCTGCTCGTCGGCGGCGTGATCGGCTTCGTCGTCGCGTTCTTCGCCACCGTCGCGGCCGCCAACGCGCTGATGTCGCTCTTTGCCCTGCTGCGGCAGCAGCTCAAGCACGAGACGCTGGAGGCGAAGAAGGATGAAGAGGAGCTGAACGAGCCTTCCTGAGCTGGGCGGCCCTCACCGGATGCGTGCGGCACGGGCGAGCGCGGGGTCCGGGCTCAGCTCCCCCGATCTGCCCGCACCAGACGCACGTGTTCGTCGCCCAACAGCGAGCGCAGCTCGGCCATGAGGACGGGAGTAACATCCACCTTCACGGAGCGTGAGCGGAACCGCTGCACCTCGCCGCCGTTGCCGTTGTCGCGGTGCCAGATCAGCGTCACCGGGGAGGCCCCGCGGTGCTCCTTCAGCGCTCGCGCCGCGGACTCCACCGCCTCCACACCCGTCTGGCCCACGCCGAGGTCCAGCTCGAGGGCCAGCGCTTCGCCCTCGCGGATGTCACGCAGGGGCACGACCTCCCGCAGGAAGATCGGCGGGGCGTCTTCGTCCCGCTCCTTGCCGCTGACCTCGCCCCGGATCAGCACCGCCTCGTCCTGGTGGATCCGCGAGCGGTTGTCCTCCCACGCCTCGCCGAACGCGAGGACGGTGGCGGTGCCGTGGAAATCCTCGATGGCGAGCCGCGCCCACTCGGCGCCATTGCGTTTCGAGAACTGGCGCTTGAGGCCCGTGACCACGCACGGGAGCTCCACGGTGCGATCCCTGTGCTCCTTGAGGTTCGCGGTGTTGACGCCGCTGAACGCCCCGAGGACGTCCCGGAACCGGTCCAGGGGATGGCCGCTGATGAAGAAGCCGAGGATCTCCTTTTCGTTCGCGAGGCGCTCTTTTTCCGGCCACTCGGGCACGTCGGGAAGCCGGGGGGGCGGCCGGCCCGGCCCTTCGGCGCCGCCCGCGTCGAACAGCGAGGCCTGACCGACCTCGGCCTCCTCGCGCCGCAGCGCCGCCTCGCGCACGGTCGCGTCCAGGCCCGCCATGAGCTGCGCGCGACGTCCCAGCGAATCGCACGCTCCCGAGAGGATCAGCGCCTCCAGCGCCCGCTTGCCGCAGGCCCGCGGATCGGTGCGTTCGCACAGGTCGAACAGCGAGGTGAACGGCCCCGCCTCGCGGGCCTCCACGATGGAACGGGCCGCGCCCTCGCCCAATCCCCGGATCGCGCCGAGACCGAAGCGGACCTCGTCGTCGGCGACCGGCGTGAACGCCCAGGCCGATTCCTCGATCGACGGCGGCAGCACCTTGATGCCGTCGGGATGGCCGGGAACCGCGCGGCCCAGCTCGCGGCACTCGTTGATGTACTTGACGACGTCGTCGGTGCTGCCCACGACCGCCGTCAGCACCGCCGCCATGAACTCCGCCGGGTAGTATCGCTTGAGCCACGCGGTGCGGTAGCTGAGCAGCGCGTAGGCGACCGAGTGCGAACGGTTGAAGCCGTACCGGCCGAAGGTCTCGATCTGCGACGAGATCTCCTCGGCCTGGCGTAGGGGCACGCCGTTCTCGACGGCGCGTTCGACGAACTTGCCCAGCTCCCGGCGGATCAACGCAGCGTCCTTCTTGCCCACCGCCTTGCGCAGGACGTCCGCCTCGGCCAGCGAGAAGCCGGCGAGCACCTGCGCGATGCGCATGACCTGCTCCTGGTAGGTCATCACGCCGTAGGTGGTCGCCAGCACCTCCTCCATCTGCGGCAGCGGGTAGGTGACCGGCTCGCGCCCCGTCTTGCGGCGCACGAACACGTCGGTCATGCCGCTGTCCAGCGGACCCGGCCGGATCAGCGCGTTGGTCGCGACCAGATCCTCGAACCGGTCGCACCGCATCGCCCGCAGCTTGTCGTTGGCCAGCGAGGACTCGAACTGGAAGACGCCCATCGTGCCGCCGCGCGCCAGCATCTGATAGACGCCGGGGTCGTCCAGCGGTATGTCCTCCACCCGCGCGTATGCGTCACCGGTGTCCGGATGCCGCAGCTCGCCGTGCCGTTCGCGGACCCAACGCTCGGTGTCGTGGATGACGGTCAGCGTCTTCAGGCCGAGGAAGTCCATCTTGAGCATGCCGGCCTGCTCGAGCGCGATCATGTCCCACTGCGTGACGAGCGCCTCTTCCTCTCCGTTCCCGCCGGATCCGCGCGTCGTCTGGGTACATACGGGGACGTACTCGTGGAGCGGACCGGGGGCGATCACGACCCCGGCGGCGTGCACGCTGGCGTGCCGCGAGAGACCCTCCAGGGTCTTGGCGTACTCGACCAGCGTGCGCACGCGCTCGTCCTCGCGCACCAGCTCGCGCAGTTCCGTGACCCTCTCGGCCGCCTCTCCGACGGTCAGGGAGTTGTTCGGCGCGTTCGGAATCAGCTTGGCCAGCCGATCGGTTTCCGACGGCTCGAATCCGAGCACCCTGCCCACGTCGCGGACCACCGCGCGCGACTTCATCGTGCCGAAGGTGATGATCTGGCCGACCGAGTCGCGGCCGTACTTCTCCCGCACGTAGTCGATGACCTCGCCCCGGCGCTCGTAGCAGAAGTCCACGTCGATGTCGGGCATCGACACGCGCGCGGGGTTCAGGAAGCGCTCGAACAGGAGGTCGAACTCCAACGGGTCCACGTCGGTGATGCCGAGCACGTACGCCACGAGAGAGCCCGCTGCCGAGCCGCGGCCCGGGCCCACGGGAATGCCGCGGTCCTTCGCCCAGTTGATGAAATCCTGGGTGATGAGGAAGTAACCGGAGTAGTCCGCGTCCGGGTTCTCGGTGATGACGGACAGCTCGTACTCCAGGCGGCGCCCGACCTCGTCGGGGACGGGGTCGCCGTACTTCTCTCGCGCGCGTGCGTACGTCATCGACCGCAGAAGCTCCTGCTCCGAGGCGGCGCCTTCGGGCAGGGGGAAGGAGGGCACGTGGTAGCGCTTCTCCAGCACCACGTCCACCTGGTCGGCGATCGCGAGGGTATTCTCCACGACGTCCAGCCGGTCGGCGAAGCGCTCGCGTATCTCGTCCGGGCTCTTGAAGTAGAGGCCCCGGTCGTAGCGCATCCGGCCCTCGTCCGTACGGTCCTTGCCGAGGCCGATGCACAGGAGGACGTCGTGCGCGTCGTGGTCCTCCGGCCGCAGGAAGTGCGCGTCGTTGGTGGCCACGACGGGGAGCCCCAGCTCGTCGGCGAGCGAGAAGACCGATCGATTGAGCCTGGACTGGCCCGGCGTGTCGTGCGCCTGCACCTCCAGGTAGTAGCGCCCGTCGAAGACGTTCGCGTACCACTCCGCTGCCTCTCTAGCGGCCTCGTCGGCGCCGTCGGTGAGGTGCCGTGCGATCTCGCCGGCCATGCACGCCGACGTCACGATGAGCCCTTCGGCGTGCGCCGCCAGCACCTCGCGGTCGATGCGGGGCCGGCGGTAGAAGCCCTCCAGGTAGCCGATCGAGCTGAGGCGGACGAGGTTGCGATACCCCGTCGCGTCCCGCGCGAGCAGCACCAGGTGGTAGTAGGGCCTGCCGTCGGGGGAGGGGGAGCGGTCGCGGCGATCGCCCGGCGCGACGTACGCCTCCATGCCCACGATCGGCTTGACCGGCTTGTGTTTCCTGGCCTGCTGGAGGAAGGTCCAGGCGCCGTACAGGCACCCGTGGTCGGTCAGCGCGAGGCCGGGCATCTCCAACTCCTCCGCCCGGCGGTAGAGGTCCGAGATCCGGTTCGCTCCGTCGAGGAGCGAGAACTCGCTGTGCGTGTGAAGGTGGACGAAGCTCACGTCTGGATCGTCGCGCGAAACGGGTTGCGAGGGCGGATAGTACCCGAGGGGGAAGGGCACGGCAATCGGGGTCGGCCGCTCCGTGGGCCGATGGCCCGTCACCCCGCGCCAAGCGATCGCCCGTCCGGCCGGGGCGTCGCCAGCGGGTGCCCTGCGCCGATGGCCACGTCGGGTTCCGGCGCGGCGAGGGTGCCCGCTCGAGCGCCCTCCGGCGGCTACTGCTCCGTGCGGCTCGCCGGGCGCGGGGCAGCCGCGTCCGTCCCGCCCTGTTCCCCGCCGCCGTAAAGGCCGGCGTACAGCGCCCGGTTGCGCGTCAGGATCTTGACGTAGCCGCGCGTCTCGGCGAAGGGGATCCGCTCCGTGAAGAGCTCGTCGTTGCCGAACTCGGGGAACGCGCTCCACCAGTCGACCCGGTGCGGGCCGGCGTTGTAGGCAGAGAACACGGCGGGGAGCGAGCCGCCGTAGTCCTCCATGTGCTGCGCCAGCAGCCGCGTCCCCAGATAGACGTTGATCTCCGGGTGGTACAGGAGCTCTGCGTCCCACGGCTCGACGCCGGCCTGCTCGGCGATCGCGGCTCCGGTCGCGGGCATCAGCTGCATCAGGCCGCGCGCGCCGACGTACGAGGTCGCCCGCGGATCGAACAGCGACTCCTGCCGCATCAAGGCCGCCGCCACGAAGGGATCGATCCCGCGATCCCGCGCCTCCTCGGTGATCATCCTGCGGAACGGAAAGGGATACAGAATGCGCAGCAGTCGCTCGTTCGGCTCCTCGCCCTCCTGGAGCGCGAGCCCGAGACGGATGGCGGCGCGGCTGTACCCTCGCTCGGCCAGCGCCTCGCCCATCGCGTACCGGTCCGCGGTGTCGGTCCCGACGGCCCACGCCAGGCGCAGCGCCTCCTCCGACGCGAGGTCGTGGAAGCCCGCGGACCGCAGCATGTCCAGCCCGCGCACCCAACCGGCGACGCGCGACGCGGCGGCCGTGTCCGGGGCCGGGGCGAGAGGGATCGGCCAGAACGGCTCGCCCAGGCGGGCGCTCGCGACCAGCGCGTAGTAGGAATCGCGGTCGGCCTCCTCGACCTCCCGCAGCAGCGGCGCGGCGGCGGCCGAGTCCCCGGCCTCCTGCCGCGCCCGTGCGGCCCAATAGGTCGCCTGCAGTGCCCGGTCGCCCCGGGGGTAGCGGCGCCGGTAGTCGTCCCACAGCCGGGCGGCGCGGCCGTAGTCCCCGTCGAGGAACGCCATCCCGGCGAGGCGCATCAGGGACAGCCCCATCGACTCCGTGCCGGGGTAGCGGGTGACGACCCGCTCGTAGAGCTCCCGCGCGCGCTCCCGCTCCCCGGCGTCCAGGTGCGTGTCGGCAGCCAGGTATGTGGCGCGGGCGGCCCCCGACGCGCCGCGCGCCTCGCCGGCGAGCGCGAGATAGAGCCGGGCGGCCTGCGCCGGGTCGCCGGCGCGCGCGGCGGCCCGCGCCCGCAGGTAGCGCGCGATGTTCGAGCCGCGCACGGGGTCGAGCGCCTCGAGCGCCTCGTCGAACCGCTGGGCGTAGAACAGCGCGGTGGCGTACTCGATGCGGACCGCCTCGCGCTGCCCGGCCGACCCCGCGCCCGAAGCGAGCCACGCGCGGAAGCCCTCCAGCGACTCCTCGTTCAGGCCCTGCGCCCGCAGCGACCGCGCGATCGCGAGGCGATCCGCGGGGCCGGGATCCCCGGCTCCGAGCAGCACGGCGGCGCGGCGGGCCCAGGGGCTGCCCGGCGCGCGGTCGATGGCGCCCCGTAGCGCGTCCCGGCCGCGCCCGATGTCGCCCATCGCGATGGCGAACTCCGCGGCGCGCACGAGGAACTCGGCTCGCGTGCCGTCGGTGCGGGCCCAGGCGCGCGCACGGTTGGCGATCGCCCTAGCCTCCGCGGTGTCCCTCGCCCCGCTCGCGGCGTCGATGCGGACGCGCCACGCGAAGAGGCCGGCCATGCCGTCATCCAGGCCCTCCACGAGCGTCCGCACCGAGGCGGTATCCCCCGCTTCGGCCAGCGCGCGGGCGCGCAGGATGTCGAGCCACGTCGCGGCGTTCCCGGCGCCCTCGTAGAGCGGGGCCAGCGCGCTGTCGGCCGCGGCCCGGCGGCCGGTTCGCAAGAGAGCCAGCGCCAGCCGCAGCTCCGCGGCGTCGCGCTCCTCTTCCAGCGTGCCCGCGGTGAAGGGAAGGGCCAGAAAGCGGCGGTACGCCTCGATCGCGCCCGCCGCGTCGCCGGTCTCCTCCCTCGCCCGGCCCAGCAGGAAGACCCCCAAGCCGCCGTCGTAGGTCTCCAGCGAGGGGACGCCCTCCAGCAGGTCCCGGGCGCGGTCCCAGGCGCCCCACCCGGCCTCCGCGCGGCCGGCCAGGACGCGTCGGTCTGGCGGGAGCTCGTCGACCGAAGCGGCGTAGTCGCGCATCACCCGGGCCGCGCTCCAGGGCCGATCGGACGCCAGGTACGCGAGCGCCCGCGACGCCATCTCCGCGTCCCCCAGGTCCTCCACGACCTCCCCCACATCGCCGCGCACCGGGTCGGCCTCGCGGTCCCCTGCGCACGCGCCGGAGGCGAGGGCCGCCAGGAGGGCGGCCGCCAGGGCGTGCGTCGGCGTAGGGGATCTCGCGAAGCGGTTCATCGGTCGGTCGGGGTTCCTGGCGCTCGATACGGCACCCCGTTCCGCATGCGAGGTTCAGGCCACGTCGGTGATCCGCACGCGCCGCGGTGAGCCCCCCTAGGAGGCCACGATCGCCGCCTCGCCGCCCGAGCCCCCGCACCGGAACGTCCCCAGAATGGCGCGCAGTTGCATGATGTACTCGAGCTTGTCCTTGCCCGGCGCGTACAGCCAGGAGTCGACCAGGTAGGTGCGCTCGCCGTCCGGGCACGGGACGAGCCGTACGATGAACGGGCCGCCGCCGGGATAGAACGCGCCGGTGGCCGTCGAATCGGGCGGCGGTGTCTCCCAGCGGCCCTGGACCTCGAGCACGCCACCGTCCAGCTCCGTCAGGTGCAGCTCGTCCCGCGCGCTCACCATCGCGCGCGGGTAGGCCTCACCGATCGAGTCCCGCCAGTCGACCAGGGCCTCGGCGGTGCGCTCGGGGACGGCCCCGTCGACTTCCTGCACCAGCACGTAGCGGGCGAGCTCGGCGGGGTCGGGCAGGTCGTTCTTGAAGATCCGCACGCCTTCGCCGGGCACCTCGCGATAGACGCTCGGGAGCATGAGCGAGAAGCCCTCCTCGCGCAGCAGGTCCTCGCCCAGCCGCTCGTTCACCCCGCTGACGTACATCTTCCGCATCACGTAGGTGCCGAACCGCCGGTCGACGCCGAGTCGCACGTCCTCGAGGAGCGCGAGGGCGGCGCTCGCGGGCCGCTCGGGATCCAGCGCCAGAACCGTGACGTGTTGACCCAAGGCCCAGACGTTCTCGGTCTCCACCAGGGCCGGCAGGGCTTCGAGGGTCGTGTCCGCCTTTCCCAGCGCCGGCTCGACCCAGGCGTCCGCGGGGGTGCCGATCACCATCACCTGGCGAAACTTCTTGTACTGCGCCCACTGCGGCGCGCCCGGCCGGACGTGGGTCACATCGAACGCCCTCTCCGAGGTAACCGTGAACACCAGCGGCTCCAGCGCGCTGCGCATCGAGTCGCCCACGGCCTCCCAGACCTGGTCGGTCGCCATGACGATGATGCTCGTGTGTGAGCCGAAGGCGACGTTGGAGCGGGTGACGCTGTCGCAGGCCGCGAGGAGCGGCGCGAGGACTGCCGAGGCTGCGAGGATGCGGAGGCGCATGACGCTCCCGGGGTGCGGGGAGTGGCGTCTGCCGCGTACGGGGCGGCGGACCAATGCGCTATACCCTGACCGGAGGCGGGTGCTCCGCCGGAGCGGGGCGGTGCCCCGAGAAACCCGCGGCCTTGGCCGCCGGCCGTGCGCCGGTTACCCTGCCGCGAATGGGAAACCGGCTGCTGCTCCTCGGCCGCCGTGCCATCGTCGTCCTGGCCCTGGTCGCCCTGACCACCCTGCTTGCTCGCATCCCCCACGCGCCACACGCGGGCACGACGGCGATGATGCTCGGTTTCACGCTGCTCGCCGCCTACATCGCGGGTGGCGCGGCCGCGACCATCGGACTGCCCAGTGTGACCGGCTACGTGCTCATCGGCATCGCCGTGGGGCCGTTCGCGCTCGAGGTCCTGAGCGCCGAGATGGTGGAGGACCTGCGCACCATCGACGAGCTCGCGCTGGCGCTCATCGCGCTCACCGCCGGCGGCGAGCTGAAGATCAAGGAGCTGCGCCAGATGGCGGCGCAGATCGTCGGCGTGGGCCTGTCCGTCATGGCCATCGTCGTGGTCGGCGTCGTGATCCTCGTCCTCGCGGCGCGGCCCTGGCTGCCCTTGCTGGCCGACCGACCGCTGGCGTTCGCCTTCGCCGTCGCGCTCCTGCTGGGTCTCTGGTGCGCCAATTCCTCCCCCGACGCCACCATCGCCGTCATCAACGAGACCGGCTCGCGCGGACCCGTCACGGAGACCATCCTCGGGGCCACCGTCTTCAAGGACGTGCTGGTGATCATCGCGTTCGCCGCGGCGCTGTCATTCGCAGGCCCGCTGACGAGCCCGGACGCGAGCCTGGACGCGAGCGTCCTGACGGCGGTGGCGTGGGAAGTCGGCGGCGCCCTGGTCATCGGGGCGCTCGTCGGATGGATCTTCTCGGTCTACCTGGTGCGGGTGGGCGCCCGCAGCATCCTGGCGACCTTGATCTTCACGTTCGTTCTCACCCAGATCGCGCACGAGGCGCACGTCGAGTTGCTGCTGCTCGCGATCGCGGCGGGGTTCGTCGTCGAGAATTTCTCGCAAGCGGGAGACGAGCTGATGAACGCCCTGGAGGCGAACGCGATCGTGGTCTTCGCGCTGTTCTTCGCGCTCGCCGGGGCGGCGCTCGACCTGGGCACCCTCGGTCGATTCTGGGCCGCGGCCCTGGTCGTGGTCGGGGTACGACTCGCCCTGACGTGGCTCGGGGTGTGGGCGGCGGGGCGCGTCGTCGATCTCGGGGACGACGTCGGACGCCTGGTCTGGCGCGGCCTGATATCGCAAGCGGGCGTGACGCTCGGCCTGTCTCTCCTCGTGGCGGAGGCGTTCCCCGAATGGGGCGGTACGTTCGTCGCGATTACGGCTGCCGTGATCATCGTACATTTGCTCGTCGGCCCCGTGCTCCTGAAGACGGCGCTTACCGCGTCCGGTGAGGCCAAGGGCCGACAGATCTACCGGCAGCGCGAGGCGGCCGCGTCATGAGCGGCGAGGGGGACGCCCACGCCCACGACGGCGGGGCAGGGCACGACCACGCGCGCGACGCCGGCCCCGCCCGGCTCAGGGTCGTATTGGCCCTCACCGCCGCCTTCATGGTCGCCGAGATCGTCGGCGGCTGGCTCTCCAACTCGCTCGCGCTACTCGCCGACGCCGGTCACATGTTCACCGACGCCGGGGCGATCGCGTTGTCGCTGTTCGCGATCCGCTTCGCGCGGCGGCCGGCCAACGACGACAAGACCTTCGGCTACTACCGCCTGGAGATCCTCGCCGCGCTCGTGAACGGCGCCGCGCTGCTGGTCATCGCCGGGTTCATCGTCGTCGAGGCCTGGCGTCGGCTCCAGGCGCCCGAGCCCATCGCCGGCGGGCTGATGCTCGCCGTCGCCTCGTTGGGTCTGGCGGTCAACCTGGTCGCGGCCTGGCTGCTCCACGGCGCCGCACACGAGAGCCTGAACGTCCGCGGTGCGTACCTCCACGTGCTCGGAGACCTGCTCGGGTCGGCGGGGGCCATCGCGGCGGCGATCGTCGTCCTGACGACAGGCTGGTGGCCGGCGGATCCCATCATTTCCGTGCTCGTCGCGCTGCTCATTCTGCGCAGCGCCTGGACCCTGGTCCGCGAGTCGGTGGACGTCCTCCTGGAGGCGGTGCCCTCCCACATCGACCTGGCTGCGGTTCGCCGCGCGATGCTGGAGCTTCCCGCCGTGCGCGACGTGCACGACCTCCACGTATGGACCCTCACCAGCCGGTGGGTGGCGCTCAGCGCGCACGCGGTGGTGGCCGATCCGGCGGACAATCAGGACGTGCTCGACGCGATCCGTGGTTGCATGGACCGCCGCTTCGGCATTCGCCACGTTACGATCCAGATCGAGCGGGAGGACCTCTACCAGATCGCTTCACCGGATCCCCTCGGCGCGCCGGGCGGGCGCGCATGAGCGGGACGCCGGCGGCGCGAACCGGCTCACTGGAGGCAGCATGATCGGGACACGATCCATCGCCGCGGTGGCGGTGGCCCTCATCGTCGCCGCCTGCGCGCCGCGCGGCGACCGCGAAATGCGCGTCGTCGGGGGACCCCCGGTCGGTGACTACCTGGTGATCGACCCCAGCGACCCGCCCGCCAGGGTGACGATGGAGTTTCACGGCTACGTCTACGTGCTCCGCCGCAACGGGCGCGAGCTGGAGCGCGGCAGTTACCAAAGCACCGGTAACCGGATGTCGCTGGTTCCCGAAGGCGGCCCGTGCGCCGGACAGGTCAGCTACTGGACGTGGCTCTGGCGCGACGAGCAGCTCACGCTGCGCTTCTTCGACGGGCGCTGCGCGGCGATCGCCGGCACGCGCACCAGGCTGCTGCTCGTGCGACGATAACCGGAGACGGCGCGCGACATTCTCCCGACCGACGCCGCGCGGCGCCGGTCGGTCGCGCTCCGGCACGCCCCCAGGGCCGATCGCCGCGGCCTGCCGCGGCGGAATGCGCCTCCCATTGCGACGATCGGAGATTTCCCCGATGTTGATAGTCTACCTTGCAACATTGGGACCCCATCAGGAGGAACGCATATGAAGCGGTTCTGGATGCTCGCATTCGTCGCCGCGTTCGGCATGGCGGCGTGCGACACCGCGCCGGAGACGGCCGACGCTGACGACGCGATGGAAGAGGCGGCGGACGAGATGGCCGATGAGATGGCCATGGAGGCCCCCGCGCTCGGCGACTACACGCTGGTCGCGTGGGAGGGCGGCGACCCGGACTCGCCCCTCGGGGAGGACGACGTCGGGACCCTCAACGTCGCCGAATCCACCTGGACCTTCTCGGTGAACGGCGAGCAGACGGCCAACGGCACGTGGGCCGTCGAGGAGGGCCGCAACACCGTCACGTACGAGACCGGGACCTGCGCGGGCCACGAGTCCGTATTCGACATCACGGTCAGCGATGGCGCGTTCACGCAGGACCTGGTCGAGTCGACCTGCGAGATGGCGCTCACCCATTCGGAGTGGGCGATGGCCGGCGGCGAGATGATGGACGACCACGGCGCCATGGAGGACGAGGGTATGGAAGACGAGGGCATGGAGGACGGCGGCGAGATGTAATCCGCCGGGCCCCCGGCCCAAGCATGGACCCCGCTGTGATGCGGCGGGTACCTGGCGCGCCGTCCGGACGAACCCGGGCGGCGCGTCGTCGCTTCAGACCTCCGCGGCAGCCGGCCTCATGATTCGCAACATCGCCATCATCGCGCACGTCGACCACGGCAAGACCACCCTGGTCGACCAGATGCTTCGTCAGGCCGGCGCGTTCCGCGAGCACCAGGCGGTGGCCGAGCGCGTGATGGACTCCAACCCGCTGGAGCGCGAGCGCGGCATCACGATCCTCTCCAAGAACACCGCGGTGCGCTGGAACGGGACGCGGATCAACATCGTCGACACCCCCGGACACGCGGATTTCGGAGGCGAGGTCGAGCGCATCCTGCGCATGGTCGACGGCGTGCTTCTGCTGGTGGACGCGTTCGAAGGCCCAATGCCCCAGACCCGCTTCGTGACGCGCAAGGCGCTGGCCCTGGGGCTCCAGCCGGTGGTGGTGATCAACAAGGCCGACCGCACCGACGCCCGCCCGCTCGAGGTCCACGACGAAGTGCTGGAGCTCTTTCTGGAACTCGAGGCGGCCGATTCCCAGCTCGACGCGCCGTTCCTCTACGCGTCGGCGCGCGAGGGCTGGGCTACCGAGGAGCCGGACGGCGAGCGAAACGACCTCCGCCCGCTCTTCGAGACGATCGTCGATGCCGTGCCCACGCCGCCGGGCGAGGCCGAAGGACCGTTCCAGATGCTCGTGTCCACCATCGACCATTCGCCCTACCTGGGCCGGCTCGCGATCGGGCGGGTGGAGCGCGGGCGGCTGCGCGTCGGAGATCCCATCGTGTTGCTACAGCCGCAGGCGTCGGGCGAGTCCGGAGCCGACGACGAAGAAGCCGCGACGCGGGGCAAGGTGGCGAAACTGTTCGCGTTCGACGGGCTGGAGCGCATCGAAATTCCCGAAGCGGCGGCGGGCGAGATCGTCGCGCTGGCGGGCCTGGAGGGCGTGGAGATCGGTGCCACCATCACGGACCCGGAGCATCGCGAAGCGCTCGCGGGCATCGCGGTCGAAGAGCCGACGATCTCGGTCGACTTCATGGTGAACACGTCCCCCTTCGCGGGGCGGAGCGGCAAGTACGTGACGGGGCGGCAGGTCCGCGACCGGCTCCACCGGGAGCTGGAGCGCAACGTCGCGCTGCGGGTCGAGGACACCCCCGCCGGGGACGCGTACACGGTGTCGGGCAGGGGCGAGCTGCACCTCACCATTCTCATGGAGACGATGCGCCGCGAGGGCTACGAGTTCGCGGTATCGCGTCCTCGGATCATCACGCGGGATGGGCCGGACGGGGAGAGGCAGGAGCCCTACGAGGAAGTCCTCGTGGACGTGCCCGAGGCGTTCGTGGGAGTGGTGATCGAGAAGCTCGGCCAGCGCCGCGGCGAGATGCGCGAGATGGAGAGCGCAGCGGGAGCCGGCGGGCGCGCGGGATTGACCCGGCTGGTGTTCCGCGTTCCCGCCCGCGGCCTCTTCGGGTACCGCAGCGAGTTCCTGACGGACACGCGCGGAGAGGGCGTCCTGCACCACAGGTTCCTGGAGTACGGACCGTGGGCGGGCGACATCCGTTCCCGCGACCGCGGCGCCATGGTGTCGATGGTGGACGGGGTCGCGATCGCCTACGCGCTGTTCAATCTGCAGGAGCGCGGAACGCTCTTCGTGGGGCCGGGGGCGGCGGTCTACGAGGGAGTGATCGTGGGTGAGACCGCTCGGGCCGGGGACATGGAGGTCAACGTCGCAAAGGGGAAGAAGCTCACCAACATGCGCGCCGCGGGTTCCGACGAGAACGTCCTGCTCGAGCCTCCGCGCCAGGTCACCCTCGAGTCGGCGCTGGAGTGGATCGCCGAAGACGAACTGGTCGAGGTGACGCCCGACGCCATCCGTCTGCGGAAGCGCCATCGCAAGGCGCACGAGCGCAAGAAAGCGTCACGCAAGGCCGGGTGATCTTCGATGGCCCGGCCGGACGATCCAGGGATCTCCGCGGTCCCTTTCCGTCCCAAAATTTTTTCTTGACACCCAAGGCGCCCGGGGTAGCTTTTCGGCAAACCACCGGTGTGGGCGCTTCGTCGTGTCGTGTCGGGCCGTTCGAGCCCGCGCCAGCGCCGTCCCGGTCTCCGGTTCACACCCGTCGCCACGACGGGCTCGGTCGCCATGTGGAGGGTATCGATGGTGGAGCTGCTGGTGGGACCCGAGGTCGAGGAGGTCGACCCGATCCTCGCTCAGGACGATGATGACTGGGACGACGACGACGATTGGGACGACGACGACGATTGGGACGACGACGACGACGACGACGCTGAAGAGGAAGAGGAGTGGGAGGAGGAGTGGGAGGAGGAGTTCTCCGACGACGACGAGGACCGTCGCGGCGCTAAGAGCTGGGACGAGGAGTAACCCGGCTCGGGTCGTTCCAGGCCTCATCCACTGCTGAAGGCATCAAGCCGGAGCGCCGGCCGCGACGACGCCGCGGCCGGCGGTTTTTTTGGCCCTCTGGCGGTTGACGGCAGCATCGATCCCGGTTATCCTCCCAAGCTCGCCACGATTTTCGGCGAGGCTATTTGACAACGAGGGTGTTGGAGGAGAGTGAGAGGGTCCTCGACCCGGGGGTGTACCTTCCTCCGGGGTCGGCGCTGGAGTTGGGGCGTCGGGGAAGAGACAAAGGTAACCGAGCAACAAAGAGAATGAGCCTATGAA
>DATHRK010000050.1:0-26966 GCA_035465395.1 Longimicrobiales bacterium | reverse complement strand
TCCCGAACTCCCGCCACCGCGTCCTCACCGACCAGAACGGCCGCTTTCGCATCGCGGGGCTGCTGCCCGGCACGTACCCGCTGCGCATCGAGACCATCGCGCGATCCAGCGTCGACACCGCGGCGGTTGCCGGCCCGGATGTGCTCGATTTGGTGGTCCGGCTCCCCGCGCGGGCGATCGCCATCCGCGGGCTCGAGGTGGAGGTGTCCGCGTGCAACGAGCCGGGGTTCGATCCGAGCGGACGGGACCCACAGACCGCGGTCCTGTTGGATGAGCTCCGCAAGAACGCGGAGCGGTACCGGGAGGTGCAGCGGACCGAGGCGCCCGTGCTCGTGATGCACCGCGAGCGCAGCTTCCGCCGGCGGCGGGGTCGCGCGCGGTTGGAAGCTCCGGACACGGTATCGATCGACACGCTCGCGTCGGCGTATCGGGAGGGCGAGGTGCTGGTCCCCAGAGGCACGCCGCTGATGGACTACGCCGAGACGCACAGGATGCGGCTGCCCGGGTTCGAGACGCTCGCGGGCGATGCCTTCCAGGACGCGCACTGCTTCCGCTACCGAGGGCTGGACGAGCGCGACGGGCGCGAGCTCGTCCGCATCGACTTCGTCCCCGTTCCCTCGATCAGGACCCCGGACGTGCGCGGCTCGGTGTTCCTGGACCCGGAGTCGCTGGTCGTCGCGTCCGCGAGCTACGAGCTGACCGCCATCCCCGCGATCATGCCCAGTCTCCGCAGCCTGCGCGCCGTCGCCACGTTCGACGAGCCCGCTCCCGGGCTGGTGCTGGTGCGTGAGATCCGCTCCACCCAGGTGGTGGAGCGCCGGACCATCATCATCGTCGAAGAGGAGCTGCGCCGGGTCGATTTCCGGCTCCGGGGACGAGGGGGCCGGTAGCGCGAGCGGCTGGGCGCGCTCGCGGGCGAGCGAAGGCGCCTCGCCGCTCATTGGGGCCGGGCCCCTTCGCGACGGCGACGAGGCACCGGCGTCCCGCATCTCGCGACACCGATGTCCCGATCGCTCCCGCGGGTGCCGGCCAGCGCGTTGCCCGCGAGCGGCCGATGCGTTCCGTTGAGGCGGTCCTTCGCGCCGATGCGGCTGCCTGCCCTCGTCCCCGCGCCGACGCCGGCGGGGGGCACGAAGCCTGCCGACTCTGCGGGCGCGTCGGCGCGCGCCGCGAGCGTGCGCGATGGCGTGCGTGACGCCGCGCGTAGCCAGCAGGTTTCGCGTCGGCGAGAAACCGGTGACCCCCGTCCCGGAGCGTCCCATGACCCCGAGTTCCCCGTGAGCGGCGACCGCTCCGGCCCCGTCCCCGTCCTCGTCAAGCTGCGCACCGGCGTCCGCGCGCGCGCCGCGGCCGGCGTCGATCTCGAGCCGCTTTTCGGCGACGACCCCGGCCGCGGCCCCGACGACGTCGACCGCCGCGTCGCGTCCGAGCAGGGCGACTTCGGCCTCGCAGGCGGCACCCGGTGGTACCTGACCGAGCTCCCCGCCGACGACGCGACGCCCTGGGACCACGCCCACGCCCGCATCGCGGACCGCCTGGGGGTCGCCGAGTCCGACGTGGTGTTCGCGGAGCCGGACCTCGACCACGAGATCTACCTGGACCCCGGCGGCGATCGGCCGGAAGGCCCGTTTGCGGCGGCGCCCCCCTGCACCGGCGATCCGCAGGACGGCTCCAACGGGCAGGCGGTCGGCCCGCACGACCAGGCCTGGCACCTGGACGACGCCTTCAGCCAGCTAGGGAAAGCGCGCGACGCGGTCGCGTTCAGCGCCCCGCGGACCCGCATCGCCCACATCGACACGGGCTACTACCACCGACACGAGACGCTGCCGCTCGAGACGCTCCACCACCTGGAGCACAGCTTCGTCCCCGGCGATCCGACCCCGGCGAGCGCGGCCGACCCCGACCGCTGGGCGCTGATCGACAACAGCGGACACGGCACCGGCACACTCGGCATCCTCGCCGGCTCGTTCCGGGGGGAATGGAATCAGAAGTTCCTCGGCGCCGCGCCGCAGGCCGAGATCATCCCGCTGCGCATCGCCGACAGCGTGGTGCTGTTCAAGACGAGCGCGTTCGCGCGGGCGCTCGACTACGCGCGCAAGAACGACTGCGACGTGGTGTCGATGAGCATGGGAGGGCTCCCGTCGGGGGCGTGGCGGGAGGCGGTGGACGCGGCGTACCTGGCGGGCGTCTGCATGGCCACCGCGGCCGGCAACAACTTCAGCGGCGCGCCGACCCGCAACATCGTCTACCCGGCGCGCTACGGGCGGGTGATCGCGGTGTGCGGCGTGATGGCCAACCACCTGCCCTACACCGACCTCGAGGGCCTGAGGACGATGGAGGGCAACTACGGGCCCGACTCCAAGATGGACTCGGCGATCGCGGCCTACACCCCCAACATCCCGTGGGCGCGCTTCGGCTGCGACACCACGATCCGGCTGAACGGGGGCGGCACGTCCTCCGCCACGCCCCAGGTCGCCGCCGCCGCGGCGCTCTGGCTGGAGAAGTACAAGGCGATCCTGCCGCGCGACTGGCAGCGGGTGGAGGCGGTGCGCCAGGCGCTCTTCTCCACGGCGCGCACGACGCGCTTCAAGAAGAAGCTGGGGCATGGGATCCTGCAGGCGTTCGACGCGCTCGCGGTCGAGCCGCGGCTCAACCTCCCCCAGACCGAGTCCGACGGCGACTCCTTCTCGTTCATCCGCGTGATCACGGGGCTCGGGATCGCGGACATCCCCCCGCGCGAGCGGATGTTCAACCTGGAGCTCACGCAGCGCTGGCTGGTCAGCGACGAGCTCCAGAGGCTCGTGCCGGATCCCGAATCGGTCGAGCGGCCCGAGGATCTCGACCGCAAGACCATGCGGAAGGTGCTGGAGGCGATCATCGAGGACGGAGGCGCGTCGAGGGCGCTCCGGGCCCACGTCGCATCCCGCTATCCGATGGTCGCCGGGACGTCGCCGCCGCGGACCGCGAAGACCGCCGACGTGGTCGCCCCGACCCCCGCCGCCTGCGACGAGATTCCGACGCTGCGCGCGCCCACGCACAGGCGGCTGCGGGTCTACTCGGTCGACCCGAGCCTGGCCGGCAGCTTCGCGACCGCGGCGGTCAGCGAGGCGACGCTGGAGGTCCGCTGGGAGGACCTCGAGCCGGGACCGGTCGGCGAGTACCTCGAGGTGGTCGACACCGACGCCAGGGGCGCGACCTACGATCCGGTCGACCTGAACGACCCGCGGCTGCTCGCGCAGGACGGCTGGGCGCCCTCGGAGGGCAACGCGCAGTTCCACCAGCAGATGGTCTACGCGGTCGGCATGAAGACCATCGGGCACTTCGAGCAGGCGCTCGGCCGGCCGGTGCTATGGCGTCCGCGGCCCGTGCCCGACAAGCCGAGCGACGACCGCACCTTCGTGCGCCGGCTCCAGGTCCGGCCGCACGCGATCGCGCAGGCCAACGCGTTCTACAGCCCGGCCGAGGTGGCGCTCAAGTTCGGCTACTTCGACGCCAGGTCGGACGCGATCGACGTCGTCGCGCCGGGCACCCGCGTCTACACGTGCGTGTCGCACGACATCGTCGCGCACGAGATGACGCACGCGTTGCTGGACGGGATGTTTCGGCGCTTTAACGAGCCCACCAACCCCGACGTGCTCGCCTTCCACGAGGCGTTCGCCGACATCGTCGCGCTCATGCAGCACTTCACCCTCCCGGAGGTGCTCGGCGCGGAGATCGCGCGCACGCGGGGCGACATCCGCGGGCGCTCCCGGCTGGGGTCGCTGGCGGTCGAGTTCGGGCACGCGACGGGCCGGCGGGGCGCGCTCCGCGACGCCATCGGCCGCACCGTCGACGGCGTGTGGGTGCCCCACGAGCCCGACGCCACCGAGCTCGCCCGCCGCACCACCCCGCACGGCCGCGGCGCGATCCTGGTGGCCGCGATCTTCGACGCCTTCACCAAGATCTACGCGTCGCGGACCGGCGACCTGATCCGCCTCTACACGGGGGGCACGGGGGTCCTGCCCGAGGGCGCGATCCACCCCGATCTCGTGAATCGCCTGGCCAAGGAGGCCGCGAAGTCGGCGGGCCACGTGCTGAACATGTGCGTCCGCGCTCTCGACTATCTGCCGCCCGTGGACGTCACGTTCTTCGAGTTCCTGCGCGCGCTGATCACCGCCGACTACGACCTCGTCCCCGACGACGACCACAACTACCGCGTCGCGTTCGTGGAAGCGTTCCGGAGACGAGGGATCCTTCCGGCGGGCCGGGCCGCCGAGCGCGCCCGGGCGGGGGGCGCCGCGCCGCTTCGCGAGGACGCGCTTCCGCGCACCTTCTCGGTGGAGACGCTGCGCTGGCAGGGCGTCGAGCACACCGACCTGCCGGCCTCCGAGCGCAAGAAGGTGGAGCGCGCTTACGCCCGCGTAGTGGACGGGCTGAAGGACTACGCCGACGCGTGCACCTACTTCCAGTCGCGGGGGGAGCTGTTCGAGGCCACGCGCAAGCACCGCCGCAGGCTGCACGCGGAGCTGGAGAAGGCGTTCGCTTCGACGCCGGCGTTCGCGCGAGAGGTGGGGATCGACCCGGAGATCAAGAGCTTCGAAGTGCACGAGCTGCGGCGCGCGATGCGCGTGAGCCCCGACGGCGCCATCACGCCGCAGCTCGTGGTGGCCCTGACGCAGTCACGCCGGGTGGGGGAGGGCCGCACCGACGGCGCGCCCGGGTTCCGCTTCCGGGGCGGCTCCACCCTGGTCGTGGACCTGTCGGAGCCCGCCGTGAAGTACCGCATCGTGAAGAACGTGACGAGCGAGGAGCGGGAGAAGCGGACGGCGCGCTACCTGGCCGAGACGGTGGCGGATCCGCTGAGGAGGCTGTATTTCGGGCCGGACAGCGAGGAGCCGTTCGCGGCGCTCCACTCGCTGGTGGGGGACTGAAGCGCGGCCGCCGAACCCACGGAGGAGAGCTGAGCCGGACGTATCACGTCGGAGTGCTGTCGCTCAACGTCGAGAGCAGGGGCGCGGAGACCTTCGACCGGCGCGTGGAGGCCGCGGTCGAGCGCACGCGCGCGATGCTCTCAGAGCAAGCCGGCGTACGGGTAGACCTGCATCGCTTCGACGGCCCGCACCTGACGCCCGCCGCGGGCGCGTACGACCCCCTCGACTTCCTGCGCGTGGGCATCACCGAGAAGCTCGAGCGCGACGTCCACTTCCTCCTCATGGTGACCGAGGTCGACCTGGCGGCGACCACGCTCTCCTACACCATGGCCCTGGCGAGCCCGCTCACCAACATCGCGGTGATCTCGCTCAAGCGGCTCGACCCCGCGTTTTGGGGCGAGGCGCCCGACGAGGAGCGCACGGTCCAGCGCCTGGCGCACCTCCTCCTGCACACGTTCGGGCACCTGCTGAACCTGCGCCACGCGCCCTCCCCGGAAAACGTCATGTTCGACCTCGCCGAGGTCGAAGACCTGGACGCCATGCGCCGGCTGGATCAGGACCAGGTCGAGGCGATCCGGCGGGAGCTGCCCCGCGAGGCGCACGAACGATCCGCGACGAGCTCGCACGCCGGTTTCGCGCTGCGCATGCTCTGGAAGAACCGCAGCAGCATCCTGCACTCGGTACTGCGCGCGAACCCCTTCCGGCTCACGACCCGCCTGCCCACCATGATCACCGCCGCGTTGTCGGTGATCGTCGTGGTGTTCTTCAGCGCCGAGGTCTGGGACGTCGGCAGCACGGTCGAGCTCTACCAGATCGTGCTGTTCTCCGTCCTGGCGCTTCTCGGGTCGACGCTCGTGCTGTACCGCGCGTTCGACTTCGGCGCGGCGCTGGGCCGCGGCAGCGTGCTGTCGGAGTCGACCGTGGTCACCGCCGCGGCGACCGCCGTGAGCCTCTTCCTCACGGTGGTGGTGCTGTTCACGCTCTTCGCCACGCTGGCCTACCTGGCCACCGTGACCATCTTCCCCGCCAAGCTGATGGAGACCTGGCCCACGGTCGACCCGGCCGTGCGCACGCTCGATCACGTGAAGCTGAGCCTGTTCGTCGCGGCGCTGGGGACGCTGGCGGGGTCGCTAGGCGGCCGGGCGGACGGGGGCGCGCTCGCGCGCAGCGTGCTGTTCCTGGGCGAGGAGACGTAGGGCGGCCTTCACGCGGCGCAAATCTTGAGACGGCTGCACTCACCGTTCGCGAAACCGTTCATCCACTGAGGAGCGCGTATGGCAGTCATCAAGGTCTACTCGACGCCCACCTGACCGTACTGCAAGAAGGCCAAGGATTGGCTGACGGAACAGGACTGTGAGTTCGAGGAACTCGACATCACCGAGGACGTGGAGGCCCTGCGCGAGTGGCGGGCCCTCAGCGGCGGCGCGGGAGTGCCCGTGATCGCGCACGGACCCGACTTCATGATCGGCTTCGACGAAGAACGCCTTCGTCAGCTCGTGTCGTGCTGCGCCCACACGACGCCGGTGGCGATAGACTGACGCCCCCGGGTCGCCTGCCGGCGATCGGGTCGGTAAACGAGCGGCACGTTTGATCGAGCGGAGCGCCTGCTTCACGGGATCTTCACACTTGCTCCACGCCGCCTTGCGGCGGCGTATGCGCGATCGCCGTACCTTGATCTCCCCACGCATTCGAGAGGCGCACACGGCACCGGGGGCGCATGACACTGCGCGACGACGCCAGGACCCGGATCCTTCTCTATTTTCTGCTCGGGATCGCTGCGCCTAGCGGACTCCTCGCCTACCTCGCGTTTCGAGGTATCCAGAACGACCGAGCCCTCGTCGAGCGCGAGCGGCGCCTCCAGCTGGAGCACACGGCGACGAGGATCGATGGCGCCCTGGAGGGCCTGCTCGAGGACGCGGGCCAGGATATCGCGTCTTCGCCTCTGGATAGCTTGGAGGCCATCGTCGCCCGATGGCCTCTGGTGGAGGCCGTGTTCACGGTCGACCCCGACGGCGCTGCGCGCGTAGTTGCGGCCCACGGCCTGCGCTTTCAAAGGTCTCCGGCCGATTACACCCCTGTCCGCGACGATTCCTTCGAGGCTCTCCTCGACTCGGCCGTGACCCTCGAGCTCAGGGACGAAGCGCTCGCAAGGGCGCTATCGGAGTACGAGCGGGCATCCCGGTTGGCTCCCGACGCACCGGCGCGCACGCGGGCGCACCTGGGTGCGGCCCGGGTCGAGCGAAAGCTGGGCCGGTTGGACGCGGCCGCGGCACGTTACCAAATGCTGGCAACCGAGTTCGGCGACGTGCCCTCCAGCAATGGCATGCCGCCCGGACCATCTGCGGCCCTCGAACTCGCCGGAGTTCTGCTTCAAGCGGGCGACACGGCGGGTGGAAGCCGCGTCTTGCTCGACCTCTACGCCGACCTAGCGGCTGGACGTTGGGCGCTGACGCAGGCGAGGTTCGATTTGGTCGCGGGCGCCGCCGGCGCGAAGCTGGACTCGCTGAACCGCGCCGGACACCCGCCGCCGGACCCCGCCGTTGTTTCCGACCTCGCAGTCCGGCTCGCGAAGGAGCGAGAACGCGCGCTCGCCCTGCTCGCCTTCGAGGAGCGTGCCGCGCCGCTGATTGCCGACGCCGCCCGCGGCTCCGGCAGGTTCGTCGTCAACACCCCAGAACGCGCGATGCCCGCGGTCCTTCTGCGGCCTCCGCCGAACTCCCGCGGCGACGGACACCGCGGCTTCATCGTCGATCTCCCCGCACTGGTGGAAACGGCGCTGGCCCTCCAGCTCCAGGGAGGAGAACCGATCGCGTGGACCCTCCGTTCCGGAGACGGCGAGGTTCTGTCGGGCTCCCCGGAAGGCCTAACCCTCGAAGGTCCAGCGATCGACGGTGCGAGCGTCACGCTCACCCCCGCCACGTTCGCGCCCATGACGCTGGAGATCGCTCCGCTCGCTTCGTCCTCCGGCGGCGGTTTCCTGACCTCGCGGAGGGCGGTGTATTTCTACGCGTTCGTGCTCCTCGCTGGCATTCTGCTCTTCGGCCTCACGCTCTCGATCAGGACGGTGAGCCGTGAGCTCCAGCTCGTGCGGATGAAGTCGGACTTCGTCTCCACCGTCTCCCACGAGTTCAAGAGCCCCCTGACGGCGATCCGCCAGCTCGCCGAAGCCCTCCGCTCCGGGCGCGTCCCGTCCGAAGAGCGCCGGCGGGAGTACCACGAAGTGCTGGCCCAGCAGAGCGAGCGGCTCTCGCGGCTCGTCGACAATGTGCTCGATTTCGCCCGTCTGGAGGCGGGTCGCGCCGAGCTCGCTCCGAGGCTCGTGGACCCCGCCGTGCTCGTGGAGGACGCGGTGTCGGAGGCCGGGGCCCGCGTCGCGCACGAAGGCTTCACGATCCGGACGGAACTCACGCGTCCCCTTCCCCACGTTCGAATCGACCCCGCCGCGATGCGCCAGGCGCTGGACAACTTGATCGACAACGGCGTGAAGTACTCGGGCGACGCACGCGAGGTCGAAGTGCGGGGATTTCAAGAGGACGGCGAGCTGGTGCTGGCCGTGCGCGACCATGGAGTAGGGATGAAGCCAGAAGAGACGGCGCGGGTCTTCGAACGCTTCTATCGCGGAGGGGACGAGCTGACGCGAGCCGTAAAGGGCACCGGGCTCGGGCTCGCGCTCGTCAAGCGTATCGTCGACGCGCACGGCGGTCGCGTACTGGTCGCCAGCGCACCCGGCGAGGGGAGCACCTTTTCGATCCGCCTTCCCGTGAACGGGCCCTCCGCGCCGCAAGCCATGGAGCGCTCGTGACGCCAGCCCCGAGAGTCCTGATCGTGGAGGACGAGGCGGCGATCCTCATGGCGCTGGAGGACGACCTCGTGCTGGAGGGCTACGAGGTGGAGACCGCGAGCGACGGACCCTCGGGTCTGCGCAGAGCTCGCGAGGGCGGCGCCGACCTTGTGATCCTCGACGTCATGCTGCCCGGGCTCGACGGCTTCGAGGTCTGCCGCCGGCTGCGCGCAGAAGGGGTTCGGGTTCCGATCCTCATGCTGACGGCCAAGTCCCAGGAGCTCGACAGGGTGCTGGGTCTGGAGCTGGGCGCCGACGACTACGTCACGAAGCCCTTCAGCCCGCGCGAGCTGCTTGCACGGGTGAAGGCGCTCCTGCGCAGGACGCATCCCGAGCGAGCCGGCGGCGCTCGCGCCGATCGCTTCGCCTTCGGGGACGTCGAGGTGGATTTCCGGAAGTACGAGGCGCGCAGGCGAGGCGCGCCCGTAGACTTGACGCGGCACGAGTTCGATCTGCTGAGATTCCTCATCGAGCACCGGCACGAGGCCCTGAGCCGCGGGCAGATTCTGGCCGGAGTGTGGGACGATCCGGTCTCCGTATTCCCGCGCACCGTGGATACCCACGTCGCCAACCTGCGCAGGAAGCTCGAAGCCGACCCCTCGCGCCCGCGCCACCTGGTTTCGGTGCGGGGCGTGGGATACCGGTTCGCGGAGTGATGTTCCCGGGGCGCCGGGTCGACGCGAAGCTCACGGCCCGTGGTGGGCGCCCGTCTTGCCCTCATGCCGCTTCACACACTCTTCGCAGACGCTTCGCCACGTCTTGGGGCAGTTCGGCGAGGGAGGGCGTAGCGTGGAACCGAGCGCCAATCGCCCCCTTCACGGAGACCGACATGAACCGCCCCCCCCTCACCCTGCACCGGCACGCAGCGTGGTTCGCCCTTGCTCTCGCGCTGGCCCTAATCGTTCTGTCCGCGTCGTGCGTCGTCGCTCAGGAGCCCGATGTGACTGTCCTCCTCGAGCGGGCGCGCTACGAAGAAGACGTGAGGGGGGATCTGGAGGCAGCCATCCGGATCTACCGCAGCATCGTAGCGGAGCACCCTGGCCGCAGGGCCGTGGCGGCACAAGCGCTGCTCGCGCTCGGCGGGGCATACGAACGCATGGGTCGCGACGGGGCGCAGGATGCCTACGCGCGCGTCGTCGCTGACTACGCGGACCAGATCGAGGCGGCTGCTGCGGCCCGCGCCCGGCTTGCAGCGCTCACGCCCCGGGCTCCCAGCGCGCCCGCGGACCGCGGTGGGCTCGCGCTGAGACGGCTCTGGACGACGCCCGTCGGGCTAGGCGTGGGGGCGCTGTCACCGGACGCGCGCAGCGTCCTTTTCGTGGACTGGGGCGAGCTCGATGATCCGGCCGCACGGGGGCACGCCGACGTGGCCTCCTACGACCTGGCCGAGGAGCGTGTCGCCCTGGTGACCGATCTGCCCGACCAGAGCGTCGAGGACACCTATCCGGACTCCCCGATCTGGTCGCCCGACGGCGCGTGGATCGCGTACGCCCACTGGGACGGCGACTGGACCCACAAGCGTTTGCACCTGGTGCGCCGGGACGGGACGGACAATCGGGTCCTCGTCGACAACGAGCAGTTTCGCGATCTCCGTCCCCTCGACTTCGCCGCGAGCGGCGACTTCATCGTCACCCTGCTGAGGGGTTGGGACGAGGCCTATCGCATCGGCCTCGTATCGACCGAGGACGGGCACGTCACGATCGTCAAGACGAGCGGCCTCCATCCGCCTCACCCGCTCTCCCTCTCTCCGGACGACCGGTACGTGGTGTTCGACCAGCACCAGGAGGACGGCTCCGGACGCCACGACATCTTCGCGCTGGCGTTGGACGGGAGCAGCGAGGTCACGCTCGTCGCCAGCCCGGCCGAAGACCATCTGCCCGTCTGGGCGCCGGGCGGTGACGCGGTGCTGTTCGTAAGCGATCGTTCGGGTAGGCCGGCCCTCTGGTCCGTGCCGGTCGAGAACGGAAGGCCCGCGGGCGAGCCTCGCATGGTGCGCGACGACGTCGGCGACCTGTACCCGCTGGGCTTCACGGCGGACGGCGCGCTCGCCTACCGCTCGATCCTCTGGCGGACCGATGTCCTCACGGCAGACCTCGACCTCGACGCGGGGCGCCTGGGCGAGCCGCACCTCCTCACGAGCGGCTTCGTCGGGGCGAACATGCTTCCCGCCTGGGGGCCCGAGGGCGAGCGCGTCGCTTTCATCTCGCGTCGGGGAAGGTCCGGCGACGCCTACCACCTAGTGGTCCGGGACCTGGAGACCGGAACCGAGGAGGCGCACCCGCTCCCCTTCCTTACTCCCGCGCACACCGAGACCACGTGGAGTGAAGACGGCGGGGCGGTCTACGTGGAGTCCGGCGGGGGGGGCGAACGGGTTTCGTACCGCGTGAGTCTCGCAACAGGCGACATCGAGCGCGTGGGTCGCCGCGATTTCATCGGGATTGGCTACAACCGCGCCTTTGCGAGCGAACGCCAGATGCGGCACCTCCGCTCCCTGGGGATTCGCGTGGCGGGGCAGAACGAGATTCGCGCCTTCCGGGAGGGCGATTTCGACCTCGCGCCGGGGGAAGACCTCGTGTGGGTGCGCGATGGGGTGCGACGCTTCACGGAAGGCCTGGACCGGGAACCCGAGGCGCTCACCGCGCTCGGGCACGCCCACACCTGGCGCCTCTCTCCCGATGGGCAGACGTGGGCGATCGCCATCTCGACGAGGCCGGATCCCCTGGTCTCCGACGCGCTCTTCGTGCTCCCCGCATCGGGTGGCGCCGCTCGGGAGATTGCCCGCACCGAGGGAGGCGAACGGGAGATCATGGCGATGCGCTGGACGCCCGGGGGAGAGCGCATCCTCTTCGTCGTGGGGGAAGAGCTGGAGGACAAACCGTTCGAATACTGGATCGTTTCAAAGGACGGGGGCGAACCACGGAAGCTGGACCTGGACCTCACCCCGCTGGAGTTCGCGGGCATGCGCCTGCGGCCCGACGGTGGTGCGGTCGTGTTCACCAGGGAGCAGCGGCTCGGGGAGCTCTGGCTCATGGACGGCGCGGAGTGGTAGCTATCCGTCGGACGCCGCGGTGTTTGCGGTGGCGGTCGCGCCTCTTGGCGAGCAGAAGCGTCTTCGCCGTCGTGTCCACGGCGATTCTCCCGGCGACCGTCTCGGGTCAGCCTCGTCCGGACCCTCCTGTGCCGCTCGGGCTGGACCTCTTCATGCCCCTGCCGGAGGCGGTCGAGGAGCGTCCCCAGGTGGTCGCACTGGGCCGGCGACTCTTCTTCGATCCGGTACTGTCCAAGGACCTGACTCTGGCCTGCGCCTCGTGCCACGCACCCGAGCGGGCGTTCACCGATGGCAGATCGGTGAGCGTGGGCATCGCGGAGCGCCGCGGGACGCGCAACGTCCCCACCCTCGTCAATCGGGGATGGGGCGAGAGCTTCTTCTGGGATGGGCGCACCGAAACCCTCGAAGAACAGGTGCTCCGGCCGATCACCTCACCCGTGGAGTTAGGCACGAAGGTCGAAGCCGTGACGGAGCGGCTCGCGCGGGACTCTACCTACGTCGCCGCGTTCGGGCAGGCCTTCGGACGGCTCCCCGACAGGGAGTCGCTGGCCCGGGCGCTTGCGGCCTACGTGCGGTCCATCCAATCCGGCGGATCCGGCTTCGACCGAGTGATGGAGGGTGATCCCACTGCGTTGAGCGATCGGGAACTGCGCGGCCTGGAGCTCTTCCAGGGCAAAGCACGGTGCGACCGATGCCACTTCGGCCCGCTCCTCACGGACGAGTCCTTCCACAACACGGGCGTGGCGTGGCGGGCCGGAGTGCCCACCGATTCAGGCCGGGCCATCGTCACCGGATCGCTCCGAGACATAGGCGCGTTCAAGACGCCGACGCTGCGTGAGGTGACGCACACGGCGCCGTACATGCACGACGGCAGCCTCGCCACGCTCGAGGAAGTGATCGATTTCTACGCCGAGGGCGGGCGGCCCAACCCCGCCCTCGACCGGCTGATCCGACCGCTGCGCCTCCGCGCGGAGGAGAAAGCCGCCCTGCTGGCCTTCTTGCGTGCCCTCGCCGGCACAATCCAGGAGGGCGGATAGCGGTCGGCGGACCTCACTTCGCCCGCGCGGCCGCTCGGACTGGGTTCCGCGCGACCTCTCACCGGTCGATCCACTGCTGGTGCTGCTCCGTGTATCTTTCACCCTGCACCTCGATCCGCGCCGCGGCCTCGTCGATCTCTCGCAGATCCTCCGCGGTCAGGTCGAGCTCGGCGGAGGCGAGGTTCTCCTCGAGCCGGTGCAGTTTCGTCGTCCCAGGGATCGGCACGATCCAGGGCCGCTGGGCCAGCAGCCACGCGAGCGCGACCTGCGCGGGCGTCGCTCCTTTTTGAGAAGCGATGCGCTCCACGAGATCGACCACGTCCCGGTTCGCCCGCAGGTTCTCGGGCGAGAAGCGCGGGAGCTGGTTCCTGAAATCGCCCTCCACGAAGGGGGTTTCCGCGTCGATCTTTCCGGTGAGGAATCCGCGGCCGAGCGGGCTGAAAGGCACGAACCCGATCCCCAGCTCCTCGAGCGCCGGCAGGATCTCCGCCTCCGGCTCGCGCCACCACAGGGAGTACTCGCTCTGGAGCGCGGCCACGGGCTGGACCGCGTGCGCGCGGCGGATCGTGTCGACGCCCGCCTCCGAGAGCCCCCAGCGCCTCACCTTCCCTTCCTCGATCAGCCCCTTGATGGTGCCCGCGACGTCCTCGATCGGCACGTCGGGGTCCACGCGGTGCTGGTAGTAGAGGTCGATCGCGTCCACGCGGAGCCGGCGGAGCGACCCCTCGGTCATGGCGCGGATCTGCTCGGGCCGGCTGTTCACGCCGCCGCGATGCTCGCCGGTCTCCGGGTCCATGTCCCAGCCGAACTTGGTGGCGATCGCGACCTCGCCGCGGTACGGCTCGAGCGCCTCGCCGACCAGCTCTTCGTTCGCGAAGAGGCCGTAGACCTGGGCGGTGTCGAACAGCGTGACGCCGCGCTCGACGGCGGCGCGCAGCAGCGCGATCGCCTCCCGCCGCTCGGTCGGCACGCCGTACCCGCTGCTGAGGCCCATGGCGCCGTAGCCGATGGCGGAGACTTCGAGTCCGGTGTCTCCCAGCGTGCGAGTCTTCAAGCGGTGGGCCCTCCGGTGGTGATGGTCGTCGTGCGAGAACGATAACCGGGGTCACGCCGGGCGCGCTCGGCGTGTCGCCACGACCGCCCAACCGTCCCGAGGGTCCGCGGGCACCGTTATCATGAACGCTCGCCTGCGCGGCCGACGGGACGCGGCCCGCGCATTCCCCGACCGGGAGGAACCCCTGAACTCCACGTATCACGTCGGCGTCCTCTCGCTGCGTAGACGCCTGCGTATCCCCGCTCGCGGGGATCGGCGCATCCGCGGATAGCGGCACGTTTCTGGTGGCGCGTGTTCTCGCTCGCTCGGCGCCTCGCGGAGCGATTCGCCCAGGCGGCGCCGCGCGCGCCCCGCAGTAGACGGGATCCAGATTGAAACCATCCGTACCGGAGACGCCGCGCCCTGCGGAAGCGGCGGGCCCCATCCGTGGCGAGCTGCTGGGAGCGGAGCACCTCGGTGAGCGCGCCCGGGCTCTCGCGAGCGGGCAGCAGGTGGCGCCGCCCGGAGGCCGGCGGCGCAGGACGCTGCTGCTCCGACGGCTCGACGAGACGCGCAAGCTGCTCGAAAGGGCCCGCGTCCGGCTCGCCGCCACGGCCGAACAGGGGGAGGATCTGAGTCCGGCGGGCGAGTGGCTGCTGGACAATTTCCACGTCATCGAGGAGCACATCCGACAGGTCCGGGACAGCCTCCCGCCCGGCTACTACGGGGAGTTGCCGGAGCTGAAGAGCGGTCCGCTGGCCGGCTACCCGCGCGCCTACGAGATCGCGATCACGCTGATCTCGCACACCGAGGCGCGGATCGACCTCGACAACGTCACCCGCTTCGTGGCGGAGTTCCAGCGCGTGGCGCCGCTCTCGCTCGGCGAGCTGTGGGCGATCCCCGCGATGGTGAGGCTCGGCCTGATCGAGAGCGTGCGGCGGATGACGCTGCGGGCGGTCGAGCGGCTGGATGAGATCGCGGCCGCCGAGGACTGGGCGGCGCGGTTCCGCGGCGGCGCCCCGCCCACCCTGGTCATCGCGCAGTTCGGCAGGGAGCAGCCGCCGCTCACGCCGACGTTCGTGAGCCGCCTGCTCCAGCGGCTCCACGGCGGGTCGCACGACGTGCCCGCGCTGGGGTGGCTCGAACGGTGGCTGGGTCTGGAGGGGTTCACGGCGGAAGGCGCGGCCACGCAGGCGATCGAACGCCTCGCCCTGACCCACCAGATGATGACGAACAGCATCACCAGCCTCCTGGCGGTCGCCCGCCTCGACTGGCGCACGTTCGTCGAGGGGCAGAGCCGGACCGAGGCGGTCCTCCGTACCGACCCGTCGGGGTCCTACCCGCGGATGACGTTCGCCACCCGGGACCGCTACAGGCACGTGGTCGAGCGGATCGCACGGCGGAGCCCGGCGTCCGAGACGGCCGTGGCGCGGGCGGCGGTCGACCTGGCGCGGATGGGAGCGGCGGCGGACCCGGACAGCCGTGAGGCGCACGTCGGCTACTACCTCGTGGACGAGGGTGTGGCGGTGCTGGAGGCGGCGACGCGCTACCGGCCCCGGTGGCAGGAGCGCGTCGGGAGCGCCGTCCACCGGCATGCGAACGCGGTCTACGTCGGCGGCTTGCTCGCCCTGACCGCGCTCGCTCTCGCGCTCGTGCTGTGGCTCGGGGGGGGGCCGGGCCGTGCCGTCTGGCCCGTCGTGGTGGTCCTCGCGCTGTTGCCGGCCGCGGACACGGCGGTCGCCCTGGTGAACCAGATCCTCACCGCGGTGCTTCCGCCCCGGCTCCTGCCGAAGCTCGATTTCACCCGGTCGGAGATCCCCCCCGAGTTCCGGACCGCGGTCGTGATTCCGATCCTGTTCCCCGACGTCACCACGGTCCACGAGAGCCTGGAAACGCTGGAAGTGCGCTACCTCGCCAATCGCGAGTCGCATCTCCACTTCGCGATCCTCAGCGACTTCACCGACGCGGACGCGGAGACCCGTCCCGGCGACGACGCCATCGTGGCCGCCGCCCGCGACGGGATCGCGGCGCTCAACGAGCGCTACGCCCCCGAGGCGCGGGACGCGTTCTACCTGTTCCACCGGCCGCGGCGCTGGAATCCGCAGCAGGAAGTGTGGATGGGCTGGGAGCGGAAGCGCGGCAAACTGGCCGAGTTCAACCGCTTCGTCCGCGGGGCCGCGGAGGGGGCCTTCTCGGTCATCGAGGGCAACGTCGAGCCGCTCCGACTGCTCCGCTACGTCATCACCCTCGACGCCGACACCGTGCTTCCGCCCGAGGCCGCCCCCGACCTCGTCGGCGCGATCGCCCACCCGCTCAACCGGGCCGAGTACGACCCGGCGGCGAGCCGGGTGGTGCGCGGCTACGGCATCCTCCAACCTCGGGTCGGGGTCTCGCTGCCGAGCGCCGCGCGGTCCCGATTCGCGGCCATCTTCTCCGGCCGGCCCGGCGTCGATCCCTACACCACCGCGGTGTCCGATGTCTATCAGGACCTCTTCGGCGAAGGGAGCTTCACCGGTAAGGGGATCTACGACATCGCGGCGTTCGAGCAGGCGACGCACGGCCGCTTCCCGGAGAATCGGCTGCTCTCGCACGACCTGATCGAGGGCAACTTCGCGCGCACCGCGCTGGTCACCGATGTCAACATCTACGACGACTATCCGGTCAGCTACGCGACGTACACCAGGCGGAAGCACCGCTGGATTCGGGGCGACTGGCAACTGCTCCAATGGCTCACGGGGACAGTCCCGGGGCCCGACGGACCGGAGCCGAACCGGCTGTCGTGGCTGTCGCGGTGGAAGATCCTCGACAACCTCCGCCGGAGCACGGTGGAGATCGCGCAACTGCTCTTCCTGGTGGCCGCGTGGACGGTTTTGCCCGGCTCCCCGCTGCGATGGACCGCGCTCGTCCTCGGCCTCATGGCCGCCCCCCTGGTCACGTCGCTGCTGATCGCCACGGCGCGAACGCCGTGGCGCGAGTCGTGGCGCGCCTACTTCGGGGGGGTGGGGCGCGACGCCGTCCGCGGCATCGGTCAGCTCGCGCTGGGGCTGGTTTTCCTCCCGCACCAGGCGTGGGTCTCGGCGGACGGCATTCTGCGCACGCTCTGGCGGCTGTATCGGTCGCGTCGCTGCCTGCTCGAGTGGCAGACCGCGTCGGCCGCCGAGCGCGCGCTGCCCGCCGGCCACGCCGCGTGGCGCGGGATGGCGCCGGCGCTCGGGCTGATCGCGGCGATCGGCGTAGCCGTGGCGATCGCCTGGATTCGCGCCGACGACGCCGGGTACGCGCTGCGCCTGGCCGCGGCTTCCGTGCCCTTCCTCACCGCCTGGATGGCGTCGCCGCTGATCGCTTCGGCGCTCGACGCCCCGGCGATCCGGCCCCTGAGGCCGCTTCCCGAGGCCGCCCGCGCCTTGATGCTCCGCTACGCCCTGCTCCACTGGCGCTTCTTCGAGCGGTTCGCGGGACCCGAGACGCACTGGCTGGCCCCGGACAACTTCCAGGAGGACCCGGACCCGGTCGTCGCGATGCGCACGTCTCCCACCAACCTCGGGCTCCAGTTGCTGGCGACCGTCAGCGCGTACGACCTGGGCTTCCTGACGCTCGAGGCGCTTCTCGACCGGCTGGAGCGGATGTTCGCCTCGCTCGAGAAGCTGCCCCGGTTCCGCGGGCACTTCTACAACTGGTACGACCTCTCCGACCTATCGGTGCTGGAGCCGGCCTACGTGTCCACGGTGGACAGCGGCAACCTCGCCGGCCATCTGATCGCGCTGCGACAGGCCTGCCTGACGCTGCCCGACGAGCCGGGCTCGGCGCACGAGATCGCCGGCGCGGAGACCGTGCGCCGGCTCGAGGCGATCGCGGCCCGGGCCCACGCCCTGGCGATGGAGATGGAGTTCGGGTTCCTGCTCGACCCCGAGCGAAAGCTGCTCGCGATCGGCTACCGGCTGTCGACCCACGCGCTCGACCCGTCCTCCTACGACCTCCTCGCCTCCGAGGCGCGGTTGGCCAGTTTCATGGCGATCGCCAAGAACGACCTGCCGGTGGACTACTGGTTCCGCCTCGGCCGAACGCTCTCTCGAGCCTCCGGTGCGCCCGCCATGGTCTCGTGGAGCGGGAGCATGTTCGAGTACTTGATGCCCGCACTCGTCATGCGTTCGTTCCCGTTCACGCTGATGGATCAGACCCACCGCGGCGCCGTTCGCCGGCACATCGCCTACGGCTCAGCCCGGGGAGTGCCGTGGGGGATCAGCGAGAGCGCGTACAATCTCCGCGACCGGCACGGGACGTATCAGTACCGCGCCTTCGGGGTGCCCGATCTCGCGCTGAAGCGGGGGCTCGGCCGGGATCTCGTCGTCGCCCCCTACGCCTCCGCGCTGGCCGCGCTGTTCGAGCCCGAGAAAGCCCTCCGCAACCTGACCGCGCTGGAGCGGCTGGCCGCGCTCGGGCCGTTCGGCTTCAAGGACGCCCTCGACTACTCCCGACCCGCGTCCGAATCCCAACCCGCGGTCGTCGCGACCTACATGGCGCACCACATCGGCATGAGCCTGGTGGCCTTCACCAACGTGCTGGCCGACGGCGTGTGGCAGCGCCGGTTCCACGCCGACCCCATGGTCCGGTCGGTCGAGCTTCTGCTGCACGAGCGGGTTCCCCGACGGCTGACGCTGCGCGAGACGCGGAGCGAAGACCTGGTCGCGCCTCGCGCCGAGCCGGAGGTGGAGCGGCCGTCGATCCGCGAGGTGGAGGCGGTCGATGCGGAGCTCGAGGTGGCCCTTCTCGGGCGCCCGCCGTTGGCGCTGATGGTGAGTCACTGCGGAGGCGGCTACAGTCGCTACCGCGATCTGGCGATCACGCGCTGGCGCGCGGACGGCACCTGCGACGACACCGGCCAGTTCTGCTACGTGAAGGACCCCGAACGCGGCCGGCTGTGGTCGGCGAGCCACCAGCCGGTGTGCGCTCCCGCCGAGCGGTATCGCGCCGTTCTCGCGGCGGACCGCGTGACGTTCGTGCGCACGGACGGCGACACCGAGACGCGCACCGAGATCGCCGTCGTCCCCGACGACGCGGCCGAGGTACGCCGCGTCACGGTCACCAACAACGGGACCCGCGTACGGGACATCGAGCTGACCAGCTACGGCGAGATCGTCCTCGCCCCGCCCGCCGCGGACCGCGCCCATCCGGCGTTCGGCAACCTGTTCATCGAGACCGAGTGGCACGCGTGGTGTACCGCGATCACCGCGCGCCGGCGACCCCGTTCGCCGGCCGATCCGCAGCTCTGGTGCGTGCACGTGGTGGATTCCGGGCCGGAGCGCGTCGGATCGGTGTCGTTCGAGACGGACCGGGCCCGCTTCCTGGGGCGCGGCCGCTCGGTCCGCGACCCCGCCGCGCTGGACGGAGACCGGGACGGGAACCTTGCCGGGACGACCGGCGCCGTGCTCGACCCGATCTTCGCGTTGCGGACGCGGGTGCGGCTGCGCCCGGGACAATCGGCCTCGGTCGCGTTCACCACCCTCATCGCCGCCACCCGCGAGCGCGCCTTCGAGCTCGCGGGCCGCTATCACGACCCCCACGCCGCGCAGCGCGCGCTCGACCTGGCCTCGACCTCGAGCCAGCTCGAGCTGCGCGAGCTGGGCCTCACCCCGGCGGACGCCACGGATTTCCAGCGACTCGCCGGCCACCTCTTCTTCGGCAGCGTCGCCGCGCGGGCGCCCGAAGCGGAGCACCGGATGGCCCGGGGCTCGCAGCACCGCCTTTGGGCGCACGGGATTTCCGGGGATCTGCCCATCGTGGTCGCGACCATCGAGGGCGCCGAAGGCATCCAGACGCTTCGGCAGGTCCTCGCGGCCCACCGCTACTGGCGCCGACGCGGGATCGAAGCCGACCTGGTGATCCTCAACACCCACGCGACGACCTACCAGGCGGAGCTCGAGGCGGGGATCGCGGCGACGATCGGCGCCGGCGACCAGGCCGACTCGTCCGAGCGTCCCGGCGGCGTCTTCGTGCGGCGCGCGGATCTGCTGGGGGCAGAGGACCTGCGGGTCCTGCGGACGGCCGCGCGGCTCCTCATCCCCTGCGACGGACGGCCGCTCGGCCGGATCGTCCGGGCGCTCGCGCCCGCTTCGGAGATCGTCGGGGATCTCACCGCGATCCCGCCCGCCGGCGAATCCGGAGGGGTCGCGCCGACCGTCCCGCCGGCCGAAGCCGTCGCCGGGCCCGCGGAGGCGCCGTTCGCGGGCGACGACGGGCCGGAGCCCGACAACGGCTTCGGCGGCCTGACGTCGGAGGGCGACTACGAGATCCGGGTCCGCGGCGACCGGGTGCCTCCCGCGCCCTGGGTAAACGTCATCGCCAATCCCGAGGGCGGGTTCGTCGTGAGCGAGCGCGGAGCCGGCTTCACCTGGGCCCGCAACAGCTACTTTTACCGGCTCACCCCGTGGCACAACGACGCGGTCGCGGACCCGGCCACCGAAGCGATCTACCTGCGCGACGAGGCGACCGGAGCGATCTGGTGTCCCACACCCGCGCCGATGCGGAGCAGCGGACGTTACCGGGTGCGCCACGCACCGGGCGAATCGGCCTTCTTCCACGAGCGCGGGGGGATCGCCACCCGCCTGCGGCTCGGAATGGTGCCCGAGCGAGCGGTCAAATGCGCGCTGCTGCAGGTCACGAATCGCGGCGCCGAAAGCCGACGCCTGTCGATCACCGCCTACGCCGAGTGGACCCTGGGGGTCACGCGGGGGCGAAGCCGGGAGCACATCGTCACCACGTTCAAGCCCGGATCGCGGGCGGTCTTCGCGTCCAACCCCTTCGATCCCCAGTACGCGGACTGGGCCGCCTTCCACGCGATCAGCGAGCCGGTGCGCGCACACACCGCGGACCGGCGCGCGTTTCTCGGGCGCAACGGGAGCACCGCCCTCCCCGCCGCCTTACTGCAGTCCTCCGGCCAAGGGCGCCTCGGCGACGCTGCCGGGCCGGCGCTCGATCCCTGTTCGGCGCTCCAGTGCGCCATCGAGCTCGCCCCGGGCGAGAGCCGCGACATCGTGGTCCTCCTCGGCGCGATGTCCGACCTCGAGGGCGCGCGACAGGCCGTGGACGAGTGGCGCGACCCCGCGCGCGCGGCGGCCGCCCTCGGCGCGAGCGCCGAGGCGTGGAACGGCCGCCTGTCCCGGATCGCGGTGCGCACGCCCGAGCCCCTGTTCGACGCGATGATCAACCGCTGGACCCTCTACCAGGCGCTGGCGTGCCGCATGTGGGCCCGGTCGGCGCTGTACCAGAGCAACGGCGCGTACGGATTCCGCGACCAGCTCCAGGACGCGATGGCGCTGGTGTACGCCGAGCCGGGGCTGGCGCGGGAGCACATCCTGCGAGCGGCCGCACGGCAGTTCCTCGAGGGCGACGTCCAGCACTGGTGGCATCCCGAGACGGGCCGCGGCGTGCGCACGCGCTTCTCCGACGATCTCGTCTGGCTGCCGTTCGTCGTCTCCCACTACGTGCGCGTCACCGGGGACACGTCGGTCCTCGACGAACCGGTCCCCTTCCTGCGCATGCGGGAGCTCGACCCCGACGAGCACGAGGTCTACGACCTGCCGGAGGTCACGACCGAGACCGCGTCCGTCCACGAGCACTGCCTGCGGGCGCTCCGCCGAGCCTCGACCGCCGGCGCCCACGGCCTGCCGCTCATCGGCGGGGGCGACTGGAACGACGGGATGAACCGGGTGGGCGCCGAGGGCCGCGGCGAGAGCGTCTGGCTGGCGTGGTTCCTGGTCGCGACCCTGCGCGGCTACGCGCGCGACGCCGACGCCCGCGACGATCCGGAGGCCGCCGCCGCCTGCCGCCTCCAGGCCGACCGCTACGTCACGGCGGTCGAGACCCACGGCTGGGACGGCGCCTGGTATCGGAGGGCTTACTTCGACGACGGCACGCCGCTCGGCTCGGCCGCGAACGACGAATGCCGCATCGACTCGCTCGCGCAGAGCTGGAGCGTCATCTCGAGGGCGGGCGACCCGGTCCGCCAGGCGCGCGCGATGCAGTCGCTGGAGGAGCAACTGGTCCGCCCGGGAGCCCGCCTGATCCAGCTCCTGGATCCGCCATTCGACCGGACCCCCCACGACCCGGGATACATCAAGGGGTACCTGCCCGGCGTGCGCGAGAACGGCGGCCAGTACACCCACGCCGCGCTCTGGGTGGTGCTGGCGACGGCCCTGCGCGGTGACGGCGACCGGGCCTTCGAGCTGTTCCAGATGCTCAACCCGCTGACCCACGGCAGGACGCCCGAAAACGTCCGTACCTACAAGGTCGAGCCCTACGTGGTCGCCGCCGACGTGTACACCGCCGACGGCCACCTCGGCCGCGGCGGCTGGACGTGGTACACGGGCGCCGCGAGCTGGATGTACCGCGTCGGCCTGGAGGGCATCCTGGGCTTCACGAAGCGTGGCGACCGGCTCCACTTCGAGCCCAACGTGCCGGCCCACTGGCCCTCGTTCTCGGTCGACTATCGGCACGGGGCGACGACCTACGCGATCACGGTACGCGAGCCGGGCCGGATACGTCGCGGCCGCGCGGCCGTGACGGCCGATGGCATCCGGCTGGAGGGGTCATCGATCCTGCTGGTGGACGACGGCCGGGCGCACGAGGTCGTGGTGTCGCCGGGCTGATCCGCGCCGCGGGCCGCGGCCGCGTGCGTCGACAGGCCGGACAGGATGCGGGCGGGAAGACCGGAAAGCTGGTTCGCGCGTTGCTCGAGCTATGAGATGACGAAGAGCCGAATCGACCTGATCTACTTCGAGGGTTGCCCGAACGCCTTCCAGGCGCGCGAGAACATCCGCGCCGCCACGCTGCAGGCTCTTGGCACGCCCGGCGAGTGGGCCGAGTGGGACCTGATGGACGACTCCACGCCCGAAGAGTTCCGGCGCTACGGCTCGCCGACCGTCCTCGTCGACGGGCACGACGTGACGGGCGGCGTCGAAGAAGTGACGGGCGGCGTAAAAGATGTGACGGGCGGCGTCGAAGACGTACGCGCGATGGCGTGCCGCGCGGACGGAGCACCGTCGGTCGAGCTCATCGCAGCCAAGCTCGCGTAGGGTCGGGGGATTTGACGGACCCGGGCCGGTGGGCGGAGTAGCCGAGAGCCCGCTTCGTGAGCGTCGCACCGACCGACACGGAGGCGCTCCGCTACGCCGCCACGCTCCCGCTGAGCGACTTCGAGGACGCCATGCAGGTGGCTGCCGCACGCGCGTGTGGCGCGGAGGTCATCGCGACGCGCAACGTGGCCGATTCCCGCTCCTCTCCGATTCCCGCCCGCACGCCAGGCAAGTTGCTCGCAGAGCTGGGCTAGTTCCGCCGCCCACGCCCCCGCCTTGCCCATCCTCCACCCCCGGAATACCGTCTCCCACGCGCCACCGGCCGCACCTCGCTCTCAGCCACCGTTTGCGGGCCCGTCTCTCCGTGTTGTCCGGCGATGTCATCGTGTGGGCGTTGGGGATCGCCTTCGCCCTGCTGCAGCTCCTCGGCGCCGCGAGCGCCGTGGATGCCGTCATGCACGCGCGAACCCCCCAGGGAGCCACGGCGTGGGCCGTCGCGCTCGTGCTGCTGCCCGTCCTCACGCTTCCCCTCTACTGGGTGTTCGGTCGATCGCGGTTCGCCGGGTACGTGGAGGCGCTGCGCGACCTGAACGCGCGGGTCGAGGCCCGCCTCGTTGAGGCGCACGATCGGCTGGCCGAGTGGGTCGTCCCCCCGGAAAGCGCCGAGGACGAACGGACCGAGTCCGAGCTCCGGGGATTCGCGCGCCTCGCCCGCGCGCCGTTCATGCGCGGCAACGGACTCCGGCTCCTGATCAACGGCAAGGCCACCTTCGACGCCATCTTCGCCGCGATCGACCGGGCCGAGGACTACTTCCTCGCGCAGTTCTACACCATCCACGACGACGACCTCGGCCGGGCCTTCCAGCGCCGCCTGGTCGGGGCCGCTGCGCGCGGCGCCCGCGTGCACCTGCTCTACGACGAGGTCGGGAGCTACGCCCTTCCCGACCGCTACGTCCGGGAGCTCGAGGAAGCGGGGGTCCACGTGAGCGCGTTCAGCGGAGACCGGGGCTGGCTCGGCCGCTTCCGCCTGAACTTCCGCAACCACCGCAAGATCGTGGTCGCGGACGGGCACTGGGCGGCCACCGGTGGACACAACGTCGGCGACGAATACGTCGGACGCCATGAGCGGCTGAGCCCGTGGCGGGACACCCACTTGTCGGTCGAGGGCCCGGCGGTGCTCGGTCTCCAGCTCTCGTTCATCCGGGACTGGTACTACAGCCGCGGGGAGGTGCTGGAAGGCCTGCGCTGGGATCTCGAGGGCAGCCCGCGGAACCAGGACGCCCTCGTGATCGCCTCCGGACCGTCCGACCCGCTCGAGACCGCCGGGCTGCTGTACACCCAGGCGATCTCGGCGGCCGAGGAGCGCGTGTGGATCGCCTCGCCCTACTTCGTTCCGGACGGCCGCGTGCTGGGCACGCTCCAGACCGCCGCGCTGCGCGGCGTCGACGTCCGGGTCCTGATGCCCCGCATCGCCGACCACTGGATGTTCAAGTTCGTCCCGTACGCGTTCTTGCCGGACGTCGAGCGGGCCGGCGTGTCCGTGTTCCTCTACGAGGAGGGGTTCCTGCACCAGAAGGTCGTCCTGGTGGACGACGACTACGCGGCGGTCGGCACGGCGAACCTCGACAACCGCTCGTTCCTGCTCAACTTCGAGGTCACCGTCCTCGCCCACGATCGCGACTTCTGCTCCGAGGTGGAGGCGATGCTCGCGGCCGACTTTGCGCGATCCACGCGGCTGACCGAAGCCGACCTGACGCAGAAGCCGTTTCCGTTCCGGCTGGCGGCGCAGGGAACGCGGTTGCTGGCGCCGATTTTGTAATCGGGGCGAAACTGTGTCGCGCAGAGTACGCGTTTCCGCCGAAGCGTGGCCGGCTTCCCCCATCCGGACATGCCTTGGCGGCGCAGTCGAAAACCCACGTACCCTTCGCGCTCGGTCGACTCGGGGCGGCCCCCCTCGACGCGACGAATCTCCCGGACCTGTGGAGCCCGGTCTCGGCAAGCGGTCTTCGAGCGGGCCGAGCACGATCCCGCTCCCAACTGGAGACAGCCACTTGTGTGACGCCCATGCGGTCGGCCAAGTCCTGCTGGGAGAGTCCCGCCTTAAGGCGTGCCGTACGAATTTCCGGCCAACTGGTGATCTGCCGCCCGGGGACCGCCCTGACCGGACCAATCTGTCTGAGAACGACGGGTTCACCGGGCTGGCCGCAAACCGAGGGCCGGTGTCTAGTCAGCCGCCCCACCCCGCAGCACGGCCCCCAGATAATCCCGATTCAGCTTCGCGATGTAATCCACGCTGATCCCCTTCGGACACACCGTCTCGCACGCCCCGTGGTTGGTGCAGTGGCCGAAGCGCTCGTCGTTCATCTGCGCGACCATGCCGAGCGTGCGCCGGTCCTTCTCCGCCTTCCCCTGCGGCAGCGTGTTCAGGTGTTCGGCTTTCGCCGCGGTGAAGAGCATGGCGGAGGCGTTGGGGCACGCGGCCACGCAGGCGCCGCAGCCGATGCATTCGGCGGCATCGAACGCCAGGTCAGCGGTGACCTTCGGGACGGGGATCGCGTTGGCGTCGGGGGCGGCGCCCGTGGGGGCGGAGATGTAGCCGCCGGCGGCGATGATGCGGTCGAAGGCGGTGCGGTTCACGACGAGGTCGCGGATCACCGGGAAGCCGCTCGATCGCCACGGCTCGATGCGGATCCGCGCGCCGTCCGCGTAGTGCCGCATGTGGAGCTGGCAGACCGTGGTGTGGCGCATCGGGCCGTGCGCGACGCCGTCGATCATGAAGCCGCACATGCCGCAGATGCCCTCGCGGCAGTCGTGGTCGAACGCGACGGGCTCCTCCCCCGACTCGATGAGCTGCTCGTTCAGGACGTCGAGCATCTCGAGGAAGGACATGTGGGGGCTGACCTCGCGCACCTCGTAGGTCTCGAACGCGCCGTCCTCGGCGCCGGTGGGCTGGCGCCAGACGTCGAGGGTGATGGTCATCGACCCTTCCGCGGCGCCGGGCGTCTCGCCGCGGCCAGTCTCAGCCCGATCACCACCCGCGGGCCCTCCGTAGGGCGGATCGCCGCCTGGCGAGTCGTCGGCGCGGACACCCGCGTCGGCCACCGGCCCGCTGAGCAGGGCGTCCGCTCCCGGGCGCTCGCCCCCGTCCCGCGCGCCCACTTCCTCCCGCTCCTCGGCGCTCACTTGTAGCTCCTCTGGGACGGCGGGACGTGCTGGAAGCTGAGCGGCTCCTCGTGCAGCGCGGGCTGCCCGGGATCGCCCGTCCATTCCCATACGGACGCGTTGCTGAACTCGGCGTCGTTGCGCTTCGCCTCGCCCTCCTCGGTCGTGTGCTCGACCCGGTAGTGCGCGCCGCACGACTCGTCGCGGTGGAGCGCGTCGCGGCACATGAGCTCGGCGAACTCCATGAAGTCGGCGACGCGGCCGGCCTTTTCGAGCGACTGGTTCAGCGTCGCGGCGCTGCCCGGCACGCGCACGTCGGCCCAGTACTCCTCGCGCAGCGCTGGGATCTTCTCCAGCGCCGTGCGCAGGCCCTCCGCGCTGCGCGCCATGCCGCAGTACTCCCACACGATCTTGCCGAGCTCGCGGTGGAACTCGTCGACCGTCCGCGAGCCATCGACCGCGAGCAACTGCTGGGTTCGCTCCTCCACCGCCGCGGCCACCTCCTCGAACGCGTCGTGCCCGGTGTCGACGTCGTCCAGCCGGGTGCTGCCCAGGTAGTGCCCGATCGTGGAGGGGATGATGAAGTAGCCGTCGGCCAGCCCCTGCATCAGCGCGCTCGCGCCCAGGCGGTTCGCTCCGTGGTCGCTGAAGTTGGCCTCCCCGGCAACGTGCAGCCCGGGAATCGTGCTCTCCAGGTTGTAGTCGACCCACAACCCGCCCATGGTGTAGTGCGGCGCCGGGTAGATCCGCATCGGCGTTCGGTACGGGTCCTCGCCGGTGATCTTCTCGTACATCTCGAAGAGGTTGCCGTAGCGCTCGGAGATCGTCTCCGCGCCGAGCCGCTCGATGGCGTCGGTGAAGTC
>DATHRK010000049.1:0-39186 GCA_035465395.1 Longimicrobiales bacterium | reverse complement strand
TTCATAGGCTCATTCTCTTTGTTGCTCGGTTACCTTTGTCTCTTCCCCGACGCCCCAACTCCAGCGCCGACCCCGGAGGAAGGTACACCCCCGGGTCGAGGACCCTCTCACTCTCCTCCAACACCCTCGTTGTCAAATAGCTCGTCCGCCCAGGAATTTTCCGGGCGAAAGGGCGACTAAGCGAGGCACGACGCGTGCCATCGTCAACCGCCAGAATGGCAGTGCCCCGACTAGGAATCGAACCTAGAACCTTGGGATTAAGAGTCCCCTGCTCTGCCAGTTAAGCTATCGGGGCATGTGCAGCGGGCACCCGGCTACCCATCGGGCGCCGACGGGTTCCGAAACCTCGAGTGCCGGCGCGGTCGCTCGTGGACCGCGCGCGGCCTGCAGGGTGAGCGACCGGACTTGAACCGGCGACCTCCAGGGCCACAACCTGGCGCTCTAACCACCTGAGCTACGCCCACCAACGGACCTGCTTGTCGCCGCGAGAGCGCCCGCCGACCGTCCGCCGGACCACCCTCCCGAACGCGCCCGATAGGATTCGAACCTATGACCGGCGGCTTAGAAGGCCGCTGCTCTATCCAGCTGAGCTACGGGCGCTTGGTGGCCGCCATGCGGCGCCCCGCGACGACCGGAAAAGCCCTCTAGGATACGTTGGTGGGGTGTCGTGTCAAGCGTGCTCATCCCCCGGGTTGGGCTCGCGTACACGGCCGTGCGAGGCAGGTTCCCCGAAGCCGCCCGCGGGGGATCTTCGTTAGGTTGGGGGCCTCAGCTTCACGGAGAGGGGACCCGCATGCCGCGCAGCACCCCGGTGGTCTTCGGCACCCACGACCAGAACACGCTGGACCAGCTCGCCGATGTGGCGGAGCGCGCCGAGAGAGCCGCCCTGATGGCGGACGGACATCTCGGGTACGTGATGCCGGTGGGAGGCGTCGCGGCCTACCGCGACCGCGCCAGCGTCACCGGGGTCGGCTTCGACATCGCATGCGGCAACGCGGCGATCCTGACCGACCTGCGGAGCGGGCACATCGAGCCGCATCGGGACGCCCTGGCCGACCAGATCCAGCGCGCCATCAGCTTCGGGATCGGCCGCTCCAACCGGGCCGACGACGCCCCCATCGACCACCCGTTGTTCGAGGATCCCGCGTGGGATGCCGTGCCGGGCCAACGCGAGCGCGAAGCGCTGCGCGAGAAAGCCCGGGCGCAGCTCGGTACGGTCGGCTCCGGGAACCACTACGTGGACGTGTTCGTGGACGAGGCGGACCGCGTCTGGGTGGGGGTGCACTTCGGCTCACGCGGCTTCGGACACACCGTCGCGTCCGGCTTCCTCGCGCTGGCGCAGGGCAAACCCTGGGGCGCCCGAGTTCCGGAGACGGAGGCCCTGCTCGAGTTGTCCGCCCCGCTGGGCGACGCCTACTGGTCGCTCATGAACCTGGCCGGCCGGTACGCCTATGCGGGACGCGAGTGGGTCGCCCGCAAGGTCGTGTTATTGCTCGGAGGCGAAGAGTTGGACCTCGTGCACAACCACCACAACTTCGCGTGGCGTGAGCGGCACGGCGGCGAGGACCTGGTGGTCGTGCGCAAGGGCGCGACCCCCGCTTTCCCCGGCCAGCGGGGCTTCATCGGAGGCAGCATGGGCGACGACGCCGTGATCGTCCGGGGTGCGGACGGCGACTCCGCCACCCAGCAGGCCGCGCTCTACTCCACCGTGCACGGCGCGGGCCGCGTGATGTCCCGAACCGAGGCCGCGGGCAAACGGGACCGCCGCACCGGCCGGGTGAAGCGGCCGGGCAAGGTCACCCCGGCGATGATGGAGAGGTGGCTGCGGGAGAAAGACGTGGTGCTGCGCGGCGGCGGGCTGGACGAGAGCCCCCACGCCTACCGCCGCCTACCGGATGTGCTCGCGGCGCAAGGCGACACCATCGAAGTGCTGCACACGCTCAGACCGCGGATCGTCGTGATGGCGGGCCCGAACGAGTTCGACCCGTACAGGGATTGAGTTACTCGAGGATGTAGGCGATCGCGTCCGCGGCCGCCTCGATCGTCTCGACGGTCATCGACGCGAGCGCGTCGAGCTCCTTGAGGGCGTGCACCAGCTCGCCGTCGCGGATGAGCAGCAGCGGCAGTCCCGCAGCCAGCGCCCAACCGGCGTCCGCTGCCGTGTTCCACTGCTTGTACTTCGGGCCGAAGTACGCCACGACCAGATCCGCCCGCGCCAAGAGCACACGCGTTCTCAGGGTGTTGACGCGGGCGCCCTCGAGGTCCCGGTAGCGACTCGACGGGCGCTCTCCGAGGATCGCCTCGCCGATGTCGTCGGAGCGCTCGTGGTCCTCCTGCGGACCGACGATCTCGGCGTCGACGCCGAGGTCCTCGAGAGCCTGCCGAAGCTTGTCGCGCCAGTCGCTGTGGATCTCGCCCGCGGCGTAGATGGTGAGGTCGATCATGGTGTCCCGGTGAAACGTCTCCGACTCCGCGGCGACCCGCTCTCCCCCTCCCGCGGAGAATCTGTGCAACGATGACGCTGGCCCCACACCGTGCGAGGCGCCGAGGTGTTGGTCAAGCGGTTCTTTCCTGCTTGGAAAGCGCCCGCCTTGTGGTGGCGGTCCGGCTCGACCGGATCGTACCACTACCGGAGGGCACTTGCCGCAAGCGTCCGAGCCGTCGATCCTCCGCTTGAAGCTCAGCCGCGGGCGTGGCCCGTCGCTGGGATCGCGCGACCCGGTTTCCCCTGCAACGGAGAGATCACCCATGGACACCCCAGCGGCCGACGGATTCGTTCTTCGCTGCGATGGTCACGAGTACGCCGCGCACGTCACCACCCAGACGGGCGGGGGCAGCCCCACGGCGGGCGTGCCGAGCAATTGGTGGGTGGTGATCGACAACGAGGAGCGGCGTACGCCGGTGCGCTGGGATCCCGACGAGACGCGGGAGTCCGTGACCGCGAAGCTGTGCGACTGGGTGCGGGCCGGCGCGGAGCACCACGAGGCGATGTAGCGCCCCGTCGGGACCGCGCCGACGCGCGTCCTATAGCGTCCCACCCTCCAATCGGGGCGGCCGGATTCGAACCGGCGACCCCCTGCTCCCAAAGCAGGTGCGCTACCGAACTGCGCCACGCCCCGAAGATGTACTAACGTATTGCTATTGCCTGACTTCCGTCTTTCGTTCTTGGCCCGCGCCTCACTCGATTTCGGCCTCTAGGGTACGTATAGGGTACAGCCGGCCGGTTGCTTCGTTTCGCGCCGTTTCGGCGCCACAAGTAGGGGAGCGCATCACCCGAGGATGATCATAGGAGGGGCGCGTTGCCTTGAACAGCGTGCTCGGCGTCCCGTCGGTCGATGCACGGATCGCTCCGGCTATGCCGGCGGCGATAACGGATTGTCGAGGCGGCACAGTTAATGCCGCCGAGCTTCGCCGTACCGTTCGTTGCGACCACTGCGAGGCAATCATGGGCTCCACGTCTCTGTCTCCCGACAAGCCGGGCCGTCGTGGGCGAACCTTCCCCACCCTGCTGACCGTCGCCCTCTTCATCGGTCTTCTCGGCGTCTCGTGCGAGGACACCGAGTACGCCCTGTATCCCGACATCCGTGCTGGTGCGGACAGGACCGAGGGGCGCCAGGTCGCCGAGGGGAGGCAGATCTTCCGCCACGACGACTTCGGCGACTGGCGATTCTGGACGGACACCCTCCGGCTGAACGACCTGGTGGAGGGAGTCACGCCGAACCAGGCGCTCGCGCTCGGTCTCAAGGTCGATGGCGAGGCCATCCCGGCCGAGGTGCTCGACGCGGTGCTTGCGAACCCGGCGCTGCTGGACGATCCCGCGACGACCCGCGCCCTCCTGAGCCTCGATGCGGTCGTCGGGATCGCGGCCACCGTGGACGGCGATCAAATAACGCGGCTCGGCATCACCTGCGCGCTGTGTCATTCGACGGTCGACAATTCGGTGGCACCCGGGATCGGCAGCCGCCTCGACGGGTGGCCGAATCGCGACCTGGCGGTGGGTACGATCGTCTCGTTGGCGCCGGGGCTGCCCCCGGAGCTGCAGGCCGTCTACGCGTCGTGGCCCCCCGGATTCTACGACGCGCGTTTCAACCTCGACGGGATCAGCGACCCCGCGGTGATCCCGCCAGCGTACGGCCTGCACGGCGTGGGGCTGGAGACGTACACGGGTGAGGGACCGGTCTCGTACTGGAACAACTACGTCGCCGTCACGCAGATGCACGGCAAGGGCTCATTCTCCGACCCGCGCCTGGGAGTGAGCATCCGCGTGCCGCCTGGTCAGGACCTGGTGCGCTCCAAGCTGCCCGCGCTGCGTCAGTACCAGTTTTCGCTCGCGGCACCCGAACCCCCCGCGGGGAGCTTCGACCCGGCGGCCGCCGCCCGCGGCGGGCGGCTGTTCGCCGGGGAAGCGCGCTGCTCGAGCTGCCACGCGGGTCCAAGCTACACGAACGGCAACCTCCACGACCCCGAGGAGACCGGAATGGACCCTATCCACGCACAGCGGAGCACCACGAAGCAGTACCGGGCCACACCACTGCGGGCGCTCTGGCAGCACGCGCCGTACTTCCACGACGGCAGCGCGGAGACGCTCGCGGACGTCGTCGATCACTACGATGGCGTGCTGGGGCTCGGACTTTCTTCGGGGCAGAAGGCCGATCTCGTCGCCTACCTGAGCTCGCTGTAGGCGGCGGGGTTCAGAAGTCGTTGCTATGAAAGAATGCCCGGGGTGGGACTCGAACCCACAAGGGATTGCAGTGTGGGCCGGCATCGACTGGGCCGAGGCACGGCCGGCGGTGCGGGGAGTGATCGCGAGTCGTCCCACCTAGCTATCGCCGCGCCCCGTCCACGGGCCGCATCGTGTCGGGGCATGGACACCCACACCGCTCTCGCCTGCCTGCAGCCAACCTGCGACGGCTCGCTCGACATATTGCCCGGTTGGTGGGCCGTGGAGGCCCCCGAGGCGCCTAACGGGCCGCCGATGCGGCTCCGGGGCGCGCTGACGTGCCCGGAGTGCGGACGGCGGGCCACGGTGGCGGCGCAGCTGCCTGCGTTGTGGCGAGGGATCCGGCGGCACCAGTTCACGCCTGACCCTGAGGTGCGAAAGGAGAATCTGTTGTCTACGGCGGACCCGCGCCTCCATCATGGCCCGCTCGCGGGGTGGAACGCGTCGGCAGGCGAGCTTGGGGGCAATCCGAAGCTCGACGGTTCCGCCGACCGGTCGTAGTCGGGGCAGGACTCCGACAGCGAAGAAGGCCGTGGCTTCGAAGTCCGTACGGACGCATATTACCTAAGCGTCGACTCTGCTCTCGGCGCGAAAACTCGGCAGACCCTCCCCCGGGCGGCGACCAGCGGCCGACCCGCGTTGACCGTCTCGATCTGTTTGACCTTCCTGGCGAGGGCGACCCTGCCGGACCGGAGGCGCCGAGGGGCTGCCGAGCTTGGCCCAATTGGAGCTACTCAGCCCACCGCATCGCCTCCGTCTCGTCATCTCCGACTATTCCGGGGGATGCGATGCTTACCACGCGGACTCTGACCACCTCCCCGGCGGAGGTAATTTTCGCGCACCCGCGTGCGCGGAGAACTACTCCAAGACGGTCCTCTCCAGACCTTCGTCGAGGCAGGTGGGCTCGGCAGCCTACGTCGTTCCCTCATCGCAAGGAGCCCACCATGAAGCGCAGCATCGGTCTACAGGCGGCGGTGGCCGCCCTATCTCTACTCGCCTGCGAGCACAACCCCACGGCTCTCGAGGTCGGGACCGGCTCGACCCCGTTCCTTTCGCGTAGCGAAGGTCCTGCCGAAGCGATCTGTCATCGGACTCGAGGCGCCCCAGGCTTCATCTTGATCAGGGTCGCCGCCCCAGCTCTGGAGGGCCATCTGCGCCACGGGGATGGGTTGATCGGAGACCCGTTTCCGGGTCTTCCGGCCGTGTTTGACGAGAATTGCCGGCCGAGTGCGGCGGGTGTTTCGTATCGGGAATCGGACTCGGGAGACCTCTTCCTAGGGACTCTTTCTCATCGCATAGACTTCGCTCGCGGAACGAATACCGTGACCGGTACGATGGCATTCAACCCATTCTCCGAGAGCGGGTTTCCCGCGACCGACTTCGACCCGTTTCGATTTACGATCCCAGAGGGGGCGCAGCTGACCGACGTCAGCTTTTTCTGGTCGCTTACGCCGTCCGCTGGCTTGACGTTCGCAAGAACCGACTGGCGCCTCTCCGAGGGCGATGCGACGCTGGCCTCCTTCCTCCTCGACTTCTACGTAGCCAGCAATCCGTCGTCGCCGTTCCAGACAGCACTGCCGCTTCCTGGGGGCCAGTACCGAGTCGATAACCTCTTACTTTCGTCGGACGGCACGACGAACGCTTGGATTGTCGACTACACATGGACGTTTGTGGTCGAGTGACGTCCTCCGGCCACCGCGACACCACCTCAGGGATCTGCTTCCAAGCTCCTGAGTAACCGGACCGTTCAGGTGCCGACCTATGCAGGAGGCGGCCAGGACGCCCAGGAGATGCAAGCGTGCGCGTATGATCCACGCGACCGCAACCGGACGCCCTGACCGCCAACCGTCGTGGAGAAGGCGGCCGGGAGCTCGAGCGTTGCAAAACTGGAAAAACACGCGGACCTCGACCGACACACCCCGGACCGCCAAGGAGCGACGGCCACGGGCCGGGAGGTCCAGCGCGCACGCCTGGACGCGCGACCTGTAACCGGACATCCGTGGCCGCCGTTCACGACCGCCGGGTCAGCGCCTGGAGCGCGATCACCCGGCCGGTTCGGTCGCAACTGGCGACGATCTTCGTGCCGGGTCGAATCTTGGCGAGCTCTCGCTTGTCGGGGCCGTTGGCGCGCTTGAAGTCGTGGGTAATCCGGCCGTCGTCGTTCACCATAGCCGCCCAGCGCGGTACAGCGGAATGGGTTGTGTGGCAACGGATTTGGGACGGCAGGAAACGAGGTGAAACGCTTAGTGGACTAGTCCCAAAGCAGGTGCGCTACCGGACTGCGCCACGCCCCGTTGTTCTTCCTATCTCACTTCACAGCAAACTTTGGCCGACCTGCTCCTCGGGTGCCCTACGTCCCAGCGGGAGTGAACATGTACGCTACGACGCGCCAGCGCCCGGCCGTCGGATCGCGATGCCAGACGAACAGCCCGTTGACCGCCACCGGATTCTCAGTCCCGTCCGGGGTGGTTTGGATCCCGTCGATCTCCGCCGTCGCCCAGGCCAGGTCTCCCACGATCTCCACACCGCCGACCGTGAAGCCGAGCTGCAGAGGGCTCTGCAGAATCACGTCCTGATAGTAGGCCCGGATGGCGTCGATCCCGCGCTGGGCCGGACCGCCCGCCGGCATGAAGACGGCGTCGGGTGAGAAGATCCCCACCGCCGCTTCGAGGTCGCCGTCGTTGACCGCCTGCTCGTAGTCGGTGATGACGCCCTCGATCTCGGCTCGGTCCTGGGCGAAGTCGGAGGGAGGGGGAGACGCCGGCGCGCAGGCAGACACGGTGAGCACCGTCAAGGCCGGCGCAAATACCGGGCGAAGAACGTTGGTCATCGAACCCTTTCCCAGGTGTCCACGAATCGCCCCTCCTGGGTGGCGATCATCGTCGCTCCCGCGAACGCGAAGGCGGGTTCGCCAGGGAGGCGGAATTCGATGCGGTCGCCGGCCACCGTGACCGGCGCTTTCACCGGTTGGGCTGGTACGCCGTAGTCGATCTGAGTACGATCGGACGCGTTCGCTGAGAGGTTCGTGGCCCTGAACAGCACGTCCTCGGAGTACTCGGTGGGCGTGAGCGTGTAGGTGGCACCCCTCATGGCGAAGAACTTCCCTGCCGAATCCTCTCCGACAACGGTGATGCTTCGATGTGTCTGGGCGTAGGTAAGGAGTCCCATGACCTGTGGCGGGGTCAAGATCGTACCATCTGGTAGCGCACGGGACACCAGTCTGTACGTGCCTTCGATGGTCGGCGAATCTTCGTCCGATGCAGCCGCGCGCTGCTCGGTCTCGCCCGCGGGAGTACAGGAAGCCAACACGACGGACACACCGACGAAGACTACCGCACCGAAGAGCAATCGTCGTGGGAATGCAAGCACGCAAGGCCTCCTTTCGACGTCCTGTCCGGACGTTCATCGGGCAGCGCGTTGCCGCGGCTCGACGCCCTCTGCACCGTACGCCTGCTCGAACGCGTGATTTTAGCGTACGCGTCCCGCGTATGAGGCAACGCTAACCCCGGCGCGACGGCCGATCAACGGAGCCGGCCGGCCCCGACGCGACTCGCCCCGTCGTCACATCACCCGCGCGCCGTACGTTTCACCCCGAGCAGGATCTTCGCGGCTCGGGGGCCCGCTTCCCGACCTCACCGGACAGCCTCGGATTCGGATGCCGCAACGCCACCCCAGGCTCGCGCGCGCCGGCCGCTACGCCGTTGCGTCGCTGTGCTGCCTTCTCGCCCTCGCCGCAGACCTCGACGCCCAGGCCACCGGCCGGGTATTCGGCCGGATCCTATCCTCCGACGACGGGTCCCCGCAGCCTGGAGCGCTGATCGAAGTCGTGGGACTCCCGTTCCAGACGCTGTCGGCCGAGAACGGGCGCTTCGTGCTCATCGGCGTGCCGGTCGGGCTTCGCGCGATGCGCGTTTCCCTGCTCGGATTCCAAACGGTCACGGTCGCCGACCTGCGGGTGTCCGCCGGTCAGGCCGTGGACCTCGGAGACATCGGACTCGAGACGACGCCGCTGGAGGTCGCCGGGATCACCGTGACCGCCGATCCCTCCCCGCTGATGGAGCCGGAGCGGACGGTGTCCCACCAGGTGGTGATCGGGCGCGAGCTGCGCGAGCTGCCGGTCGACGCGGTGGAGGAGGCGGTGGAGCTCGCCGCGGGCGTCACCGAAGGACACTTCCGCGGGGGCCGGATCGGCCAGGAGACCTACGTCATCGACGGTGTCGAGCTGAAGAACCAGCTCGAGGCTTCCAGCCGCGGGCTCGGACTCGAGTACTCGCCGACGGCGCTGGAGGAGGTCGACGTCATCACCGGCGGCTTCGGAGCGGAGTACGGGTCGGCGCTATCGGGGGTCGTGCGGTACTCGACGCGACGCGGCGACCCCGAGAACTGGGGCGGCAACGTGGCACTGCTGACCGATCACTGGGCCCCCGAGTCCCTGCTGACGGGCTTCACGGGCCTCACGGTCTCGGCCGGCGGGCCGGTGGGCGGCGCGGGCACGAGCGTGTTCGCCGACGTGCTCCTGCAGGGCTACCTCGACGGCGAACCCCACGCGCGGGGCCTCACGTGCCTGCGGCCGGGTGAGGCGAGCCCGACCATCGCGGCCACGCTCACCCAGCTGCAGAGCTCCAGCGTCCTGAGCCGGTTCGTCTGCCCCTTCGAACGCGACCGCCTGCCTTTCCAGCAGGGCGACAAGCTCATCGGCTTCCTGCGGATCGATCAGCCGATCACCGGCGGCACGAGCGTGTTCGTGTCGGTTCTGCGCAACCGGAGACAGCAGCTCCTCTACACGCCCGAGTTCAAGTACAACGACGACTTCCAGCTGGGGCAGCGGGTGCGCGGCACGCTGGGCACGCTCGGGGTGTCGTGGGTGCGCTCCTACACGTCGTGGGCGGCCAGCGCCACGGTGCGAGGCTACGGCATGACGCTGGACCGCACCCTCGGCGCGGTGGACCTTCGCGGGCTTGAGGACCTGACCAATCTGGCGGGCTTCAGGCCGGGCGCGTTCCGGTTCGTCGGCGAGGATTTCGTCCGGGCCCCGATCGACGACCAGCTCGCCAGCGGCTCGGCGGTGCCGGGATACGTGGCGCCCGGCGGCTCCGTGGGGTCTCCCTTCGGCCCCGCGGCCGAGGGACTCTTCTTCACGGAGGGCACACCCGATCTGGCCAACTGGACGCGCACCGAGATGGCGGGCGTGGACGCGTCGGGCGACCTGGTCGCGGCGCAGGGCAGCGCTGTGCGGGCGGGCGTGAGCGCAAAGCTCTTCCGCAACGAGCTGTACGAGCGCCGCGCCTCCCACCTCGCCGGCTCGTCGCCCAACTACGCGCGCTTCTTCCCGCGCACGGTGAGCGCGTTCGTGGAGGCCCAGCTCGCCTCGGAGGACCTCATCACGGTGCACCTCGGCGGGCGGATCGAGGCGTTCCGTCCGGGCCTCGTCTTCCGGCCCGACCGGCTCGACCTGTCGGGCCCCGTCCTCGAGCCCGGCTGGGAGACCAGCGTGAGCCCGCGGATCGCCCTGGCCGGAGCCGTGCCTGGCACCGACCGCAGGACCGCGTTCCGGCTGGCCTACGGGCTGGTGACCCAGCCGCCCGACTTTCGATTCTTTTTCGACACGACGCTCGGCGACTCGTTGCGTGCGGACATCCGGGTGCAGGGCAATCCGGAGTTGACGTTCGAGCGGGGGTCCGCCTACGAGGTGGGCATCGACCACCTCTTCCGGGACGACCTCGCGCTGGGGCTGACGGGCTACCACAAGGAGCTCGGCAACCTCGCGACCGGCGAGCTGCGCTTCGGCGACGCCGAGCAGCGCCGCTTCTCCACCGGCGACGTGGGGACCGTGAACGGCGTGGAGCTGAGCCTGCGGTCGCGCTGGAACTGGGGCCGCGTCACGGCGGGCTACGCGCTCCAGAAGGCGGAGGGCGTGGCGAGCGGCGTGCTGGCGGACTCCGCGGTCGACGCCGACGGCGGCCTCGAGGAGCGTCCCCTCGCCTTCGATAGGCGTCACGCGATCGACTTCGCGGCGTACGTGGGCAGCGCCAGCGGTGCCGACGGGACTCCCTGGGGCGGGAGCGTCTTCGTACAGGCGCAGAGCGGCACGCCCATCCAGGTCGCCGACGAGAGCCTGCTGTCGCCCGACGGCGACACCTACCTCCCCTGGACGGTCGACGCCCGCGCGCGCGCCACCTGGACGTTCGGGGAGCTGGGCCCGTGCGGAACCTGCACCTGGCGGCTCGTGGCCGAGGGACGGAACCTGCTGGACAGGGAGAACGTGCTGGCCGTGCGGCGTTCCACCGGGACGCTGTCGCCGTCCGAGGCGGAGGTGTTCGGGCCGCTCGGGGCGCCGCTGGCGGACCCGATCCCGCTCGAGTCGCCGCGCTACAGCCGCAACGCCGACCTGAACGGCGACGGGATGATCGACGCCGACGAGTACGCGAGCCTACGGCTCGCAGCGTCGTTGGATCGGTTCGACCCGAGCCTGTTCTTCGCCGACCCCCTCCAAGTGCGCCTCGGCGTCGAGGTGACCTTCTGATGGGCGCGCGGCGAGGCGCTCGGTTGGCGGCGTCCTCGGGGGCCGGCATTCGCCCGGCCGTGATCACGCTCGTCGGCGTGCTGGCGTCCGGGGCGTCCGCCTGTCGCGACGCCCCGGCGCCCTTCGACGCGGACATCCGCGGCGGGCCCCTCACGGGCACCGCGCGCCTGACCTTCGGCGCGGGAGACGAGCACGCGCCCGCGTGGACCCGGGACGGCGCTCGTCTGGTGTACGCGTCCGAGGGCTTCGCGCCGTTCCCTCTGACCGACGGGCTCCTGCTCTCGATCCCGGCGACCGGCGGTGAGGCGGAGCTTGCGTTGCCCGCGGTCCAGGACGGCACCTTCAACCCGGGCGTGCTCGCGGCGCCGGCGGTCAGCCCCGTGGATGGCTCCATCGCCTACCTGAGGATCCTTCGTGTGCTCTCGCGCGACTCCTGCGTCGACGACATCGCCTTCGTCTGCGATGGTGCGTTCGAGTCCAATGTGCCGATGGTGCTTCTCGCGCGTCTGGTCGTCCGGGAGCCCGGCTCCGGGAGGGATCCCGAGGCCGATCCCTCGTTGGACTTCGAGCCGGAGGGCTTCCGGCGCGTGCCCCCGCCGGGCCCCGAGATCCGTACCGTACACCGCTATCCGTACCAGCGGTCGTACCGCGAGGAAGGGATCCATGCTCTTCGGCCGTCCTGGCACCCCACCGACCGGCGGCTCGTGTTCAGCGACGGTCTGCGACTGCTGACGTGGACCCCCGGCGGCGACCCCAGCCCGGTACCCGGCACCGACCACGGCTTCGCGCCCGCGTGGAGCCCGACCGGTGAGTGGATCGCCTACACGCGCGAGGTCCCGACCGACTCGCAGACCGTCACATGCACGCAGTCGAGCGTGTTCGGCGCGTTCTGTCGCGTCGAGGAACACCTCTACACGACGCCGGGCCCCTCGGTCGCGCTGGTGCGCCCCGACGGCTCCGAAGGCCGGACCCTAGCCGCCGGAGCTCAGCCGACGTTCTCGGCCGACGGTAGCCGCGTCTACTACGTCGCCGACGACGGGATCCGAACGGTCGATCTGAACGGCGAAAACAATCGCCTGGTGCCCGGCACCGCCGGAGGGCGCGAGCCGGCGGTCTCCCCGGATGGCACGCGCTTGACGTTTTCGCGGGCGTTGCCCGGGGGCTTCGACCTCTGGATCACCCCGGTGCCATGAGTCCACCCGGAGCGTCCTGGTCGAAGGTCTTGGCGACCGCCGCGCTCGTCGGAGGGTGCGGAGATCCGCTGCTGGTGCTGGGGGACCCGCCCGGCACCATGCGCCTCGTCGCGGGCGTGCCCGAGACACCCGGGGTCGCCGTCGGCGCCGATGCGCTCACGAGCCAGCTCAACGAGCCGCGCAGCCTCTCGCTGGACGCCAGCGGCACCGTGTTCGTCGCGTCGCACGCGGGACGCGCGGTCCAGCGATTCGTGCCGGGAGGAGCTCTGGAGATCGCCGCGGACGAGGGCACGTGCGCGGACGCGCTCTGCCTGGAGCGGCCCCTCGGGCTCGTGGCCGACGGCTTGGGTGGCGTCTACATCGGCGACGCCACGCGCGACGTGATCCTGCACGTGGACCTGACAACCGACGTCGTCACGCTCGTCGCCGGGAACGGCACGCAGGGGGTCTCGGCCGACGGGGCGCCCGCGGCGGGGTCCTCGGTGGCCTCCCCCAATGGCCTGGCCCTGGACCCCTCGGGCCTCCTGTATTTCGCTGAAGGGGGGTCGGGCCGGATCCGCCGCATCGAATCCGATGGCACGCTGAGCACCGTCGCGGGCTCCGGGGTGCGCGGCTCCGACGGCGATGGGGGGCCCGCCACGCAAGCGAGCATCGGCTCGCCTTCCGGAGTCGCGATCGGCGGGGGGCTCCTCTACTTCAGCGACGCCGCCGAGCACCGGGTGCGGCGGGTCGACCTGGAGACCGGCATCATCGATCTCGTCGCCGGCAGCGGAGAGGCGGGGTTCTCGGGCGACGGTGGTCCCGCACGCGCAGCCACCTTGCGCACGCCCACGGCGCTGGCGCTGTCCCCGGACGGCCGGACCCTGTTCATCGCGGACACAGAGAACCATCGGGTACGCCGGGTCCTCCTCTCAACGGGCGTCATCGCGACGTTCGCCGGCAACGGCGAAACCGCCTTCGGCGAGCAGTTGCGCGAGGCCGGTGACACGCCACTGGACGCTCCGCGCGGACTCGCGACGGTAGCGGCGACCGGTCAGATCTTCATCGCCTCGAGCGGGCACCACGTCGTCTGGCGGACCACCCTCGAGCGCTGAGCGACGCGGCGACTCATCCTGCCAGCCCGAGGTTCGCGGCCAGCGCGCGGAACGCACGGCCCCGGTGGCTCACGGCGTCCTTCGCCGCTTCATCGAGCTCCGCCATGGCGCGGCCGTCCGGGAGCCGGAACAGCGGGTCGTAGCCGAAGCCGCCCTGGCCGCGGGGCGCCTCCCCGATGACGCCCCGGCAGACCCCCAGGGCCGCCCGAACGCCGCCGTCGGACCCCGCGAGCGCCGCCGCGCACATGTAGTGGGCCCCGCGATCGGCGGCCGGCACGCCGTCCAGGAGCCGCAGGAGCACGCGGTTGTTCGCCTCGTCGTCCGGCGCATCGACCGCGCCCTCGTCGACCGCGAGTCGCTTGGTCCGGACGCCGGGCCGCCCACCGAGAGCGTCCACGCAGAGTCCCGAGTCGTCGGCCAGGACGACGCGGCCGGTCCGGCGCGCGAAGTACCGCGCTTTCGCGAGGGCGTTGCCGAGGAACGTGGCTTCCCCCTCCAGGGCGTCTTCTTCCGGAGCCGGCTCGACACCCGCCTCGCGCAGGGAGTCCAGGCGGAGGCCCGGGAGGATGCGCTGGATCTCCGCGAGCTTGTGGGCGCTGCGGGTCGCCACCAGGAGGGGCGGCTGCTGAGGGGACGCCTCGGTGGGCGGAGGCAACGTGCAGCCGAGCGGGTCAGACGCCGGCCGCGCGCAGCGCGGCTCGCTGTGCCGCGAGGAGCTCCGCGATGCCGGCCTCGCCGAGGTCGAGCATCTCGTCGAGCTCGTCGCGGGAAAACGTCCCCGCCTCGCCGGTCCCCTGGACCTCGATCAGCCCGCCGGTTTGCAGGGCGACGAGGTTGAGGTCGACGTCGGCTCCCGCGTCCTCGACGTACTCCAGGTCGAGCAGGACGCGCCCGTCCACCATGCCCACGCTCACGGCGGCCACCAGCTCGCGCATGGGCGAGCGCGCGAGCTCCCCCTCTCCGACGAGTCGGCTGCAGGCGAGCTCGAGGGCGACGGCGGCGCCGGTGATCGCGGCCGTGCGCGTGCCTCCATCCGCGGCCAGCACGTCGCAGTCGATGATGATCTGCCGCTCCCCGAGCGCCCCGAGATCGACGGCGGCGCGCAGCGAGCGACCGATTAGGCGCTGGATCTCCTGCGTCCGGCCCCGCGGGTAGGCGCGCTCGCGGCTCGTCCTGCGCTGCGTAGAGCGCGGAAGCATCGCGTACTCGGCGGTCACCCACCCTTCCCCCGAGCCGCGGCGCCAGGGCGGCACCTCGTCCATCACGCTGGCCGTACACAGGACCGACGTGACGCCGAAGGAGGCGAGGCACGAGCCCTCCGCGAAGGGCGCGGCCCCCGGCTCGAGCCGCACCGGCCGCAGCGCGTCCGGGCGTCGCCCGCCGGGCCGGCTCACGCGTCCCCGCACAGCCGCTCGATCAACGCGCTGGTCGACCGACCCTTCACGAGCGGGAGAACCCGCACGGTTCCGCCCGCCGCTTCCACCTCCTCGCGTCCCACGATCTCCTCCGGTGCGTAGTCTCCGCCCTTCACGAGCACGTCGGGCGCCAGCGCCGCGATGAGCGCCCGCGGGGTGTCTTCGTCGAACAGGACGACCGCGTCCACCGAGGCCAGCGCCGCCAGGACGAGCGCCCGGTCCTCCTGCACCACCAAGGGGCGCCGGGCCCCTTTCAGCCGCCGCACCGACGCGTCCGTGTTGAGGCCGACCACGAGCGCGTCGCCCAGCGCCCGCGCGCCGTGCAGGTACTCCACGTGTCCTCGGTGGAGAAGGTCGAAACAGCCGTTGGTGAACACCACGCGGCGATCCCGCGGCCGCCCGTAGGCGTCGATCGCCTCGGCGCGCGTCAGGATCTTCGCCGCGGGATCGGGCAGGACGCTCCGAGCCGCCATCGCTCAGTCCGCCGGCGCCGCCGCCGCGGCGCGCGCCTCGGCGAGAAGGCTCGCCGCACCCTGCTCGGACAGGCGCCGCGCGAGCGCGCCGCCGAGACGCTCCGCCTCGTCGGCGGCGCCGGCGATGTCTCCCCGGACGACGCGGGCCCCGTCGAGCGCGGCTACCATCCCATCCAGCCGGAGGTCGCCCCCGTGCACCTCGGCCAGCGCGCCGATGGGCACCTGGCAGCCGCCCTCCAGGGCCCGAAGGAAGGCACGCTCGGCCAGCACCGCGGAGGCGGTCGCGGCGTGCGCGAGCGGTCGCAGGACGGCCTCGGCCGGCCCGCCGGCCGCGCACGTCACCGCCAGCGCCCCCTGCCCCACGGCGGGTAGCCAGTCCGGCGGCTCCAGATACGCACCGATCCGGTGACGCAGGCCGAGCCTGTGGAGCCCGGCGGCGGCGAGCACGATCGCGTCGAACGCGCCTCCGTCCAGAGATCGCAGCCGCGTGTCCACGTTGCCCCGCACGTCGAGGATCCGGAGGTCCGGCCGCGCCGCGAGGAGTTGCGCGCGCCTACGCAGCGAGCTCGTGCCGATGGTCGACCCGCGGGCGAGGTCTTCGAGGCGGCGGATCCGGGGATCGCCGAAGACCAGCGCGTCACGCGGGTCCTCCCGTCGCATGATGGCGCCGATGGCCAGTCCCGCAGCCAGCGTGGTGGGCAGATCCTTGAGCGAATGCACGGCCGCGTCCGCGTCCCCGCGCAGGACGTGGTCGTCGACCTCCCGCGTGAACAAGCCCCGATCGCCGATCTGCGCGAGGGGCACGTCGGTGATCCGGTCGCCGGTCGTGCGGACGATGCGCACCTCGACCTCGAACCCGGCGTCGAGCGCACGCAGCGCGGCCGCCACGTGGTCGGCCTGCCAGCGCGCCAGCGCGCTGCCGCGCGACGCGATGCGGAAGGTGCGCATTCCCTCCGGAGAGTCCGCTACCACTGGGACTGGGCGCCGTCGATGATCCGCTGGACGATGACCTCGATGGCGAGTCGGCGCCCATCTTCGGCGCTCTGCGTATCGCGCTGCCAGACGCCCTCGCCGTTCACCGAGCCGTTCTCCCACAGGATCAGATTGCGGCGGACATCCACGATCTCGATCTGGACGGCCACCACCGTCCGGTTCTCGGACACGTCGACCGTCCGGCCCACGGTGCTGGGGGAGTAGGTCTGGGTGCCGTCGTCGTAGCGCGTCACGCGGCCGCGCACGATGGCGTCGGCCTGCTCCTCGGCCGCCAGCCGGACACCGAGGGCTCCGGGCAACCGGTCCAGCATCTCGTCGCGCAGCTCGCTCGGAATCTCCACCTGGGAGACGCTGCGGTCGAGCTCGAAGACCTCGATGTAGACGGAGCGCACGTGCTCGGGGAAGCCGCCACCGCCCTGGAAGCCGTAGCAACCAGCGCCCGCCAACGCGAGCGCCAGCGCCGCGAATCCCAGCGCCGCAGCGCGCCACGGCTCAGAGCGTCGGATCCCAGGTCTCATCGGGGTGTCCCTCCACTGCCTCGGTTCCCGTGACGTCGATCACGAGCTCGACGAAGGCGGGCCAGTCGCGGTACCGTACGCTCGTGGGTCGGCCTTCCGCGTCGGCCGCCCGCACCTCGACGGTCATACGGCCCCCGAGGTCGTCCGTCCACTCCGCCTCGCGGACCGCGCCCGCTTCGACGCGATAGGACCAGCGTTCCTCTCCGCGGGCGTAGTCGAGCTCGACGGCGGACCCGTCCCGCCCCGTGGCGGCCAGGGTGGCGCCGGCGGGACGACGGAGCACGCCGAGAACGGCCCAGAACAGCGCCGGCGGAGGCAACGGCACGTCCTCCACACCGGGCGGTAGTCGCAGGTCGTCTCCCACCAGCGCGGCGGCGAGAAAGAACTCGCCCCGGGGACCGAACAGGTCAAGGCGCGCGTGCTCCGGCGCGGCGACGCGGACCGCGCCTTCGCCGGAGAAGCGAGCTTCGCGCTCGCGCAGCGACCAGTCGAATGTAGCGGTATAGGCACCCCGCACGGCGGTCGCCTCGAGCGCCTCGGCTTCCGCGCCGGCGTCGGGCGCCGGATCGCGCGGTCCGGCCGAACCGGCGCAGGCGCCGAGGCATCCCGCAGCGGCGAGGCCGGCCGCGAAGAGCCCCCGCCGGCGCGCGCCGACGGGGCCCTCGGGCGCTAAAAGGAGTTCAGGCGTCAGAAGTTGTAGCCGAAAAAGAAGTCCACGAACGTGTCGTTGAAGTCCTCGCCCAGGTCGAAGCGCACGGGCGGCAGGTCGCCGATGCGGAAGCGTCGGCCGATATCCCAGCGCAGCACCAGCGCACCGCCCAGGGAGGTTCGCAATCCCAATCCGTAGCTGCCCCACGTCCCCTCCGGCTCCTGGCCCTCGACCCAGCTCTGTCCGATGTCGCTGAAGATGCCTCCCTGCACGCCCGGCAGCCGGATCGTGCCGAACGGGAAGCCGAGCGCGACGCCGTCGAGGATGGGGAAGCGCCATTCCTGGTTCAAGAGCCATACGCGCGAGCCCGCCATCGAGAAGCGCGGGTAGCCGCGCATGGCGTGCGGACCGCCCAATACGGCGCGGCCGGGTATCTCGCCGTCGCTGTAGTACGCGTACCCCCTCAGCGCCCAGGCGCTCCGCAGCGTCGTGCGTATGTAGCGCCGGTAGTCGAGGATGACGGAGTAGTTCTCTCCCACCGCGCTCCGCGTCACTTCGTTCTCCGTGACCGTGCTCCGCGTCGTGCACGAGAAACACGACGTGAGGCCGATCGAGATCGCGTACCGCTCGCCGTCGATGGGGCCCGAGGGCAGCCAGAGCGTGTTGTCCTTGACGTAGGAGAGCACGTTGGTGGTCAACAGCCCGCTGCGGGTCAGGTCGCGCGTGTCCTCACGGGTGTTGCGCCGGGAAAGGCCGCGGTCGAACAGATCGTCGATGTCGGTCCGGTGGCTGTTCTCGAGGCCGAGTTGCAGCTCCACGCGTGAGAAGCGCGAGAAGGGGTAGGACGCCAGGAAGTACCCGCCGTAGGTGTCCTCCTCGAAGATGTTGAGGGATACGTCCTGGAACAGGCCGCTGAAACGGAACAGGCCCGCACCGTAGTTGAGCCGGTGCCCGAGGTTCAGGTACAGCAGGCTGCCGCTGAATCGGTTCAGGAACTCGTCGAAGTCGTCGGCCTGGACCGCGGAGATCCCCGCGAAGAGGATGTGGTCGCCGAGCATGTCCGAGAGGAGGAACTGCGCCCCCTGGGCGGATCCCACGCCCGGCGCGATGAACCCGGAGCCCCCGGCGAAATCGAGTCCGATGGATGACAGGGATCGGTACGGTCGTCGATCCGCGGATTCCACCGCGGGAGCCCCCAGGTCCTCCCATGCCCACCCGATCGGGAGGCTGTCTGGGGCCGCCGCGACCGGCGCCGCCTCGGGCCCGCGGGCGCCGTTGCTCGCCCCGGTGCCCTCCACCGGCGGCTCCGGCCGTGCGCGCGAAGAATCGCCCGCGACCGTCGCGCCCTCCACGGCCGCCGCGACTGCCACGAGACCGCGCGGAGCGAGGGGCGTCAGCATGGCGGGCGGGGCGTCGGTGGCTTCCGGCTCGGGAGTCTCGCTGAGCGCGACGAGCGCCTCTTCCGACCCGGCCTCATCCTGGAACCTGTACTCGTAGATGCGCAGGCGGCCGTTGCTGTAGCCGGAGAAGACGACGCCCTCGTCGTCCGGCAGCCAGTGGGGCTCGAGCGCGGCGCCCGCCATCGTCGAAACGCGCCGGCCGGTCCCCTCCCGGTCCACCGTGTAGAGGTCGAAGATGCCCCCGCGGTCGGAGGAGAAGACCACGCGGGTGCCGTCGTTGGACCAGCGTGGGCCGCGATCGATCCAGCTCCCGTAGGTGAGGTAGCGCACCTCGCCGGCTTCCACGTCGTAGAGGAACAGATTGCGCGAGCCGGTCCTGCCGAACGGCGTACGATCCGACACGAACACGATCTCGCGTCCGTCGGGCGACCAGTCCGGGTCCTCGTCCATGTACCGGTCCTGCGTGAGCGCGGTGCGCTCCTGCGCCTCGAAGTCGAGCACGTACAGGTCCGAGATGCCCGACGTGCTGAGCGCTTCGAACACGACCCTCTCGCCATCCGGGGACCAAGCGGGAGAGTTGATGCCGACCAGGTCCGGCCACTGGTACCGGCCGACGATCTCGCGGTCCGCCAGGTCGTAGAGGATCAGCGCATCCCGCTCCAGGTAGCGCGAGACCATGGCCACGACGCCGTCGTCGTTCACGTCGATCCGCGAGTCCCGCTCGTGCAGCCGCTCGAACTCCGCGCTGCGCTCGCCCTCCAGGACCGTGCGGACGCCGCGCTCACCCCGTCGCAGGTCGGTCAGGTAGAGGTTGGTGTAGCCCGTCCTCGGGGAGAAGAACAGGAGGCGGGGCACCGAGTCTCCCTGCGGCACCCAGATGGTGGGCATGTAGTTGGCGCCGTCGGTGATCACCGGACGCGCCGCCACCTCCAGCGGCGCCCGATCAGCGTAGAGCGGGAAATGGCGCTGCTCGAGCTCGTACTTCCACTCGCGGCTGAGCACCTCGAGGTCGATTCCCAGGATGCTCTCCAGCGCCTGGTCGAACGTCTGGTACTTCCAGAAGTCTTCGTAGACGCGGACGATATAGTCCTCGCCGAACCGCGCCGCGAGGTACTTGTGGAGCTCGGCTCCCAAGGGGTACGAAGCGAAGCTGTACGAGGCGCTGAACTGGCGGATCGTGGGGACGCGGCCGTTCAATACGAGGTCGCGGATGAAGAAGTCGTCCGTGCTGTCCTGCTCCCCGGACCAGAACTCTCCCAGGCCCTCGGTGAACCAATGGATCCGCTGGGGCGTGGGTCTGCGCACCCGCGGATGGGCGCGCTGGGTCTCCTCGATCTTGGAGAGCTGGAACGAGTGCACCAGCTCGTGGCGGAGGGTCTGCCGGAACTGGTCGTAATCCCCGCGGAAGGGCAGCGCGATGCGACGCTTCAAGTACTCGGTGAAGCCCAGCACGCCCTCCGGAATGAAGCCCGGGAAGATGTTGGTCTGCTCGAAATGCTGATCGGACGCGTACACGATCAGCGGGATGCGGCGGAAGGGGTGGTGCTGGAATTTCCGCTCGAGGAAGGCGTAGGACTCTTCGGCGTACGCGAGCGTCAGCCGCGCGATCTCCTCTTCCTCGGGATAGTAATAGACGTCGACGTGCTCGCCTTCGAGGACCTGCCAATCGAAATCGACGTACTGGATCTTGTTCTTGCCGAAGGGGACCGTCTGTGCCTGGGCGGCGCAGGGGGAAACGGCCACCGCGAGGGCCGCGAAGAGGACGGGTGCACTGCGGTTCATGCGTCTCCTATCCGTTCCAATCGAGCGGCTCGCCGGGGAGCTTCGTTGCCAGCGGCGCGGCCGGCCGGAGGCTCACGCCGCGAGCTGTCGTAGTACCTTCAAGAGACCCTCTGGAAGCCGCCGCGGTTCCCCTGCCCCGTCCAGCGCGATCAACCGCGTCTCCGCTCGGGCGAGTACGCCCCGCGAGGGATTCTCGCCGACGATCTCGTACTCGAACGTCACCATTCTCGACTGAGCGCGTGCCACGCGCGTCACAATCGCGACGAGGTCGTCGTAGCGCGCCGACCGCACGTAGCGAATGGCGGCCTCCGCCACGGCCAGCCGCAGCCCATCGCGCTCCAGAACCGAGTACGGTATCCCGAGCGACGCCAGCAGGGCCGTGCGCCCTACCTCGCACCACACCAGGTAGTGCGTGTGGTAGGCGACGCCCATCTGGTCGGTTTCGGCATAGCGGACGCGCACGTGCGACGTATGCGCACCCGCGCGCGTTGCGGCCTGGTCCGGATGCACGACTCTGCCTGGTAGAACGGGATCCTCGCCCGATCCGTGACACGGGCGCTGCTCCGACGGACCCCTCAAGCAGACCCCGAATTCGGTGGCATGTCAACCGCTCGGGCGCCTGTTGGCCGCTGCCCGCTCGCCGTACATTCGCGCGCCATGCCTGCCGAATTCATCGCTTCGGATGTGCACCTGGGCGCCGTGCCGCGCGCCACCGAACGTCGCTTCGTCGCGTTCCTCGAGCACGTCGGGGCGGAGGGACGGGCGCTCCTGCTCAACGGCGACGTCTTCGACTTTTGGTTCGAATACGGATCGATCGTGCCGGGTCGGCACCTGCGGGTGCTCGGCGCGCTCGCCGCGCTCGCCGACGCGGGAGTTGCGGTCACCTTCGTGGGGGGCAACCACGACGCGTGGGGCGGTCGCTACCTGGAGGAGGAGGTCGGCATGCGCGTCGTAGACGGGCCCACCCGGCTGACGCTCGCGGGCCGGCCGGCCCTTGTGGCGCACGGCGACGGCCTCGGCGGCGGCGACCTGGGCTACCGGGTATTGCGCGCCGTCATTCGCAGCCGACCGGCGATCTGGGGGTTTCGTGCGCTGCATCCCGAGCTCGGCGCGCGGCTGGCCCGCTTCGTTTCCAGCACGGAGGCGCGGTTGGATCCGGACGCCCGCTACACCGCGGCTCGCTCGGACGCGCTGCTCGCGTGGGCCCGGGAGCGCCTCGCAGAGCAGCCGGACCTCCATTGGGTGGTGTGCGGCCACGCGCACGCGCCCCGCCTCGAGGAGGTGCAGCCCGGCCGGTGGTACGCCAACGCCGGGGACTGGCTGACCCACGACACCTACGTGCGCATCGACGACGGCACACCGCGGCTGCTGGCCTGGCCGGACCGGGGACGGACCTGAGCGCTCGGCTGGCGCACCTCGCCCGCTCGGCCACGCCCTAGCGGACTACCTTCTCGTCCAGGGGCTGCAGGGCCACCCGTCCGAGGGCCCGTCCCATGAAGCGGCTCCCGACCTCCCGGAATCGGCCCGGCGAGTCGCTCACCAGGAAGGTGTGCTCGCCCGCATCCGCCGCGGAGCTGCGCAACCCGCCCGCCTCCAGAACCCTCTCGATCTCCGCGGCCGTCTCGGCTCCGGAGTCGATGAGCGTGACGCCGGGGCCCATCGATTCCTCCACCAGTCCACGCAGAAGTGGGTAGTGGGTGCAGCCGAGGATCACCACGTCTACGTCCATTTCGCGAAGCGGCGCGAGATAGTGCTCGGCGATGAGGCGCGACGCTTCGTGCTCGCCGAAGCCTTCCTCGGCGAGCGGCACGAACAGGGGGCAGGCCTGCGCGAAGACCTGCACCCCGGGGACCAGCCGCCGCAGCCCGCGGTCGTAGACCCCCGACCCGATCGTGCCCACCGTGCCCAGGACGCCGACGCGCTTGGATCTGGTGGCGCGCGCGGCCGCCCGGACCCCCGGTTCGACGACGCCGACGACGGGCACGTCCAGCGACTCCGCGAGGCTGTCGATGGCGTGCGCGGTGGCCGTGTTGCACGCGACGACGAGTGCTTTCACGCCGCGCCCCAACAGCAGCTCGGCTGCCTCGTGCGAGTAGCGCCGTATGGTCTCCGGTGCTTTGGGGCCGTAAGGGACGCGGGCGGTGTCGCCGAAGTACACGATGGACTCCTCGGGCAGTCGACGGGCCAGCTCGCGTACCACCGTGAGGCCCCCGATCCCCGAATCGAACACGCCGATGGGCAGGCCCGCGCCATGGCTCATCTTCGCCGACCCAGCGGCACGCGCAGCCCGACCTCCATGCGCGCTTCGCCCGCGTCCCTGACCGGGCGCACGTCCACCTCCGCGGGAAAGTCGGCGAGGTGGGCGGCGACGAACGCGTCGATCCCGCTCGCCACGATCCAGAATCCGGCCCACACCATCCAGTCCTCGCGCTGCTGCCGACGGGACTCGGTCAGGTTGGTAAGACGACGCGCCTCACCGCCCGCGGACGCGAGCACGTCCAGCGTGTCGGGGTTCTCCAGGATCACCTCGGCGAGCGCGGTGTCGGTGAGGATCTGGGTGAGAATCGAGTCTCGCGCGGCGACGATGGCGTCGTTGCGCCGGTCGCGGGTGTCCTCGAGCCGCGTGAAGGTCTTCACGAGCATGAAGACGTCGACGCCGTGCACCGCCAGGTAGGCGAGGCCGCGGACGTTGGAACCGACGTGGAGCTGACCCCAGCCGGGCAGCACGAAGGATCGCGCGAGCGCACCGGTGGGGCTCGGCCCGCCGAGTCCCGGGGTCAGCGTATCGCTCGCGGCCGCCGGGTCGGCGGGGGCCTGTGCGGCCGCCGGCGCCGTCGCGATGGCGCAGGCCGCGGCGATGCCCAGCCCCGCGAGTAGCCCGCGCCCCAGGTCGACGCTACACCTCATCCCACCTCCTCCCGCACGAGCACCCGCAGAGCCTCGGGCATGATGGAGACGTGCAACTCCCGTGCGCCAGCCGGCTCGCGGAGCTCCCCGTCCAACTGAAAGAAGAGGTCCTCGGCCCCCCTCGCAACGATGCGGACCTCGCGGGCTCGTCCGATCGAGACGCGGGGATCGCCGCCGTGGCGCCCCTTCAGGATCTTGGGCATGATCCGGGCGATCCCCACGAGGCCCACTTCGTCCACGATACAGGTGTCGAGCCAGCCGTCGTCCGGCCGCGCGGCCGGGCACACGTGGAACCCGCCGCCGATGCAGCGCCCGTTCGCGACGGCGATGATCATGACGCTCCGTGCCGACTCGGCACCGTCGGTGTACACGTCGAGCGGCACGGCGCGGTAACGCCGCAGCGCCCGGAGCAGCGCGATGAGGTACGACGCGACCCCGGGCATGCGGGGCAGACGGTCCAACTGTCGCACGACTTCCACGTCGATCCCGGTACCGACGGCGTTGATGAACGTCTCCTCGCCGCCGGCCCAGCGAGCTCGGCCCACGTCCCAGGGGCGGGTCGCGCCCGCCGCGACGATGTCCAGCGCGCCCGCCAGGTCGCGCTCCACCCCCACCAGCTTCGCGAAGTCGTTTCCCGTCCCGGCCGGCACGACCCCGAGCGCGGGTCGTGCCTCTGCGTCCTGCGCCCAGCGCACGAGGCCTTCGGCCACTTCGTGGACCGTCCCGTCGCCCCCCACCGCGACCACCCTCGACGCGCGCTCGCGCGCCGCGACGAGCGCGAGATCGGTCGCCGCTCCGGGAGCGCGCGTCTCGCGGACATCCACGGCCACGCCCCGCGCCTCCAGACCGGCCCGTGCCTCGCGCGCCGTGCTTTGAGCCCTACCGCCCGCTGCCCTCGGATTGACGATCAGGGTCGCCGCACCCACCTCAGCCACCCTCGATGGTCTCCCCGCCGAGTAGGCGCGCGACCTGCTGGTGGGCGACGTCCCCCGAGAAACCGCGACGCTGCAGCCAGCCCCGAGCGCGCCGATAGAGCCGCTCCCTGGCTTCCGGCTCGCCGGCGCGGGCGCGCGACACCTCCTCCGGAGCCTGCCGTGACAACCAGCCCCGGGCGGCCTGCCGCGCCAGCTCCGGCTCGCCGATGCCTTCGTCGCCCATGACGCGGGCGACCGCGGCCTGCGCGACGCGCTCGTCGACCTGCCGACGCCGCAGCTCGAGCACCAGCGCCCGCGCGCCCCGGGGGCGTCGCGCGATGCGGCCGCGCACGTACGCCTCGGCGTAGGCCTCGTCGTTGATGAGCCCCGCGGCCGCGAGCGCGTCGGCCACCTCACGCACCGCGTCCTCGTCGTGACCGCGGCGCAGGAGTGCCTGTCGCAGCTCGCCGGCAGACCGCCCACGGTAGTCGAGTAGCCGGAGCGCCCCCTCACGCGCCCGCACGCGAGCGTCGGCCCGCTCCCAGCGCCCGACCTCGTCGGCCTCGTACGCCTGGCCGGGCCGCGGCAGGGCGTCGCGCATCGTCGCGGCGCGAAGCGTGATCACCGAGTCGTCCTCGAAGCGCAGGCGGGCGCGCGTCCGCCTCCGGTTCCACTCCACTTCTTCGAGGATGCGCGCCATTCTGGATGTCCGGCTCGAATCGTTTCAGTCGACGAGAGTGGCGGGGACGTGTGGGAATCGAACCCACCCGGCGGGGGTTCAGCCCGCCACACGCGTTTTGAAGACGCGGAGAGCCACCAGGCCCCATCCGCCCCCGTGCGCCCCCGCCCGCAGGCCCGCAGCATACTGCCGCCTCCGCGGGCCCGCGGCCAGAGCACGGCCGCCACCGTGTTCAAGCCGGGGTGGCGAGCGGCTCCGCGGCGTCCGGCGGGCGCGCCGGCAGCGACCAGTCCACACCCTCCGCCCCGCGCTCCCGCAACGCCCGGTTGGCCCGCGAGAAGCAGCGGCTTCCCAGAAAACCCCGGAAGGCCGACAGCGGCGAGGGGTGCGGCGCCACGATACAGATCTTGTCCCGCCCGCTCGTGAGCGGCGCCTTCGCCCGGGCGTGTCGGCCCCAGAGCAGGAACACGACGGGCTCGGGCTTGGCCGCGACCCAGCGCAGAACCGCGTCGGTCACGTCCGACCACCCCCATCCGGCGTGCCCGCCGGGATCCCCCTCGCCGACGGTCAGCGTCGCATTCAGCAGCAGCACGCCGCGTCGCGCCCACGCCGTCAGGTCTCCGTGCCCCGGCGTCGCAATGCCCAGGTCCGCGTGTAGCTCGCGGAAGATGTTCCCGAGCGACGGGGGCACGGGCACGCCGGGCGGAACCGAGAAGGCGAGTCCGTGCGCCTGCCCTGTCCGGTGGTACGGATCCTGTCCCAGGATGACGACGCGCACGTCCGAAAGCGGCGTGAGCTCGAGCGCGCGGAATACGCACCGGCGTTCCGGATACACCGGCCCGGCCGCGGCGGCCAGGCGGCGGTCCAGCGCCCGCGCCGAAGGCGTCCGTAACGCCCGTTCCAGATCCGGCCACCCCGCCGGCGCGCGCGGCAGCCAACGCGGCGCGCTCAAGAGCCCGTCTCCGGAGGCATGGCGTCCGCGTGCGCGGCATCGGGAGGCGCCTCCATCGCCGCCCTCGCCGGGCTCACGACGAGTAGAAAGGGCTTTCGCCGCTCGCGTGGTCGGTCGCGTCGTGCACGCCGAGGATCTCCGGCACCGCCTCCCGGATCATACGCTCGACGCCTCGGCGCAGCGTCATCTGGGAAAGCGAGCAGCCCTGGCAGCCGCCCTCCATTTCGATCACCGCGACGTCGTCCCGGACCTCGAGGAGGGTGATGCGACCCCCGTGCGACGCCACCCCGGGGTTGACCCGCTCCTCGATCACCCGGCGCACGCGCTCCTCCAGCGATCCGCCGGTTGCCGCGCCTCCACTGCGTTCCCTACGCACCTGGAACCCGGACGGACCCGGCCCGTCGTGGAAGTCGATCAGGAACGGTTCGGCTGGCTCGTCGCGAAGCAGCACCCGGATACCGTCGGCCTCGACCAGTCCCTCGCCGCTTTCGCGCGACTCCAGGTCCACGATGGCCAGATCGTAGTCGGGCGCCAGTGGGCTGCCGCCCGCGCGCGACAGGCGGAGGCAGGCGTCCTCGTCGAAGTGGTCGATCAGGCTCACCAAGCGCTCGCGGGCGCGATCCGTGAAGCGAATCACGTCAGTCGCCTCGCACGGCGACGGCCTCGATCTCCACGAGGGCGCCCTTTGGCAGCGCGGCCGCCTCGACGGCCGACCGCGCCGGTCGGTGGTCACCGAAGTGGCGGGCGTACACCTCGTTCATCGCGGCAAAATCGCCCATGTGCGCCAGGAAGACGGTGGTCTTCACGACGCGGTCGAGTCCGGACCCTCCGGCCTCGAGCACCGCCGCCAGATTGCGCAGTACCTGCTCGGTCTGCTCGGTCACGTCCCCGCCGACCATCGACATGGTAGCGGGGTCCAGCGGGATCTGGCCCGCGGTGTACAGCAGATCGCCGGCGCCGATCGCCTGGCTGTAGGGACCGATCGCCGCGGGGGCGCGGTCCGTTTCAATGCGTTCGAGTCGACTCATTCGTCCTGATTCTCTCGTGGTACGGTCAGTTCGGGCCTTCGGCGCGGGCGCCGCGCTCGGCGGCATGCGCGATCTCCGCGATGCTTACGGTCGCCACGCCCGCCTTGCCCACCTGCACCCCGGCCGCCTGGTTGGCGAGGGTGGCCGCGTCCTCTACCCCGAAGCCCGCTCCCAGGGCCGTCGCGAGCGTGGCCGCCACGGTATCGCCGGCTCCGGACACGTCGTACACGGCCCGGGCCACGGTCGGGATGACGCCGCAACGCATGCCGTCGGGCCCGGCCAGCGCCATGCCGGCCTCGCCCAGCGTGACCACCAGATACTCGCACGCGAGGCGCTGCCGGACCGCCTCGAGCCAGTCGGCGTCGCCCGCCCGCACCGGCTCCCGGAGCGCGGCCTCCAGTTCCGCCCGGTTCGGCTTGAACACCGTCGCGCCGCCGTAGGCGAAGAAGTTGCGTGCCTTGGGGTCGACCACCACCGGCACGCCCCGCTCGGCGCCGAACGCCAGCGCGGCCGCGATCGTCGCCTCCCCCAGGACCCCCTTGTCGTAATCCTCGATCGCCACGGCGTCCACGCGGCCGTCGATCCCCCTCAGCGCCTCCAGCAGAGCCTGCAGCGGCGGGCCTTCCAGCGGCGACTCGTGCTCGCGGTCGTAGCGGGCGACCTGCTGGGCGCGGACCATGACCCGCGTCTTCACGCTGGTCGGCCGGCCGTCGACGCGGGTGAGCGCCGAGGCGTCGATCCGCAGGCGCTGGAGCTCCTCCACGAGCGCGTCCCCCGCGGCGTCCCGGCCGACGCACCCCGCGAGCACGCACGCCGCGCCGAGCGCGCGCACGTTCGCGGCCACGTTGGCGGCCCCGCCCAGCGCCCGGCGCTCGCCCTCCAGGCGCACCACCGGCACGGGCGCTTCGGGCGAGATGCGGGAAGCGGAACCGTCCAGGTAGACGTCCAGCATCGCGTCACCGAGCACCAGCACGCGGACGTCCCGCGCCCGCCGCTCGAAATCGCGCACCAACTCTGTCGGGGGGTGCGGCATGACGGGGGTTTCCGGTATACTTGCCGCCGTTCTTCGCGCCGGCGCTCGTGATCGCGCGAAAAGCTACCCTCGACCGTCAACGGTGGCAAAGCAATCAGCCCCCCCGGCAACGCCCCCGGAAGGCTTCATCGTCCGCAGCGTGGACGGCTGGCTCTTCGGCGCCGCGCGCGGCCTCCAGCGCTACGCCGTGCTCGGCTGGCGGGCGCTCCGTTTCATGTTCGCGCGCCCGTTCTACGCGCGGGACGTGATCATCCAGATGGACAAGATCGGGTTCGGGTCCCTCCCCATCGTCACGCTCACCGGCCTGTTCACCGGCATGGTGCTCGCCCTGCAGAGCTCGGTCGAGCTGTCGCGGTTCGGCGCCGACGTCTTCATCGGCAACCTCGTGGGGGCGTCGATGATCCGGGAGCTGGGCCCCGTCCTGGCGTCCCTGATGGTAGCGAGCCGCGCCGGGTCCGGGATCGCCGCGGAGATCGGCTCGATGCGCGTGACGGAGCAGATCGACGCGCTGCGCTCGTTCGGCACGGACCCCATCAAGAAGCTGGTGACCCCGAGGCTGCTCGCGGCACTCGCCGTCATGCCTCTGCTCGCGATCGTGTGCGACGCCGTCGGCATTTTCGGCGGCATGCTGGTCGCGGTGTTCTCGCTCGGCGTGCCCGCCGACGCCTACCTGCGGGGCGTGTGGTCGACCCTGGCGGAATCCGGATTCGTGCTCTTCGTGGTCCCGCTCGACTTCGTCGGGGGCCTCCTCAAGCCCTTCGTGTTCGGCGGCATCATCGCCCTCACCGGGTGCTACTACGGGCTCTACACAACGGGCGGGACGGAGGGCGTGGGGCGGTCCACGACGCAGGCGGTGGTGGTCGCCTCGGTGCTGATTCTCGCAGTCGACTACTTCCTCACGCAGGCGCTCCTCGCGGTGATACCCCCGATGGGCTGATGGCGACGCGCGAAGAGCACGTCCGGGCGATCCGCGAGGAGCTCGGGGAGGGCGGCGAGCCGGCGCGCGATGAGGGCCGGGAGGTGATCCGGCTCAAGGACGTGTCGCTGACCTTCGAGCGCCCGGTGCTGGACGGCGTCAGCCTGTACGCGAACCGCGGCGAGACGCTGCTCGTGGTGGGCGAGTCCGGCACCGGCAAGTCCACGATCCTCAAGCTGATCCTGCGGCAGCTGCTTCCCGACGAGGGCCACATCTACGTCTTCGGCCGCGAGATCACCGACCTGAGCTTCGACGAGGCGCTGGACCTGCGCCGCCGCATCGGTATGGTGTTCCAGCACGCCGCGCTCTTCGACTCGATGTCGGTGTTCGAGAACGTCGCTTATCCCCTGCGCGAGAACACCGACCTCGACGAGCACAGGATCGTGGAGACGGTGCGCGAGCGGCTGGCCTTCGTGGACCTGGATCCCGACCAGGTGATGGGCCAGCTCCCCAGCGAGCTGTCCGGTGGCATGCAGAAGCGCGTGGGCATCGCCCGCGCGATCGCCACCGATCCCGAGCTCGTGCTCTACGACGAACCGACCTCGGGCCTGGATCCCCTCACGGTAGGCACCATCAACACCCTCATCCGCAAGTTGCAGCGCGAGCTGGGGGTGACGTCCATTCTCGTGAGCCACGACATCCGCGCCGGGTTCCGCGTGGCCTCGCGCGTCAATCTGCTGAGGCATGGTCTGATAGCCTTTCGGGGCACGCCGGAGGAGATGGTGGCCGCCGACGATTCGTACATCAACGAGTTTCTGAGCTAAACGGATGAGTGCACGCTACGTGGGGCGCGAGGGGTTCCGGGCCCGGCAGCTCCGGGTCGTGGCGCTGGCGATCGGCGCCCTGGCGATCTTCGCCTGGGCCGTGGTCAGGGTCGGCTCGCTCTTCGACGTCTTCACGCCGCGCTACGAGGTCACGACGCTCGTGCCCACCGCGGCCGGCTTGCGCGAAGGGGCCCCCGTGACGGTCGCGGGCCAGCAGGCCGGCCAGGTCACCGGGATCGAGTTCATCCCCCTCGAGCAGGTCGCCGACACCAACCACATCCGTGTCGTCATGGAGCTGTCTCGCTCGGTCGCGGGACAGGTGCGTACCGATTCGCGTGCGCAGATCCGCGCCGCCGGGCTTCTGGGCGACAAGTTCGTCGACATCTCTCCGGGGACGCCCGGCCGGCCCGAGGTCGAGGACGGCGGCGCGATCGCCTCTGCATCCTCGGTGGACCTGGACCTGGTCCTCGACCGCGCGGTCACGATGCTCGACAGCACGCAGGTGTTCATCAACGAGCTGGCCGATGTCGCCGGCAGCCTCGCCCGGGGGGAGGGCACGCTCGGGGCCCTGCTCGTCGATGACGCGCTCTACGACCGCTTTGCCACCGCTTCGGGCCAGCTCTCGAGCCTGCTCGGCACCCTGACTCGCGGGGACGGCACCGTCGGTCGCCTGATCCACGACCCCCAGATCTACGAAAGCCTCACCTCCACGCTCGGACGACTCGACACGCTCAGCGCGCGGATCGAGGCCGGCGAGGGCTCGATCGGGCGCATGCTCGCCAGCGATTCCCTGTACGTGGGGCTGATGCAGAGCGCCGTCGCGGCCGACAGCGCGCTGGGGTCGCTCGCGGCGGTGCTGGGGCGGATCCGGTCCGGCGAGGGCACGCTCGGCCGGATGGCGTCCGACCCCGGGCTCTACGACGAGCTGCTGAAGACGATTACGGACCTGCAGACCGTGATCGCGGCGATCCGCGAGGACCCCGCGAGCATCCGCCCCGAGGTGAACGTCGACGTGTTCTAGCAAGTCGAGCGGCCGCGCCACCTCGTGGCCCGCTCGACCGCGCTTCTGACGCAGGGATGGTCGACCGCTCTACGACCACCCGCACCAGGAGCCACCATGCCAAATCCCCTCACGCGCATGTGCCTGCCGTGCCTGGCCGCGGCCATCGGCGCGGCCGCCTGCGCCGACGATCCAGGCGTGGGCGAGCCTCTCGCGCCGGACTTCGCGAGCACCTCGACTACGATCGTCTTCCACACGCAGCTCCACCCCCCCGATCCCTGCGTGGACTTCTCGCCCGAGTACGACTTCGGGCACGTCCAGCTGAAGTTCTCCGATCTCGTGGAGGGGACCTGGACCAGTTCCTGGGACGGGATGCTGCGGATCGATGATGCCTCTCTGGCGGGGGGCGGGGTCCTTGAGGACGGCGGCGGCGAGGTGCTGGGCAGGTTCTCGGTGCTGGTGAGCCGCGCGGTGCCGTCCGCCGTGCGGCTGGAGGGGACCGGATCCCTGGGCGACGGCAGCGTCCAAGCGATGACGGCCGCGCCCGAGGAGTACGTGGTGCGGCTGCTGGATGCCGGTGGCGCAACAGTTCTAGTCGGCAATCTGGGCGTGCACCCGCCCGACCCCTGCTGAGCGGGTCCTAAGGGTCGCGTGGCGCCCCCGCGGCCGCCGCGCGACCCAGCGCCTCGCGTACCCTCACCGTGAGCTCGTTCTCGGCTCCCCACCTACTCTCGATCGGGGGCAGCGCCAACCGGAGGAGGGAGTCCGCTTCTGCGGCCGCGCCCCGGGCGAGCCGACAGAATCCGAGGTACGCGCGCACGACCGCGATGTCGGTGCTAGCGGCGTCGAGGGCCGCTTGCCGGATGGCCAGCGCCTCCCGCAACGGCGTCTCGGCCCGCGCGCACTGCCCCATCCGCTCGTACAGCTTGCCGAGGCCGTACAAACCGAATGCCAGGTTCGGATGGTCCTCCCCCAGCGAATCCCGCCATCCTGCGATGGCGCTTTGGTAGCTCGCCTCCGCCTCCCCGTAGCGGCCGCGCACGACGAGCACATCGGCGAGATTGCTATGGCTCTGGGCGATCTGGGCGTGTCCGTCGGGTAGCGTGCGGATCCGGACCTCGAGCACGCGCCGAAGCATCTGTTCCGCCTCGTCAAGCTCGCCCGCCGCGCGGAGGGAAGCTCCCAGGTTGTTCAAGCCACTGAGCACGTCCTGATGCTCGTCGCCCAGCTCGTCGGTCCAGATCGCGACGGCCCGGCGGAAGCGTTCCGCGGCGAGGGCGTAGTCGCCCGCGAAGTAGGATACGACGGCCAGGTTGTTGAGGGAGGTGCCCACCTGCAGGTGGTCCTCACCCAGGGACTCGCGTCGGATCGACAGGGCCTCACCGAGCGCGTCTTCGGCTGCATCCAGGTCCCCGCGCCGCTGCTGCGCCAGTCCGATGTGGTTCAGCGCGTACGCAACGTTGGGATGGCGATCCCCCAGCAGCTCTCGACGAATGGACAGGCATTCTTCCAGCAGTTCGATCGCCTCGTCGAACTTCCCGGCCGATTGCAGCACGGACGCGTAGTCCAAAAGGCTCAGCGCAACCTCGGTGTGCCGCTCGCCGAAAAAGGCCCGTCGGATCTGCAGCGACTCCTCCATGATCCGCAGCGCTTCGTCGTATTCACCAAGGCGATCCAGGGCGAGACCCAGGGCGTTGAGGTCGGCGGCGATTGCCGCGCTGTCGGCCAGCGAGCGGTGGATGGCGAGGGCCTCACGGTGGAGCGCTGCTGCTTCTTCGGACTTGCTGTTGGCGTTGAGCATGGCACCGAGGTCCCCAAGACGCTCCGCGAGCTCCGGCGTGCGCGGGCCGAAGATCGTCCGTGCAACGGCTACGGCGTCCCTGGCGAGGGCCTCTGCCTCCTGCACCTCGCCCTGCTCGTGAAGCAGCCAGGCCAAGCGTGCCGAGGCAGCGACGCTCTCGGGGTGGTCGGGACCATGCCGTGCCAGCAGGTGGCCCCGGGCATCTTCGAGCAGCGGCCGGGCCTTTTCGAACGCGCCGATGCGCTGGTAGAGGGACCCCAGCACCCCGGCGACCTCGGCGCCGGTATCGGGCTCGCCCTCGAACGCGGCCTCCAGGCGACCGGCACCTTCATCGAGAAGCTGCTCGACCGGGACGCTCGGCCCGCGCGCGGCGTCCGGGTCGAGCGCCTCGAACATGCCGATCAGGTAGTCGCGCGTTGCCTCGGCGCGCCGGGCCTCCCTCTGGGCCACACGGCCCTGCCAGGCGACCGCCGCGGACCCTCCCAGCACCGCGAGCAAGACCGCCACCGCGGCGGACACGGCGACCCGATTCCGGCGGGCGAACTTGCCGGCGCGGTATCTCCAGGAGTCGGGCCGGGCGCCGACGGGAAAGCCTCTCAGGTGGGCCTCGACGTCCGCCCGCAGCTCCGCCACCGTGCCGTAGCGCCGGTCGGGCTCCAGGCGCAGGGCGGCCATCGTGATGGTGTCCAGGTCCCCCCGCAGCCTCCGCGCTCGCGCCGTCGCGTCGGGGGCCCCCTCCTCGAGTACCGCCGCGCTCGGGAGTGCCGCCCGTGCCTCCTGGAGCGTACGCTCGACCACCTGCGGTGAGCGACTACCGAAACGGTAGGGGTGGCGACCGGTGAGCAGTCGGTAGAGCAGCACACCCAGCGCCCACACGTCCGTCGACGTCGAGACGGGATCGCCGCGCAGCTGTTCCGGGCTGGCGTACTCGGGTGTCATCGCTCGCGCGCCCACGGTGGTGGGATTCGAGTCGGCCTCTTCGTCCACAGCAAGGAGACGCGCGACGCCGAAATCGAGCAGCTTGGGCACCCCTTCGTCGGTGACCAGTATGTTGCTGGGCTTCAGGTCCCGATGGACGATGAGGCGGCCGTGCGCGAACTCGACCGCTCTGCACACGCGGTCGAACAGCCGCAGGCGATCGTCCACGGGCAGACCCCGTTCTTCGCAGTAGGCGTCGATCGGGCTGCCGCGCACGTGTTCCATGACAAGAAACGGCTGGCCAGCGGGGGTGGTGCCGGCGTCGTACAGGCGCGCGATGGAGGGATGCTCGAGGGACGCCAGGATACGCTGCTCCTTCTGGAAGCGGCGCTCGAGGCTCTCCCCCCCGAAGGTGCGGACGAGCTTGATGGCGACGGTCCGCTGGTAGCGATCGTCGGCGCGCTCCGCGAGGAACACCGTGCCCATCCCCCCGCGACCCAACTCGCGGATCACGCGGTAGGGCCCGAAATGGAGGCCTTTGCCGGCCTCTCCCTGCGCCGACGTCTTCCCTGCCGGCGGGTCGGACAGCCAGGGGGCGACGGCCGCGATGCCGGCGCCTTCCAGGAAGGTCTCCGCGGTCTCGTGGGCCTCGAGCAGGGACTCGACTTCTCGCCGCAGTTCATGCTCGTCGCCACACGCCGATGCGAGCAGCGCGTCGCGCTCGGCCGGGGGCACGTCGATGGCCTCGTCGAAGATCGCCTGGATGCGCTCCCAACGCGCTAAATCCCTGTCTCCCGCCGTCATCCCGGTCGCTCTACTCGCCCTGGGTGAGCTCCCGGTACAGCCAGGCGCGGGCGAACGCCCAATCCCGTTTGGCGGTGCGCTCGGAGACACCGAGCGCACCGGCCGACTCCCTCAGAGTGAGGCCGCCGAAGAAACGACCCTCGACCAGCTCTGCCGCCCGCGGCCTGATCTCGGCGAGACGCGTAAGGGCCTGATCGACCTCGAGAACTTCGGCGCACGCTCCGTCGGCGGCGATCTGGGCCTCCTCCAGGCGGAGATGGGCGGCTCCGCCTCCGCGTTTCAGCCGGGAGCGCTTGCGAGCGTGGTCGACAAGGGCCTGGCGCATGGCGCGCGAGGCGGCCGCGAAGAAGTAGTCCCTGCCCCTGGCCGCGACGCCGTCGCCGTCGACCAGCTTCAGATAGGCTTCGTGGAGGAGGGCCGTGGTGCTGAGGGAAGGATCGCCGAACTGGGCGGCAAGGGTCCTGTGCGACAGCGCGTGGAGCTCGTCGTAGAGCACCGCGATCAACGGATCGAGGGGTGGTTCCACGTCCTCCGAAGACTCGCGAAGGAGGCGTGTGACCGTGTCGCGGGCGCCTGCTGTCATGACCCCTCATCGTCGAAGGGTGTGCAAGAGAGGCGATGATAGACCGCGCGATCCCGAGGACGCAACCTACAGAGGCACATGCCGTCGTCCGAGGCCGAGGCCGGTGGGGACGTGACGCCCGGCGAGGGGTCCCGATCCCATCAGCCTCGGCCGATCGACCCTGGAGCGGTCGACCTCCCGCGATCAGTTCACGACCGCCGTCAGCTCGATCGTCGCCACATAGAGCCCGGGGGGCGGATCTGCGCTCAGATCTGCCCTCACGGCTCCTTCCGGGGTGTCGACGTGCCCGATCGCGACCCCCGAGGGCTCCGAGGGTGAGAGGGAGCACCCGACGATTCCGACGGTCGGGTCCACGTAGAGGGTCTGGAGACCGACGCCGTCGTAGCATTGCACGGCCATGGACTCGGGGTCGTACGTCAGGGGAATGGCGAAGAGGCTTCCGTCCTCCGCCAGAAGCTCCGTCGGCAGGATGGTGAAGCTGAGATCCACCACGGTCCCGGGATCTCCACCAACGCCCCAGATGCCGGACTGGACCTGTTCCACCGACCCTTCGGACGCGAAGTGGCTCCCGAAGAGAAGATCCTGGAAAGCCGCCACGTCGATTTCGGACTCGACGGTCAGGCTCGCCTGGATGACATCCGAAGCCGACGCCTGGGCGGAGCCCGTCGTCGGAAGGGCCGCGAGCAGCGACAGGCCGAGCCCGATGGCCAACGATGATTTGGCGTGCTGCATGGCTACCTCCTAATTGCGGAAGACGTCCGCCACCGGTGTGGTGGAGCGGTTTGATTGGCGCCAGGGGTTCCCTCCGATGTCGGCGCCAGATCATCGGACCCCAGGTATCGAGAAGGGGGAGGTGGTGCGGCCGAACGAGACCCTCGCGCGCAACTGTTCGTGGGCCCGTGCGAGGGTGACCGTCGCCGGCCCGGTGTAGGTCACAGCGGCGCCCCAGTCGTCCGGCTCCCGCTGGACGTAGAAGGTCCAGGGACCGACGCCAGTCCCCACCTGGCCGCGCAGCATCGCCTCGTCCATCGAATAGGACGTCCGCACGAAGCTCCGCCCGGTCGCCCAACGAGCCCCGAGCCGCGTGTCGGAGGCCTCTCGTGCCTCCAGGGAAAGCCAGGTGGAACGGAAAGGCTGGACCGCCAGGCCCAGTCGGTCACCCGTGCGGCTCGAGCGCGCGAGGTTGAAGGCCACCCGGCCGAAGTTCCACCCCGCCTCCACGCTGCTCTCTCCGTCCTCGTCGGCCGTGAGGGTGCTGAAGAGTCCTCGGCCGTACACGAGACCCGGGGTAGCCCGGGCCGACGCCGTCCCCTGCTCCATCCGCGCTCGGCTCGCCGGCAGGGTGCCGAAGGGGTCGGCGAGCGTCAGCAGGGCCCGGCGCGGGTCGTACACCACCTCCACCTGAGGGCCGAGCGCGCGGGCCAGCTCGTCCATGGACAGGAACTCGGTGTCCCCCAATTCCTTCCCCGTGAGCTCCTCGAGCGGATCCACCGGGAGCTGGAGAACGCCGTTCGACGTCAGCCGGCCCTCGACCAGTACCTCCCCGACCGCCCCCAGCCTGACCTGGAGCACCGGGGTCTGCGCCAGACACGGGTCGGCGGCGTACACGACCGCCGCGACGGCCAGGGTCGCGACCGCGCCGAAAGGCGCCCCCCGTGGTGTCACGGTCGATCGCTCCGAGCATGGTGAGTCGCGGCGAGCCTGACGCAGACCTTCGACAGCATCCGGGTGGTCAGGATGACCTGGACAGCCCTTTGGGACTCGCCTTCCTCGGCAGGCATGGGCGGCGCCGGAACCAATCGCGTCTCGAGCCGCAGCAGCGTCCCGTCCGGATAGGCATCCCGCCCGATCGAGATGCGGACCACCTGCGATTCGCCAGGCGCGAGCTCGAAGGACACGGGCCAGAGGTTGGCGCGGGCCTCCTTCAGCAGCCTCAACGGACGGCTCGTCTCGTCGGACTCCCATAGCGCCACATCGACCCTCACCAGTGACCCGGAGCCGTTGCGGACCACGGCACTCCCGTGTCCATCGATGACCTCGGCGACGCTCGACACCTGTGCCCCGGCGGTCCTCGGCGTCATCAGCAGGGCTGTGAGCACCGCCGCCGTCCCGAAACGCACGAACGCGCGGGGTGGGGCCTTGCTGAAGGAGGGGTCCATGGGGCCTGGCCGAGGTCGTGGGTAGGGCTGCCGTCCTTCCTACCTGCGTCAAACGGCGGGAGGACGGGCCACCAGGCTCGGAGGGGACGTGCAGGGAATGGGGCTCGTGGCAGTGCCGCTCCAGCTCGAGCGGCACCTGCGACTACCTCTCGCCGAGCCCCCGCGATCGCGTGGCCCTCCGAAAAGGGCCGTCCGGCGCCGAAGCTCCGGAAGGCGAGGTCATCTCACTCGACCGTCGACGAGCGAACGGCCTCCGGCAACCTGCACCGGGGCCGCAACGGGCCGGTGGGCCGTTTAGCTCGTCACGCGCGCGTTGGGCAGCTTCACCAGCCCGATCCGGTTCGAGCTCGTCTGGTGAATGAGGAGGTTGCCGGCCCTCGTCACCCACATGTTGCGCACGATTCCGTATCCGGACGGGATCTGCCAGCTCTGGAACTCCTCCGTGGCCGGATCGAAGCGGACCAGCGCGTCCGGCCGCATGCCCGATTCGTTGTACCAGATGACGTCGTCGACGATCGCGAACGCGTACGGATGCGAGGTCGGCCCGCTGGGGGAGGGCCATTCACGGATCTCCCCGGTCTCGGGGTCGAGCCGGCCGATCTTTCCCATGGTGGAGTTGCCGTACCAGATCGACCCGTCGCTCGCCACGTCGAGTCGCCGGATCCGGGAGCGCTCGTCCGGCACGTCGTAGTAGCGGACCTCCATGGTCTCGGGGTCGAGCGCCCCGAGCTTGTTCGTGCCGTTGTAGGCCACCCAAACCGTGCCCTCCGGGTCGACCTTGATGCCGTACGGGCGTGGCTCGGTCCGGATCTCCGTGAGCTCGCCGGTGGCGGGGTCCAAGCGCCCCAGCATCCCGGCGCCTTGGGCGGTGAAATAGAGCTTCCCGTTGGGGTGGAAGACGGCCGTGTGCGGGTCGCGCGCCTCGGTCTCGTACTCGACGACGGCCCCGGTCTCCGGGTCCAGCATCCCGATCGTCGCGTTGCTATTGCCGGTGTACCAGATGTTGCCGTCGCGGTCCGGCAGGATGCTGTGCGGGCGCGCGTCCCTGGGGAGATGGAACTCCTCCATCTCCCCGGTTTCCGGATCGAGGCGCCCGGCGAGGCTCGCCCACATGCCGGTCCACCAGATGGAGCCGTCCGGTGCTTCGATCGGATCACGCGAGCGCTGGCCCAGGGTGGGCACGACCCACTCGGTGATCTCGATCTCGTAGTCCCCGCCCACGACGGTGGGGGCCCGTTCCGAGGTCGCCGGATAGTGCGTCGCCAGGTAAGCGGCGACGCGCTCGGCCTGGGCGTCGGGCAGGTCGACCATGGTCGAGATCAGGTCCAACCACCCGTCCCTGTCGTATCCCGTCGACCTGGTTATCTGGCGGGTGCCGTGGCAGGTCGTGCAGGCGATCTCGACGACGTCCTTGCCCTCGCTTTCGGGGAGCCCCTCCGGCTGTCCGCCGCTCTGGGCGGCCGCGGGAGCGGCTGGAGAGGCTCCTGCTAGGAGAATCGCCGCCACCCATATCGTCCGCATAGTGACTCCTCGTCCGGGGTGATCCAGCGGCTGGCCGTGCTCTTGCCACCCTGCTCGAAACGCCGCCCGACCGCGAGGCCGGACGGCGCTTTCGTTTACCTGCCAGTGGACCGCGGGGGAGTCGAACCCCCGTCCGCGAAGCGCTCCGAAGGCGCGTCTACGTGCGTAGACCGCTGTTGCGTTTATCTCACTCGACCCTCGGCCAGCGGACGGCCTCCGGTGAGCCAGCCACTACGTCTCGCCGTTTGCGGCGTGGCGACGCCTACGGCAGAGCCCGATTCATCGATGCCCCGCTTCCCACCTCGGGCCGGGTCGGCCGCGGGACAGGCTAGGTAAGGGTGACCTTACGCAGCCAGCGCCATGTTGTCGTTGGCACTTGTGTGTTGT
>DATHRK010000048.1:0-1544 GCA_035465395.1 Longimicrobiales bacterium | reverse complement strand
CGTGGCCGAGAACCTCGCGTTCTACGCCGACCTCTACCGCGTCCCCAGGGCCGACCGCCCCGCGCGCCTCGAGCGCCTCTACCGATTCAGCCGGCTGGACGAGTTCCAGGACCGCCTCGCGGGCAACCTGTCCGGCGGCATGAAGCAGAAGCTCGCCCTCTCGTGCGCGCTGATCCCCCAGCCGAGGCTGCTGCTGCTGGACGAGCCCACGTTCGGCGTCGACCCGATCTCGCGCCGCGACCTCTGGCTGATCGTGCACGAGATGGTGGAGGAGGGCGTGACCGTGATCGTGTCCACGTCCTACCTGGACGAGGCCGAGCGCTGCGACCGCGTCGCGCTGCTGAGCGAGGGCCGGATGCTGGCACTGGACACGCCGGTGCGGCTCGTCGGGCGGGCGCCGGGCCGCATCGTGGAGATCCGGACGACGCACCCGCGCGGCGACCGGGACCGGATACGGTCGGTCGATGGCGTGGCGGGCGCGCTGCTGTTCGGGGAGCGGATCCACGTGACGCTGCGCGACGGGGCCTCGTGGGACGAGGTTGCCGCACGGCTGGACGGCACGGGCGTGGAGGTGCTGGAGGCGCGCGCCGCCGAGGCGTCGCTCGAGGACGTCTTCCTGGCGCTCGTGGGGCGGGAGGTGGCCGCTTGAACCCTCCCGCCGCACGCCGCCCGCGATGATCCCCGCGATCGAGGTCCACGACCTCACCCGCCGCTTCGGCGACTTCACCGCCGTCGACCACGTCTCCTTCGCCGTCGCCAGGGGCGAGATCTTCGGCTTCCTGGGCCCCAACGGTGCGGGGAAGACGACCACGATCCGCATGCTCACCGGCCTGCTCCTGCCGAGCGAGGGCAGCGGCAACGTCGCCGGGATCCCGATCCCCCAGCAGCGCGCGAAGGTGCGCGAGCGGATCGGCTACATGTCGCAGAAGTTCTCGCTCTACGGCGACCTCACCGTCGAGGAGAACGTGACGCTCTTCGCGGGGCTGTACGGCGTGGAGGGCGAGCGCTTCCGCGAGCGCGCCGCGTGGGTGATGTCGATGGCGGGGCTGGACGAGCAGCGGGACCGGTGGGTCGACACCCTCCCGCTCGGCTACAAGCAGCGCCTCGCGCTGGGCTGCGCGGTGCTGCACGAGCCCGAGGTGCTGTTCCTGGACGAGCCCACGTCGGGCGTCGACCCTCGCGCGCGCCGCGCCTTCTGGGACCTGATCCACGAGCTCGCCGCCGCGGGCACGACCGTCATGGTCAGCACCCACTACATGGAGGAGGCCGAGTACTGCGACCGGCTCGCGCTGATGAACCGCGGGCGGCTGATCGCGCTGGACACGCCCGAGGGCCTGCGCGAGAAGGCCGACGAGCGCATCTACCGCGTCGCGACGCCCGCCGCGGTGCGCATCGCGGAGCGGCTGGCGGGCGCGCCCGGCGTCGTGGAGGCCGCGCTCTTCGGCCGCGACCTGCACGTGACGCTGGAGGAGGGCAGGGAGGAGGACGACCTGCGCGCCGCGCTCCGATCGCTGGGCGCCGAGGCGGACGCGGTCGAGCCCGTG
>DATHRK010000047.1:0-46792 GCA_035465395.1 Longimicrobiales bacterium | reverse complement strand
CGCCGGGCCCTCGAGGGGCCCGTTGCGAGCTGCTACGGGGCTGACGGGACTTGAACCCGCGACCTCCGGTGTGACAGACCGGCACTCTAACCAACTGAGCTACAGCCCCCGAGACAGCGCGCGTCTACCGACGCTTCCTTCGATTGTTCCGCCACATCCCGCTCCGCTTCAGAGCAGCGATGCCGCGAACCTTCCAGAGCGGGCAACCGGACTCGAACCGGCGACCTTCTGCATGGCAAGCAGACGCTCTACCAACTGAGCTATGCCCGCGTGTCCCGCCCAGTGCCCCCAAGGGGAATCGAACCCCTGCTACCAGATTGAAAGCCTGGTGTCCTAGCCGTTAGACGATGGGGGCCGACATCTCCCGGCCTCCGAACTCTCGGCGACCCGTGCTCCCGAACAGGTCCGGAGGGACTCGAACCCCCAACCGCCGGTTTTGGAGACCGGTGCTCTACCAGTTGAGCTACGGACCTTCTCTGCCGTTCGAATGGCCAGGGACGGAGTCGAACCGCCGACACCGCGATTTTCAGTCGCGTGCTCTACCAACTGAGCTACCTGGCCGGCGCCTGTCCCCGTACATGAAACGGCCCGCCGAAGCTGCGCTCGGGCGGGCTCTCGGTCCGGACCGGTCTGCCGCGCGGAGTCCCTTCCAGGCGCGCGAGCCCCGATCTTTGTGGGACCGGGGCTCGTGAAATAGCGGGGGCGGGATTCGAACCCGCGACCTCCGGGTTATGAGCCCGGCGAGCTACCAGACTGCTCCACCCCGCGTCAAAGTCAGATCGAAAAAAGTAAGTACGACGCGGGGGGGTGTCAAGCAACGCGACCACGCCTCGCGCATCCCCCGGGGCTACGTTCGAGGCGCCACCCTGATGCGTGCGTCGGCCACCCGAATTCCGGCGCCCGGCGGCAGCGCGAACACGGGATTCAGGTCCATCTCGCGGATCTCGGGGACCGCCTCCACGAGGCGCGATACGCGCAGCAGCGCCCCCCGCAGGGCGTCCACGTCCGCGGCCGGATGGCCCCGGTAGCCCTGCAGGAGCGGGGCGCCCCGGATCTCCGCGGTCATCTCCGCTGCGTCCCGGTCGGTCAGGGGTGCGACCCGGAAGGCGACGTCGCGGAGAATCTCCACGTGGATGCCGCCCAGCCCGAAGCCGATCAGGTGCCCGAACAGGCGGTCCGCATCGGCCCCGATGATGATCTCGGCGGACCCCGAGAGCATGGGCTGGACGAGGACGCCCTCCATCTCGTCCAGGCGGCCCGCGTCCTCGAGCGCGGAACGGACCTCGGCGAACGCGGCGCGCACGGCGTCGGCGTCCTCCAGGTCCAGGCGGACGCCTCCCACGTCGGTTTTGTGCACGATGGTGAGCGAAGCGAGCTTCATCGCCACGGGATAGCCGACGCCGTCCGCCAGGCGCACCGCCTCCTCGGCGCTCGCGGCGACGCCCCCGGGCGTCGTGGTGATGCCGGCCGCGGCGAGCACCTCCCGCCCCTCGGCCACCGACAGCCACCCCTCCCCGCGCCGCTCCACTGCCTCGCGGCAGATGGCGCGGGCGCGGTCCAGATCCTGGTCGTCGAAGGCGACGAACACGCCCGGCTCCGTGGCGAGCCACTCGCCGTAGCGCGCGATGCGGCCGAGCGTGGCGGCGATCTCCTCGGGGAAGAGAAAGACGGGGATGACCTCGCCGGCCCGGGTGCGCAGCGCGGGCGTGTCGGCGTGCGTCCCCACGAGCGATGCCAGTATCGGCTTGTCGCGCACCCCTCTGCCGCGCGTGCCATCCACCGCCTCGCAGATGGCGGCCGCGATCGAGCCGGGGTCGTGCACGCCGGTCGGCGTGTAGAGCGCGACGACGGCGTCGATGTCGGGCGCCTCGAGCACCGCGGCGATCGCGCTCCGGTACTGCTCGGGGCCGGCCGCCGCGATCATGTCGACCGGGTTGCCGAGCGAGGCCTCGGCCGGCAGGAACGCGCCCAGCGTCTCGCGCGTGCCGGCGTCCAGCTCCGGGACGTCGAGCCCCCACGCCTCGAGCGCGTCGACGCACAGGATCCCGGGGCCACCGGCGTTGGTGACGATGCCCACACGGCGGCCGGGCGGCACGGGCTGGTGGGCCAGCGCGCGCGCGAAGTGGAACATCTCCTCGAGCGTGTCCGCGCGGATGATACCGGCCTGGCGGACCATGGCCTCCACCGCCGCGTCGGGCGACATGAGCGCCGCGGTGTGCGAGCTCGCCGCCCGCGTCCCCGCCACCGAGCGCCCGGCCTTCACGACCACGATCGGCTTGCGCCGCCCGATCCTGCGGGCGAGCCGGGCGAAGCGCTGTGGATCGCCGAACGACTCGAGGTAGTACAGGATCACGTCGGTCGCGTCGTCGGCCGCCCAGTACTCGAGCAGGTCGTTGCCCGACACGTCCGCTTTGTTGCCGATACTCACGAACGTGGACATGCCGAGGCCGAGGCGGTGCGCGAGCGAGATGACGGCGACCCCGAGCGCGCCGCTCTGCGAGCACAGGGCGACCCGGCCGGTCGGCGGCATCGGCGCGAAGGACGCGTTGAGGCGGACCGCCGGGTCGGCGTTGATCACGCCCAGGCAGTTGGGGCCGACCATGCGCATCCCGTGGCCTCGCGCCTGCTCGAGGAGGCGCGACTGGCGCGCGCGGCCCTCGGGGCCGACCTCCGCGAAGCCCGCCGATACCACGACGAGCGCCTTCACGCCCCCGCGCGCGCAGTCCTCCACCGCCTCGGCGACCTGCGCCGCCGGCACGGCGATCACCGCCAGGTCCACCGGCCTGCCGATGTCGGTCACCGACGGATAGGCCGGGACGCTGGCGATCGAGTCCGCGCGCGGGTTCACCGGGTGGACGCGACCCTGGAAGCGGCCCTCCACGAGCGCAGCGAGGATGCGATGGCCGATGGCCGCGGGGTCCCGCGAGGCGCCGACTACGGCGACCGAGCCGGGCAGGAGCAGCGGACGCAGCGAGTCGATGCGCGCGGGGGAGTGGGGGTCGCTCACGGCGTCCATGCTACCGCGCCGGGCGTCCCCGCGTCGACCCGCGGCCGTGGGTGGGGGGGCTTGGTCCTCAGGCCACGACCAGGTTCAGCAGCTTGTCGGGCACGAAGATGACCTTGCGCACCTCGCCGTCCCCGGTGAAGCGGCCGACGTTCTCATCGGCCAGCGCCGCGGTCAGCGCCGCGTCGCGGTCTACGCCCCGGGGGAGCTCCACCCGCGCGCGGACCTTGCCGTTCACCTGGACGACGAACTCGACCGAATCCTCCTTCGCCTTGTCGGGGTCGAAGGTCGGCCAGACGCCGCCCTCGACGGTGGGGAAGCCGGCGTCGGTCCCGTCGGAGGCGAACACGCTCCCCTCGTGGCCGAGACGCTGCCACGCCTCCTCGGCCAGGTGCGGGGCGAAGGGCGCGATCAGCGGGACCAGGGGCGCCACCTCCGCCCGCGCCACGTCCCGGTTCCCGGCGCGGACCGCGTTCAGGTACTCCATCATCGCCGCGATCGCGGTGTTGTAGCGCAGCGCGGCGACGTCCTCGGTGACCTTGCGGATGGTGGCGTGCAGGCGACGCTCCACGTCCTCGGAGGGAGGTCCGTCTCCCAGCTCACCCGTCACGGTGTCCCACAGCCGGCTCAGGAACCCGTAGGGCCCCTGGATGCCTTCGTCCCGGAAGTCGCCCCCGACCTGGTAGGGGCCGAGGAACATGAGATAGGTCCGGAACGTGTCCGCTCCCCAGCGCTCGATGTACTCGTCCGGGATGACCGTATTCCCCCGGCTCTTGGACATCTTGGCGCCGTCCTTGGTGATCAGCGCGTGCTTGCGGAAGACGTGGTAGGGCTCCTCGAAGTCCAGGTGCCCCCCGTCGTGCAGCGCCATGGTCACGAAGCGGCTGTAGAGCAGGTGCAGGACCGCGTGCTCCTCGCCGCCGATGTAGGTGTCCACCGGCAGCCACTTGCGCGTCAGCTCGGGGTCGAACGGCACGTCATCCCGGTGCGCAGAGGGGTAGCGCAGGAAGTACCAGGCGCTGTCCAGGAACGTGTCGCTCACGTCGGTCTCGCGACGCGCCTCTCCCCCGCACGAGGGGCACGGCACGCGGTACCAGGACTCGGCGCGCGCGAGCGGGCTATGGCCGCTCTCGTCCGGCTTGTAGTCGTCGATGTGGGGCAGCTCGACCGGCAGGTCGGCCTCCGGTACGGGCACCGTCCCGCACGCGTCGCAGTAGATGATCGGGATGGGCGGGCCCCAGTAGCGCTGGCGGGAGATGCACCAGTCGTGCAGCCGGTAGTTGACCCGCGCCTCGGCCAGGTTCCTCTCCGCCAGCCACGCGGTGATGGCGGACTTCGCCTCCTCGGAAGGCATCCCGTCGAAATCGCCCGAGTTCACCATCGTGCCGTGGCCGGGGTACGCCTCGGAGAGCGGCGTGTCCGCAGCGGTCCCCTCGGGCGCGACGACGCGGGGCACGGGCAGCCCGAAGGCGTTCGCGAACTCGAAATCGCGCTCGTCGTGGCCGGGCACCGCCATGATCGCGCCGGTGCCGTACTCCATGAGCACGTAGTCGGCGATCCAGATCGGGATCTCTTCGCCGGTGGCCGGATTGATCGCGTGTGCGCCCGTGAACACGCCCGTCTTCTCCTTCTCGGCCTTCTTACGGCTGATCAGGTCGGTGGCCGCGGCCTGGCGGCGGTACTCCGCTACCTCGTCCCGCTGCGCCTCGGTCACGACGCCCTCCACGAGCGGGTGCTCGGGGGCCAGCACCATGTAGGTCGCGCCGAAGATCGTGTCCGGACGCGTCGTGAAGACCGGGATCACGGGGGCTTCGGCGTGCACCGTGGCCGGCTCGTGACGGTCCTCGGCCGCCTTCGGCCGCGCGATCGGAAAGCGGATCTCCGCCCCCTCGCTACGTCCGATCCAGTTCTCCTGCGCCTTCAGCGTCGATTCCGACCAGTCGATCCACGACAGGTTGTCCAGCAGGCGCTCGGTGTAGTCGGTGATGCGGAAGAACCACTGCGCGATGAAGCGCTGCTCGACCGGCGTGCCGCAGCGTTCGCACGCGCCCGCGATCACCTGTTCGTTGGCGAGCACCGTCATGCACGAGGGGCACCAGTTGACGGGGGCTTCCTTCTTCTCGGCCAGCCCCGCCTCGAAGAACTTCAGGAAGATCCACTGCGTCCACTTGTAGTACGCCGGGTCGGTGGTATCGACCGTGTGGTTCCAGTCGAACATCCCCCCCATGCGCTTCAGCTGGCGCGTGAAGTTGGCGACGTTGCGAGGGATCAGCTCCATCGGGTGGACGTCCACCTTCAGGGCGTAGTTCTCGGAATGGATTCCGAACGCGTCGAAGCCGATCGGCTCGAAGACGTCGAAGCCGTGCAGGCGCTTGTAGCGGCCGAAGATGTCGGCGCCGGTGAACGCGTACATGTTGCCCACGTGCAGCCCCTCCGCGGACGGGTAGGGGTACATCATGAGGGTGTAGAACGGCCGTTCGGCGTCGCGCAGGTCGTCGTCGGAGAGCAGGTTGGTCCCTCGCTCCGCCCAGATGGCCTGCCACTTCTCCTCGATCGCGATCGGGTCGTATCCGGCTCGGTCGCTCATGTGATAGACGTGCCGTTCGGTCGATGGGGCGTCGGTAACCGACCACCCGGCGCCTCCTGCGCCGGGCGAAGCGCAAACATAACGAACGGGCCGGGCTTCGGGCACCGGGCGGCGCCGGCCGCGGACGAAACGTTTTGTGCCGGTTCATGGAACGCCACGGGGCTCGCCGGGAGCGGCCTCTCCCCGCCTGCATCCGGTGGCGGGACAGGGAGTTGGTCCGCGCGAGCCCGCGCTGCCTCGCGCGGCTCCGGCTTTGCGCGCATGATGTGAGCATGTCTGCCCGTCCAACGCGGAGGCACCACTGGGTGGTGCGCCTGACCCACTGGGTCAACGCCGTCGCGCTCACGGTCATGGTCGGGTCCGGATTGCGGATCTTCAACGCCTACCCGGCGTTCGCGCGCCGCGGCGAGACGTTCTGTTGTTATCCGTTCGAGGGGACGCCCATCCCGGAATGGCTCACCTTCGGCGGCTGGCTCGCGGGGGCGCGCAACTGGCACTTCGCGATGATGTGGGTGCTGGTGCTGAACGGCCTCGTGTACCTCGGCTTCCTCTGGCTGCACGGCGAGTGGCGAGACCTGGTGCCGAGGCGGGGCGACTGGCGCGACGCGCTGCGCATGGTGCGCTTCTACCTGTACCGCCTGAAGGACCATCCGGCCCAGGGCAAGCACAACGCTTTGCAGAAGCTGGCCTACTTTTCCATGCCCGTCTTCGCCGCGCTGGCCGTCGTCTCAGGGATCGCGATCTGGAAGCCCGTCCAGCTCGCGCCGCTGACCGACCTGCTCGGTGGCTACGTATGGGCGCGGTACTGGCACTTCCTGGCCATGCTCGCGCTCGTGGTCCTGGCCGTCGGCCATGTCTTCATGGTCTTCGCCGTGGATCCGTTGTCCCTGCGCGCGATGGTGACCGGCCGCTACGACGAAGCCCGGTCGCCGCAGGCGAGGAACGCGCGGCCGCTCGGGTCCCTGTTCGATCCGCCTGGCCGCCGGGCGGCGCCAGGCGCTGAGAGAGACGACGCCGGGGGCGCGCGGGGACGCGATCCGGGAACGGTGCAGGCACCGGCCACGCCGGCCGACACGGAAGAGGACGACGGCGGCGCCGAGAACCAACCTGGCGAAGCCGCGCTGCGCGAGGTAGAGGGAACACCCGGAAGCGAGGATCGAGCACCTCGGGAGGAGGTCCCATGAAGCCGTCACGGCGCGAATTCATGCGACTCGCGGGCGGGGGCGGGCTGGCAGCCCTGCTGGCCGCATGCGACTGGCGCGGTCCCGAGTCGGCGCGACCGCTGCTGCGCGCCGCGGAGGCCGCCAACCAGGGCATCGAGGAACGACTCCTGAGGCACCTCGCGATGCGCAACGTGGCGGATGAGGGTCCGCTCGCTGGGTCCGCGTTGCCGCGCTACTTCATTTCCCCGACGGTTCCGATGTGGGACCAGTCCACGCGCGGGCGCTGGACCCTCGAGGTGGCGGGCCTGGTGCGCAGGCCGCTCAGGCTCACCCTGGATGACCTCATGCGGACCGAGACCCGCACGCAGCGCGTCGACCACTACTGCGTGGAGGGCTGGACGGCGATCACCGAGTGGACCGGCGTGCGGGTCTCGACGCTCGCGCGGGCCGCCGGGCTGATGCCGGAGGCGGCGTTCGTGGACTTCCAGTCCTTCGACCAGGACTACCACGAGAGTTGGGACCTGGAGAGCGCCATGCATCCGCAGACCCTGATCGCCTACGGCTGGGAGGGCCGGCGCCTCAACCCGGCCCACGGCGCGCCGGCGCGTCTGCACTCGCCGATCAAGCTCGGCTACAAGTCCGTGAAGTACCTGACCCGCGTCGTATTTCTACCGGACAACCCCGGCGGGTACTGGTCGGACCGGGGCTACGAGTGGTTCGCGGGGCTCTGACCCGGGCGACGGCACGCACCGGGCTCCGGACACCCGGAAGCGTGATGCCGAACACCGAATAGCGAACGTGGAGAGGATCATGATGAAAAAGACGATCGCACTCTTGGCGCTCACGCTCGCCGCAGCCGCGTGCGCCCCCGACGAGGCGCAGCAGGGGGGCATGAGCGACGAGCCCATGATGGAGGAGGCCATGGACGACGCAATGGACGACGCCATGGACGACGCCATGGACGGTGCTATGGACGACGCCATGCAGGACGGCATGGGCGACGACTCGATGGGGGAGGGCATGGGCGATGACGTGAACGACGGCATGTCGCAGGACTCCATCGACGGAATGGGCGGTGACGGGGAGGGAATGGAGGGCGGCGGGATGGACCGCTGAGGTCGGTCACGTCGGGCGCCCTCGTCCCCGCGAAGGCGGCCTGCCCTACCTTGAGGGCATGAGCGTACAGCGTGCACTGCTCACGGCCATCGCGATCGCGGTGGCCGCGGGCATCCTGCCATCGATGTACCTGCTGGACCGGAGGATCGCGGCGGAGCTGCGCGAGCGCAGCCGCTCCGAGTTGAAGATGGCCGTGCCGGTGCTGCAAGATCGCGCCCGCTCTCTTGCCGACGCGGTGATGATGCGCAGCGACGACATGGCCCGCGTCGAGGGGCTGTCCGAGGCGGTCGCAGCGGGCGACAGCGCCACGGCGATTGCCCTCCTGGATTCGGCCCGCGCGGGCCTGGGAGAGGAGAGCATCCTGGTGGACGCGGGCGCGACGGTGTGGACGGGGCCCGAGGCGGCGCGCGTGCTGCTGGAGGCGACCGCGGCGGGGGGGAAGCCGGTGCGAATCACCTCCGGAGGGGCGGGTGCGCCGCGCATGATCGGACTGGCGCCCATTCGCTCCGGCGAAGAGTGGCTGGGTGCGGCAGGTCTGACGCTCCCGATCAACCAGTCGGTGGCTGCCGGGCTAGCGGGTCGCACGCGCTCCGCGGTCACGCTCGTCCGTTCGGACGGGCGGGTCGCCTCGAGCACGCTCGAGCCCGAGATCGCGGCGGCGCTGGCGGAGTGGAGCGCCGGGGCAGGGAGCGCCGATACCGTCACGAGCGTGGAGGTGTCTGGGACCGAACTGCTCACGGTGGTGGCGGATTTCGGCGGAGGCGTGCGCGCGATCTTTTCGCGTAGCGCGCAGGAGGAACTCGCCGTGCTTCCCCAGTTGAGGCGCATGGCCGCTGTGAGCGCGGCCGCGGCGTTGCTTATCGCGCTCGTGCTGGGTGCCGCGCTGGCAACCGCGCTGGCGCGCCCGGCGCGAGAGCTCGCCGCAGCCGCGGACAGGCTCGCGGGGGGCGATTTCGACGCCCCGTTGCAGCCCACTCGGATACGGGAGTTGGGTGTTCTCGCGCGGGCATTCGACTACATGCGCCGCCGCCTCCAGGACCGCCTGCGGGATCTGGAGGCGGCCAATGAGGAGCTCGCCGCGGGGCAGGAGCGCCTCGCGCTACTCCAGGCCGAGCTCATCCAGCGCGAGCGCGCCGCAGCGGCGGGCAGGCTTGTGGCCGAGGTGGCGCACGAGATTCGCAACCCGGTTGCTTCGCTGCGCAACTGCCTCGAGGTCCTGCGCAGGCGGCTGGAAGGCGACGACGAGGGAGTGGCGTTCGCCGACCTCGCGATCGGCGAGCTGATGCGGATGCACGACCTCGCGGAGCAGATCCTCGACCTCAACAGGCCCCGCGACGAACCGTCTGGACAGGTGGCGGACGTCGACTCCGTCGTGCGTCAGATCGCGGCCCTCCAGGAGCTCGGCGGACGGGAGGGGCTGCGGACCGACGTGCACGCCGGGCTGAAGGTGGCGATGCCGGAGCACCGCCTGAAGCAAATCCTCCTCAATGTCGTACGAAACGCGCGCGAGGCGTCCGGACCCGGCGCGCCCGTCGACCTGACGGCGCGCGGCGCGAACGGCGCCGTCCGGCTGGTGGTGGAGGACCGGGGACCCGGTTTCGAGCCGGACGTCCTGAGGCGCGCGTTGGAGCCGTTCTTCACGACGAAGAAGGTTGCGGGCGGCGCGGGATTGGGTCTGTTCGTCGCCGCCAGCATCGCGCGCAAGAGCGGCGGCTCGATCCAGCTCGGCCAGCGCGCCGACGGCCGGGGCGCGTGCGTTACGATCACGATCCCCATGGCCCCGGCCGGGGAGGACCGGGCCGTGCCGGAGGCAGACCCGGAGGACGCGCCGTGAGCCGTACGGGCCGGATCCTGGTCGTGGACGACGACCGCGCCTTCCGTCTGTCCACCGCGGAGCTCCTCCGCCAAGACGGGCACGACGTGGAGCTGGCGGCCGACGGGCAGGCGGCCGTGGACGTGCTGCGCGCCACCCACGTGGACCTGATCCTGCTCGACCTGCGCATGCCGGGCACGGATGGGCTGGGTGTGGTCGAGGCGCTGCGCCGCTGGGGCCAAACGGTCCCGATTCTGATGATAAGCGGGTTCGGTACCGTCGAGTCGGCGGTGGAGGCCATCCATCTGGGGGCGGACGACTTCCTCACCAAACCGGTAGAGCCCGAGCGGCTCAGCGAGCGGGTGTCCCAACTGCTCGAGCGTCGCCCCGCGCCCGGCCGGACCGAACTGGTCGCACCCGACCTGATCGGCAATAGCGCCGAGATGGAACGCGTGCGCGAGGCGATCGCGACTGTCGCGCCGACGACGACGACGGTGCTTGTCACCGGCGAGACCGGGACCGGCAAGGAGGTGGTCGCGCGGGCGATCCACGCGGGATCCCCGCATTCCTCGGGGCCGTTCGTTGCCGTCAACTGCGCGGCGATCGCCGAAACGCTGCTGGAGTCGGAGCTTTTCGGGCACGTGCGTGGCGCGTTCACCGGTGCGGACCGCGACCGGAAGGGTCTGTTCGAGGCGGCGCATGGCGGCACGCTGCTGCTCGATGAGATCGGCGACGTATCGCCCGGCCTGCAAACGCGGCTACTGCGGATCCTACAGGAGCGAAGCGTGCGCCGTGTCGGCGGCGTGACGGCCGTCCCGGTGAATGTGCGCGTTATCGCGACCACAGCCCGCGATCTGCGCGCCGACGTGGCGGAGGGTCGCTTCCGGGAGGACCTGTTCTACCGCCTGAACGTGTTTCCGATCGCCGTGCCGCCGTTGCGGGAACGGCCCTCCGACGTGCCGGCGCTCGCCGCGGAGGGTGCGCGCCGCATCACTGGATCGGTTCGGAACGATCGCTTCACGACGCTGGCGATGCGGCTCCTGTGCGCCTACCGCTGGCCCGGCAACGTGCGCGAGCTTATGTCCGCGGTCGAGAGCGCTCTCATCCGCGCCGGCGGGGGACGCGTGGACGCAGCCCACCTGCCCGAAGATATCCGCACCTGGCGCGCCGAGGGCGGGGGAGGACTCCGCTACAGCGCGCCCCCGGGCGATGAGGAGAAGGAGGCCATCCTGGACGCGCTGCGCCGGGCCGGCGGCAATCGGGCGCGCGCCTCGGAGATCCTGGGCATGGGGCGCACGACGCTGTGGCGCAAGCTGACCGCGTACGACATAGACGCTGACGCCGCGGGGTCCCACTAGCCGGATCTTCCCGGAGCGGCCCCGGCCCTACACCGCCGCAATGAAGTTCGCGCGAGCCTCCGTGCTTCCACCGCGCGACGTTGCGGCGAACCGCGCGACACGTTCCACGGTGTTGCGTGAAACGAGGAGCGTGGGCCGGGATTTCATGGCCAGTCCCTCCATCCTGTTGGCAAAGAACGACTTGAAGAGCGGTACGCCCCGAGGACTTTGGGGCGCACGCGTTGCACCTCCCACCTCCGCCGGTCTTCTGCGAAACGTGCGATACCGGCCTGGCAGAGCTTCACGTCACAACGGAGGAGGTCAACCCATGAAGCGTCGGACTTTCGGTTCTTTCCTGGCCCTCGGGGCGCTGCTCACGGCGTGCGCCGACGCCGACCAACCGGTCGCGCCGGAGAGCGCAATCGCGGGCAACGGCTCACCCAGCCGTGCCGCGCAGCCGGGCGCCGTGTATCTGATGAGCAACGCGGCGGGCCCCAACGAGGTCATCGTCTACGAGCGGGCGACCGACGGCTCGCTCGCGCACATGGGGGCCGTGGCCACGGGCGGCGAGGGAACCGGCGCGGGCCTGGGCAACCAGGGCGCGCTCGCGCTCACGACCAACGGCCGCTGGCTCCTGGTCGTCAACCCCGGCTCGGACGACATCTCGTTGCTGCGCGTGACCCCTGAAGGGCTCGCGCTGGTGGATCGAGCAGCTTCCGGCGGCGACCAGCCGATCAGCTTGACGGTCCACCGGGATCTGATCTACGTGCTACACGCAGGCGTGCCGAACAGCATCAGCGCTCTTCGGCTCGAGCAGAACGGAGAGCTGCACCCGCTGCCCGGGTCCAGCCGCCCCCTCAGCGGGGCCGACGTGGCGCCGGCGCAGGTGGGGTTCTCACCGGACGGGAGCAGGCTCGTCGTGACGGAGAAGGGATCGAACCTGATCACGACGTACCGCGTGGGTCGCGACGGCCTGACCTCCGCGCCCACGTCGACGCCGTCCGAAGGGGCGGTTCCCTTCGGCTTCGCCTTCGACCGACGCGGCACCCTGGTGGTTTCGGAGGCCGGCGGGACGCCGACGTCGGGCGGAAGCACCCTGTCGTCCTACCGGGTGGGGGATGACGGGTCGGTCCACACCCTCGGTGGCCCCTTGGATGTGAACCAGGGAGGTGCCTGCTGGATCGCGATCTCGAACGACAACCGCTACGCGTACTCTACGAACGCGGGCAGCGGGTCCCTTTCGGGAGTCCGTATCGGAAGCCGCGGCGGGATCGAGTTCTTCGACGACGACGGCGACGGAGTGGTCGGCATGACCGGGGAGGGCAGCAGGCCCCTCGACGCCGACTTCTCGCGCAACGGGCGCTACCTCTACGTGCTCAGCGCCGGTGTGCCCGAGGTGAGCGTGTTCCGTCAGGAAGCGGATGGCTCCCTCACGCAGCTGCCGAGCGCTGGCGGACTGCCTGCGACCGCCAATGGGATGGCGGCCTGGTAGGACGTCATCGAGCTCGATGCGGTCCACGTAGTAGCGCCCCTGAGGCCCCGAACCGGCGATGTGCGCACGGTCCGGGGCCTCTTCTGGTCCGTCAGCCGTCCCGGGGCGGTCGGTTTCGGGGCGGCGAGGGCCGGGAATCACGGACGAGGTCCTCGACCGCGCCGTAGGGATCGTCCGGAAACGCTTCCGCGGCTTCGACCACGCGCGCGATCGTCGTTGCCAGGTCGCCGCCGAGTGCCGCGTGGACGTCGGCGAACAGGTCGAGCCGATCGTAGTAGAGCCGACGCCCGATGAGGGCGGCGTTGTTCAGCTCGCTATCGAGGAAGCCGGCGTAGGTCAGCGCCTGCAGGTGCGGACGGATGTCCGCCTCGAAGCTCCGCCGTGCCCCCTCGAAGACGTCCTCGCGCGCCGCGAGCTTGCCGGCGTCGTCCAGATCCTGCCGCGCGTAGACCTCCTCCAACGCGGCGACGAGGTCGGTGAGGAAGCCGCCGAACAGCAGGTTGTCGGCCCAGACCGCCCGCGCCTGCCGGCAGCGCGGTCCCTCGTCCCCCTCCATTCCGCACAGCAGTTCCGCGGCGCCCACGTCGCCCACGAAGTTGGCGAAGCTCTCGTTGAAGGCCGCCTGGCTGGGCAGGTAGAGCGTGTTGTGCGTGATCTCGTGGATCACCGTCCCCACGAGAAACACGTCCGGGGACCGCAGTACGGTGGACAGGATGGGGTCGTTGAACCAGCCGAGGGTGCTGAACGCGGCGCTGGGTCGCACGTACGTGTCGAGACCCTCGGCCTCCAGCCGGGCCGCCTCCTTGAACGCGTCGTCGAACCGGAAGAAACCCTTGTAGGGGACGTGGCCTACGATGGGGAACCACCACGTGTGCTGGCGGAACCGGACCTTCTCGGCCGCGGAGACCACGAGCAGGAGCGTGTCGCTGTCGACGAAGGCGTAGGTGGTGTAGCTGTCGCCGACGTCGAGATCGAGAGCCTGGCTCGCGTAGGTGCGGGCGCGTACCACGAGGTCGAGCTTGCGGCGCTCGTCGGTCGAGACGGCCGGGTCCCGCTCGGCCTCCGCGATCGGCTTGCGGCGGCTGAGCAGCTTGGCCTCCTCGTAGCCGGCGCGCAGGACGTACCCCGGCGAGCAGGTCAGACAGACCGCGGCGACCGCCGCGACCGCGAGCCCGAGGACGATGCGCTTGCGCATGGGGCCATCAAAACCCGCCCCACGGGTGGCGGTTCCGGGCGGGGAGTCGTCGGGCGGCCTCGAAAGAGCTTCGGGGTGACCGTCGTCGAGGGTCGGCGTGCCCCTCGGGGAGCCGCCGAGCATATTCAAGCGCTCTGGCTGGCCGTCGCCGACCGCGCCGGCGCCGGTATCGGCATCGTGAAAGGCACCGCGGAGGTGGACGCATGGACGTGAGCAGAGCCCTCTTCGCCGCCGGCGCCTTCGCGGCGTGCCTCGCCGTCGCCGCCGGAGCCTTCGGCGCGCACGCCCTGGAGGCGCGTCTGGCGCCCGAGCGCCTCGCCACCTGGGAACTCGCGGCCCGCTACCAGCTCTTCCACGCCCTCGCGCTCCTGGCGTTCGCCTGGGCCGCCGCGGAGTGGCCGCGCTTCCCGGCGGCCCTCGCCGGGGGCCTGCTGCTCGCCGGCCTCGTCATCTTCTGCGGCACGCTGTACGCGCTGGCTCTCGGGGCGCCGCGTTGGCTGGGGGCGGTGACGCCGGTCGGCGGGGTGCTGCTCCTGGTCGCCTGGCTGACCGCGGCGGCGGGGGCCCTGCGGGCTTAGGGGCGAGCCGCCGACGCTGCGTGCGGCTCGCGCGCCCTCACCGGTCCACGCAGTAGCGAAGCGAAGGCCCCGAACCGGCGATGTTCGCGCGGTTCGGGGCCTTTTCTCGTCCGCGTCGCCGGGTTAGGGTGCGGTTTCCGCCGGGTTTCGCCGGTTTTTTTGACACAGTTTTGGCACAGGCTGAGGGACCGTGATGGAGCGAGTACTGGACGGCATCGTCTCCGACGGGAAGAAGGTAGCCGGGCGGGTCCTGGGCAGGTACATCGACCAGATCCGGGCGACCGTCCGCCTGCCGTCCCTCTTGCCGAACACGCTCAACGTCAACCTCCAGTTTCCTTACAGGCTACGGCCGGACTTCACGATCTCGCGCCACGATTGGGCGCACCACGAGGATGTCTCGTTCGAGGCGTGCCGGGTCGGGGACGTCCCGGCAGTCATCATGAGAACGAGCACGAATTACCACGGCGACCACGTGCTCGAAATCATGGCGGAGGTCAACCTCCGCGAGGCCCTTGGGGTCGAGACAGGCGACGCCGTGGAGGTCACCGTGTTCGCGCCCGCCGACTAAAGCGGCGTTTCACGCCGCAGCCGGCTCCGCCGCCCGCCGGTGCGCCGGCACGGTCCGGTGCCCGCGCTCGACGTTCGCCAGGGCGAAGGCCACCTGCGCGAGCGAGGCCCACCTGCGCACATCCCCGCCCACTACCTCGTCCAGGATCTGCTCGGCCGTCGGCCGGCCCGTCCGCCGTCGGTAGCCCTGACGGTCGCCGCGGCGTGACGTAGCGGTCGCCCAGCGTTCGTAGTCGAGGATCGCGGCCGCGGCCCGACGGACGGCCGCACGCTCGCGCGGCGTGGCGGCGATCGCGGCCAGGCTGGCGCGCGCGGCGACGAGCTCTACAACGGGATCGACGGCGATCGGCGTGAAGGCGGGCACGATCCGAAAGCTATGCCGTGCCGCGCGCGGTGTGCTACGGGGGGCCGCCGATTGGCACGCGCCTCGAGCCATCCCAGATCTCGGCCGGGGCGCGCGGAGCTAGCTGGACACAGGCTTCGTCCAGCACAACCTCCTGCGAGTTGGCTTGACGCAGCTGTTTGCGCGGATCTATATCGAGAGTCCGGCTTAGTCACCCGCCGACTAGCCCAAGGGGTACCAAGCGGTCAGTACGCCGCCCGACCGCTCCATAAGAAGCAACCGCACCAAGCGAAGGACAGGCCGAAGACGGCTGTAACCGCCCGGGGGCCCGGCTCAAATGGTAAACGCCGTGGCGTGAAGGAGCATGTCGCGGCACTCCCCGCAGCTCAGGAGGAACCTGTGATTGTGCCCACCCGTTTGGCTCGTTGGCTCGTTCCTGCGGTAGCGCTCGGCTTTGGGCTGGCCGCATGCTCGGAGAGTCCCGCCGACCCGCTTACCGGCGAGGTAGCCTTCAACCACGCCGGAAATCATCCAGAGGTTTCGGTCACCATCACCGAGCAGCCGATCGTTTTTGGCCCCATTGGCAACTGCGCGATTTCCTATGCGTTCAAGGTCAACGCCGTGAGGGGAGAGTACCACTGGACTACGTTCTGGATCGGCGGGAACCGGAACGGTAATCAGGTGGGGGAAAACGATAACCATGGAGCTCGTGAAGTGTCGCCGACCATCGGCTCCGGGGGTGGTGACTTCTTCACCGAACTCAAGATCGTCATCGAGCAGGGAGGTCAAGAAATAGCGGTGGGACATACCGAAGGACGCGACGTGAATTGCTGAAGCCGCTCGCACGCTGAAACAACGGGGGGACTCCCCGGTTCCGGCCGACCACTCCGGGGGGTCCCGTCGCTGCCCCGCAGCCCGTTCGGCAGCAGCGGCGCGGGGTGCGCGTAGTCGATCGAAGCGTGCGGGATTCCCATGGCGCTACCAGGTCTCGCTCCAGCGCTGCTACCAGGGCAGCGACGCCGAGACGGCCCTCGCGGTCGCGCAGGTGGGCGCCTGACGATGCACAGTTTTCGCACAGTAAGACGCTAAATTGTTACCTTCCAAGTAGTTACGGGCCGCTCTACCGGTCCACGCAGAACAGGTACTCCACGACCGCATCGCCCGAGTAGCTCCGCCCATCGCCGTCGGCGTCGGAGCGGTAGCGCTTGTAGCCGCGGCGGTAGCGCCGGTACGTCGACGGGTCGCCCCACGCCCGCAGCGCATCCGCGATCTCCGCGGAGTCCAGCAGGCCTTCGGAGTTGTAGCTCATGACCACGTGCCGGCAGTCGGCCGTCGCCAGGACGGCTCGCAGGGCCTCGCCCGCGGCTCCGCGCCTGCACCAGTCGCTCCTCTTGTCGGCGTCGGGAAGCAGGCCTGTCTTGCCGCGCAGAGGCGGCGGGGTGTCGGCCCAGCCCTGCGCGATCAGCTCAGGCACGTGGTAGTAGGCCGGGTACTGGCGCTCGTTGTACGGCGGATCGAGGTAGAGCAGATCGAACGCGCCCGCGTCGCCTACCACGTCGAGAGCCTCGCCGCGCTGCGCCGTGGCGGGCGGCCCGGCGACCGGCTTCGGCGGCCGCAGGGATAGCCGCTTGAGCGCGTTCGGCTGCCACCGCTTCATGTAGGCGGCGTAGACGCCCGCCGTGTTGGCCACCCGGTCGGCCGCCTCGATGAGCGAGGCGAGCAGGGCGAACCGGGCCCCCCCACCGATCTCGCCGGCCCGGTACCAGGATCCGATCCGGCCACGGATCGCCTCGATGCGGCCCGCGTTCTCGGGCGTGAAGTACATGCGCCCGCCGTCGTCCCGCACCGGGCTGAAGTTGTCGCGAAAGAAGCCGTCGGCCGGCGGCAAGCGGTTGAGCGCCGCGACCCGGTCTGCGAGCTCGGCCGACGCGCCGTTCGAGGGACCGGCCACGACGTAGGCCTCGGCGAAGACGCGGCCGTACTCCATCACGTCCGCCGCGTCGACCGAGAACCCCAACCGCTTCAGCTCGCGGGCCACCGATGCGGTGCCGGTGAACGGATCGACGGCCCGCCCGGCGCGAATGCCGCGCCGGCGGAGCGTGCTCCGGATGAATTCCAGGAGCTTGGTCTTGTTGCCGATGTATCGCACCGCGGCGTCGCTCCGGGATGGGGCAGGACGACCCGTCAATCTTGCCCGGCGCAGGCGACGGCGACAGCTGGTGTGGCCGGGTCCCGCATCGGAGCCCGGAACACGAGCCGGTTGCCGCACGCCGTCGGCCGGGCGAGTATTGAGAGCCGCCGCGGCGGGTGCCCACCTGCCTAGCGGCTTTTTCGACCTCGGCAAGCGCGTTGCCGAACGGGCACGAGAAGCCCGGGGAGCGGTGCCATGAACGGAAGTCAGCGACCGGCGATGATGCCCCCCGAGCCGGCCGGGACGTCCGCTTCCGACGAGGCCGAGGCATCCGAGGCCTCTCCCTCGCAGCCGCCGGTGCACGTCATCGCCGCTCCCCGAACGCCTGCTCCGGCGCGCCCCTCGGTGTCTGCCGAGGAGGGCAGCGAGGACTCCTCGAGCGCTCTCGCCGGGGACGAGGCCTCGCGCCCGTCCCGCCCCGACAATCGGGATCCCGGTCCCGATCTCCGCCCGCGCGAGCACCTCTACCGCGCCGCGCTGGGCCTCGCGCGCCCGTTCGTCCAGAAGGGGGGCGGCGGCGACGAGAAGCTCCAGAAGGGCCTCGCCGGGCGGCGGCTCGCGGTCGGCATCCTCGAGGCGTGGGCGGCCGAGCACCGCGACCCCGACGTGCCGCTCGTGTGGATGCACGCGCCCTCGGCGGGGGAGAGCCTCATGGCCAAGGCCATCATCGCCGAGCTGCGCAGGGAGCGCCCCGACGTCCAGGTCGCGTTCACGCATTTCTCACCGTCCGCCGAGCGCCTTCTGGACGAGATCGACGCGGACGTGGCCGCGTACCTCCCCTGGGACGTGCGCCGCGACGTCCGCCGGTCGCTCGACGCCCTGGCGCCCTCGGTGATCGCATACGTGCGCTCGGAGGTATGGCCCGTGCTCGGGGCCGAGGCCAAGCGCCGCGGCGTGCGCGTGGCGCTGGTCAACGCCGCGCTTTCCAGCGACTCGTCACGCCTGAAGCCGGCGGCGCGCTGGCTGCTCGGCCCGGCGTACGCGCGGCTCGACCTGGTCGGCGCGGTCGCGCCCGAGGACGCCGAGCTCCACGCGCGGCTCGGGGCTCTGGCCTCGCGCACGCGGGTCACGGGCGACGCGCGCATCGACCAGGTGCTCGAGCGCCTCGAGGGCGAGCTGCCGGAGGCCGCCCGCAGACTCGACGATCCGGACCGCGTCACGCTGGTCGCGGGCTCGACGTGGCCCTCCGACGAGGTGCACCTGCTCCCGGCGTTCTTCCGCGCCGGCACCGGCGCGCGCCTGGTGATCGCTCCGCACGAGCCGACCGAGGAGCACCTGGTCGGGATAGAGGATCGACTGAACGCGCGCTACGTGACCAATCGCAGGCTCTCCGACGTGGTGCGCGACCGGCACGCGTTGCCCACCGCCGTCGTGGTCGATCAGCTGGGCGTGCTGGCCGACCTGTATCGGATCGCGGACCTGGCGTACGTGGGCGGCGGGTTCACCGACGACGGCGTGCACTCCGTCCTGGAGCCGGCCGCCGTGGGGATTCCGGTCCTCCTGGGCCCACGCCACGGCAACGCGCGCGAGGCCGCGGCGCTGGTGGCGGCCGGCGGCGGCGTCGAGGTGACGAACGCCGCGCAGCTGGAGGGCCGGCTGCGGACGCTCACGCAGTACGAGACGGCGCGCGAAGCCGCCGGCGGCCGGGCGCGGGAGTTCGTGCGCGCGCGGACCGGAGGCGCCGCCGCCAACGCCGCCGCGATCCTGGCGTTGATCGACGGGTAGAGCGAAGCTGTACGCAGAGACGAAGCGGTTGCCGCGGCGCGCGCTTGCGAGCCGGAGGCGGGGAAGGGTGACGGAGGCCGGGGCGTATTGCCGCGGGGCTCCCAGGGGAGGAGGCGTCTTCAGAGCATGAGCATGAGCCCGCAGGTCATTCCCGAAATCACGGCGACGGAGCTGAAGGAGCGGCTGGACGCGGGCGACGCGCCTGTCCTGGTCGACGTGCGCGAGCCGCACGAGTGGGAGATCGCCAGCCTCGAGCAGCATGGAGCCGTGCTCCGGCCCATGGATGACATCTTCGACTGGCGCGACGAACTGGATCCCTCCGCGGAGACCGTCGTGTACTGTCGAACGGGCAACCGCAGCGCCTGGATCGTGCGCGACCTCATGGAGGCGGGGTTCCAGAACGTGCGCAATCTCAAGGGCGGCCTGCACGCCTGGTCGACCGACGTCGACCCCTCCGTGCCGCGTTACTGACGTGCGCGAGAACCTCCGCGCGGCCTGGAATCGGGTGCCGCCTCGCGCCCGCGTCGCGGCGCAGTCCATCGTCCTGCTGCTCGTCCTGGGGGGCGCGTTCGCCAGCCTGGGGACGGAGCGCATCAAGGCGGTGCAGCGTCCGCACGTGCTGCCTGCCGACACGCGCCATGTTGCGCTGCGCGGGCTGGGTCCGGCGGTAGTAGAGGCCGCGCGCCTGGACGTGCCGCCGGCGCCGGTGCTCGAGCCGATCCGGCGGCCCGCGCCCCCGATCGTGCCTCCCGGCCAGCGGGTACCGACGCCGCGCGCCGTGCGCGGCCTCTACGTCAGCGGCTGGGTCGCCGGCTCCGGACGCCGCCTGGCCGAGCTGCTGGAGTTGGCGGACACCACCGAGATCAACGCGTTCGTGGTGGACATCAAGGACGCGACGGGCTTCGTCAGCCACCGCACGAGCGTTCCCTTCGCGCTCGAGACCGGCGCCGACGGCGAACCCCGGATCGGCGACATCCAATCCCTCCTGGCCCGGCTACGCCAGCACGGCGTCTATCCCATCGCCCGGATCGTGGTCTTCAAGGACCCGATCGCGGCCCGCGCGCGGCCCGACCTCGCCATCCAGGACTCGATCGGCCAGCCCTGGATCGACCATCACGGCGACATCTGGGTGGACGCGTTCAACCGCGAGGTCTGGGACTACGCCGTCGCGCTGGCTCGCGAGGCGATCGAGCTCGGCTTCAGCGAGATCCAGTGGGACTACGTGCGCTTCCCGGACGCGCCGCGCGCGTGGCTGGAGAAGGCCGTGCACCCCGCGCGCGCGGGCCGCTCCAAAGCCGAGGCCGTCGCGGAGTTCATGGCGTACGCCCGCGAGGCGCTGGCGGACCTCGACGTGCCCATCACGGCCGACGTGTTCGGGCTCACGACCTCCACCCGCGGCGACCTGGGGATCGGACAGGACTGGCTGCGCATGCAGACCCAGGTGGATGTCCTGCTGCCGATGATCTACCCGTCCCACTACTACGCGGGCTCCTACGGCTACGCGAATCCCAACGGCAATCCCTACGGGATCATGCGGAAGGCGCTCGAGGCGGCGCTGAGCCGCGCCGCCGGAGTCGAAGGAGCGGCCCGCGTACGCCCCTGGATCCAGGACTTCACGCTGGGCGAGCCACGCTACGGACCGGCGCACGTCCGCGCGCAGATCCAGGCCGCCTACGACCTGGGCATCGACGAGTGGATGCTCTGGAATCCGGGGAACCGGTACACCGCCGAGGCGCTCGTGGGACGTAGCGGGCGCGAGCCGGACTTCGAGATCCCGGACGAGCAGCGCGAGGAGGACGACCTGCTCGGAAGGCCCGGGAGGACGGCGGGCGAACGCGCCGAAGGGTAGGGCGGGCGAACGGGCCGAAGGATAGCGCGGGCGAGGGGGTCGGGCGGAAGGCGCGGCGTCCGGACGGCCCGGAACGGGGGCCGCCGCCCGCTCCGATCAGTGGCGCGTGACCACGCCAGGCGTGTGGAAGAGGAAACCCTGCACGAGGTGCACGCCCAGCTCGCGGACGCTCTCGAACTCCTCCTCACGCTCCACCCCTTCCGCCACCACCAGGACGCCGTGGGAGTCGGCGAACTCGACCATCGTACGGACGAGGTTCTGCTTGCGCGGGCTCGCGTCGATGTTGGTGATCAGCCCCATGTCCAGCTTGATGTAGTCGGGGTCGAGGTTGGCGATGGAGCCCAACCCGGCGTACCCGCTGCCGGCGTCGTCGACGGCGACGCGGAAGCCCTTCTCACGGAACACGGCGAGGTGGTCGCGGAAGCGCGGGTAGTCGAGGATGGCCGTGCGCTCGGTGATCTCCAGCACGATGCGCGTCGGGTCGTCGATGCCCAGGGTCGCCGGGTCGGCGTCCCTGAAGGCCGGATCGGCGAAGTCGTGCGCGTCGCAGTTGATGAACAGGGACAGTCCCTCGGCCAGCTCGCTCAGGATCCCCGAGACCGCGCGCTCCCGGACGACGCGGCTGAGCTCCCAGACGAGGTTGGCCTCCTCGGCGACGTCGAAGAGCACCTCCGGAGAGCGGAGCTCTCGTTTCTGGCCGCGGGCCAGGGCCTCGTAACCGTAGACCTCCCTCGTGTCCGCGAGCACGATGGGGTGGTAGACGATGAAGATGTCCTGCGACGACACGGTCGCCCGCAGGTCGCCGACCTTCCGACGGCGCTCCCTCTCCTCCACGCTGCGCGCCGCCGCTCCGGCCTCCCGGAGGCCTCGGTAGACGAGCCGCTCGGTCCGGATCTTGGGGTTGGCGTACACCGTGGCCGAGCCCACGTAGATGCTGCACAGGGAAGCGATGTCCTCGCCGTGGGCCTCCTCGATCTCGCGGGCGAGTCCCCCCTCGAGACGACGCGAAAGCAGGGTCAGGCTCCTCTCGGCCTCCTGCGCCGGGCCCGGTAGCCGGGTGAATACCACGAAGTTGTTGTCGCCGGTATGGGCGAGCATCAGGATGTGGTCGCTGCGCTGCTCGTCCTCGTAGACGCGGCGGAGCGCCGTCGCCGTGGTCTGCATCACTTCGTCCAGCTTCTGCCAGCCGTACAGCTCCTCGATCTTCTCGTACCAGACGAAGTTGATGTACAGGATCGTGATCTCGCCGTGGTTGGCGAGCATGTCCCTGGCCCGGTGCATCACCAGCGGCAGCGTCGGGAACCCCGTGAAGCGGTCGTAGAGGAGCTCGTCCTGGCTGGGCCGGTCGATGGGCCGGCCCGGCAGGATCCGGCGCGTGTTGCGCAGATGCGCCGCCGCCAGCCGAAGCCGTACCTCGTCGGGTCGGGCAGGCAGCGGTACCCAGTCGTCGGCGTACAGGAGCACCCGTTCGTCGCCGGCCAGGTCGGCACCGCAGGCGGCCACGATCGCGGCACCCGACTCCCGCTTCAGCTCCTCCACGATCGCCGCGTCCTCCGGCGAGGCCACCTCGATGAAAACGACGTCGGAGCGGCGCCCGACGCGGGCAGGCGCGCCGTTCGAGCGCTCGTGGTGGACCAGGTCGGCGCCCAGCTGGCCCGCCGCATCGGCCGCCGTGGCGCGCAGCTCTTCGGAGTGCAGCACGGTGACGATTCTCACGCGGCCACCGCGAACTGGAGCTCGTAGAGGCGGGCGTACAGGCCCCCGCTGCCGAGCAGGTCGGCGTGCGTACCCGACTCCCGCAGGCAGCCGTGGTGGAAGACCAGGATGCGGTCGGCGTTCTGGACCGTCGACAGCCGGTGGGCGATCACGAGTGCCGTGCGGTCGCGCAGGAGCTCTTCCAGGGCGACGTCGATCTTCTCCTCCAGCTCGGAGTCGACCGAGCTGGTCGCTTCATCCAGGACCAGCACGAGCGGATCGTAGGCGAGCGCTCGCGCGAACGACAGCAGTTGGCGCTCTCCGACGGACAGCGAGGCGCCGCGCTCGGCGAGGGGCTGGTCGATTCCCCCGGGGAGCCGGTCGACGAAGGTATCGGCTCCGACCCTGCCGATCGAGTCCAGCACCCGGTCGTCGTCGAGGTCGTCCCGACCCAGAGCCACGTTGTAGCGGACGTCCCGGCTGAAGAGGTAGACGTCCTGCAGCACCAGCGCGATCCGGTCACGGAGCTCCCCTACCGCGACGTCCCGGATGGGGACGCCGTCGAACAGGATCTCCCCGCGCTGCGGATCGTAGAAGCGCATCAACAGGCTGATCAGGGTGGTCTTGCCGGCCCCGGTGTGCCCGACCACCGCGACCCGTTCCCCCGGAGCGATCCGGAAGCTGACGCCGCGCAGCACCCAGTCCCACTCCTCGCCGTCCTTCTGGTAGGCGAACCAGACGTCCCGGAACTCGATCTCGCCCCGTCCCGGGGTGGGCAGCGGTAGCGGATCGGCCGGGTCGGCGCCCGCCGGCGGCGTGTCCAGGAGCCGGAAGATCCTTTCCGACGAGGCCATCGCGCCCTGCAGCATGTTGTACTTCTCGGAGAGATCCTGGATCGGACGGAAGAAACGCGCGGCGTACTGCAGGAACGCGGCGAGCACCCCCACGGTGAGCGCACCATCCAGCACGCGCACGCCGCCGTAGCTCAGGATCAGCGCGACGGCGACCGCGGTCAGGACCTGGATGATCGGGAAGAACAGCGCGTAGTAGGTGATCGAACGCAGGTGCGCGCCGAGGTAGTCGGCGTCGATCTCCTTGAACCTGCGTACCGCCGACGCCTCCTGGCCGAACAGGTGCAGCACGGTGATTCCCGTGAGGCGCTCCTGGAGGAACGCGTTCAGGCGCGCGAGCCGGACGCGGATGTCCCGGTATGCGGTCCGGATCCGCGCGCGGAACAGGAACGCCACGGCCGCGACGAAGGGCAGCACGAGGAAGGTGACGAGCGCGAGCCGCCAGTCGAGCAGCAGCATCGCGATGACGATGAAGAGCAGCGTGAACACGTCGCCGAACACCGTGACGATGCCGCTCGCGAACAGCTCGTTCAGCACCTCGACGTCGTTCGTGACACGCGTGATCAGGCGGCCGACCGGGTTGCGGTCGAAGAACTGCACGTGGAGTCGCTGGAGGTGCGCGAAGATCTCCCTGCGGAGGTCGTACATGACGCTCTGGCCCAGCCAGGTCGTCAGCAGCGTCTGGGCGAAGGCCAGCGCGAACGACACGAGAAGGGACCCCAGAAACGCGAGGGCGAGCACGCCGAGCAGCCGGGTGTCCCCGTCCGGAATCGCCCGATCCAGCGCCACCTTCGTGAGCCACGGCCCCACCAGCTCCAGCAGGGCGCCGACCATCAGCATCAGGATCGCCAGCGCCACCTTCCCCCAGTGCGGCCGGAGGTAGCCGAGCAGGCGCCGCATCAGCCGCGCGTCGTAGGCCTTGCCGAGCGCCTCCTCTTCCTGCGGCTTGACGATGGTGGTGGACAAGCGGACTCCGCATCGGGACGGACCGGGTTGTGCGTCCCGTTATACTCGACGAACGAGCGTCGGAACGGAAGGGAGCGAGGCGGCGAGCATGCAGATCCGGGACCTGATGGTCGACCAGATTCGGCAGGAAGTGCGGGCGATGGGGCTGCACGAGCTGCGCGGGGCCGACGAGGTCGACGACGCGCTGCAGGGCGCGGGTACCACCCTCGTGGCGGTGAACTCGGTATGCGGCTGCGCCGGCGGGATCATGCGGCCCGCTCTGCGCGCGGCGCTCGCCGGCGGCCCCGCTCCGGACGCCGCGACGACCGTGTTCGCGGGGCAGGATGTCGAGGCGACCGGACGCGCGCGCGAGTACTTCCTGCCGCACCCGCCCTCGTCTCCCTCGGTCGCGCTGGTGCGCGGCGGACAGACGCTGTGGATGCTGCCGCGGAGCCGGATCGAGGGGCGGTCCCATCGGGCGGTCGCCGACGACATCCAGGCGGCCCTGCAGGAGCACTGCGCGCGGGGCTAGCGCGCCACGAGGCGGGTCAGCTCGAGCCTTTCTTCAGCGCCCGTTTCTCGGCGCGCCGGCGGCGCGCGGCCTCGCGCCTCGACTCGCCCACGCGCCGCACGCTGACGTCGACGCCGCCCATCATGGCGAACCCCTGGACGCGTATCCGGGGTGCGTCCGGATCGTCGCTGGCGCCGCGCTCGTGCAGGTGGTCGAGCCCGCCCATCAGGGCGAACCCCTCCACGTCCACGGCAACTCCCGGCGGCAGGATGATCTCGACGCCGCCCATGATCGCTACCGCCGTGACGGTGGTCACGCCCGGGGCGAGGGCGGCCTCGCGGAAGTCCAACTCGGCCCCGCCGCAGACGGCGTAGGCGAAGACCTGGTGCGACGGATCCCAGGCGCCGACCCGCCTCGCCCCGCTCATGATCGCGACGATGTGCTGGCGCCGCTCGTCGTGCTGCGGGTCCGGCGCCCGCGTGCGCGGCGGCGCGATGGTCGCCGGCACCGGGGCGCGCTGGGTCGCCGGGACGATGGCCGAGGAGGGGAGGTCGGAGAGCAGGGCGGCGAGCTCGTCCTCGGTGCGGGCGCCGATCGCGCGCTCGACCCGCGCCTCGAACTCGTCCATGCTCAGATGGTCGTGGGCGAAGCCGCGGCTCAGGGCCTCGATCGCGGCATCCCGGTGGGCTTTCGCCACCGGGTGGGGGGGCGGCTTTTCCGAGTGTGCGTCCACGCAGCAAACCTATACCGGCGCCGCGCGAAGGGGCCAGCGGCTCGGCTGAGCCTCGGGCTAGACCGGGGGGGTAGACGCCTCCGGCCGACCGGGTTCGTTGACGGCGAATGCGACGGCTCGGTACCATCGCGGGGTTCCGACGCCTCGTCGGGCCGCGGGGAGGCAGGGCCCGACAGCGGGGCGGGAGGCGGATTGCAGGCCTGGCGGCAGTCCACATGAATCGTTTCCTCGGGTACCTCGGCTCGATCGAGGGGCGCCTCTGGGTGGCGCTCTTCGCCCTCGTGATGGCGGCCCTCTTCGTGGCGGCGTTCGGCATGTCGTCCGTGGAGGAGCTGCGCGAGGAAGTGGACGCCGGCATCGCCGCGATCGAGAGCGGCGGCCGCGACAACACCCTCCTTTCGGTGACCGTCCACAAGCAGATCGCCCAGGGCGAGCGGTACCTCGTGCGTCCCTCGCCGGAGACCCGCGCCGAGTTCGCGACGCTCGGCACCCGCGCGCACGATGTGCGCTCCGCCTACGAGCGCCAGACGGAGACCACCGAGGACCAGAAGCGAAGCCTGGCGCGGCTCGAGGACCTCCATTCGCAGGTCGAGGTGCGCTACGCGCTGGCCCACGCGCTCGCGGACCTGGGCGAGCTGGACCGCGCGATCGAGAGCCTCGGCCCCGCGCGGGCGCTGATCACCTCGCTCGAGGGGGAGCTGCAACGGCTCTCGGCCGACCAGGCGGAGCAGGTGCGCCAGACCGCCGATCAGCTTTCGGAAGCGGCTCGCTCCCGCAGCAGAATCATGGTCCTCGTGATGGTGACCCTCCTCGCCTTGGGCATCGCCCTGGTCGCGCTGACGGTGCGTTCGATCCAGGCTCCGCTGAGGCGGCTGGCGGCGGCGGCGGACCGTCTCGGCTCCGGCGACATGACGGCGCGCGCGGACGGGCGCATGCCGGGCGAGCTGCAGCTCCTCGCGGACGCGTTCGGAGGCATGGCCCAGGGCATCCGGGGGATGGTCGGTGCCACCGTGGCCACCGCCGAGCAGATCAGCGCGTCGTCGTCGGATGTCGCGACGATCGCCCAGGAGGTCGCCTCGTCCAACTCGGAGATCTCTTCCGCCATGGGCGAGATCAGCGCCGGCGCGGGGGAGCAGGCGGTGGGCCTGCGGACCGCGCTGGCGACCCTCGAGAGCATCGAGGCGCGCGCCGACACGCTGATGGAGCGAACGCAGCGGGCCGCCGAGCTGGGGGAGGCGATCCGTGGGCTGGCCTCGAACCGCCGCACCGATGTCGCCGAAGCCTCCCGGGTGCTGCTCGACCTGCGCGAGGCGGTTCACCGGACGGGTTCGCGGGTCGCGGAACTGGAGGCGGCCTCCGAGCGCATCGGCGCGTTCGTCGAATCCATCCAGGGCATCGCCCAACAGACCAACCTCCTCGCGCTCAACGCAGCCATCGAGGCGGCACGGGCGGGCGAGCACGGGCGGGGATTCGCGGTCGTCGCCGAAGAGGTGCGGTCGCTGGCGGACCGGAGCGCCCGCGAGGCCGACGCGATCGGCGAATCCGTGGCGGGCGTCCGCGACCGGGTGGCTGACGTCGTATCGTCCATGAGCGAGGGTGCCCAACGGGTCGTCGGGGTCGAAGAGGTCTCGCGCTCGGCCGAATCGGCGTTCGAGGAGATCCTGCGATCGGTCACCGAAGTGGGCGAGGCGGCGGCGGCCATCTCCGACTTCGCCCGCGAGAACCGCGAAGCGCTGGAGGGCCTGGCCAAGACCCTGAACGACGTCGGCGCGACCGCCGAGCACCACGCGGCGAGCGCGGAAGAGGTGAGCGCCGCGGCTCACCAGCAGGCCGCCGCGACCGAGCAGCTCAGCGTGGCGAGCAGCGAGCTCCTGGCGACGGCGGAGCGTTTGAAGGGGAGCGTCCAGGGCTTTCAGGTCTGAGCCCGACTTCGGCGCGCCGACACATCGCGGCCGCTTCCGCGTAGTGGCGGCGCAGGTCCACCCGCCCCGGCGCGGCGACGCCGAACCCGGGGGCGCTTCGGGGCGCCGCGACACCAGCGCGCCGTGGCGCGATTTCGTGAACAGGGACGAGACAACCATGGGCATTCTCAGCTGGCTCGTATTCGGCCTCATCGCCGGTGGGCTGGCCAAGTTGATCATGCCGGGGAAGGATCCCGGGGGCTGCCTGGTGACCATCCTCATCGGCATCGTGGGCGCGGTGATCGGCGGCTTCATCGGCACGACCCTCGGCTACGGCGGGATCACCGGCTTCAACCTCGGCTCGATGCTCCTGGCGGTGGTCGGCGCGATCATCCTGCTGCTCATCTACCGGTTGGTCGTGCGGCGACGCTGAGTTCGCGGGGCGGACGAGGCTCGGGGGCGGGCCTCGTGCCGGGGATCGTTACGAGGCCGAGCGGCGCGCGCGCAGCTCCGCCAACACGATCTCGGGCTCGACACCCGCCGCCATCAGCGCCACGAGCGCGTGAAAGAGCAGGTCCGCTGCCTCGGCGGCTGCCCCGCTTCGATCGCCTCTCGCGAGAGCCACGGCGACCTCGACGACCTCTTCGCCGAGCTTCTTGAGTCGTAGGTTGCCATCGCCCACGAGCGTGGACGTGTAGCTGCCCGGGGCCGGGTCGTCGATCCGGTCGCGGATGACGTCGGCGAGCTCCAGGAGGAGGGGCGGAGCGCCGAAGCAACTCCGCGCGCCGGTGTGGCAGGCTGGTCCTGCGGGGAGGACCCTGGCCAGCACGGCGTCGCCGTCGCAGTCGGATCGAAGCGACACGACGCTCAGCTCGTTGCCGCTCGTCTCGCCCTTCTTCCAGAGCGCGCGCCGGGACCGGGAGAAGAACCAGAGGACGCCATCCGACACCGTGCGGTCGAGCGCCTCGCGGTTCGCGTAAGCGAGCATCAAGACCTCGCCTGTGTCGGCGTGCTGCGCCACGACGGGAACGAGCGCGTCTCCGCCGCCGAAATCGATCGCGTCCAGGTCGATCACGAGCCCACTCCGAGCGTACCGCGCACCCGGGTCGCGAGCGCCGCGTTGGTTGATATCGCGGCGCCTCCCAGGTGCGTCGCGCGCCCCGACCAATCGGAGAACGTCCCGCCCGCCTCCTCGACGCAGGGTCGAACGGCCGCCACGTCCCACGGGCTCGCGGACGGATCGACCATGGCCTCGGCGCGGCCCGTCGCGACGAGGGCGTGGCCGTAGCAGTCGCCCCAGGTGCGGGCCAGCCGGGCGGCTCGGCGGAGGCGGTCCCACCCGGCCTCGCGGGCGCCGTCGGCCCACGGCGCGGCGTCCGTCGTGAGGACCCGCGCGGCCGCCGGGTCGCTCACGGACGAGACGGCGCAGCGCCGGTCGCTCCACCAGCATCCCTCGCCGCGCGCGGCGGCCACCGTCTCGCCAGCCAGCGCCGGAAAATGGAGCACGCCGAGGACCGCTTCTTCGCCCTCCTCGAGTGCCACCAGCACTCCGTAGAGCGGCACCCCAGCGGCGAACGACTTGGTGCCGTCGATCGGATCGAGCACCCAGCGACGCGCCACCCCTGCGCGCGTCGCGCCGAACTCCTCACCCAGGATGCCGTGCTCGGGGAACCGCCCTTCGATCCGCTCCCGCATCCACGCCTCGGCGGCACGATCGGCCATCGTGACCGGACTCCCGTCGGCCTTCCGCTCGACCTCCAGGTCGCTCTGGTAATGCTCCAGGGTGATCCGTCCGGCCTCGCGCGCGAGGTCGATGGCGAACTCGAGCAGCGAAGCGAGCGGCGTGGCGTCTTTCATCGGCGTCGGTCGTTCGAGGATGGTTTCCGGACCGCGACGCCCGCCGCGGCCAGCGCCGACTTGACCGCGGAGACGCTCGTGTCGCGGTCGTGGAAGATGCCCGCCCCCAGGGCGGCGCTGGCGCGTCCCGCACGGAACGCGTCGACGAAGTGATCCGGCTGGCCGGCGCCCCCGCTGGCGATGACCGGTACCGGGACGTGTCGAGCGACGGCCCCCGTGAGCTCCAGGTCGAAGCCGCGACGGGTACCGTCCCGGTCGATGCTCGTGAGCAACAGCTCGCCGGCGCCCCGGCGCGCACACTCGGTGCTCCAGGCGATGGCGTCGGCGCCCGCGGCGTACCGGCCCCCGTGCGTGTACGCGCGGAAGCCGCCCGCTTCGCGCTTGGCGTCGATGCTCGCCACCACGCACTGACTGCCGAAGCGTCCGGCGCCACGGGTCAGCAGGTCGGGGTCCTCCACGGCCGCGCTGTTGACCGCGACCTTGTCCGCGCCCGCGCGCAGCAGCCGGGCGATGTCCTCCGGTGAGCGCACGCCGCCGCCGACGGTGAGGGGAATGAAGAGGCGCTCTGCCGTCCGCGTCACCGCGTCGAGCATGGCGCGGCGGCCTTCGATCGACGCGGAGACGTCGAGGAAGACGATCTCGTCGGCACCCTCCCGCTCGTAGCGCACGGCGAGCTCGACCGGGTCGCCGACGTCGCGCAGGTCACGGAAGCGGACGCCTTTCACGACCCGGCCCGCGGCCACGTCGAGGCACACGATTACGCGCGGTAGCAGCATCAGCCGGACGCCTCCAGCTCTACCCGTCCCTTGGTGCTGAAGACGGCGCCGGTCTCCGCCGATGCCCTCGCGACGCACAGGCCGAGCCCCTTGATCGCCGCCTCGACGACGTGGTGCCGGTCCCGGCCCCGCAGCACCCGCACGTGCAGCGTCATGTCGCCCGCGTGCGCCAACGAGCGCAGGAAGTGCTCGTAGAGGCGCGAAGGCAGACGCCCCGCGTAGTAGGGCCGCCCGCCCGCGTCGAGCGCGACCTGGACCAGCGCGTCGTCCATCGGCACGAGCGCGTCGGCGTACCGGACGGACGCCGCCGGCCAGGCCCGTGCGAGCGCGACCCCGAGGGTGATGCCCACGTCCTCGACGAGGTGGTGGCGCAGATCCCCGTTCGCGCGGACGGTCAGGTCGACGCCGGCGTAACGGGCCAGCGTCGCGAGCATGTGGTCGAGGAAGGCATCTCCGGTGTCGATGTCGATGGCGGGCTCGGTCGACCCCGCCAGGGCGCAGTCGATGCTCACCTCGGTCTCGCTCGTGCGCCGGGTCACGCTAGCCATCCGGATCTCCATCGCCTCGAGTCCCCGCCGTTCCCACGTTCGACTCCCCTGGAGCGCCCGCTCCGTCCGAATGCAGGGGGCCGAGGCCGCCGTCGTCCGCGCCGAACTCGCGCGCGAGCACCTCCGGATCCAGGCCACCGGTGTAGACCGCCATCCCGACCACCGCCCCCGCGGCGCCAGCATCCCGCAACCGCCGCACGTCGTCCAGGTCCCGAATCCCCCCGGCGGCGATCAGGGGGTGCGCAGACGCCTGCGCGAGACCCCGGAAGCGGGCGAGGTCGACGCCGCCGAGGCTGCCTTCGCGGTCCACGTCGGTCACCAGAACCCCGGCCAGAGGCAGCGGCGCCAGGCGTCCAAGGAAGGCGTCGAGCGCCAGGCCGGCGTCGGCGTTCCAGCCATGGGTGACCACACGCGTCCCACGCACGTCGGCGGCCACGACGATGCGCCCCGGACACGAACACGCGAGCGCCTCGAGCCAGACCGGATCGGCAGCCGCGCGGGTGCCCACGATCACGCGCGCGGCGCCCAGGGCGAGCAGCTCCGCGGCCCGCGCGGCGGTCCGCACACCGCCCCCGACCTGGAGCGCGGTGCCGCGGCGCTGGGGCCGGAGCGCGCCGCCCTGGCGCGGCGGACGCCCGGCGCCCCTCGTGGCTCCGCTCAGCAGCGAGGCGATCATGGGCGCGTGGCTCCCGCGGCCGAGCGCGGCGTCCAGGTCGACCAGATGGAGCCACGCGAATCCCGCCGCCCGGAACGCATCCGCGGTGGCGTCGGGATCGCGTCGACGCACGCGCTCCCGGGAGGGGCTGCCGCCCACCCACTGCACGACGGACCCGCCGCTCAGGTCGATGGCCGGAAGCGCGATCACGATCCGCTCCCCACGGCACCTGCCGTCGCGGGGCCGCCGGCGGGGGCCGCGCGGGCGGCCAGGCTCAGGAAGTTCCGGAGCAACCGGAGACCCTGCTCGCCGCTCTTCTCCGGATGGAACTGCACCCCGCGAAGGGCGCCCTGCCGCACCGCGGCGACGAGGTTGCCGCGCTCGTACGAGCACGTGGCGGTCACCGCGGCGTCGTCCTCCGGCGCGGCGACGTAGCCGTTCGCGAAATACATGCACGGCTCCGCGAGCCCGTCGAAGAGGGGGTCCGCCGCGACGACGTCGAGGGTGTTCCACCCCATGTGCGGCACGCGGCGCGCGCGGATGCGCACGCACCGCCCGGGGATCACGCCGAGCCCGGGTCGCTCGCCCTCCTCGCTGCGCTCGAAGAGCAGCTGCATGCCGAGGCAGATCCCGAGGCACGGCGCGCCGCCGAGCAGCGCTCGCCGGATGTCGTCCCGCGCGGGAGCGAGGCGCTCCGCCGCGGCGTCGAACGCCCCCACACCGGGAAACACCAGGGGCGATCCATCGAGCAGGCTCCGGGGGTCGGCGGTGACCTCCACGTCTGCGCCCTCGCGCCGGAGCGCCTTCTCCAGGGAGTGCAGGTTGCCGGCTCCGAAGTCGAACACGAGGACCCTCATGGCGCCGCGATCTCTCCGGCCGCCACGCCTGCCTCGACGGCATCCAACAGCTCGTTCAGGGCCGGCTCGGGAGCGACGGTGATGCGGATCGCGTCGCCGATCTCGCGCAGGTCGCGAAACGCGCGCACCCCGATGCCTCGGGCAAGCAGGGCGTCCCGCGCTGCGGCGGCATCGGACACCGGCGCGAGCAGGAAATTCGCGCGACTGGGGAGCGGCCGGAGCCCGAGGGCCACGAGCCCCTCGTTCAGCAGGACGCGCGCCGCGATCGCCCGTCCGACCGCTCTCCGCCTCCACGCGTCGTCCTGGCGCAGAGCCGCGACGGCGGCTCGCTCGGCGACAGCGGAGACCTTGTACGGGCCTCTCGACTTGCGCAGCTCGGCGATCAACCGCGCCGGGCCCACCGCGTAGCCGATGCGCGCGCCCGCCAGCCCCCAAGCCTTCGAGAACGTGCGCAGGGCGATCGTGCGGCGGGATCCGGCGGCCCAACGGGTCATGTCTGTGCCCGCGAAGTCGGCGTAGGCTTCGTCCAGAAGCACGACGCCGGGCGCCGACCCGTCGAGCCGTCGAAGGAACGCCGCGTCGGCGTACGCGCCGGTGGGGTTGTCCGGGCGGCAGAGGTAGACGCATGCCGGGGCGGGCGCGAGCAGCCGGTCGACGTCGGGCTCGCCAGGCGCGGTGGCGACGGCCGCAGGGCGCAGGCCGTTCATGAGCGCGAACGCCCCCACCATGCCGAAGGTGGGGTCGGGGTGGGCGACCACGGCACCGGGTTCGCAGAAGGCCCGCAGCGCCGAGTCGATCACGTCGTCCGACCCGCATCCCGTGCACACCGATGCCGCGTCGACGCCGTGGTAGGCCGCGATCGAGGCCCGCAGCTCGTCCGCGTATGCGGAAGGGTAGCGGGATACGCCGCCGTCATCGGCGAGCGCGCGCAGGGCAGAGGGCGCGGTGCCGAACCGGCTCGTATTGTCGCTCAGGTCCAGCCGCACCGGCGGGCGGTCCGGATCATAGGCGGTGAGAGACCGGTAGGCCCGGCGCCCCGGCGGCGGCGTCGGCAGCGGAGTCGACCCGGCCGGCACGGTCGGGTCCGATCCCACCGTCGCCTCGGTCGAGGCCCGGAGCCGCGCGGCCGCGGCGTGGGCCGGGAGACCCTCCCTTTCCGCCAACAGCGCCGCGGCGCCCGCGAGCGAGGCGGCGCCCGCCTCGCTGAGTGTCTGTACCGTGAAGGCGCGCAGGAACGTCTCGGTGGAAAGGCCGCTCCAGGCGCGCGAGAGGCCCCCCGTCGGCAGCGTGTGGTTCGCCCCGGTGAGGTAGTCGCCGAACACAACCGACGACGGTTGCCCGACGAACACGGTGCCCGCGTGCCGGATCCGCGGCAGCAGCCGCGCCGGGTCGCTGAGCACCAGGGAGAGGTGCTCGGGTGCGTAGGCCGCCGCGAAGGCGAGCGCCTCGGCCGGCGCGGAGGCCGTCAGGATCGCTCCGCCAGCCGCCAGCGCGCGCGCCGCCACGTCGCGCCGCGCCTGCTCCGACAGCTGCCGGGCGAGCTCGGCCTCCACGGCCGCCGCGGTGGTCTCGTCCAGGGCGACCAGCACGGCCGATGCGTCCGGATCGTGCTCCGCCTGCGCCAGCATCTCGGCAGCCAGCAGTGCCGGGTCGGCCGTGGCGTCCGCCAGGATGAGAATCTCCGAGGGGCCGGCGGGTGCGTCGGTGACCACGCGACCGGCGACCTGCCGCTTGGCTTCGGCGACCCACGCGTTCCCGGGACCGACCACGCAGTCGACCGCCGGAACGGTCTCCGTCCCGTACGCGAGCGCGGCGACCGCGCCCGCTCCGCCGAGCGCGAAGACCCGGTCCACCCCGGCGATCGCGGCCGCTGCGAGCACGAGCGGAGGGGGCAGGCCGTCGGCACCCGGCGGGCTGCACAGCAGGACCTCCTCGACCCCGGCCGCGCGCGCCGGTAAGGCACACATCAGGACGCTGCTCGGGTACGAGGCGCGTCCTCCCGGAGCGTACACGCCCGCCCTGCGCAACGCCTCGAATCGGCGCTCCAGCCGGATCCCCTCGCCCGCCTGGTAGACGGAGGGCCCGGGGCGCGCCGCCTCGTGAAAGGCGGCGATGCGCGCTGCTGCCCGTTCGAGCGCCGCGCGGACCGGGCTGTCGAGCGCCGCCAGCGCGTCCCGCAGCGCGCGGTCGGGCACCTCGATCGAGCCGAGCGTGACCCCGTCGTAGCGGGCCGCCAGGTCGCGCAGGGCGGCGTCTCCGCGCCCCCGCACGTCGGACACGATCGCCTCTACGGCGGCGCGCAGGTCGGCGTCGTCGCTGCGCCCTCGCGTCAGCAGCGCGGCCCGGGCGTCCGCGTCGAGGTCGGCCAGGCGCCCGCGGGCGGCGAGCCGGACGGGCCCGGCGGGGGCCCCGCCCACGGGCCCCTTGGCGCGATCCAGGAGCGTCCCGCTCACGGCATCAACCGCTCGATCTTGGTCACCAGGATGCCCTCGGCGCCCACCGCCTTGAGCTCGCCGATGACGCGGTAGACGTCGCCCTCGTCGACCACCGCGTGGGCCGCCACGTGGGCGCCTCCGTCGAGCACGTCGACGATCGTGGGGCCGGAAATGCCCGGGAGGATGCGCTTGACGGCCGTCAGCTCGTCACGCGGGATGTTCGCCATGAGGTAGCGCTTCCCCCGCGCCCGAACGACGCTCTCGAGCGCGGATGCCAGGTCCCCGAGCGCGACCGCCGCTTCCGGGTCGCGGTCCGCGGCGCAACGCCCGACCAGCACCGCGCTCGACTCGAGGACTGTGGCGATTTCCCGCAAGCCGTTGACGCGCAGCGTAGAGCCGGTCGACACCAGGTCCACGATCGCGTCGGCCACCCCGAGGTGGGGGGCGATCTCGGCGGCTCCCGACACCGGGACGAGCTCCACGTCGAGGCCGGCTCGCTCGAAGAACTGCCGGGCGGTGCGCGGGAAGCTCGTGGCCACCCGCAGCCCCGGCGGCAGGGAGGCCACGTCCTCCGAGCAGGCGTCCTCCCGGACGGCCACGGCGAGGCGGCACCGCCCGAAGTCGAGGTCGAGGAGGCGGTCGACGGAGCAGCCCGCCTCGACGACGCGGTCGAGTCCGGTGATGCCGACGTCCGCGGCGCCGTCGGCGACGAACTCCGGGATGTCGGCCGCCCGGACGAAAAGGGCGAGAAAGTCCCCTCCGAGCGACGCTTGCAGCGCCCGCTCGCCGCGCGCCTCGAAGGCCAGGCCCGCACGCTCCAGCAGCGCGCGGGCGCCGTCGGCCAGGCGCCCCTTGTTGGGGAGTGCAATCCGGATCATGGGCAACAAAAAAGCCCGCTCTTTCGAACGGGCCGCTCGCTACGAGGTGGTTGTGCGCTACGCTACCGGATGCACCTCGCCGCCGCGGCCCTGGAGCCGTGATGGTGGTGGTGCCGATGCGTAGCCGTGATGCGTATCATGGCGGGGAACCTACCGTCGGTCGTCGGCGACCGTCAAGGTGGGCCGGGCGCCCGTGAGGGCCTCGGACGGCGCACGAGCGCCTCGCCGAGAAACCGGGCCGCCTCCTCCTCGGCCCAGAACCGCGGCTGTCGCGGCGTGCCCTGAATGAACCCGACGTGCCCTCCGGTATCGGGGAAGGCCGCGACGATGGAGGGGTTGTCGGCGGCGGCCTGCACCGGCACGCGCTCCGCCGGCAGAAACGGGTCGTCCAGCGCGTGCAGCAGCAGCGTGGGCACGCGGATGCTGGGGAGCAAGGGCCCGCTGCTGGAGCGCGTGTAGTAGTCGTCGGCGTCGGCGAAGCCGTGCAGGGGGGCGGTGGCCGCCTCGTCGAACTGGCGCAGCGTTCGCGCGCGCAGCGTCACAGGAACGTCGATGTGCTCGCCCAACGCTGCTTCCCGCGCGAGCACTTTCCGCCGCAGCATGCGCAGGAAGTATGCACTGTAGACCCGGCTCATGAGGCCGCGCTCGAGGGCGGCGGCGCCGGCTCCGAGGTCGTAGGGGACCGACACGGCGACCGCCGCGCCGACGCCCGAGGCGGAGCCCGATTCGCCCAGGTACTTGAGCAGCACGTTGCCGCCCAGCGAAAACCCGACCGCGCCCAGCGGCCTGCCGACGAACCTTTCGCGCAGGTGCGCAACGACCACCCGCAGGTCCTCCGTGTCGCCGGAATGGTACAGCCGGTTGGCCCGGTTCGGCTCGCCGCTGCACGAACGGAAGTTGAGGCCGACCGGTCGGATCCGGCGGCGGAGCAGCTCCCCGTACGTCTGCCGCATGTAGGTGCGCAGCGCCGAGCCTTCGAGGCCGTGCAGGACCACCGCGACCGGTACCGGATCCGGCCACGCTCCCGGCATCCGTGCCCTCGTCTCCTCCCACGCCTCCGGCTCCGGCCCGAAGTCCAGATCGACGAAATCGCCGTCGGGAAGCGCGAGCCGCTCGCGCTCGAGCGGCACGCCCGGGTCCCGCCGCAGGAACTTGCCTCCGACCGTCTGCGCGTGGGGACCGCGCAGCCAGGTGGGCGCCCGGAACGGCGTCGGCGTGAAAGCGCGCGAGATCATGGCACGAAGCTAACCCCCACGCTCGAGATCGGAAGCCAACCCCCGGGCGGACGTCCCGGTCGCGCCCGGATGAATGGCGGCCTACTCTGCCGCATGATCGACGACGCCACGCTCGCCCGTCTCCGCGCCGACACCCCCGCCGCCGCGCGCGGCCGCATTCACCTCAACAACGCCGGCGCGGCGCTCGTGCCACGGCCGGTCCGGGCCGCGGTCGACGCCCACCTCGACCTGGAGGACACCGTCGGCGGTTACGAAGCCGCGGCCGACGCGCGCGAGGACATCGCCGCCGTCTATGCCGCACTCGAGCGCCTCGTGGGCGCGCCGCAGGGGAGCGTGGCCCTGGTGGAGAACGCGACCACCGCGGTGGCGCTGGTCCTGTCGGCGATCGACCCGGGACCCGGCGATGTGATCGTCACCACGCAGGACGAGTACGCCTCGCACCAGATCATGTACCTGTCTCTGGCACGCCGCCGAGGGGTGCGCGTGATGCGCGCCCCCGATCTCCCCGAGGGCGGGGTCGATCCGGAGGCTCTCGAGGCGATCGTCGCGCGCGAGTCGCCGGCGCTGGTGTCGCTCACATGGATCCCGACGAATTCCGGCCTCGTGCAGCCGGCCGCGGAGGTGGGTCGGATCTGCCGCGCGCACGGCGCGACGTTCCTCCTGGATGCGTGCCAGGCGGTGGGCCAGATGCCCGTCGACGTGGGCGAGCTGGGCTGCGACTTCCTCGCCGCGAGCGGGCGCAAGTTCCTGCGTGGGCCCCGCGGCACCGGGTTCCTCTACGTGGCGCCGGGCCCGCTCGCGGACGGGGTCGCACCCCTGCTGCCGGACATGCGGGGGGCCACCTGGACCGACCCGGACGCGTACGCCCTCGCCGACGGAGCCCGCCGGTTCGAGAACTGGGAGTACGCACACGCGCTGAACCTGGGCCTGGGGGCCGCCGCGGAGTACGCGCTCGACGTGGGTTTGGACGCCATCCGCGACCGTGCCCGTTCGCTCGCGGCGGCGCTGCGGGAACGGCTCGACGCGATCCCGGGCGTCGAAGTGCTGGACCGCGGGCAGGAGCTCTGCGCGATCGTCACGGCGCGCGTGGGCGACCTGGACGCCGAAGCGGTCGTGGCCGCGTTGCGCACGGAGGGCATCAACACCAGCGCCGTCGTGCGCTCCTCGGCGGTGATCGACATGGATCGGAAGAACGCGCGCACCGCGCTACGCGTCTCGCCCCACTACTACAACACGGGCGCAGAGGTCAGGGCCGCGGCGCACGAGATCGAGGCGCTGGTGCTGGAGGCGTCGGCGGGCTGACGCCCGGGTTCGTCCCTACCGGACGATGCGGAACGTGGCCAGGCCGCCTTCGACCCGCGCGACGAAGGAGTCGGGCCCGGTGAAAGCGCCGGGGAACGGCGTCCCGTTCGGCATGGCCCCCAGGAAACGCCCGTCCGCGGCGAAGACCTCCACGGCCGCTTCCTCGCCGCGTGCCGCGCCGCGGAGGACCCAGATGTCGCCGCCCGGCGCGATTCTCAGGTCGGCGATCTCGGGCACGGTCTCGGCCCAGCCGCGCGACGCCGCCATCTGGTCCCTGGTCGCCCGGCACGTGGCGACGCCCGCCTCGAAGCGCACGTCCTCGCCGACCTCGCGCGCGGCCATCGCCTCGCTCACGGCGCGGGGCGCGACCTCGCGGACCAGGGTGTCCAGCGCTACGCCGTCGCGGAACCGCTCGATGCGATACTCCGGACCGAACACCGCGGCCAGCACGCCGTCGCGTTCGTCCCAGACGATCTGGCGCTCGAAGAGCCGCTGGCGAATGTGGGAGACGCCGCATCCCTCGTAGTCCACGACCGAGGGCAACGGCCGCGTCAACCGGCCGAGCACCTGCTCGCGGGAGCCCTCCACGCGCGCCAGCCGGTAGTGGATCTCGCCTTCCGACGAGCGGAGCTCACCGAACACGGCGACGGCCCCGAGGCCGCTCAGCGCTATGCGCTCGCCCTGTGGCGGCTGCGGCAGGCCCACGCGGTGCTGCGCGCCCCCCGGGCGGAGCACCACGAGCCCGCGGCGTGCGCGGTCGAAGATGCCGAGCGTGCCGTCCGGCTCCGCGGTGAAGTGGGTCGGCTGCGCGAGCGAGACGCCCCCATCGCGGGCGTCGACTGCGGGAGCGCCCGCGGAGTCGTAGACCAGGATCCGCGGCGGCGACCCCGCCAGCAGGTACACGCGCCCCATGTCGTCGGCGGTGGCCATCGGGGGGAGGGCGCCGTCGGCGAAGGCGGACGCCGGATACTCCAGGTTCGCGACGCGCTCGACGCGCAGGCCGGATGCAGGCGCTCCCAGCCCGCGGCACCCCGCGATCGCCAGCGTCGGCAGTACGAGCCAGGCCCACAGACGCACGCTTCCCATCGGTCCCCGCGTCCCCGTCTTGCCGCTCCCCTCCCGTTTTCGCCACGTTCGGGGGGTGAAGGATCGCATCATCATCCGCAACGCCCGCCAGCACAACCTGAAGGGCATCGACCTGGAGCTCCCCAGGCGGGCCCTCATCGTGCTCACCGGCCCGAGCGGCTCCGGCAAATCGTCTCTGGCGTTCGACACCATCTATGCCGAGGGGCAGAGGCGCTACGTGGAGTCGTTGTCCACGTACGCCAAGCAATTCCTGGAGCGCATGGAGAAGCCGGCCGTGGACGCGGTCGAGGGCATCAGCCCCGCGGTGGCGATCGAGCAGAAGAACCCCACCCGAACCAGCCGCTCGACCGTCGGCACGGCCACGGAAGTCTACGACTACATGCGCCTGTTGTGGGCGCGCGCCGGTACCACGCACTGTCCCTCGTGCGACAGGGTAGTGCGGCCCGACACGGTCCAGTCCGCGACCGACGCGGTACTGACACTCGACGAAGGCACCCGGTTCCTCGTCACGTTCCCGCTGGTCCGCAGCGACGAGGTGTCCCACCGCGAGATCGTGGAGAACCTGCGGGCGCTCGGGTTCGTGAGGATCGTGGCGGCCGGCGCATTGCGGGAGCTGGACGGCGAGGGGGCGGAAGATCCCGAGGCCTTCGGCGTCGACCTGGCGGCGGCGCCCGCGGTGCTGGTGGTCGTCGACCGGTTGGTCGCCGCGGCCGACATCCGTGAGCGACTCGCGGACTCCCTGGGAACGGCGTTCGTAGAGGGCGACGGCGAAGCCGTCGTGCTGGCCGCCAGCGGGGCGGAAGACGCCGCCGAAGCGGATCCGGGCCGCGGGGGCCCGTCGCGTCCCCACGTCGCGCGCCTCCCCGGCTTCGCTCCGATCCGCTTCACGGAGCGCTTTCGCTGTCCGGACCATCCCGATGCGGCGTTCCTCGACCCCAGCCCGCGCCTCTTCAGCTTCAACAATCCCTACGGATCCTGTTCGACCTGCACCGGTTTCGGCGCCACGCTCGAGTACGATCCCGAGCTGATCGTCCCGGACCCGGACATGTCGCTGGCCGACGGCGCGGTCGATCCGTGGGAGAAGCCGCGCTACCACCGCGAGCGGGCCGCCTTGCTGGAATTCGCGCGCGGCGAGGGCGTCGCGGCCTCGAAGCCGTGGCGCGAGCTGCCCGAGGCGTTTCGGGACGCGGTGCTCTTCGGGCGCACGCGGCGCGGCGGCAGGACGCCTTTCAAGGGGATGATCCCCTTTCTCCGGTCGCGCGAGAAGAAACGCTACAAGCAGTACATCCGCGTCTTTCTGCGTCGTTACCAGCGCCCGGCGCCGTGTCCCGCGTGCGACGGCGCCCGCCTCCGCCCCGAGGCGCTCAACGTGCGCGTCGGCGACCGCACCGTCGCGGCGGCGGCCGCGCTGACCACCGCGGAGCTCGCGGCGTGGGTCGACGGGCTGAAGCTGCCTGAGCGGCAGGCGGCGATCGCCGCGCCCGTCCTGCGGGAGCTGAAGAGCCGACTCGGCTTCCTGGACGACGTCGGCCTCGGCTACCTGACGCTCGACCGCCAGACGCGCACGCTCTCCGGAGGGGAGGCGCAGAGGATCGCGCTGGCCAATTCCCTGGGGGCCAAGCTGATGGACGCCCTTTACGTGCTGGACGAGCCGACCATCGGGCTCCACCCGCGCGACACCGCGGCGCTGCTCGAGCTGCTGGCGGCGCTGCGCGACCGCGGCAACACCGTACTCGTCGTCGAGCACGATCCGGCGGCGATCGCCGCCGCCGACGAGGTCGTGGAGCTCGGGCCGGGGAGCGGAGAGAAGGGCGGCCGTGTGGTGTTCCAGGGCGGTCGCGCGGCGTTGGAGGAGGCCGATACGGTGACCGGCCGCTACGTGTCGGGTCGGGCACCGATCGAGGTCCCCTCGACGCGTCGCAGGGTCGACGGGCCCCGCCTGTCGCTGCGCGGCGCCCGCCTCCACAACCTGCGCGGCATCGACGTCGACATCCCGCTCGGCGCGCTGACCGTCGTGACCGGCGTGAGCGGGTCGGGGAAGAGCACCCTGGTGCACGACGTCCTGTACCGCGCCCTGGAGAGCGAGCTCGCCGACGGGCCCACGGCGAAGCAGCACCTCGGCGAGCAAGTCGGCACCTACGAAGCCCTGGAAGGGGTGGAGCAACTCGACCGCGTCGTCCTGGTCGACCAATCACCCATCGGCCGCACGCCGCGCTCGAACCCCGTCACCTACATCAAGGCGTTCGACCACCTGCGCCGCCTCTACGCGGGGCAGCCGCTGGCGCGGGAACGCGGGTACGCGCCCGGGCACTTCTCCTTCAACGTGCCCGGCGGCCGCTGCGAGGCCTGCAAGGGCGACGGCGTCGTGCAGGTGGAGATGGTGTTCATGGCCGATGTGCTGGTGCGCTGCGAGGTGTGCGGCGGCGCCCGCTTCAAGTCCGAGGTGCTGGACGTGCGCTTCAAGGGCCACAGCATCGCCGACGCCCTCGAGATGACGATCGACGAGGCCATCCACGTATTCATCCGTCAGGACCGCTTCGGACGGGCCCTGTGGCAGCTGCAGCAGGTGGGGTTGGGCTATCTGCGCCTGGGTCAGCCGGCGCCGACGCTCTCCGGCGGCGAGGCCCAGCGGTTGAAGATCGCGCGGGAGCTGGTGTCGGCCGCGAAGAAGGGCGGGCGCCGTTTCTACCTCCTGGACGAGCCCACGACGGGGCTGTCGGGAGAGGACGTGCGGAAGCTCCTGGGCGTGATCGACCGGCTTCTGGACGCCGGCCACACGGTGCTCGTGGTCGAGCACAATCTCGAGGTCGTGAAGGCCGCCGACTGGGTCATCGACCTGGGGCCGGAAGCCGGACCCGACGGAGGGCGCGTCGTGGCGATGGGGCGCCCCGAGGAGATCGCCGCCGTAGAGGCCAGCCGGACGGGCAGGCACCTCGGGCCGATGCTGGAGGAGGCTTTGACGGCGGTATAGAAGGCTGCCGAGAAGGAGTGTGCGGCTCGCCACGTTTTTCTCGGCGGCCAGACAGGAACTCGTGCGGGGCGGCGCCGTACAAGTGCACGCTCTACCCCCGCAGCACCCGTTCACGCGCGCAGGAGACAGTAGCATGAGTCGACGCATCGCCGCCTTGCTCGGCGCGGCTGCCCTCGCGGCGGCTCCGGCCGCAGCGCAGGACGTGCCGGAGATCGCCTACGAGGAGTTCACGCTCGACAACGGGCTCCACTTCATCGTCCACGAGGACCACTCCGTCCCGATCGTGACGGTCGACGTCTGGTACGACGTCGGGTCCGGGTACGAGGCCGAGGGCCGCTCCGGTTTCGCGCACCTGTTCGAGCACATGCTCTTCCAGGAGACCGAGAACCTGGAGCAGGGCCGCATGATGGAGCTGATCCCGGAGAACGGCGGCACCTTCAACGGCTCCACCAACACCGACCGCACCAACTACTTCGAAACGCTGCCATCCAACCGGCTCAATCTGGCGATGTGGATGGAGGCGGAGCGCATGGCCCGGCTCGTCGTGAACGACGAGAACTTCCAGCGCGAGCGCGAGGTGGTGAAGGAAGAGCGCAGGATGCGCATCGAGAACCAGCCGTACGCCGACGCCATCGGCATCACGCTCGACACGCTGGCGCAGGACTACGCGCCTTACAAGCACTCCGTGATCGGGACGATGGACGACCTGAACGCGGCCACCGTCGAGGACGTGCGCGAGTTCCACCGGCAGTACTACAACCCCAACAACGCGGCCATCGTGGTCGCGGGCGACGTCACCGTGGATCAGGTGCGCGAGCTGGCGGAGGAGTACTTCGCCGGCATCCCCGCGGGACCCGAGGTGACGCCGATGCCCGACGCCACGCCCACGCCGCGCACCGATGGAGAGCGGCGGGTCACGGTGGAGGACGAGCTGGCGAACACGCCGGCCGTCGCGATGGCCTTCAACGTCCCGCCCCACCGGCACGGGGACACGCAGGCCTTGACGCTACTGAACGCCATCCTGAGTCAGGGCGAGTCCAGCCGCATGTACCGCAGGATCGTCGACGAAGAGGAGGCCGCACTGGCCGTCCAGGCGGCGCTGGACACCCGCCTGGGGCCGGGACGGATGCTCGTGTTCGGCCTGCCCAACCAGGGCGTCGAGCCGGAGCGCATCGAGCAGCTCATCCTCGAGGAGATCGAGAAGGTGCGCGCCGAGGGCGTGACGGCCGAAGAGCTGCAAAAGGCCAAGAACCAGGCGGTAGCGGGCCAGATCATGGGCCGCCAGACGGTGATGAGCAAAGCCGAGCAGCTGCAGCACTACCGCTACCTGCACGGCGACGTCGCCGAGATCAACCGCGACGTGCAGAAGATGCTGGCGGTGACCGCCGAGGACATCCTGCGCGTCGCGAACACCTACCTGACCGAGGCGAACCGGACCGTCGTGACGGTGGTGCCGGCGCCCGAGCCGGCCACGTGAGGAACGCAGCCATGAGAACACCGACGATGCTGGCCGCGGTCGCGGCCCTCGCCCTGGTCGCCTCGCCGATCGGGGCCCAGCAGGGGCCGCCGCCGCCGGAGCCGGCCGAAGACGTGGAGTTTCCGGAGTTCACGGAGGCCCAGCTCGACAACGGCGCGCGCGTGCTGGTCGTGCGCAACGACGAGCAGCCCGTCGTGTCGATCAACCTCCGGGTGGCGAGCGGCGACGCCGACGACCCGGCGGGCAAGGCGGGCGTCGCGGGCGCGACGGCCGAGCTGATCGACAACGGCACGACGACGCGGAGCGCGCAGGACATCGCCGCGGCGATCGACTTCATCGGCGCCAACCTCGGCGCCGGCTCGGGGCCCGACTGGTCGAGCGTCACGCTGACCACCACCACTCCGCATCTGGAGGCGGGCCTCGACGTGTTCGCGGATGTGGTGATGAATCCTTCGTTCCCCGCCGACGAGGTGGAGAAGGAACGGAGGCGCCAACTGACCGCCCTGCAGGTCCAGCTGTCGCAGCCCGACGTGCTCGCGGCGCGCCGCTTCTTCTCGGCGGTGTACGGCGAGCACCCCTACGGCTGGTCGCCGGATCCGGCCTCGGTCGAGGCGATCACTCGGGACGACCTCGCGGCCTTCCACGCCGCGCACTACCGTCCCGACAACGCGCTGATCGTCGTGGCCGGCGACGTGGACGCCGACGCGGTGGTCGCGTCCCTGAACCGGCACCTGTCCGCTTGGACCCCGGGCGCGGCCGCCGAGGCGAGCCGGCCGCAGCCGCCGACCTCGACCGCCCGGACGCTCCACTTCGTGCACAAGCCCGGCCTGGTGCAGGCGGTGATGCGCGTCGGCCACCTCATGCCACCCGCGAGCGAGGGGGACTGGGTGGGCATCGACGTGGCCGCCCGGGTCCTCGGGGGCGGAACGACCGGCTGGCTGTTCCGGATCCTGCGCGGAGAGAAGGGCTACACCTACGGCGCCTACGGTGGGGCGAGCGAGCGTCTGGAGGCCGGATACTTCCAGGCCACCGCCGAGGTGCGCAACGAGGTTGCCGACAGCGCGTTGACCGAGCTGCTGTCCCTCATCGACCGCCTCCGGACCGACATTCCTGAAAGCGACCTACAGATCGCCCAGAACTTCATCACCGGCTCGTTCCCGCTCTCCATCGAGACCCCAGGCCAGGTTGCGGGGCAGCTCGCGACGACCCTCATGCTGGGCCGAGACGTCGACTTCATCGAGGACTACCGCGGACGCGCCGCGTCCTTCTCCACCGACGAGATCGAAGAGATCGCCCGCGAGCTGATCCGGCCCGACATCGCGACGATCGTCGTCGTCGGAGACGCCACGGCGATCCTGGACGAGGTGCGCCCGTACGCCGACGAGGTTCGGCTGTGGACCCCCGAGGGCGAGCCGCTGGCCATGGACGCGCTGGCGCCGGTGGAGGCTTCCGAGCTGAACGTGGATCTCGGCGCCCTGGAGCCCCACACCCGCGTCTACGCCGTGACCGTGCAGGGCAACCCGTTCGGCGACGCGACGGTGACCCTCGAACGCGTCGACATCGATGGTGCGGACGCGTTTCGCGCCACCACGAGCGTCGGCCCGGTCCGTCAGGAGACGGTATTCGAGGCCGCCAGCTTCACGCCCATCAGCTTCACGACCGCGCCGCCGGCGCCCCCGGTGGACCTTCGCTACGCCGACGGCCGCGTGTCGGGGACCGGGGCGGGCCCCTTGGGCGCCGTCGAAGTCGACCTCGCGGTCGACGACGGCGTGCTTCTCCCGGGCATGGACGGCTACGCGATCGCGCTGAGCGACCTCTCCTCGGGCGAGCTCGTGCTGCGCGTGGTCGACGCGACCCAGGGGGCCGTGTCGCCCGTCACCTACCGGGTCGAGGGCGAGGAGACCGTCACCGTCCCGGCCGGTGACATCGAGGTCTACCGCATCGCCGTCGAAGGCGGGCCGGGGGGGACCATCTGGGTCCGCAAGGAATTCCCGCACTACCTGATCCGGCAGGAACTCGCCGGCCAGCCGGTGGTGCTGGAGTTCAAGGAGTTCTTGGAGCCCGAGTAGCGGTCGCGGCCACCGATCGCCCCCGGGGCGGACCGGCGCAGCAGCAGCCGCCCCGGGAGCGGTTCCGGACTCTTTTCCCCATCGGAAGATATGGAGTTTCCACCCCTTTCTTCCCGGGCCTTCGGAGCCTAGTTTCAAGCGGCTCGAATCGGGCCATCCCCAGGACCAAGGAGGACTCATGCGACGAGCCGTCGCGTGCGCTCTCGGCATGACGATCTTCGCTGCGTGTGCGAGCGCACCAAGCCTCCCGGCCAAGGCCGGGCCCGAGGAGGTGGATTTCTACAATCCCGACGCGGGAATGAATCCCCCGGCGGGGTACGAGTCCATCGCCCCCATCCAGGTGGAAGTCGACCAGGGCACGCCCAACGCCGACATCTACATGCGTCTGCGCGCCGAGGCCGCGAAGCTGGGTGCCGACGCGGTCATCCTCCAGGACATGCGGAGCAGCACCGGGGGCAGCGTCAACACCGACATGAATCGGGCCGAGAAGATCATCGCCCGTGCCCTGGCCGTGTACTGGCCGGGCGGCAAACCGGACATGTAGGGGCGGAGTCCGCGAGCCCGTGACGGCCCGCGGAGGCGGCAGGGAATCCCCGGTTCGAGGCCGAGGCAGCGAACCGGGGGCGCCGCCGGGTGGGTGGGGATCAGAACACCCTTCCTAGCGCACCGGCGCGACGGTCCTTCGTGCCGGCACACGAAATCGAAAGCGGGTCGCAGAATCCGGGACCTTCACGACCTGCTGAACCCACGACGAATACATGGCAGAGCCCGAAAACCGGCAGCGGGTCGTTCCGCGCCTGCTCGAGGACGAGATGCGGGAGTCGTTCATCGACTACTCGATGAGCGTGATCGTGCAGCGGGCGCTGCCGGACGTGCGCGACGGTCTGAAGCCGGTGCACCGGCGCATCTTGTACGCGATGAGCGAGCTCGGACTGGCGCCGAACCGGCCCTACAAGAAGAGCGCGACCGTGGTCGGCGAGGTGCTCGGCAAGTACCACCCGCACGGTGACAACGCGATCTACGACTCGCTCGTGCGCATGGCGCAGGACT
>DATHRK010000046.1:0-185238 GCA_035465395.1 Longimicrobiales bacterium | reverse complement strand
TATCGAGGCCGGCCAGCGGGAGATCGCCGCGAGGTCTACGCGGGGTGAGTACCGGCTGCTCGAGGAGTCGGGTCACGGGATTCCGTGGGAGCATCCGGAGGAGGTGATCGCGGCGGTGAGCGCGCTTGTGGGGCAACTGAGGACGTCGCGCAGCGCCGCCGACGGTTGACCCGACAGGCTATCGACACTCGTCGTTGCCGTTTCCGTGCTGCTTGCCACAACCCGATTCCTGTCCGTCAGGTGACGCGCCGTGGTCTCGCCCTGCGATTTGAAAAGGGGTCGCTGGCAGACGCGCCGGCGACCCCTTTCGTACGGTGTGAGAACCTCCGGGCTGGAGGGCTCTCCCTTACCTCCCGTCGGGGTCGAAGTCGCCTTCCACGTCGTCGAACGTACGGTCGGCGAAGCCGCGCTTGCCGTGGTAGCCGAGGCCGTACGCGGGAGCGTAGTCGTCCCACGTGTAGTCGGCGTTGTAGTAGTCGGCGTTCTTGTACTCGCGGTGCCAGTAGGCGTCGTACTCGGTGGGGTTCACGGCCTCGGCGATCTCATCGCTGGCCTTCGCGCCGGCGATCCCGCCGATGACGGCGCCTATCGCCGATCCGACCGGGCCCAACGCCGCGCCGACCAGCGCGCCGGTGCCTGCCCCTGCCAAGTCCCGCCGTTTCCACGTGATCCTCGCCGGATACGTGCTCGGTATCGGGCTGACGTGGTCGCTGATCGTGCGCCGCTTGCTGGGTAGCTAGCGGAGCCTCGGGCGCGTGCAACGACGCCCGGTCCGGCGCAACGGTTGGCATCGCGAGGGCGTTCCGCGCAGGATGATGCCGAAAGCACTTCGATAGGCCGCCGCACCCTCATGCAGGGAGACTATGGGACACTTCGAATACGTCATGGTGCTGGTCTCCATCATCATCGGCCTGGGGGTGACGCACATCCTCTCGGCGTTCGGTTCGGCCGTCCACCGCCTGCGCGGGCACGGCCGTCCCATCGTCTTGGAGGCCACGTACCTGTTCTGGGCCGGGCTCGTGCTCCAGTGGCTGGTCACCATCTGGTGGGCCGAGTTCAAGCTCCAGGGGGCCGGCGTGGCGTGGACCTTCGGCCTCTACCTCTTCGTCGTCTGGTACGCCATCGCGATGTACGTTCTGGCCGTCGTGCTCGTCCCCCGCGACATGGAAGGCGTCGACGACAGCTTCGACTACTTCATGGGAGGCCGCAAATGGTTCTTCGCGGCCTTCCTGCTCGTCGTGGTGCTCGATGTCGTCGATACGTTCATCAAGGGCACGGATTGGGGCTCCCGTCCCGAGTACCTGCTGTTGGTAGGGTTCTGGCTGGCGGCCGCGGCCGTCGGAATGTACGCTCGGCGACGCAGCGTCCAGCGCGCCAACGCGATCGCCGTCTTCTCGGTTACCGTCCTCTGGGTCTCCAGCCAGCTCGGAGTTCTGGGCGCGTGGTAGATCGTACGTAGGTCGTCCCTTTCTCTCTACGAGGAGGATTCATGGTGATGATTCGGGAGGTTCTCAACTGCCGGGCGGGCCAGGTCGGCGCGCTCGTCTCGAAGTTCAAGGCTCTCGGCGAGGTCATGCAGGCGATGGGGCACGACCCCTTCCGCCTGTACACCGACGTCGCGGGCGAGGACTTCTGGACGCTGGTGCTGGAGCGCGAGTACGACAGCGTGGATGCCGCGATGGCCCTCGAGGAAGAGGTCATGTCCAACCCCGACGCGCAGGCGGCCATGCAGGGCTACCACGAGCACATCATCCGCGGGCGCCGCGAGATCTACAGGGTGGAGGCGTAGTCGATCCGCCGAGACCCCCGGCCGGCAGCTACGACCGGTTCCGCCAGTCGGCCAGGATGGCCGGCTCGCGGGTCCGGCCGTCCGGGGACCAGCACCTCCGACGGTCCGCGGGAGCAACACGCAGGGCCGGCGGAAGCGCCACGGCTGCGAGCATCGGCGTCCCGTATCGCCTATCATGTCGCCCTTCGACCCCGCCCGGATCCCCAACAGGAGTCGCGCGCATGAGCGCTCGCAACGAGTCGCCGAACCCTGGATCGCCAGACCTCACGCGTCGGCGCTTCGTCTCCTACGGCGCCGCGGCCGGCGCCCTCGCCTGGAGCGGCGCGGGCTGCTCCTTCGAGCCGACGTCGAATCAGAACGGCGACGGGGCCGCTTCGACCGACACCGCCGGCGGCCCCGCGCGACGCGCCAGCCCCGAGGCGTTCCCGGTCGACCCGTTCGAGCTGGACGAGATCGGCATCGCCGACCTGCGCGGAGGGCTCGAGTCGGGGCAGTGGTCGAGCGTGGACCTGGTGCGCCTTTACCTGGACCGTATCGAAGCGATCGACCGCGGCGGCCCGGCGCTCCGCTCGGTGATCGAGACCAACCCCGATGCGATCAGGGTCGCCCAGCGGCTGGACGAGGAGCGGCGCAACGGGGAGGTGAGGGGCCCCCTGCACGGCATCCCCATTCTGGTGAAGGACAACATCGCCACGGCGGACCGGATGCAGACGACCGCCGGGGCGCTCGCGCTGGCGGGGACGATCAGCCCGCGCGACTCGTTCGTGGCGCAGCGGCTGCGCTCCGCCGGCGCGATCCTCCTCGGCAAGGCGAACCTCAGCGAGTGGGCGAACTTCCGCTCGACCCGTTCCTCCAGCGGCTGGAGCGGCCGCGGTGGACAATGCCTCAATCCGTACGTGCTGGACCGCAATCCGTGCGGCTCATCGTCCGGCTCGGGGGCCGCGGCGTCGGCGTCACTGTGCGCCGCGGCGATCGGAACCGAGACCAACGGCTCGATCGTCTGCCCTTCCTCGGCCAACGGCCTGGTCGGCATCAAGCCGACGGTCGGGCTCGTGAGCCGCAGCCTGATCGTGCCGATCGCGGAGGCGCAGGATACCGCCGGCCCGATGGCGCGGACGGTCCGCGACGCGGCCATGGTCCTGGGCGCGCTCACCGGCGTGGACCCCGACGATCCGCGTACGGCGGACAGCCAGACCCACGCCGAGACCGACTACACCCAGTATCTGGACGCGGGCGGCCTCGCGGGCGCGCGCATCGGCGTCGTGCGTGACTACTTCGAGCGCCACACCGAGGTCGACGCGCTGATGGAGGACGCCATCCAGGCGCTGAAGGACGGCGGCGCCGAGGTCATTGACCCGGTGGAGATTCCCCACCGCACCGACATCAACGGCCCGTCGTTCCAGGTGCTGCTCTACGAGTTCAAGGCGGGGGTGAACGACTGGCTTGCGGCGATGGGCGGGGCGGCCCCGGTGAGCACGCTGGAGGAGGTCATCGCCTGGAACGAGGCGCACGCCGACGAGGCCATGCCGTGGTTCGGGCAGGAGCTGCTGATCCAGGCGCAGGAGAAGGGCGGGCTGGACAGCGCCGAGTACATCGAGTCCCGCGACACGGCTCGACGCCTCGCGGGACCGGAGGGGCTCGGCGCCGTGATCCGCGACCAGCGCCTCGACGCGCTGATCGGGCCGACAGGAGGCCCCGCGTGGGTCACCGATCTGGTGAACGGTGACAATTTCTCCGTCAGCTCGTCCTCGCCCGCGGCCATCTCCGGCTACCCGAACATCACGGTGCCCGCGGGCCGGGTGCACGGCCTGCCCGTAGGGATCTCGTTCTTCGGCGCTCCGTGGAGCGAGCCGACGCTGATCCGGATCGCGTACGCGTTCGAGCAGGCCACGAACCACCGGGCGGCGCCCCGGTTCCTGCGCGCGCTGTAGGCGGCGCGGACCCGCCGTTGAGCCATTCCGAATTGGGAGCCTGGCTTCCCGACCTGTCGCGCCTCCGCCAGATGGTTTGGGAGGCCGCGGCCGTCCTCGCCGCGATCCTGGTCGCTTTCGCGCTCGACGCCTGGTGGGACGGGCACGTCGAGCGCACAGCCATGCTGGACGCGCTCGACGCGGTGGTCGTCGAAATGGAGCAGAACCTGGCGCTGCTGGATTCCGCCGTGGCGCTGAACGAACGGCAGATCCAGACGGCTCGGGACTTCATTTCGCTGGCGGACGACGACGTGGCAAGGCTGCCCGGAGACGAAGTGTACCGCTTCTGGGGCTTCCCGAATCACGAGATCCTCACGCTGGAGGCCGGGGCGATCACCGCGTTCATCGAGGGCGGCTTCCTGCAAGCCGTCGAGGACGACGCGTTGCGCACCGAGATCGCGAGCGTCGCGACCATACAGGAAGAGCTGAACGAGGAGCGGGCGGGATTTGGGGCGTTCGACGAGCGGTTCACGGAACTGGTCTTCAGGATCACGCCGATCGTCGGCCTGGAGGGCGAAACCGGCGTCGAAGAGCTGAGGGAAGTGCTCCGGGTCCTGGCGACCAGCGAGGAGGCGCGCAGAAGCATCTACGGCAGGGCTTTCCTGCTCGGCATCTACAGCGACGAAATGCGACGCCTCCGGGACGTCCTCGCGGAGTCGCTCGACGTCATTGAGGAGGCCGGTCGATGAGGTAGGCAGGGCCCAGTGGGTCGCCGGCCGCCGAATGATCACCGCTGCCGGGTACCCGGAGCGGAACCCTGCCGCGTCCCGTAGGTTTCTCCCGGGTGGACCGATCCCGGTCTCACCCGTGAGGACCGAGCCACCAGGACCTGCGACGATGAGCAACGCCATGCCCGGCCGCGGCCGGATCTACGACTCCATCACGGACACGATCGGCGACACGCCCCTGGTGCGCGCGCCGAAGCTGAGTGCGGAGAACGGCGCGAGGGGCGACGTCCTCCTGAAGCTCGAGTCCTTCAACCCGATCGCCAGCGTGAAGGACCGCATAGGCGTGTCCATGATCGAGGCGATGGAGGCCGACGGCCGGATCGGGCCGGGCTCGGTGATCGTCGAGCCGACGTCCGGCAACACCGGGATCGCGCTCGCGTTCGTGTGCGCGGCCAAAGGCTACCGGTGCGTGCTGACCATGCCGGAGTCGATGTCGATCGAGCGCCGCAAGATGATCGCCCTCATGGGTGCCGAGATGCACCTGACGCCCAAGGAGGAGGGCATCAACGGCGCGCTCAGGAAGGCCGACGAGCTGCTCGAGGCGATCGACGGCGCGGTGATGCCCATGCAGTTCGAGAACCCGGCAAACCCCGCCATCCACCGGGCCACGACCGCCGAGGAGATCTGGAACGACACGGACGGGAACGTGGACGTGCTGGTCTCGGGGGTCGGCACCGGCGGTACCCTGACCGGCTGCTCGCAGGTTCTGAAGGAGCGGAACGCGTCGATGATCACGGTCGCCGTCGAGCCCGAGGTCTCCCCGGTCCTCTCCGGCGGCGAGCCCGGGCCCGGCAACATGATCCAGGGCATCGGGGCGGGCTTCATCCCCGAAGTGCTCGACACGTCCCTGATCGACGAGGTCATCACCGTGGGGAATGAGGAGTCCATCGAAATGGCACGCCGCGGGGCGCTCGTCGACGGCATTCCGATGGGGATCTCGGGCGGCGCGGCGCTGGTCGCGGCGTACCAGGTGGCGGCGCGGCCGGAGATGGAGGGCAAGGCGATCGTGACCATCATCCCCTCGTTCGCGGAGCGCTACATCTCATCGGTGCTGTTCGAGGGCGTGTAGACGGACATTTCCATGACTTCTTACCGTGGAGCGGAGGCCGTCCCCGTGCGTCAGGTCGTCACCGTGCTCGAGGCTCGGGTGCCCCATGGCGGCGCCGATGCCCTGCGGGCCGCATACGCCGAAGCCGCCGTCGGGCCGTTGCCCGGTGGCTTGATGCGAAGCCAACTGTTACGCAGCACCCACGACCCTGCTCGATGGCGCATCGAAACCCTCTGGGAGTCCGACGAGCATCTGTCCCGGATGCGTTCGGAGGGAAAGCCGAAAGGGGTGCAAATGTTCGAGGACGCGGGCGCCGCTCCTGCGCTCGACGTTTTCGAGGTCGTCGCCGAAATCTCACCCTGAGGAGTTTGGGAGAGCTCTCTGTGAAGAGTCGAGCCCGACGTACGCCGAGTGACGTCGCGCCAGGGTGTTCGGGCTGATCTCGGGGCACGCGTAGGGTAGCAGCGCGGGAGCGCGAGTGGTTTCGGCAGACATCTTCGGCAATCGGTTCACGGTCACGCGTGACGCATGGGACGACCTCACCGGCACGGGACAGCTCGCCCTCCTGGACGAGCCGGAGCGTATCGCACTGGCCGCCTACTTCCGCCGCGACGAGGACCGCGCGAGGCTGGGCGACACCCCTTCGACCTATCGCGAGGAGGTGCTCCGGGTCGTTCCGGCGCGCTCTTGAGGCGCGTTCCGGTTCAATGCGTCTATTCCGTCGCCGACGTCGAGCAAGGCCGCTTGCTCCCCGACAGCCTCCCGAACTTCGCCGCACGCCTTCTGGAAGGCTTCGAATTCCTGCCGGGGTGCGACGCGGTCTCCGACGACGAAGCCGAGCCTCTGATCGACTCCCTCCGACGTACTTCGGGCATAGCCGGCGATCTCAACCTCCCAATGTACGGTGTGGCCGTCGAGGCCATCTTCATCTCATCATCGCGCTGGCCGTCGACCAGTGGTGGGAGGATCGGGAGAACGACCAGTTGGGCGCTCGCATGCTCGATGCGGTGGCCCGTGAGATCGAGAACAACCGGGCGCAGGTGGTCGGTTTCGGCCAGGCGGGCGATCCCGACGAGATCCTCGAGGGCTTGAACGACGTGGTGGCGTCCTACCGTGCCGGACGACCGGTCGGGGACGCGGCGGTCACCTGGGACGTGAACCTGTTGTCGTCGGCGGCGTGGGAAACCGCCCAGCTCACACGTGCGACCCAGTACATGGACCTGCAGCGCGTGCTCGACCTCGCGGAGGTCTACGAGCTCCAGGCTTTCTACCGCACCACTCAGGCGGGTCTGGTGGGGCTGATCCCCACGGTCGAAGCGCGCATGGAAGGCGACTCGCTGGGGACGTTCCTCGAGCTTCGCTCCCGCTTCGCGAACGCGCTGGCCATTCGCAGGATGCTGGCGACGATCTACGCGTGTGCGCTCCAGGAAATGGACGCGACGGACTCGCTCCAGCCGGAGGATTGCCCGGACGCCGGCGCCGAAGAGGGCGACGAGGGTTGAAGACCATGGAATCGACAGCGGTGTCGATCCCGGCGCTGGCTCACCGCTGGAAGTAGAACGGCGCCGCTGGCCGCGGCTCCGGATATACGCGCGCTGCATCCGCTCCGTCGTACACCACCCCGTCGCGCAGGACGTACACGATCGACTGGGTGTTCCGGATGTCGTCCAGGGGGTTCTCGCCGAGCACGACGAGGTCCGCCCGCTTGCCCACTTCGATCGATCCGATCTCGTGGTCGAGCCCGTAGTACTCGGCGCCGTTACGGGTCGCGACCTGGAGGGCGTCCATCGGGGAGAAGCCGCCCTGCACGAACAGCTCGAGCTCCCAGTGCATGTCGCGCCCGAGCATTTGCCCGTGGCCGCCCGCGTTCACCAGAACGCCCTCATCGAACAACGTCTTCATCGCCGCCGCCATTTCGGGCGCGTACAGGTCGTCGTCCCAGAAGTGGGTGACCCTGCGGAAGGCCCCGCGCAGGTCCTCCTCGCGCGAGAAGCGCAGCAGCTTCTCGTCTTCCCACACGCGCTGGGTCTGATTGAAGTACGCCTGTCCGGCCGGACCGTTGTAGACGACGAGGAGCGTCGGGGTGACGCCGATCTCGGAGGCCTTGAACAGTTCGACCACGTCCTGGTAGAGCGGCGTCAGACCCATCGAATGTTCGAGGCCCGTCAAGCCGTCCACGATCTGCGTGAAGTTCATCGGCGCGTTACCGGCGGTCTCCGCGACCAGGTTGATGCCGTGCGCGCGGGCCGCGGTGGCGAGCTGGTAGCGGTCGATGCGGGTGAAGTTCACGTAGTCCTTGAGCGCCGTGATCCCCTGCTCCTTGCTGTACAGGACGTGGCGCTCGGCGTCCTCGTAGGAGTCGATCGGGCGGTACGTGCGCGGCCGGAACTCCCGGATGCCGTACATGGGCGAGCCAACGGACAGAAGGCGCGGCCCGTCCATGCGGCCCGCGCGCACCATGTCCCGCACCCACGGATCCTTTGCCTCGGTGCCGTACAGCTCGTACAGCGTGGTCACGCCGTGCGCCAGCGCCGCGCTGATGCCGGGCATGCGCTGCTCCACGAGATGCGTGATGGACACGACCGGGTCCGGGTGGGCGTGCGCGTCGACCATGCCGGGGATGACCGTGTGGCCGGCCATGTCGAAGACCCGCGTGCCCTCAGGGATCTCCACGTCCGTGCCCACCGCCGCGATCCGGTTGCCCCGGACAAGCACCGTGGCGTTCTCCAGCACGCTGCGCTCGGCGTCCATCGTGACCACGCGTGCGTTGGTGATCGCGACGGTGGACGAGGGCTCGTAGACCTGGAAGGAGATCGAGACGTCGGAGCTCCGCTTCGTATCGCCGCCCGCGACGATCTCCTCGACCGACTTCTCGTGCAGGAACCCGCCGCGGGTCCAGGAGACCGTCGCGGCGTCCGTCCACGCCAGGTAGGGCCCGTCCGCTTCGTCGACCCGCCACGTGGTGCCCGACTTGTCGTAAGCGGAGACGCTGACCGCCTTGCCGATCCACTCGAACGGCGTCAGAAAGCTGCCGTGGTACTCACGGAACGCGATCCAGCCGAGATCCGGCGAGAGGGTCGCGGCTTCGCCGTGCGGGAAGCGGTATAGCGTGGCCTTCTCGGTGCCGTCGGGGTGGATGCGGCGGAGCGTGAGCGTGTCGTTCACGAACTCGGTGTAGTACAGCCACTCCCCGTCCAGGTCGAAGCGCACGCTGAAGGGCGCGCGGCCCTGGCTGTTGGGCGTGCCGGACACGCCGGTGACGCGGCGCTCCTCCCCGCCCTCCACCAGCACCAGCTCGAAGCGCGTCTCGTTCTCGATGCGCACGCCGTTGGCGAGCTCGCCGGTGCCCCGGATGAAGGCCAGCGTGCCGTCCCCGGATAGCGCGAGCGACCCGTACTGCGACGGCTTCGTCGTGAGCGGCGTGGACGCGCCGCCGGACAGCCGGCGGCGGTGGACGGCGCCCAGAGCGTCGTCCGTCCAGGTGGCGTAGTAGAGGAGCCCACGATCCGCATCCACCACGGGGCTGGTCTCGTGCGCGGGCGAGTCCGTGAGATTGCGCGCGCTCCTGCCGTCGTGGAGCCAGATGTCGCCCAACGCCTCGAACACGATCCCGGCCGGGGTGCGGTGCGTCCAGCGGTACGACCAGGCCCGCGTCTCGCCCTCGGGGAAGTCGAAGTCGAAGCGCATGGTCCGGTCGAGTTCGCGGTCGACCGGTGCCTCGAAGGGGATCTCGCGGAGCGCCCCGCCGGCGACCGAGACGGCCTGGATCTTCCCCTCGAGCGCCAGGACGATCTCCTCGCCGTTCGGGTGCCAGGCGATGTTGGGCGCCGGGCCGTAGTAGTAGGGTCCGTACTCCTGGTGGTCGCGGTCGAGCCCGCGGACGAGCACGCGTTCGGCGCGCGTCTCCAGATCGTGCAACACGAGCACCGTTTCCAGATCCTCGCGGTGCACGTAGGCGAGGTGCCTTCCGTCCGGCGAGATCGCCGGGGTGGTCGCGCCGCCGGGCCGCTCGCGGTACACCTCCACTTCGGCGGTCTCGAGGTCGTAGGTCTTGATACGTGCGCCGCTCTGGGGGAGGCTCTGATCCTGCTGCGCGAAGAACACCACGCCCCGCTCGGGGTGCTCGGTGAAGTGGGTCGTCGGCTGGAACGTCGAGGACGAGACCAGCTCCTGCTTGCCGCCCAGCAGACCGAAACGGTAGGCCTTGCTGCTCGCGTCCTGCTCGAGCGTGTTGCCGTACAGTGCGCGGCCGTCCGCCGACCACGAGCCCTGGACCACCGGCAGGGGCATTTCCGAGACGTTCTCCAGCGAATCCGTGCCCAGGTGCAGGACCCAGATGTCCTCGCTGCCGCCCCTGTCGGAGGTGAAGGCGAGGCGCGTCCCGTCGGGGCTGTAGCGTGGGAACATGTTCCAGGACCGCCCGCTGGTGAGGGCCGTCGCGGCGCCGCCATCCGCGGGCATCTCGTAGATGTGGCCCAGCAGGTCGAAGGCGATGCGGCTGCCGTCCGGCGAGACGTCCACGCTCATCCACGTGCCCTCGGTCGCCGTGAAGCGGAGGGGGACCGTCTCGGGGGCGCGGGATTGCTCGATCGACCACTCGGCGCTGTCGGCGTCCTGCGCGTGGAGCGGCGGCGGAGCAATGGCCGGCCACAGCGTCGCGATAAGGCTCAGCGCCAGCCCGATGCCGAGAAAATCAGCGGTGGCGGCGGCTCCGCACCGCCTGCGGACGAACGTGGTCATCTTTGCTCCGTTGCATGCAAGGGCATATGACTCCGGCTGTCGCGTCACGGGCTGTCGTCCTGACGGGGTGGGCCGCTCATTGTCAGGGCGCAAACCTAGGCCGCCGTGCGACGGCGGGCCACGCGGGCGGATGGTCGGTCACGTGCGAAGTGCGGCATTTGTAGGCCGTCTGGCCTTGCGGTCCGGTGACCGGTCGCACAGCCTCATGCCACCTACGTTCGCTCCCGCCCCCACACGGGGCTGGAGTCTGTGCCATCCGGATCCGGAGCGCGTCATGAGGGGATGGTCGCAGCCCGCCGTACCCGGTCTCGCAGCGCTCCTCGCGGTATTTTCCTTGGCGCTCGGCTTCTCGGGAGCCCAGGCGCAGACCCGCGCCCGGGACCTCGGTATCCCCTTCGACGGCACGCCGGGTCCGCTCAACGCGATCACGGACGTCGCCGGTGTGGAAGTGGGCTTCGTCACGCTCGTGGAGGGCGAGGGGCCCCTGGAGAAGGGGACCGGGCCGATCCGCACCGGTGTGACCGCCATCCTCCCGCGGGGGCGGACCTTCGACCCGGTGTTCGCCGCGACGTACGCCTTGAACGGCAACGGCGAGATGACGGGCGTTCACTGGATCGAGGAATCCGGCTTCCTGGAGACCCCGATCACGATCACCAACACGTTCAGCGTGGGGGTGGTCCGGGACGCCGTGATCGCGTGGATGGACTCGACCGGCCTGAACGCGGACCCCGAAGGCGGGCTCTGGTACACCTATCCCCTCGTCGCCGAGACGTACGATGTCCTGAACGACATTCTGGGTCAGCACGTCACCCGCGATCACGCCTTCAGGGCTCTGGACGGCGCCCGCGGGGGCCCGGTGGCCGAGGGCAACGTGGGCGGCGGGACGGGCATGATCGCCCACGGCTTCAAGGGAGGCACCGGCACCTCGTCGCGGGTGCTCGACTCCGGGCACACAGTCGGCGTGCTCGTGCAGGCCAACTACGGGGGTCGCCGCGCGTTCACGGTGGCCGGCGTCCCCGTGGGACGCGAGATCCCCGACCTCCAGCCGAACTGGGACGCGCTGCCGCGCGGCTCGATCATCGTCGTCGTCGCGACCGACGCCCCCCTTCTGCCCCAGCAGCTCCAGCGTCTCGTCGAGCGGGTGCCCCTCGCCATCGGGCGTCTGGGCGGGTTCGGCACCAACGGGTCGGGCGACATCTTCCTCGCCTTCTCGACGGGCAATCCAGGAGCCTGGCGGGCCGCGCCGGCCATGTCCCTCGATGCCTTGCCAAACGACCGCATGAACCCGTTCTTCGAGGCGGTCGTCCAGGCCACCGAGGAGGCCATCCTCAACGCCATGGTGGCCGCCGAGACGATGGTCGGTCGCGACGGGCTGACGGCGCACGCGCTCCCCCACGACCGGCTCCGGGAGGTCCTGCGCAAGTACAACCGGCTCGCCGGCTCCGAGGGGGAGAACTAGGGAGCGCTCGCGCGACCCCCATGTAGTCCGTCTTCCCACACCGTGCGGGAGATTGGCGCATTGTAGCGCCCCCGTCCCTCGGCGCAGGTTTCGACGAAGCCTCTCACGACCTGCGAACCGCGATGCTATCACAATCCGCCGCCTACGCGCTGCGGGCCGCCGTGCTGCTGGCGCGCGAGGACCCCGCCGGGGGGCCCGTCCCCGTGGGCCGGATCGCCGAAGCGCTCGAGGCGCCGCGCAACTACCTGTCCAAGGTGCTGCACGTGCTCGCGGGGAGCGGGGTCGTGAGCTCCAAGCGGGGTCCGGGGGGCGGGTTCGTCCTCGCGGTCCCCGCGGCCGAGCTCGCGCTGGCCAGGGTGGTCGCGCCCTTCGAGCCGATGGACGGCCGCGCGCTGTGCTTGCTCGGCCGCGGCCGCTGCAGCGACGAGGCGCCGTGCGAGGCGCACGCGCTGTGGTCGCCGCTGGCCGGCGAGGTGCGCGGCTTCTTCGAGCGTGTCACGGTCGCGGATCTGCTGGACCCCCCGCCGCCCGTCTGAAGCGGCGTCGCCGACCCCCGGAGGGCGGGCACGCGTCCCGGCCCCGGCCGTGTCGCTGCGGGTGGTGAAGTTCCCGACGCTCCGTCCGACCGAACCCTACCCAACTTCCGTTCTTTCCCCACAGTGGGCCGAGCGCCCGCGAGCAATCTTCACCCCGACATGACGAATTCACGTTTCCCACGCACGCGGGGACGGTATTCCGCGACGACCTGGAGAGGAAGATCGATGCGAGCCACGGTACTCACCCTCGCTACGCTGGCGCTTCTGGCCAGCGCGTGCGGGGACGGTGGAGACGCGCCCGCCGAGGGATCCGAACCGGTGGGCTCCGAGCCGACCGAGGCGGCCCCCCCGACCGCCGCCGGCGAGGTGATCGAGGTCCGGATGATCACCGACGAGAACGGCAACTACTTCGAGCCGGCCGAGATCGAGGCGCACCGCGGCGACACGCTCCGATTCCTGCTCGTCTCGGGCGTCCACAACGTCGCCTTCCCCGACTCGACCAACCCCGGCAAGCCGAACATGCCCGGCTCCGGGCCGATGCTCCAACTGCCTGGGCAGACCTACGACTTCGTGGTGGAGTTCCCGCCCGGCGAATACGCCTTCCAGTGCGACCCGCACGCCCTGCTCGGGATGGTGGGCGTCCTGGAAGTCGAAGACGAGGACGACGACTGATGGAGGCCACGATGAGAGTTCCGAAGCTCCTGGGGGCGGTCACCGCCGCCGCGCTGGTCGCGGCCGCGTGCGGCGAACGCACCCCGGACATCCCCGGCCAGCAGACGCTGGCCACCGCCGACGTCCAGAACGCCGCGCTGCGCACCTTCATCGCGCCCGGAGACATGGACGAGTACTACCTGTTCTATTCGGGCGGCCATTCCGGCCAGGTGTTCGTCGCCGGGGTGCCGTCCATGCGCCACATCGCCACGATCCCCGTCTTCACGCCCTACCCCGGCACGGGGTACGGCTTCGACGAGGCGTCGAAGGCGATGCTGGGCGACTTCACCTGGGGCGACGTCCACCACCCGGCGGTCTCCAAGACGGACGGCGACTACGACGGGCGCTGGCTGTTCGTGAACGACAACGCGAACAACCGCCTGGCGCGCATCTCCCTGCGCGACTTCAAGACCAAGCAGATCCTGGGACCCATCCCCAACACGATGGGCAACCACGGCTCGGCGATGATCACCGACAACAGCGAGTACGCGCTCGTCGCAACGCGCTTCTCGGTGCCGGTGCCGAACAGGTTCGTGCCGGTGGAGAACTACGCCACGGATTTCAAGGGCGCGGTGACGGGCGTCCGCATCGACCCCGAGGACGGCACCATGTCGGTCGGCTGGCAGATCGTCACGCCTCCGTTCAACTGGGACCTCGGCGCCACCGGCAAGGGCCCCTCGCACGGCTGGGCGTTCTGGTCCTCCTACAACTCCGAGCGCGCGACCGGCAAGCTCGAGATCACGGCGTCGCAGAGGGACCGCGACTACATGGCGATCGTGAACTGGCGGCTCGTCGAGCAGCTCACCGAGCAGGGCGCCGGACAGATGATCGACGGTGTGCGTGTTCTCGATCCGGCGCAGAACCCCGGCGTGATGTTCCTGGTGCCGTGTGCGAAGAGCCCGCACGGCGCGGATGTCGACCCCAGCGGGCAGTACGTGATCTGCTCCGGCAAGCTGTCTCCGACGGTGACCGTGTACTCGTTCGACCTGCTCCAGCAGGCGATCGAGAGCGAGGACTTCAGCGGCGAAGAGGACGGCATCCCGGTTCTCAACTACGACAACACCGTCGTGATGGAGGTGCCGATCGGACTGGGCCCCCTGCACACGCAGTTCGACGGACGCGGCAACGCCTACACCTCGCTGTTCGTGGAGTCGTCCGTGGCCAAGTGGCGCCTGCCGCCCTACGAGGAGGGTGTCGACCCGGAGTCCGTCGTGCTGGAGAAGATCCCGTCGCACTTCAACATCGGCCACCTGGTCACCAGCCACGGCGACACGCGCAACCCGCGCGGCGATTACCTGATCGCGATGAACAAGCTCTCCAAGGGGCGTCACCTGAGCGTGGGCCCGTCGATCCCGGAGAGCTCGCAGCTGATCGACATCTCGGGTGACGAGGGCATGGCGATGTTGTACGAGGCGTTCACCGAGCCCGAGCCGCACTTCGCGCAGCTCGTCCACGCCTCGGTGCTGGACCCGATCGAGTTCTACCCGCGTGAGGAGAACACCCACGAGTTCGCGATCTGGGAGCCGGCGGACGCGTCCGTGGAGCGCAACGCCGCGCGCCGGACCGTCGAGGCGAAGGTCTACACGATCCGCACGCACTTCGAGCCGGCCAAGATCCAGGTGCAGGAGGGCGACACGGTGATCGTGCACGCGACCAACGCCGAGCAGCAGCGGGACGAGATCCACGGCTTCGCGGTGGTCGGGCACAACGTGAACATGATCATCGACCCGGGCGAGACGAAGACCATGAAGTTCGTGGCCCGCAGGGGCGGCGTGTACCCCTTCTACTGCACGAACTTCTGCTCGGCGCTGCACCAGGAGATGCAGGGCTACTTCGAGGTCGTGCCGCGGGGCCAGGCGCTGACGATGTACGGCCCCGGCGGCGACGGGCCGATGGAGTGGCAGCGCCGCGACCCCGGGTCGCTCGCGGCGGCCGGGGCGGCGCACGACCACGACGCTGCCGGGGAGGAGTGAGGCAGGTCGTGGCCTCGCCCGATCTCGTGGACGAGCGCACGGAGGACGGCCCGGGCGTCGACGCCCGGGCCGATGCGCTGCTCCCGGCGATACGGACGCTGTCGCCGCCGGTGCGTTCGGCCCTGATGGTGGTGGCCGCGTTGCTGACCGGCGCCGCGATCTTCCTGCCGCTGTGGGGCATGACGCTGGCCAGCATTCAGTATCCGGAGGGCCTGCGCATGGTGGTCTATCCCACCCGCATCGTCGGGGACGTGCGGGAGATCAACATGCTCAACGGCTACATCGGCATGGCGAAGATCTCCCGCGAGTTCTTCGTCGAGCTGCGGGTGTTGCCCTACCTGCTCGGCTCGGTCGCGCTGCTGACGCTGGCGGTCGCGTTCGTCCGCCACGCGCTGTTGCGCGCGGTGCCCCTCCTGGGGCTTGCCGGGATCGCCGTTTACGGATTCCGGAGCATGGCGAGCCGCATGTACGAGTACGGGCACCGGCTGGACCCGATGGCGCCGATCGACATCGAGCCCTTCACGCCGCCGATCTTCGGCGAGAACCAGATCGCCCAGTTCGGCACCTACGCCTACTTCTCCTGGGGCACGTTCCTGCCGCTCCTCGCGGGACTCCTGATCGCGGTCGTGGTGTGGGCCGACATCCGGGAGACGCGCGGAGGCGCGGGCGAAGACGTGGCCCCGTGAACCCGACTATCGGCCGGCTGCGGGAGCGCCACGGAGGCGAGCGTCCTCGCTGCCGGCCCGTGAGGAGGATGACGATGCGATATCGATGGCTCGCGGCCGCGTTGCTGGCCGCTGGGACGCTAGCCTGCGGCGACGCGTCCGACGCGACGGAAGAGGGCTCCTCGCGGCCCGCGTCCCAGGCCGCCGCCGAGGACGCCGGGCCCTCCCAGGCGGACCTCGACTACCGGCAGATCACCGAGTCCTGGGGCGACGCCCTACACGCCTCGTGCGGGCCGGCACTGGAGGAGGCTCTGGGCACGCGCGACCTCGTGAACGGCGTCCTGGGCGGGATCGAGGATCCCGAAGGCCGCGCGGAAGCGGAGATCGAGGACGCGTCCCACTGGATGGAGCGTGGCAACGCCACGCTGGCCGGGGTCCGCCCCGCGTTGGAGCAGGGCACCTGCGACGACGCCGTCCAGGTGGCTCTGGAGGAGACCTGGCAGTTCTACGTGAAGGCCGGGACCTCCGCCGTCCAGGCGAGCCAGATCGTCGGCGGCTGAGCGCGATGGTGGCCGGCCCCGCCCGTTGCGGGAGGTGCGGAGTCCTGAGAGGGGACGGGACGGGGTCGGCCTACGCGCTGCTGCTCGCGGTCGTGATCGCGCTCGCGGTGCCTGACGGCGCCGCCGCCCAGCACGAGCAGCACGCTCGCCCTCCCGCGGGCGTGCCCGAACGCCCCGACACGGGCGTCCCCGCCATCAGGAGCGAGGCGCGGGGCCTGCCGGCGCGGTCGCCGCGGACCCTGGAGGTGGTCGGCGACGGCAGCCTCGTGGAGGCCGTCGCCACCGCCGTCCCGGGCGACACGATCGTGGTGCTCGGCGCGCACCGGGGGGACCTGCGAATCCGCGTTCCGCTGGTGCTGACGGGTAGGGGGCCGGGTGCGCGGGTGATCGGGTCGGGCACGGGCACGGTGGTGAGCGTCGAGGCGGACTCCGTCGAGGTCCGTGGGCTCAGGATCGGCGGCAGCGGGGCATCGCTGGAACGGGACGACGCGGCGATCAAGCTGCTGCGTTGCCGCGGGTGCCGTATCGAGGACAATCGGATCGAGGACGCCCTCCACGGCATCTACCTGCTCGAGAGCGCCGCCGTGCGTGTCGAGGGCAATCGCATCCGGGGGCGCGCCGATCTGGAGGAAGCGCGCCGCGGAAACGGCATCCACCTGTACGCCTCGTCAAGCAACCGGATCGAGCGCAACCACGTGCGCGGCGCGCGCGACGGCATCTACTTCTCCTTCGCCGACGACAACGATGTCACGGGCAACGATGTCGCGCGCCTGCGCTACGGTCTGCACTACATGTACTCGGACGACAACCGCTTCCGCGGAAACCATTTCGCCCGCAACGCCGCGGGCGCGGCGATCATGTTCTCCGATCGCGTCGAGTTCCGGGAGAACGTGTTCTCCCACCATACCGGGGCCCGAGCGTACGGCATCGTCCTCCAGACAGCCGCGCAGATCGTGGCGGAAGGGAACCGGATCGAGGGCAACGTCGTCGGGCTGTTCATGGACAACGCCGTGACGAGTGTGTTCCGGCGCAACGCGATCGCCGGCAACGGCGTCGGCATCGACATGCTGTCCAGCGCCGAGGGCAACCGGTTCACGGAAAACGCGATCGTGGGCAATCGGGTCGCTGTTCGCCGCCAGGGCGAGTCGGGGGTCAACGAGTGGGCCGTGGACGGGCGCGGCAACTACTGGGGCGACGCCTCGGTGTTGGACCTGGACGGCGACGGCGTGGGCGAGCGCGCCTACGAGGCCGGCGACCCGTTCGTATCGCTGGCCGCCGGCAAGCCTGCCCTGTCGCTGCTCCAGGGGACGCCCGCGGCGCGCGCGCTCGGCTGGGCCGAGCGCGCGTTTCCGGTGTTCGACCTGCCCCACGTGCGCGACCCCCATCCGCTCGCCGCGCTGCCGGCCGGCGTGCCCGTATCGCGCACGGCCGCGGCCGGAGGCGGCATCGAGCTGCCGGCCCTCGCGCTCGCGGCGCTGCTGATCGCGCTGATTCCTGTCGTGTTCGAGCGCGCCCGGCGCTTCCACTCCGCGGAGGCACGCCGGTGATTCGCTACAGCGGGTTCGGGAAGCGTTTCGGCCCCGTGGACGCCGTTCGGGACCTCGATCTCGCGGTGGGCGAGGGCGAGACCCTCGCGCTGATCGGCCCCAACGGCTCGGGGAAGACCACCTGCCTGAAGGCCGCCGTGGGGCTCGTCCGACCGTCGAGCGGCGAGGTTCGGGTGCTCGGTCTGGACCCGTTCCTCCGTCCGGCGGCCAGGGAGCGGCTGGGCTATCTGCCCCAACGCCTGGGCTTCCCTGAAGCCGCGACCGGGCTGGACGTGATGCGCTTCCATGCCCGCCTGCGGCGCGCCCCGTCGACGGCGGTCGGCGAGCTGCTGGAGCGCTTCGGCCTGGACGCCGCCGCCGACCGGCGCACCGACACCTTCAGCGGCGGCATGCGCCAGCGGCTCGGGCTGGCCGTCGCGATGCTCGGCGATCCCGGCGCGCTCATTCTGGACGAGCCGAGCGCGGCGCTCGACCCCAGCGCCTCCCTCGCGGTGCGCGACGCGTTACGCGATCTGGGCGACGAGGGCAGGACCATCGCCTTCGCCTCTCACGACCTCGCGGAGGTCGGCGCCCTGGCGGATCGCGTGGCGGTCTTCGATGGGGGCGAGCTGCGTGCGCTCGGCACACCCCGTGTGCTCGCCGGGGAGCTGGGGCTCCCGATGCGTCTGCGCCTCGACGCTCCCGGCGTCGTCCCGGCCGCGGCCGAGGCGGCTCGCCGCGCTGGCGCCCAGGGCGTGGTCATGACGGCGGAGGGGATCTCCTGCGAGATTCCCCCGGGCCGCGAGGGGGCGGTGCTCGAGGCGTTGCGCGTGCTCGGCGTTCCGCTGGAGGCGCTCAGCGTCGTGGAGCCCGGCGTGGAGGACATCTATCGCGCGCTGCTGAAGCCCGCTCCCCGGCTGGTGGCGTGATGCGGGGGGCCGTGCTCACCGTGGCGGGACGCGAGCTTCGGGCGGCTCTCCGCGGCCGCCTGATCGCGTCCTTCGGCGCCCTGTTCGCGCTGCTCGCGGTTGGCATCGCGCTGGCCGGCCTCGGCGGCAGCGGTCGGGTGCTGGTCCAGGACTTCACCCGCACGGCCGCGTCGCTTCTGAATCTCTCGATCTACCTGTTCCCGCTTCTCGGCCTGGTCCTCGGCGCCGCCGCGTTCTCCGGCGGCGGAGGCGATCTTGAGCTGCTGGTCGCCCAGCCGATCAAGCGATCGACGGTTCTCGTCGGCCGCCTGCTCGGGCTGCTCGGCGCGGTCTCGGCGGTCGCGTTCGCGGGTTTCGGTGCCGCCGGCCTCCTCGTCGCCTTGCGGGTGGGCACGGCCGGTCTGGGCAGCTACGCCCTCGTGGCCGGGGCGAGCCTGCTGACGGCCGCGACAGGCCTGGGGATCGGCGCCCTGCTCGGCATCCTCCTGCGGGGCGGCTCGGCCGCGGTAGGGTGGGCGCTCGCGGTGTGGCTGTACTTCGCCGTGCTGTTCGACCTGGCCCTCATCGGCGCGCTCCAGGTCCTGGGAGACGCCAGGCCCGGACTCGGCGTCGCCGCGGCGCTCGCGCTCAATCCCGTGGACGCGCTGAGGGCCATCGCCCTCGTGCGGCTCGACGCGGAGCTCCTTCTGGGGCCCGCGGGGGCGACGCTCTTCGGCGTATACGGACGCGGCGCGGGGTTCGCCGTGCTGGCGGTAGCGACGATGGTCTGGCTCGTGGCGCCGGCAGCGCTGGCCGGCGTGCTGTTCTCCCGCCGGGATCTCTGAGGCCGGCGCCGCCCCGCTACTCCGCCGCAGGCAGGGTGAACCGCACCGTCGCGCCGTCCCCGATCGTGCTCTCCGCCTCGATGTCCCCGCCGTGCGCGCGCACCAGGCCGCGCGCGATCGCCAGACCCAGCCCGGCCCCGCCCGTGCCGTCGTCGGGCCCTTTCCAGAAGGGCTCGAACAGGCGCGTCAGGTGCTCCGCGGCGATACCCGGCCCGGCGTCGGTTACGCTGAATCGCACCTGGCCGTCGGTCTCCGTTACGGAGAGCTCCACGCGCCCCCCATCGGGGGAGTACTTCACCGCGTTGCCGAGGATGTTGGACAGGATCTGGACCACGCGATCGGCGTCGGCGTGGACGAACTCCGGCGCCGAGTCCGCCAGAACGGCGATGGCGACGGACCGCTCGGAGGCGGGCGCATCGACCATTTCGCACGCGCGCGTCACGATCTCGGACAACGGGGTCGACTCGGGACGCACCGAGAGGCTGCCCCGCTCGAGCCGCTCCGCGTCGAGCAGATCCGAGACGAGTCGTCCGACCTGACGCGCGGCGCGCCGGATGTTCTCCACGAGGTCCGGGCCCGCGTCGCCCTCGGGACGGCTTCCCAGCGCCTTCGCGCTGATCAGGATGGCCGAGATCGCGGTCCCGATGTCGTGCGAGACGATGCTCATGATCTCGTCCCTGCCCAGAACCGCCCGCCTGGCGGCCTCGTACAGCCGCGCGTTGTCGATGGCGATCGCCGCCCTGCCGGCCAGCTCCTGGGCGAGGAACACCGCGTCGCCGTCGAACCCGGCGCCCCCCGCCGCGCCGAGCACGAGCGCGCCCGAGACGCTGCCGCGGGCCAACAGGGGCGCGATCAGCACGGATTGCGGCGCTTCGCCGAGCAACGTGTCGGCGCTCTGCGAGGCGAGCGCTGGCGGGAGGGCGTCCAACAGACGGGCGGCCCCGCCGCCCCCGCCGCCCAGGATCCCGGCTCCCGCGGCGGACACCGTGTGCGGAAGTGTCTGGAGCAAGGCGCGCCCATCGGCCCGGGCGTGGTCGCAGGCCTCCAGGCGCGCGCTGCCCGCGGTGTCGACCAGGTACACGGCGCACCAAGCGCCCAGCTCTCCCGCCGCCAGCCGTGCCGCGTGGGCGCACGTCGCCCGGACCTCGAGGGACGAAGCGAGCTGGACCCCGGCACGCACCAGAAAATTCTGCTCGCGCTCGGCGCGGACGCGATCGGAGGTATCGCGAAGCGCGACGGCCAGGACCACGCCGCCGTCGTGCGCGACCTTGGCAATGGAGGCCTCCGCCGGAAATTCCTCGCCGCTCTTTCGCATGCCGGAGATGGCGCTCCGCTGGCCCATGAGGCGCGCGTGCTCGGGCCCTTGGGCGAAGCGCTTCACGTGGTCCGCGTGGACGGACCGGACATTCGATGGTAGCAGCAGGCCCAGATCCCTGCCGAGGATCTCCTCGGCCGTCCAGCCGAAGATGCGCTCCGCCCCCTGGTTGAAGAAGACGATGCGCTGGTCGATGTCGATGCAGACGATCGCGTCCGAGGAGATCTCTGCGATCTCCCCGAGCAGCGCGCGCGGCAGTGGGGATGGGGGGCGGTCGCTCACGCCCTTAACATAGACGAGGAAGCCCGCCCGCGCGTCCGCGCCCTCTCCGGAGTCAGGCGCTCAGCAATCCCGTGCGCAGCGCGAAACGGACCAGTTCGGAGCGGTGGTGCAGCTCCAGTTTGTCCATGATCCTGGAGCGGTAGGTGTCGACGGTCTTCGGCGAGATGAACAGCTTGCTGCCGATTTCGGTCGAGCTGAAACCCTCGGCCGTCATGGCGAGTACCTGCCGCTCGCGTTCGCTCAGCGGATCGAGCGGGTCATCATCGGACTTGCCCTGCTGCACACGATACCCGTTCAGCAGGAGCTTGGCCGCGGCCGGGTAGAGGAAGACCTGGTCCGCCGCCACTGTGCGAATCGCCTTGGTCAGGTCCTCGTCGGCGCTGGTCTTCCGCACGAATCCGGCCCCGCCGGCTTCCAGCACCGAGAGCAGGTGCTCCTCCTCTCCGTGCATCGTGAGGATCAGCACGTAGGGAGGCTCCTCGGCTTCCATGATGCGCCTCGTCGCTTCCACTCCCCCCATGCCCGGCATCGTGATGTCCATCACGACGATATCGGGTTTCACGTGCGGAAGCAGGTCGATGGCTTCCTCGCCGGACCCTGCCTCCCCCACGACGCGCATGTCCGCCTCGGCGTCGAGCAGGGCGCGCAGCCCTGCCCGCAGGATAGCATGATCGTCCACCAACAGGACGCGGAGCTCATCGCTCATCACCACCTCCCTTCTTTCATGGGGACGCTGACTGTGACGCGGGTACCGCGCCCGGGAGCGCAGAATACGTCGGCGCGCCCACCCAGCGCCCGCGCCCGTTCACCAAGCCACAGCAGTCCCAGTCCTTGGGCCGTGCCCTGGCCGTAGTCGAAACCCTGTCCGTCGTCGGCCACGTCCAGCACGATCTCGCCGTCGACCTCCGCGAGCGAGATGCGCACGGCCTGCGCCTGGGCGTGCCGGCTGACGTTCCTCAATGCCTCCTCCGCGGCCCGGTAGAGCGTGAGCTGCACGCGCTCCGGCATCTCGGGCAAGTCCGACACCTCCAGGTCGACGGCCAGCGCCCCTTCCTGCCCTGTCCGGCGGGCAAGGGCGGCAAGCGCGCCCACCAGCCCGAGGGCGTCCAGACCCGGCGGACGAAGCCCGTCCGCCAGATCCGTCGAGCCGGTCATAGCCGCGGCCAGGCTGTCGCGGACGCGGATGAGCTCACGGGTGCGCTCCGCCTCGTCGGACAGCGTCGCCGCCCGTCTCAAGGTGAGAAGCGCCGCCGCCAGGCCCTGCGCCGTGTCCTCGCGAAGCCGCTCGGCGAGCCTGCGACGCTCGTCCTCGCCGGATTCGGTGATCCGCATCACGATCTGTCGCAGCCCATCCTCCAGAGTCTCCACGCGGCTCAGCATCCGGTTGAAGGTGACCACCAGCCGCCGGAAGGTCCGATCGGCGAGCGGCGAGATCGGCGCCCGCGCGGTGAGATCGCCCGAGGCGACGCGCTCGGCGGTCTCCTCCAGGCTGCGCAGCGGGCGCAGGGCGGTGCCCACGAGGACGCCGTTGATGGGGATGGTCAGGGCGGCGCCGAGGATCACGACCGCGAGCGCGCGCTCAGGGGCGGCGGGCGCGTCGCCTCCCGCGAGCGCACCCACGAGGGCCGCCGCCCCCACGAGCGCGGCGTTGGCGATCAGGATCTTCCAGCGGAGATCCAGCGCCAGTGCGCGAGCGAGTCCGGGTATCATGGTTCCGTCCCTCCGAGCGCGTCCATCACCAGATGCTGAAGCCCGCCGACACCATGTTCGGGGGCAGGTAGCCGAGGAAGAACGGCGCGTACGCGATCACGATGAGCGCCACGGCGACCGCCATCCATAGGCCGAGGTTGTCGAGGCGCCGCTCCCATGGCTTCGTGCCGGGCGGCGTGAGCGTCTCCGACACGGGGATGTCCTTGGGCCCCGCGCCCTTCCTCCCGGTGAGCGCCGTGGCCACGATGACCACGAAGAACAGCACGGCGCCGACCGTCATGAGGCTGCCGCCGATGGCCGTCAGCGCGCCCGCCAGCCCCCAACCATCGCCGGTGTAGCCCGCCTCCGCGAGGAACGTACGGCGCGGCATCCCGTTCAGCCCCCCGGAGATCATGCCGCGCGCGAAGATCAGTACGCCGATCGTGTAGATCCACGACTGCGCCACGGCCAGCTTCGGCCAGCGTAGCTCGCGACCCGTGAGGTAGGGGATCAGCCAGTACGCGATGCCGATGAACGTCAGCGCGACCGCGCTCCCCACCGTCATGTGGAAGTGGCCCGGCACCCAAGCGGTGTTGTGGACTACCTGGTTCACCGTGAAGCTCGCGTTGATCAGGCCGGTGATCCCGCCGAACACGAACGTGAACATGGCGAGGAGCTGTGCCGCCACCGAGGGGTCGCCCCAGGGCAGCTTCTTGATCCACCCGAGCAGCCCGGTGCCGCCCCGCATCCGCCCCCCGATTTCCAGCGCGGCCACCACGCTGAACGCGGTGGCGAGACTCGGATAGAAGACCCCGAACGTGAGGACCGCGTGCGCCGCCTTGATCTTGGTGTCGATACCCGGGTCGGTGTACTGGTGGTGGAAGCCGGTGGGGATCGACAGCAGCAGGAACAGGACGAAGACCACGCGTGTCAGGTTGTCGCTGATCAGCTTTCCGTCCACCTGACGCGGGATCAGCGCGTACCACGACACGTACGCCGGCAGCAGCCACGCGTAGACGATCGCGTGGCCGGTCAGCCAGAAGAGGGTGCGGTTCAACAGCGGGTCCACGCGCTCGATCAGCCCCAGCGACCAGGGCAGCAGGAAACCGATGAAGCTGACCGCCACACCCAGCGACGCCAGCAGCCACATGGCGTAAGAGGCGACGCTGATGAAGGCCAGCAGCGGGATGCGCTCGCCCGCGTTCTCCTTACGCCAGCCCACGAGCACGACGAACATGTTGGCCGCGGCCAGATACGTGCTGACCACCAGCAGGACGAGTCCCAGGTAGTACGTCCAGTGGGCCTGCAACGGCGCGTACGACGTGTACAGGACCGAAGCCTGGTTCGTGGTCACGGCGTAGATGACCAGGACGTTCGCGGTGACCAGCGTCCACAGGCTCGCGTGGAGCAGCCCCGTGTGGAGCGGGCGCCCCAGTGCCCGGGCGGTCAGGAGCGGCAGGAAGCCGTTCGAGAAGGCGAACGTCATGAAGAGCGCGTTGGCCACCCCGTGCGCCGTCAGCCCCTGGTAGTAGCTCTCCAGCAGCGGGAAGTACTGGAGGATGTCGATGCCCCCGTACGAAAGCGCCTGGGCGAGCCCGTGTGCCACCCCGGCGGCCAGCGCGAAGTAGCCGATGTAGATGGTCCAGCGGAGCAGCCGGCCCTGCGCATCGGGCAGCGTCCAGCCCTCGGGGTCGCGGACGACCGCGGTGCTCATTCCACCACCACCTTTCCGTACATGTTGTGGTGGTTCAGGCCGCAGTACTCGTGGCACACCATCAGGTATTCTCCCGGCTCCTCGAAGGTGTACGTGTTCCGTGACACCTGCCCGGGAATGAGCATCATGTTGACGCGGCTGTCGTCGACGTGGACGCCGTGGATGACGTCGGTCGAGGTCGCGAGAAACGTCACCTCGGCGCCTGCGGGCACGCGGATCTCCGACGGCTGGAACTGCCAGGCCGAAGCGAGCATGACGACCTCGTAGCGGTCGGGTCCGGTCTCGCGGACCCCCGTGGCGTCGAACGGAGGAGTGGAGCGGACCGTCGCCGGGTCGACCCTGCTGACCGCACCGGGCAGGTGGATGCCGAGCGCCACGGATGCGTAGGTGAGCGCGGCCCCGAACACGACGAGCATGACCGCACCCACCACCAGGAACGCTCGCTCGTAGCTGTGGACCTTCACGCCTCACCTCCCGAGGAGGACCACGTACATGATTCCCCACAGACCTGCCAGCGCCATGAGGAACACGAGCATGATGAACACCGTCCCGGTCACGACCGGCTCGGCGTGCGGAGGAAGGGGATCGGCGACGCGGCCGGCCGACTCGCCGCCGACGTCCGGGGCCCCGGCCTCGTCGAGACGGGCGCCGCGATCACCCACCGGGCCATCGGTCATCGTGCCTCCGGATCGGATTGCGTGGCGCGGTCGTCGTCGTGTCCCATGGCGCGCATGACCGAGCGGCCGAGCACCCACAGAAGGGCGGCGAAGACGACCGTGGCGACGAGCGCCGGCAACGCGGCGATCTCCGACACGTTGCCTGTGAGCAGCTGGTTCAAGGCATCCCATACCACGTAGACCAGCGGTGCACCGGCGAGCACCGCCACGGCCATGGCGGCGACGAGTACGGGAGCGGCCGGGCTTTCGGTTCGCTTGGGGTCCATACGATCGGTTCGCTCGTGGTCTGGAGGCGCGGCGTGCGCCCGATGGGGGCGAAATTGACCCGCCGGAAGGGGTGGGGCTGTGGGGCGGGGGCGTAAATACTGTAAGGGCATTCCCCACAGTCGGGCCTGGCTCCTCGCCCCGCCAGCCCCTTGTCGCGCCGGGGATTCGAGGCTTAGCTGGAGGCCCCGCTCGACGCCGTCCGCCCCGTCGCCTTCTGGATCGGAATCCGGAAGATCACCGTACGATGCGGGGTGGGGTCGTCGACCGTGAGGGCTTCCGGGATGAGGCCTCGCAGCGCGTCCACCGCTCGCTGCCAGAGAACCTGCTGGGTGCCGGGCTGGTCGGGGGGGATGCGGTGAAAACTGCCGTGCACCACTACGCTTCGCCAGTCGAACATGGCGTCCACTTCATCGACCTCGACGGCGACCCAGTAGTCGCGACCCAGCGCGTTCAGCTTGGTCCCCGGCGCGGTGCGGCCGTAGATCGTTCGGTCGGCGAACACGTAGTGGATGGGCTCGATGTCCACCTTCCCATCCAGCAGGTAGGCGAGGCGCGCGACGCTGTTGCGGGACAGGACCGCCTCGACCTCGTCTCGCTTCATTGCGCGGAACTTGGGCCGTCGGCTCACGGAGCCTCCCCTTCCAGGATCTCCGGGCGCAGGTCGTCGGTGAGGTAGGCCGCGACCGCGTCGATCTGTCGGGCGCTGATCCCGGCAATGCCCCAGGTGGGCATGCCCTCCTCGTGGCCCGTGAAGATGCGCCGCCGCACCGCCAGGGGATCGTCTGCGTAGGGCCAGTCGGCCTCCACCAGGGACGGCACCTCGAGCCCACGCGACCGAGCGTACCCGGTGCCTCCCCGGCCCACCGTGCCGTGGCAGCGCCTGCACTCCGCGGCGTACACGGCGTTGCCTTCCAGGACCCGCTGGGCCTCGCTCGCCCACGAAATGGTGTCGAACATCGCGGGGTCGAAACGGGCCGCGGCCTCCTCCACGCGCTCGGCGCGCGAGGGCGGCTCGAACTCGGGCTCCTGGCACGCCCCGACGGATGAGGCGAGCAGCAAGGCAGCGGCGATCCTACAGCGCCTCGCGCTCACCCCTCGTCCTCGGAGCCGTGGATGAGGCTCGCGCCGGGCGCCAGGTCCTGTGCGCGCATCAGCGCCTCCTCCGCCGCCTCGGCGTTTCCGAGAGCGCGCTCGGCCATGAACACGCCGAACCACGCCGCCGTGGACGTCGAGTCCATGGCGACCGCCGCGCGGTACCGGTCGCGCGCTTCCTCGAAGTCGCGGGCGCGGTACGCTGCGTTGCCGCTGTCCAGGTGCTCGACCAGCTCGGCCGGCAGCTCCGCCCGTGTCCGCTCGGCGGCGTCGGGGTCGATGCTACGCGCGGGTTGGTCGTCGGGCCGACATGCCGGCGCGAGCGAGGCCACCAGCAGGCCCAGCATGGCGAGGCGCGGCCGTTGCTTCGTCATGGGTTCCCTCCCACCGGATTCCTGAAGTGACATTCCGGGCACACCTGCCTCGTCGCGGCCGCGAGGTGCGCCGCGGCCAGCGCCGCGCGCAAGCCGAGGGCCCCGCGCCCGTTCATCGCGACGCCGGGGATCTGCCGGCGGTCGGCAGTGCCGCGCGCGGGGCGTCCGAGAGGGCGTGGCATTCGGCGCAGCGCCGGCCGGGCTCGTGATCCTCCAGCTCCTGGTGACAGGCCAGGCAGGCCGTACGTGTTCTGGGCGGCGTCGCGGGGAACAGCTCGGAGGAGTGGCAACCCGACCCCCCGCACGTCAGATGCACGACCTCGACCGGATGGGCCGATTCCGGCGCCTCGACGTGGCAGGACGCACAGCGCACCGCCGGGTCGTGGTGCCGCTCGTGGCAGTCGCCGCAGGCGGCGGCCGTGGCCGGGCGTGCGAGGCCTCCGGCATGGCAGGCCCCGCACTCCTCCGTGGCGTGTTCGGCGTGGTTGAAGGCAACCGTCCTCGCCGGAGCCCGCCCCGCGGCGATGGGCATCGCGAGTGCCCGCGTGAGCTGCATCGGGCCACGCAATCGAACGGGCGGATGGCACCCCGCGCACTGCGCAGCCACCGGATCGGTGTGGTGGCAAGAGCGGCAGTCGGCGAGCGTACGGACGGACACCGCGCCGTGGGTCTGCTCGCTGGAATGGCACCGCGTGCACGTGACCCCGGCGTGCTGCCCGTGGGTGAAGTCGTCGCCCGGAGCCGTTCCCCCCGGCTCCTGCGCCGGGGGTCCGGAGCCCGTGCGGTCCGGCCGTCGCTCCTGGGCGCTGGCAGGCGTCGGCCCGAGCGTGGCCAGCAGCCGCCTCAGCAAGGCGACCGGCCGCTCGGCGCCCGCACCCGGCGGCGGGGGCGGCACGGCGCGGGCGTCCGGATCGAGATGACACGCCGTGCACGTGGGCTCGACCAGCTCGGAGTCGTGCGCCGCGTGGCACAGCGTGCACTGGGGCAGCGTGCCGTCCGGCAGCCCCCGGTGCATCGGCGTCAGGGTGTGGGGGGTGGCGTGGCAGCCGGCCGCGCCGCAGGACTCGACCGCCTGCGCCGGAGACGCCTGCTCGTGAGGGTTGTGGCAGTCGCCGCACGCGCCGCCGTGAGGCTCGTCCACCGGCATGTCCCCCACCAGCCGGCGCATCGCGTGACAACTGAGGCACTCGGCGCCCCCTGGCCGAAGCTCTGGATCGCCCGCGTCCGCCAGGGCCTCCTCGGGCCGATTGAACTCGTGACAGGCGACGCAGTGGATCGTCAGGTTGCCCATCTCGCCCAGGCGGATACGCGTGTCCTCGTGGCAGCCCGATTGTCCGCAGGTCTGATCGGTGGCCGCGAACTCGTGGACCGACGTGGAGTGGCACTCCACGCACCGCAGCCCCTGCAGCGCGCTGTCCTCCGACTCGAAGTGCACGCGGTGCCCCACAGAAGAGGCAATCAAACGCCAACTGTCGGGATCTCCCTCGATGTGGCAGGACTCGCACTTGCCGTTCGGCACTTCGGCGTGGACGCCGAGACTGTCGGGGTCCTCGAGTATCTGGGTCAGGCCCATCTGGGAGCGGCTGATGAGGTCCGGCTTGTGGCAGGCCTTGCAGCCGAGCCCCCGGTGCGCGCTTTCGGCGAACTGCTCGTAGGGCTCGACCATCAGGTGGCACGACAGACAGAACTCGTTGTCGTGCTCGATGTAGTCCCAGGTCCGGTACCCGAACACGGCCGCGGCGATCACGCCGATCACCACGGCCGTGCCCAAGGTCAGCGCCGCCCAGCTTGGGAGCCGGGTCAGACGAGTCGCGAGCCTGCGCGTGCGCGCGGAGACCAAACCGGCCCCGCTACTCGCCCGAAGGTGGGCTCAACGCAACCCCGTACGCATCCTCCACCGCCGCGATGCTGGCTCCCAAGAGGGAGCGGATCAGGGACGGGTTGTGTGCCGCCGATCCGGCCACGCGCATGCGGGGATCGACCGGGTCCGTGCCCGGGAAGACCGCGAGGTGGTTGAAGAGCGCCCCTTCGGCCACGGCGAACGTCGGATTGGCAGGATCGATTCCGCCCGTGGGATCCTCCAGGTTCGGGTCGACCAGGAGCAGCAGTGCAACTCCTGGGCGTCGTTCAGTGCTGCGTCGCCGCCTGCAGTGTACCCGGTATCGTCTCGGTGGAGTGGCATTCCGCGCAACCCTCGAAGTACCGCGACGCTGCGGCCAGCGCACAGCCACCGGCGACCGGCATACCGTCAGCTTGTCGGCTTCGTCCGAATGCGTCGAGAAAGGTCGGCGGGAGTGCGGGCCCCGTTCCCCGGGGCGGCTTCTACGCGAACTTACGGTGACGGACGCGCACCGTCTGTGGGGAATACCTTGAAATGGCGCTCCTTCAGGCAGCGAAGGATTGAGGCAAACCCCGGTTGTTAAGGCCGCCCGCCTTGTCGATTCTACGGCAACCGATAGCGTGAGGTGATCGATGGAGCAAACGACGTATTCCCTGAAGGTGTCGACGGCGTTGGACGTGGACCAAGCCGAGGCGGCGGTGCGCGACGCCCTGGCGAAAGAGGGCTTCGGGATCCTCGCACGCATCGACATCGACGAAGCTCTGAGGGAGAAGCTGGGCGTGGACATCGGCGATTTCCGCATCCTCGGGGCGTGCAACCCGCCGATCGCCGAGCGCGCCATCCGCGCGGATCCGGCGATCGGCGTGTTGCTGCCCTGCAACGTCGTGGTCCGGCGCACCCGCGACGGTGTGGCGACGATCGTCGAGGCGATGGACCCCGCGGCCGTCCTGCGCCTCGCGGAAGACCCGTCGCTTGGCGAGTTGGCCGTCGAGGCGCGAGAGCGGATCGAGCGCGCCCTGACGGCGGTTGCCGGCCGGGCCGCGGGCTGAGCGGCGGGATCTCCCTTCACCGGCGCGCCGCCAGAGCGCGGCGCCCGCTGCGCAGGACCCCGCCTCGGGAGATCGGCGAGAGGACCGACCGGGGGAGCCGGTCAGTCATCCCGCGCAGGCATCGACTCCCTGGCCCACGCACGCAGCAAGGACCGATCGGCCTCGTCGAGGCGCGCCTCCGGATGCAGCAGGAGGTACGCGGCGGGCGGCATCTCCCCTTCGGCCACCTCCTCCCACGTCTCCTCCAGCAGCTCCGCGCGCTGCCCTGCTCCGTAGGCCTGCCAGCGCGAGTAGTTCAGCGCCTCGCGCCCCTCTGCCACGTCGCGGGCGACCAGCCACGATACCGGCGCGACGTGGCTGTACCACGGCCATACGGTCTCGTTCGAGTGGCAGTCGTAGCAGGCGCGGCGGAGAACGCTCAGGACCTGCGGCGAGGCCGGCAGCTCCGTCCCCTCGAGGGGGTTGGTCCTGTTCACCGGGATGAGCTGGGCGCCGGCGAGGGCGATGGCGGCGCCTCCCGCGAGCCACATCGCGGCTCGTTTCCTTCGCATGGCCTCACTCCTCCCTCTGAGCCCGCCAGGTGCCTCGTTCGGTGTCCCCGCTCCGCCCGTGGACGGTTTCGAAGGTCCCCCTGATCACGTTTCCCTCGATGCGGCCCAGAAAGATCGTGGTCAGCGGGCACCCGCAAGCAGGATCCTCATACGGCTCGAGCACTCCTTCGATGGCGTCGTTGGACAGCCGCACGAAGCGGATGCCGACGGGTTGCGGTGCCCTCCTGGAGGCGCGCGGCGCGGCGCCGTCGGCGGGTAGCCTGGTGTAGAGGCCCGCGTCGTGGCCCGGAAGCATGAGTACGTGCCCGTGCGCGGTATCCGCGCCAGCCTCTAGCGCGAACGTCAGCGTCCCCGAGCGCCCCGAGTCGAAGCCCTCGTATTCGCCCGTCCAGGCCCCCACCAGGAACTCGAGCGCTCCGGGCGCGGCGGATACGGGCACCGGGTCGCTGATCGGCGCGCACGCCGCCGCGAGAACCACCACGGCCGGCGTCGCGGCGACGGCCCGGTCGAAGCGTCGCCGTCCGTCCCTGCTCGCTGCGTATCGCATCTATGGTCGCCTCCTTCGTCCGTGTCCCGCTCTGCCCGGGCGCGCGCTGCGCGCGCGCCCAACCCGATATCTGGCGCGCAGAAGCGCCGGCCGCTGGCGGGTGAACTCCCCGCGCCGGTAGGGATGCGCCCTACGCCGGTTGCGGGGAGTCGGCCGGGGCGGCCGGCGACTTCCCTACAGACCCGAGCCCGGCCCGAGAGTAGTTTTGGAGCGTGGAGGTAGGTTCCTCCTACGCAGGCCGGAGGTGTGACCATGCGCCGCATCCTCGTACCCCTCGACGGTTCGCCCCTGGCGCGGTGGGCGTTGCCGTGGGCTCTCGCGCTCCGCGCCGCGTTCGACGCCGACCTGGAGCTGGTCGGCGTGCACGCCCCTCTCGATGTCGATCTCGGGCCCTCGGTCGAGGGCACCTGGGACGCAGACGTGCGCGCCGCCGAGCGCGCCGGGCTGGACGCCGAAGCCACCCGACTCGCCGAGGCCGGGCACCCGCGCCCGCAAACGGCGCTGGTCGAGGGCGTTCCCGGGCCAGCCATCGTCGCCCGCGCAGCTCGGGACGACGTGGACCTGATCGTCGTGGCCACGCACGGCCGCGGCGGACTCAGCCGCGCCTGGCTGGGCAGCGTAGCCAGCTTCATCGGCAGGCACGCCGAGTGTCCCGTGCTCGTCCTGCATCCCGTGGACGACGGCAGCGAGCCGGATCTCCGGGATCTGCCGCTGATCGATACGATCCTGACGCCGGTCGACGGGTCGGAGTTCTCCGAAGCTGCCGTGGCCAGCGCCGCCGAGATCGTCGACGCCTTCGGCGCCAGCCTCGTGCTGCTGCGGGCCGTGCCGGTGCCGCTCATCGTCGGGTCGCCCTACATCCCACACGCCGCCCAGACCTACGCAGAAGAGCGAGACGCCCGGGTCGCGGGCGCGGAAGCGTACTTGCGGGAGTGCGCCGATCGCTCGGGAGTCGACGCGCCGGTGCGTACGGTGGTCGTGGAGACCGAGCCGGCGCACGCCATCCCCGCCGCCGCGGGGGAAGAGGGAGCGGACCTCATCGTCATGGCTACCCACGGCCGCGGGGCGCTGATGCGCGCCATCGTCGGGAGCGTCGCGGACAAAGTCATGAGGACCGCTCCGGTCCCGGTGCTGCTCGTGCGGCCCGGGCGCGCCGCTGAGAAGGCTCCCGGCGTCCAACTGGAGGAGCGGGTACCGATGCCCGCCCCCGGTCCTGCCTGAATCGGCGGCCGCTCGTAACGACGCTCAGGCGCCGGCTACGAGGACGTGTAGCAGCGTCTGACCGCCGGCGTGGGCGATGCGCAGCACCTCGCGGCGCGGACCGCTCGGGCCCAGCAAGTCGATCTCGCGGGGGTCGTGGATCGCATGGGTAAGGTGCGAACCGCCCTCCGGCTCGAGCATCACCTCGACGTCCCCCGACCGGGGGTCGTAGGCCACGCCCTTGAGGACCGTGCGGTCCGCCTCCGTCTGTGCGCCGAGATCGGCGGCGTCGACCTCGAGGCGGATGGGATAGTTGACGTTGCGCCGGGTGAACGCCGTAAGCTCCGCGGGCCAATCTTCCCTGGCGATGGTCGGCATGGTGTCCTCCGCCGTCGATGGTGAGCGGGCAGCGGCCGGGGCCGCCCTCCCCACGACGCGCTTCGGGGGTCGCGTCGTCGTTGAATGAATCGCACCCTCGGAGGGGGTATGGCGTCGGGGGCCACCCACACGCCACGTGGGGAGACCCCCGCTTTGTGTCGGGCACCGGCCGACGGCGAGGGGACCATCGACCTCGACCGGGGTAGGAGGAGCTCTCCGGGACCGCACATCCTGTTTCGTCTCCGCCGAGAACGGACTCGAGACCCGGACCCAGCTTTCTCAAGGAACGAGGCAGGCAATGTCCCCGGCACCCCCCGAGGAGCGCGCTACGTTCCGCGCGCCGGTCGGTTCCTCGCTCGCGCGGCGCTCGCCGTTTCCCCGAGTGTATGCTTCGGCTGCGGCATTCCTGTGGACGGCCTCGCTGACCGGTTGCATGGCCCTCGGCCTGGTCGGACGCGGGGTGCCGGATCCGGTGTACATGAGGTCCTACACGATCGAGATGGCTCCGATCGACGTGCCCGAGGGCGGCGGCCATCACGGCGGACAGCAGCCACCGCCCCTCGAGCTCATATCACCGTTCACCGGCTGGGTTCATGGTTATTCCTGGGACCTGGTGGATGCCGCCGGTCAACCGGTGCCGGAAGAGGTGCTCCACCACTTCAAGCTCACCGCGCCCAACAGGCGCGAGTTGTTCAACGCTCAGATGCTCCGCATCGCGGGCGCCGGCAGCGAAACCGAGCCGGTTTCCCTGCCGAAGCAGGTGGGCTACCGGATCCATCGCGGGGATCCGCTCCTCCTCACCGCCATGGTGCACAACCCGGGCGGAGTGAAGCTGCACGGGGTCCGCCTCCGGGTACACCTGCGTTACTCGCCTCCAGGAGAATGGCGGAATCCGGAATCCGCGTATCCGTTCTTCACGCAGATCACCGAGCCGGGTGCAGCCAGCTCCTTCGACCTGCCAGCGGGGCGCTCGGAGCATCGGCTCACGATCACCCCCGCGGTATCCGGCCGGTTGCTGGGACTCGGCGGGCACCTCCACAGATATGGCATCGAGCTGCGGCTGGAAGACGCCGCCACCGCCGCGTTGATATGGCGCACCGTTACCGAGCGGGACAGCGCCGGGGACGTATCCCGGGTGCCATCGGAACTGCTGGTGCATCGCGGCGGAATCCCCCTGGAGGGTGGACACGCGTACCGGTTCGTCGCCGTTTACGACAACCCCACGGGTGAGGTCATCGAGGACGGCGGCATGGCGACGTTGGGCGGCCTCTTCCTGGCGGATGCTGACTGGCCGGAGGCCGATCCTTCCGACCCGGTATACCGCTGGGACCTCGCGCGCGAAACCGCGGGGACCGCCGCCGTGAGTCACGATCACGGAGCCAACGACGGGTCGGGCGATCCCTGACGATTTCGACCCCCGAACCCGAAGGTCCGGGGGCCGAGCGCCCGGAGGGTTGGAGGCAGCCACGTCGTGGCATCCTCCGGACGTGATCTTCGCCCGCGGCCCGAGGACCGCGGGCGGGGCCGGTCTTTCCGCTATTCCACCAGCCGCAGGACCTTCACCAGGCTGCCGCCACCCGCGGGCGACCAGTTGTGCCCGATGCCATACCCGATGAGCCGGGCGCGAACCGGCTCGGTCTCGGCGCCCATGCGCTGGTCGATGAACACCCGCACGAAGTTGTTGAAGGCGATCGTCGACTTACCCGGCTTCAAGTATTCGGCCGGGTCGAAGACGCCGATCGTGATCACGCGCGGCCCGGCGTTTTCTCCGAAGCTGCTGCGTACCTTCGTGCCGTCCCAGAAGGCGGTCGGGTCCATGTCGAAGAGCGTGTTGACGCCCTTCATGGTGGGACCCTCCATGTCGCCGTTCTCGGTCTCGTATTCCACGCCGAGCTCGACGGGGTTCAGGTTGCACTGGCAGATGTTGGCACGGTAGGGATTCGCCCCGCCGGTGCCTTCGGCGTCCTTGCACACCTCGTCGTCGCCGGCACGCTCCTCGTCGCCCGGAATGATCCACGGGAAGAAGAAGGAGTCCACCGGTGCGTCGGCGGGGTCGATGTTGTCCTGCGCCGCCTTGATGACGAGGAGCCGGCCGTAGTCGCCCTGGTAGTCTCCGTTGGCATCGTAAGCCCAATCGCTGCCATAGCCCGTCGCGGTCGTACTCGTGGGATGCTCGTGGTCGTAGGCCTCGTAGTAGTCGCCGCCCTCGGGGTCGTAATGCCAGCTCTCCCACGGATCCCAGATGCGGTTGCCGTCGTCGCTCGCGGTCTCCATCCAGCGGTCCGGCAACGCGAAGGGCTTCACGCAGTCGACCAAGCCGCCGCCGGAGGCCGCCTCCGCCACCGCCGAGGAATTGATGTCCACCGAGTTGACGCCGAAGATCTTGGCGAAGAAGGTCTCGTTGTTCGCGCGCGAGATCGTCACGCGGACCCGCTCGTTCTCCCAGTCGACCTGGACGTTGATCTCCTCGGGCTTGAGGGCGATCTCACGCGAAGCCTGGTTCAGCGTGAAGTCCAGGGCGCGCTGCGTCGCGATCGGGGCCGCCTTGTTCTTCGGGAAGTCCTGGAACGCGCTCGCTCCCGCCAGCGCCCCCGCGTCCGCGGCGCGCTGCAGCTCGCTTCGCACCACGAAGAGGGCACCGATGTCCACCGCCAGGCCGGCCATCCCGATGAGTACGGGCATGCCCAGCGCGACGATCACCAGCACCGACCCCTTGCGGTCTTTTCGGAAACGGTGGATCAAGTTCGGCATGGTGCCTCCGGACGGACGCCTTGCGGCGTGGTCGGCCCCGAGCCGGGACCGCTGACACCGCGGCGAAAACGTCGTCATCTTCGAGCCAGACCTCCGCCAGCCTTGCACGCGGCGGATGCCGCGCGGCGTGAGGGGAGGAGCAAGAAGCGGTAACGGGGGTGGGCCAGCCGAATGGTAGCGCTACAATCCCTTGGCTTTCATAGCCTTACGGAGATTGAGCGGCATTTTGCAGGATGCGAGGTGGCCTTTCGCGTCGGTGACCGTTTGCCGGCGGATCGGCATTTTTTTCGCTCGAGCGGGGGCCGCGTGCCACCCGTGTCGTTGACGCATCGGATGTTGCGACGAACTTGCAGATTGCGCGCCCCGCCGGCCCGCCGCTCCGACAGGTTCATGCCACGTAAGTCATTATTTTTGAATCGATTATAAAATCTGCAACGTCCAGGGAACGGACCTTGACCTGAAGACGGCCGACGCAAGCAGGTCGTCGTAGGCAGACGCGCCGATCTCTCTCCTCTCCCGGCGCCGTGCAGCCCGCCGATTTCGCGGGTTTTCGGCCGCCGTTCCCGCTGGCCCGACAGTCGCGCAGCAGCGCGCCTCGCTTCGTCTTGAAAACATCACCTTTCGTTCAGGGCATCCCGGTCGCGAGGCCGGTGCGCAAAGCCACGGGTCTCACTGAGACGGCCGGGCCGCCGAAAGAGGATTATCCGGCGACGACGCCGGGTCCTTTTTCTCGAAGGGAGCAGGATCATGCGAGTGTATCGCGTACTCGGCGCAGCGACCGTGCTGTGCCTCCTGGCGGCCGCGTCGGCCACCGGATCGTTCGTTCCGCCCGCGGTGGCACCGCTTTTCGCGGAGACCGTGCCGCCGCGCTTGCCGCAGCCTTCCGACGTCCAGCCGGTCGTGTCGGGCACCAGCCTTCTCGTCGCCTGGGAAAGCGCATCGCCAGCCGGGTCGTTCGAGGTGCAGGTGGGCCACCCCCGGGGAGGCACCCCGATCGCGCCGATGCAGGTGCACGGTGCCATGCACGTCACCATCGACATCGGAGACGTGGACTTCTCGGCCGGGCTCTACTGCGTCCGCGTCCGCGCCATTCCCCAGGCCGGCCAGGACCACCAGGCGAGTCCGTTCTCGTCCTGCGCGCCGGTGTCGTCCTTCACGTGCGACATGGACTGGCAGGTAGAGGCGCTTCCGGGCGGCGGCATCGAGGTCGTCGTCTTCGGGTCGGCGCGGATGGACCTGTCGGCGCTCGATCCGGCCTCCATCCGGTTGGGCGACGGCCGTGGACAGGGCACCACGGCGCGGGCGACCGGCTTCGCCGATGTGAAGGACGCCGGCGGCGTGGATGGTTACAAGGACCTGGTCGCACGCTTCGACATGAGCCAGATGCGGCGCAACGGTGACCTCAGCCACGACACGGCGTCGTTCTACCTTCAGGCGATGACGCGGGGCGGCAGCCCGGCTTGTGGGAGTATCGACCTCCGCAGGTCGCGCTGACCGCTCGCTTCGGATACCAAGGCCCGCCACCGCGCCGCGGCGGCGGGCCGTCTCTCCCGAGACGCCTCCCGCGAGGGAGGACGCAGGATGGGTTGACAGGAGCGCGATCCCGTGCGCTCCAACGCGATGGAGGGAGCGCCGTTCCCTGCGCTCCGAGATGCTTGGGGGGAGCGCGGTCCCGTGCGCTCCCGATCGATGGAGGCGGCGCGCCGTTCCCGCGCGCTTCGCTGATGTGCGGCGGCCCGAAGGGGGGACGCGCGAGACGGCCCGGTGGAGAGTTTCTCCCCGGGCCGTTCTCTACTTTCCGTCGGTCGGACTGTGCCGGCGTCCTCCGAGGCTCAGCGACGCAGTTCGGCCAGCGCCGCCCTAGCCGTCGGATCGCGTCTCTGCTCGAGCCAGAAGATCGAGGCATCGCGCAATTCGCGCGACTCACCCTCGCGAGCCAGGTGCAGGAGCGCTCGCGACGCTTCCCAACCCGTACGCTGGGCGATGACGAACACGACGTGCTCGCGCAGCTCGCCGTCCTCCAGGGACCCCAGCACGGCCATCAGATCGGCCACGGTCACGGGGGTCTGGCCCAGCCGGAAGAGCGCGGCCCGACGGTTCTCGGCGGCCTCCGCCGGATCCAGGGCCCGCTCGCGCAGCCAGTCCGACGCCCACGGCTCCCTCGCGGTCCCGATCGCCTCGATCATGCGCGCCCGCAGCCGCTCGTTGCGCACCGCCGGGTAGGCGTCGGCCAGGAAGTGCGGATCCCGAACGGGGACGTCCGCGGCCAGCCATTCGACCGCCCGCAACCGCAGCTCCAGGTCTGCGCTCTCGCGCATCACCACGGATCGCAGCGCGTTTCTCGCGATGGGCGACGCGTGGTGGGACAGCGCGAACGCGGCGCGCTCGCGGACTCCGGGATCGCGCGCGTCGGCCAGCAGGTCCGCCAGCGCGGCGGCGACGTCGTCGCCCTGGACCCGCGAGAGCCAGAACACCGCCTCCGAACGCACCGACGGGTCGGGGTCGTGGCGCGCGACGTCCACGAGCAGCGTGCCCACGCCGTCGGCCTCCGTCTGCGCCGCGAGCAGGACGGCCTGCCTGCGCAGGGGCGCCGAGCACTCGTCACGGGTGAGCAGCACCTTGCGGAGGTCCGGCAGCACGAGGGCCTCCCGCAGGCGCCGCTGCGCGTTCAGCTCGGCGATCCGGAGTGCGTGCTCGCTCGGCGGACAGCTCGGAGCGCCCCCGGGGAAACCGCCGAGGGCGTCGCTCACCGGCGTGGGCTGCCCACCGACGGTGATCGTGGCGGGCGCCGCCGCGGCCGATTCGCCGTAGCCGGCCGAGCCCGTGATCGCCGCGACGGCGCCCGGATCGCCGGCCACGGCCAGTTCGGTACGGATGCGGACGTAGAGCGCTTCGGCGTCGCGGCCGGTTGCCGATGCTTCGTGGCGCTGCGCTTGCAACACCTCGAGAGCCCTCTGGTAGGCCTGGGTGCCGCCCGATCGGTAGAGCGAAAAGGCCTCCCAGTAGGCGGCGTCGCGGGCGAGCTGGGAGCCGGGCGCAATGTCGCGCGCCATGCGGAACAGGTCCGCGGCGCGCCGGAAATCGCGGAAGTTCAAGGCGCGACGCGCCTGGTTGTAGGTCGACAGGGCTTCCTCGGACCCCTGCTGGACCGCCGCGCCCCCGGCCGTGGCGGCCCGCGCGGCGCGCCCGTGGACGACGCCGTGTATCTCTGCGGTGGCACCCGCCGGGGTGAGCGTGACGGCGACCGTCGCTACCACCGCGATCGCCGAGGTTCGTGCCATCCGCTGCGTCATGCGCCTCCTCACGTTCCGACCGTCACGGGCACCCGTCCCGCGGGCAGCACCGCCCGGATGCGGTGCAGCAGCTGCTGCTCGAGCACCGCTCTCTCGATGAGTTCCAGATCCTCCTGCGGCGTCGTTCCTTCTCCCAGCCGAACGAGCTGCGCCAGCACCAGCTCGAGATCCTCCAGCAGGACCCGCATCGCCGGATCGTCCGCCGCTGGCGAGTCCATGAGCAAGCGGGTCTGGCTGAGCATGTCCTCGCCCCATTCGGCAATGGCGTCCGTGTCGCGCTCGGCGAATCCATCCCTGCGGCCGACCGAGCCCAGGAGCGCCTCGGCGCCGCCGAGCGTCTCCAGCGCCGCGACCCGGTACAACTGGCCCCGCGGTCGTGCCGGGACAGCGATGGCCTTTTCGGCGTCACGCGCCGGCGCTGGCCCGCCCGACGCGAGTCGCTCGGGCCCCTCCGCTTCCTCGCGCAGCGTCGGTGCGGCCGACGCGGCCACGGAGCCGGAAGGGCGATCCCCGCCAGGGGTGTCGGCGGCCGGCGTCGTCGCGGCCAGGCTCTCCCGGGTCGCGGGTCGGCCGGTTTCGACGCCACCGCCGTCCGGCGTCCGGTGCGCCGGGGCGGGCACGGCGGTGCTCGCGGTCGGCGCCTCCGCCGGGCCCGGGAGCCGCTCGGGCGCCGCGTCCGGCGTGAACGGGACGAAGCGGCCGATCGAGATCCCCACCAGCAGCGTCGCGGCGATGGGCAAGGCCCACCCCGCCCAACGGCGCGCGGACCACGGCCGGCTCGCGGCGTCGGCTGCCGACGGTGCGGCCTCGCCTTCCGTCCCCGCGGGGCCGGTTGCCGTCGCCACGATACCGTCGGGCTCGGCGGCCGCGATTCGCGCCCCCACGCCGCGGTGGGTCTCCAGCCGCCGCCAGATGGCCTCGCGTGGAGTCTCCGGCGGCGGATGATAGGCGGCCCGCAACGCGCGCCGCGTCTGCAGCGCGGCCCACAACGCCTCGCGCGGGGTCTCGGGCGGCACGTTGTAGGCCGCGCCGAGCTCTACGCCGAGCTCACCCAGGAAATCGTCGGACTCGGTCATACCAGCCGGATACCCTCCACGACACTAGCCAGCAACGCCCGCAGCTTGCGCCGCGCGTAGTGCAGCCTCGCCTTGCTCGTGCCCTGCGGAATGTCCAGCGCCGAGGCGATCTCGGCGTGGGAGTATCCCTCGACTTCGTACATCACGAACACCAGACGTTGCTCTTCGGGCAGCGCGTCGATCGCCTCCTTCAGCCGGTCCCTGAGTAGGGGCGACGAACGGGCGGACGACATGCCCTGCGCCGACACCGCGTCGAGCGACACCTCCCTGCCGCTCGTCCGCTTCCTCTTCCTCAGCGCGTTCAGCACCACCGACACGCCGATGGAATGTAGCCACGTGCCGAGGGCCGCCTCCCGGCGAAAACCCGGCAACCGATCGAACGCGCGCACGAAGATCTCCTGCACGCAGTCGCTCGCCAGATCCTCGTCCCCCGTCATGCGGAAGGCGAGTCTGTAGAGGCGGTCCACGTGCAGATCGAACATCTCGCGCTCCGCCGCCGGATCCCCGGCGAGGACGCGCTCGATCAGCGCAGCTTCCTCCAAGCGGCCTCCGCGCGAGGCCCGATCACGATCTCGATACAGGGACACCCATCCCGCGTGGGGGGTTGGGTCCGTGGCGCTACCCACGCCCGACCCGGTACGATAGTGCCGAGTGTGCCCGGCCGCCCGGTCCTACGCGAAACGGCGGCGAAGGGTTGCACGGCCACTCGGGCGGCTGGCGGTTCGTCGGCCACGCCCGAGGCGAGTATCAACGTTCACGAACTTGCCCTGATGAACCCGCTCAGAACGGCCCTGCTCTGGGGGTCGCACAACGAATGGCTGGGCCGGTCGCTGCCCAGGATGGCCTTCACGCGCCGCGCCGTCCGCCGTTTCATGCCGGGCGAGACCCTGGCGGACGCCCTCGCCGCGGCGCGAGGGCTGGCGGACGGCGGCATGGGAACCGTGCTGACGCAGCTCGGAGAGAACGTCGCGGGAGAGGCGGACGCGGCCGAGGTCGAGCGGCACTACGGCGTCGTCTTCGACGCCACTGCCGACGCCGGTCTCGACGCCGAGGTCTCGGTCAAGCCGACGCAGCTGGGCATGGACGTGCGCCCGGGTCTCGCCGAGGATGCGGCGCTCCGCCTCGCCGAACGCTCCGCCGGTCTGAACCGCGTGCTCTGGATCGACATGGAAGGGAGCGCCTACACCGACCGGACGATCGACCTCTACCGCCGGCTTCGCGAGGCTACGCCGTGGGTGGGCCTCTGCGTCCAGGCCAACATGCGCCGCACCTCCGCGGACCTGGAGGCGCTGCTGCCATCGCGGCCCCACATACGCCTCGTGAAGGGCGCCTACCTCGAGCCGGCCGGGATAGCGTTCACCAAGAGGGCCCAAGTCGACGGCGCCTACGAAGTCCTGGCGACGCGGCTGCTGGAGCACCTGGCGGCCACGGGCGCCACGGAGCGCTTCGCGGTGGCCACCCACGACCTCCCGCTCGCGCATCGGATCCACGCCGCGGCGCGTGAGCGAGGCGTCGCCGATGCCTGCGAGTTCCAGATGCTGTACGGGATCAGGCCGGACTCGCAGCGCCGTCTGGCGGATTCGGGGGTGCGCGTGCGGGTCCTGGTCAGCTACGGGGACGCGTGGTTCGCGTGGTACATGCGGCGCCTGGCGGAGCGGCCTGCGAACGTCGCTTTCGCGCTGCGCTCGGTGGTGTCCAGGGGCTAGACAGCGACGCCCCGCGGGTCGCGTCGCCGCGGGGCCACGGGTTCGCAGTTCGCTCAGACTTGTAGCTAGACGCTCCGCTCCCGGACCTGCTCGCTGGTAAGGCCGTAGAGGGGCGGGGTCGGCACCCCCAGAAGCCCCAGCATCCCGTAGACCTGACCGCGGTGGTGCACCTCGTGTTCGACCATCGCCCGCAGCCACTTCCAGGCCCGCATGGCGGCCCCCGCGGGGGTCAGGCAGCGCGCCTCTAGGTCTTCGGCGCGCAGGGCGCCGAAGATCGCGACGGCCTCCTCGTGCATGCGGCGCAGGTACGCGCGCACCTCCTCCATCCCGTCGGCGAGCTCGACTCCGTGCCCCGGGTAGCGGCTGGGCCGCCCCCGGACGTTCTCCGCGAACATCCAGCGCTCGATGGCGCCCAGGTGCCGGGCCGTGTCGGCGAACGAGAAGCGGCCCGGCGCGGGCCGCCAGTCGAAGTGCTCCGCGGGCACGACATCGAGCACCCGCTCGGTGCGGTGACGGATGCCGCGCCAGTACTGGACGAAGGCGGCCGCATCACGAATCTCCATCGGCCTCCTCCAGCACGTCCGTCGTGTGCTCCCCCAGCTCCGGCACGCCGCGCGTGCCGCGCGGGCGGCGCCCGTTCCAGGTCACCGGGGGCATGACGTGGTCGCCCTCCAGCGCGCCGCATGCCCGCGTCTGCGGGTCCGCGCACACCTCCTCGATGTCCAGCACCGGGGCGCACGGCACGCCCGCCTCGCGCAAACGCGCCAGCAGCTCGTCCGTGGAGCGCTGACGGGTCACGGCGGACACGGCCCGATCGAGCTCCTCGCGCGCGGCCACCCGGTCCGCGTTGGTCGCGAGCCGCTCGTCCTCGGCGAGCGCGGTCAGCCCCAGCACCGCGCACAGGAGGCGAAACAGGCGGTCGCTCGCCGGCGCGATCACGATGCGCCCGTCCGCCGTCGGAAACTCGCCGTACGGGGCGATCAGCGGGAACGCGTTGCCGTGCGGTGTCGGCACGCCGCCGCCCGCGAGATATCCGGCGATGTGGTAGGCGGCGTACCCGAGTGCCGTCTCGAAGAGCGCGGCGCGGATGTGGCCGCCGCGACCCGAGCGGTCCCTCTCCCTCAACGCGCCGAGGATGGCGATGGTTGTCCACAACGCGGTGCCGGTGTCCACGATGGACGGGCCGGCCCGCACCGGCGCGCCCGGGTGCCCGGTGACCGAGACGATGCCCGCGTGGGCCTGCATCAGGGAATCGAAGCCGGCGTCGTCGCCCCTCGGCCCGCGCTCGCCGTACGCGGACACGGACGCATAGATGAGGGCCGGGCGTGCCGCGAGGAGCGTCTCGGCGTCCAGTCCGAAGCGCGCCATGACGCCGGGGCGGAACGCCTCCACGACGACGTCGGCCCGGTCGATCAGACGGCGCGCGGCGTCCCGTCCTGCCGCCGTGGCCAGATCGGCTACGACGCTGCGCTTGCCGTGATTGACGGCGTGGAAGATCGCGGCGTCCTCGCCGCGGAACGGGGGTCCCCAGCCCCGCGCCCCGTCGCCCGCCGGCGGCTCGATCTTGACGACGTCGGCGCCCAGGTCGGCGAGGATCTGCGTGCAGGTCGGCCCGGCGAGGTTCTGGGTGAAGTCGACGACGCGTACTCCGCCGAGGCAGTCGATCACGCGCCGGCCTCCGCCACCCAGGCGCGCAAAGTCTCCTCGTCGAACCCCACCAGCACGTGGTTCCGCCAGCGGATGAGGGGCGTGCGGAGGATGCGCGGCTCGGTCTCCGCGCGCTCGAGGATCCTCTCGGGGCTGAGATGGGCGGCGTGAAGGCCGAGCTCGGCGTAGCGCGGCGCGTCCCGGTCGATCACCGCTTCCGCGCCGAAGCGTTGCGCGAAACGCGCGAGCTCGCGCTGCGACGGGGCCTTCCGGGCGAGATCGACGAAGTGCGTGGTGACCCGGCGCTCGGCGAAGAACCGCAGCGCCTTGCGTGTATCCGCGCTCTTCCTGTTACCGAAGATCTGCACTTCCATCGGGCCTCCAGGACCCCGCCGATCGCAGGTCCGCGAGTGGTGGGCACCGCTGCGAGTCTAGGCGGCGCGTCGACGTGGGCCAAGCGAGGTCCTCGACCAATCGCGCCTCGGAGCCGGCCCTGCGAGCGCTCGCCGACAGCGTCCAGGCGGCCGTTCTGTAGCGAAAGCGGGGGCGACGACGTCGCCGGCACGATCCCTGCGCCAGATGTTTCTGCCCGCGGGGCCGTCGCGCGTATCTCGCCGATCCGACCCGAGGGGCACTGCCCAATACGGAAAGGAACGCATTATGGGAGTCCGAGAAGAGCTGTACGAGGAAGGCACCGAGCAGCAGGCGAAAGGCACCGCCCGCGAGTTGGAAGGCAAGATCCAGAAGAACGTCGCCGACGCGGTCGACGACGAGTCCGAGCAGTTCAAGGGCGCCGTCAAGGAAACTGCCGGGAAAGCCCAGAAGAACACCGGCGAGGCGATGAAGGACCTCGCCGACTGAGGCTCCCACATTGCAGCTTGGACGGCCCCGGGAGCGAACCGCGCTCTCGGGGCCGTCGTGCATCGGGAGCAGGCTTGGGGGCCGAGGCGACGCGTGCGATAATTCCGCCGACCCTCTCTCGCCCGGAGGCCGCGACGATGACGCAACCCGACCCTTTCGACGTCGAGCAGGCCGCCGCGGTGCTCGCCAACACCCCTGCCACCCTCGCCGCGTTGCTCGCCGGCCTGGACGAGGGCTGGATCGGCGCCACCGAGGGCGCCGGCACGTTCAGCCCCTTCGACGTCGTCGGGCACCTGATCGACGGCGAGGAAACCGACTGGATGCAGCGCGCGCGCATCATCCTGGGGCGCGGCCCGGACCCCCGTTTCACGCCCTACGACCGTCTCCGCCACCGCGAGCGCAACGCGGGACGGACCCTGGGCTCCCTGCTCGAGGAGTTCGCCCGGCTTCGCCGGGCCAACCTAAAAACGCTGCGCGGATGGCACCTCGGATCCGCGGAACTGGCGCTTCCTGGCACGCACCCGGAGCTGGGCCCTGTGACGCTCGCGCAGCTGCTGGCCGCGTGGGTCGTCCACGATCTCGGCCACGTAGCCCAGTGTGCGCGCGTCATGGCGAAGCGATACAGCGTGTCCGTCGGCCCGTGGGCAGCCTACCTGCCCGTGCTTGGAGACCGGCCAGTCCCCGCGTCCTGAGTCGCAGGGCCGCGGCGGGGATCCTGGAGTTTCGAACGGAGGTAGGATCGACAGGCCCTGGAGGGCCGGACCCCGCCAACCAGGATGAGGAGGAGGCCATGACGGCCCCGCGCCCACGGTTTTTCGCCATCCGCGCCGCGACCGGGTGCGCGCGCCGCATCGCCCGCGTCGGCTCGCTCCTCGCCGCCGCCGTCGCGGTGGTCACGGTCACGTGTCCGCCCATGGAGCTGGAGGCGCAGCGCTACGGAGCGCGGTTCCGCGGCGGATTCTCGGGGGTCTACGGCGCCCCGATCGGCGAGTTTGCCGACTTCGTCGAGCGCGGGTGGGGGCTGAACCTGCACGGCGTGCTGCCGGTCGACCGTGCCGGGGTTCTCGGCCTGCGAGGCGACGCCGGCTTCCTGATCTACGGCCACGAGAGACAGCGCGACTGCCTCAGCGCGACGGTCGGGTGTCGCATCCAGGTGGACGTGAACACGACCAACAGCATCGCGCTCGCGGGGCTGGGGCCGGAGCTGTCACTGCCCCTGGGCCCGATCCGCCCCTACGTGAATGCACGCGCGGGCCTCGCCTACATCGCCACGCACTCCTCGGTGGAGGGAACGCGGTCGGACCGGGATTTCGCCGATACCACGAACTTCGACGACCTCGTGTTCTCGTGGGGCGCGGGCGGGGGTCTCGCGGTCTCGCTCTCCCGCGGTGCGCGTCCCCTCGCCCTGGACCTGGGCGTGACCTGGCTCGACAATGGGCGCGCGAGCTACCTCCGCGAGGGCGACATCATCGACGAGCCCGACGGCGGCATCGTGCTCGATCCCGTGCGCAGCGATACGGACCTGGTCCTCTTCCAGATCGGCCTGACGTTCGGCCGTTGAAACCGGCAGGCGACCCGCCCGTAGTGTGTCGTGAAGCCAGGCCGGCGGTTACCGGCGCACGGCACCATGCACACGAACGGTACACGATGGCCCACCATAGATCCGATCCGCGCAAGGTCCTCCTTCGCGACTTCATCATCTTCCAGATGAAGCTGCTGCTGGACAGCCTCAAGGACATGGCGCTCGTCACGCTCGCGACGATCGCCACGGCCGTGGATCTCGTCCGCGGCAGGCACGAGGAGCCTCGTCTGTTCTATCAGGTGGTCCGAATGAGCGAGAAGTGGGACCTGTGGCTCAACCTCAACGAGGCCGCCGAGAACGCCGAGGCGACCCCGGACGGGTTCTTCGGGGCCAGCCTGGCCGGCGCGGACTCGTTGCTCGGGAAGCTGGAAATGGCGGTACGCGGTGGCGACGTGCCACGGGGGTCGCAGGCTACGGAGGCCGCCGCCTGATTCGAAGGCCCCGGCACCGGCGTCGACCGGAACCGTGGGGGGGTGCGGCAGGCCATCGAGAGCGCGCCGGGTCGAGGCCCGGCGCGCTCGCCTTCTTTGAGCCCCCCCGGCCGCGGGTTATCTTTTCGCACATCGAAGATGTCGAACCCCTTGGCCGCGCGTCGTCCCGCAGAGGGTAGCAGGGGCAGCGCGGCCGTTTCGTTGGACCGGAACGTTCATTTGACCTTTCGAGACCTGCTCTCCGACGAGCGACTCCTGCGGGCGGTCGCCGATCAGGGCTGGACCGAGCCGACGCCCATCCAGCGGGCCACCTACGAGGCCGTCGCGAGCGGCCGCGATGTCGTCGGCATCGCGCAGACCGGCACCGGGAAGACCGCGGCGTTCCTGCTGCCCGTCCTCGAGCGCCAACTGGGCAGCGATGGCCTGCGGACGCTCGTCCTGTGTCCGACCCGCGAGCTCGCGCAGCAGGTGGCCGCGGACGCTCGGGCGCTGCTCGCGCACGTGGACATGTGGGCTGGTGAGGTCTACGGCGGAGTGCCCATCCGACCGCAGATCCGTGACCTGAAAGCCGGCTTCGAGGTCCTCGTCGCGACGCCCGGGCGGCTCATCGACCACCTGGAGCGGCGCTCGCTGACGCTCAGCGAAATCTCGACGCTGATCCTCGACGAGGCCGACCGCATGCTCGACATGGGCTTCCGGCCCCAGATCGAGACGATCTTGCGGTCCGTGCCGCGGGAACGGCAGACCCTGCTCTTCTCGGCCACGATGCCCAACGGCGTGCACGCGCTAGCGCTGCGCCTGTGCGAGGACCCCGAGTGGATCCGGGCGACCCCCGACACGACCGCTGCGGAGACGGTAGAGCAGACGGTCTACTCGGTCCGCCCGGATCGGAAGGTGGACCTCCTGATCGAGCTGCTCGGCCGCGAGGGCATGGACCAGGTGCTCGTCTTCACGCGCACGAAGCGCGGCGCCGACCTCCTGCACCACCGCCTCAAGTCGGCCGGCATCGGGGTTACCGTCACCCACGGCGACCGCGACATGAAGCACCGCACGCGTGCGCTGGAAGCGTTCGCCGACGGCAGCAGCCGCGTGCTCGTTGCGACCGACGTGGCCCAGCGCGGGCTCGATATCGACGGCATCAGCCACGTGGTGAACTACGACATTCCGCAGGATCCCGAGGATTACGTGCACCGCATCGGCCGCACCGGGCGTGCCGGTGCGGACGGGGACGCGATCACGTTCGTCACGGCGACCGACCTCGGCCAGCTCAAGAGCATCGAGCGGCTGCTGGGCTACCCACTGCCGATGGAATCGCTGGAGGGATACGACTACGCGGGCGCGCCCGTCGAGCGAGCCGAGAAGCCGGCGCGCCACCGTGGCGGCCGGGGCATCGGCGCGCGCAGTATCGAGGACCTCACGCCGGAGGAACGGGCGAAGCTGTTGCGGTCGGGATGACCCCGGGGTAGAGGGTCAGCGTCGCTCGGCGAGCGGCGAGACTCCGCGAATCAGCACTCCGAGCGACGAGAGCCCGATCGTCCCCTCTTCGCGGATCTCCGACAGGATCTCGTTGAAGACGTCGAGCTCCCGCGTGTGCTTCTCCCGCACGCGCGCCAGTGAGGCCTCCGTTGTGCCCTTGCCCGGCTCCGGCGACGCCCCGGCGACCACTTCACCCGTCAGCGCCCGGTGGACGCGGCTCAGGTCGTCCGCCAAACCGTGCGCGATCCTCTGGTCCCAGCGGTTCTCCCCGGCGCTCTCCCGCAGCTGATCGCGAAGCCACGGCACCTCGAGCATCTCCGACGTCAGGTAGTACGCCCGCGCCGTGCGCATCGTGTCCGCGTCGCGCTCGCGAGCGACCCTGAGGATCTCCAGTAGCTGGTCCAGGAAGCGCAGCGTGATGAGCCGCCGGGCGAGCTCGTGCCGTTCGGTCAGGGCCTGCAGCTCCGACACCCGCTGCTCGAAGATCCTCTTCTCCTCGCCCGCCACGATGTCGCCGAAATGCTCGCGCAGGATGGCGAGACCCTCGAGGTGCTCGTCCACCACCATGGACGGCGGCGCGTCTTCGGCGACGTTCGCCAGGACCCATCGGGTCGTCCGCTCGAGCACGCGCCCGAGCCCGGCGAGCCACCGGTACAGGACATCGGCGGGTATCTCGCCTTCCAGGTCCGCCAGGGTCGCCCGCAGCGCGGCCGCCCCGCAGAGCTGGGCCGCGATGACCCACCCGCGCGCCGCGTCGATCGGCCGGACGCCCGTGTCGCGCGACGTCCTGTGGACGAACGTCGCCCCCATCAGGTCGACGAGGTCGTTGGTGATCTGGCTCGCGATGATCTCCCGCCGCAGCCGGTGGTCTGCCAGGGCTTCCCCACCGGCCACCTCGAGCGCCTCGAGCGGGAAGTACCCCTCCAGGTAGCCCGCGGAGATCCGATCGTCGGGCAGTCCCGAGGCGAACAGGTGCCGCTTGAGCGCCAGCTTCGAATACGCGAGCAGGACGGCCAGCTCCGGTCGCGTGAGCGTCTGGCCCTCGGCGCGACGCTCGTCCAGCGCCTCCGGACCCGGCAGTCTCTCGGCGGCTCGGTCCAGCATGCCCGCCCTGCCCAAGCCGGTCATGAACGACGCGAAATCGTCGAGCGAGTCCTGCGCGCGGCGCTCGTCCAGCGAGACCGCCAGGCTCTGGGAGCGGTTGTCGCGGAGGACGAGCTCGGTGACCTGCGGGGTCAAGCGCTCCAGGAGCTCGTTGCGCTGCGGAAGGTCAAGGCGGCCCGCCCGTATGGCCCCGCCCAGGAGGATCTTCAGGTTGACCTCCCGGTCGGACATGTCGACGCCGCCCGAATTGTCCAGCGCGTCGGTGTTGAGCCGCGTGCCTCGCAACGCGGCCTCCACGCGCGCCCGCTGCGTCAGGCCCAGGTTGCCTCCCTCTCCCACCACGCGAACTCGCAACTGCTCGGCGTCGATGCGCACCGGGTCGTTGCTGGGGTCGCCCACCTCCGCGTGGGTTTCGGACGACGATTTCACGTAGGTCCCGATCCCGCCGTTCCAGAGCAGGTCCGCCGGCGCCGCCAGGACCGCGCGGACGAGCGCTTCGCCGTCCAGCGTGGCGACGTCATCCGCCAACCCGAGCGCCTCCCTGGCCTGCTGCGACAGGTCCACCTCCTTCGAGGCACGAGGCACCACGAACCCGCCCTCGCTGATGAGCTCGGGGGAGTAATCCGCCCAGGAGGAGCGGCCCAGCTCGGCGAGGCGTTGCCGCTCCCCGTAGGAGGCGGCAGGGTCGGGATCGGGGTCGATGAAGACGTGCCGGTGGTCGAAGGCCGCCACCAGGCGTATCTGCGGCGATAGCAGCATGCCGTTGCCGAACACGTCCCCGCTCATGTCGCCGACGCCCACGACGGTGAACGGCTCCGTCTGGATGTCGACGCCCTGCTCGCGGAAGTGCCTACGTACGCACTCCCAGGCCCCGCGAGCCGTGATGCCGACCGTCTTGTGGTCGTAGCCCTGCGAGCCGCCCGACGCGAAGGCGTCTCCCAGCCAGTAGTCGTACTCCGCAGCGACGGCGTTGGCCACATCGGAGAACTTTGCCGTCCCCTTGTCTGCGGCGACGACGAGATACGGGTCGGGATCGTCCCAGCAGACCACGCCCGGGGGCGGCACGACCTCGCCATCGGCGAGGTTGTCGGTGAGGTCCAGCAGGCCGCGGATCAGCGTCTTGTACTGCTCCTTGCCGTCCTCGGCGGCGGCGGCCGGCTCGGACGGGGCCCGACGCGGGGCGAACCCGCCTTTGGAGCCCGCGGGCACGATGACCGCGTTCTTCACCTGCTGCGTCTGCACGAGCCCCATCACCTCGGTGCGGAAATCGTCCGGCCGGTCGCTCCAGCGGATGCCGCCGCGCGCCACCGCGGCGCCGCGCAGGTGCACGCCGGCCATCCGTGCCGAGTGGACCCAGACCTCGCGCGGCATCGAGCGCGCCGCGATGGCGCCCAGGGCGCGGCCGTCGAACTTGAGCGACACGTACGGCGCGCCCCCCGACACCGCGGTGGGATCGGTGCCGCCATGCTGGTAGAAGTTCGTACGCAGGGTGGCGTTGATGAGGACCGCCAGCCGGCGAAGGACACGGTCGTCAGCGAGGGACGTGACCTCGTCGAGCGCCGAGGTGAACCGGCGCATCAGGCGACGGCCCTCCACCCGGCGCTCGTCGAAGGTCTCTCCAGCGTCGGGGGCGAACCGCGTCCAGAAGAGCTCGATCAGGATCGCGGCGACGTCCGGCTGCGCCCGCAGGGCGTTGATGATGGAGATCCGGCTCGGCACGGCTCCGATCTGGAACGCGTACTCGGAGTAGGATCGGAGCACGTCGACCAGCCGCCAGTGGATCCCGGCGCCCAGCGCGAGGGCGTTGAGCGGGTCGTTCGTCGCATCTCCTCGCCAGACCGCGAGCACGGTTTCCGAGAGGAGGCCTCCGTATTCGACGAGATCGACCGGCTGGCCGGCACGGTCCGTCACCGAGAACTCGTAGATGTAGGTGTGGCCGCCTTCGGGGTCGGCGACCTCGAAGGGGCTCATCGCCAGCACCCGCAGGCCCGCGTTCTCCAGGATCGGCATGAAGTCGGAAAGGACCAGCCGCCGCTGCTGCAACACGAGTTTGAGCCTGGTGCTGAGCGGTGCGTCGCCGGGCTCCGGCGCCGGATTGTCCAGGTGGATACCGACGCTCTCGCCCCGCTCCCGCATCTCCTCCAGCAGGAGGATGTCCTGTTCTGCGGTGGTGGGGTGGGTGGCCGCCTGGTACTCGGGGCTGAACGCCGTGGCGTATCTGTCGCTGAGCTCCTTTGCGACCGCCGAGGGACGGACGTCGGCGAGCCCATCGTACAGCTTGTCCTTCCAGCTCCGGATCAGGCCCCGCACGACGCTCTCGAGGTCTTCCGCATCGACCGCGTCGATCGCCTCCGGTGAGGCCGAGATGTAGAAGTGCAGGCGCGCCTGGTCGCCCCCTCCGAGCGCGAGGTGATAGTTCAGCACCTCGCCTTGGAAGCGCTCGACGAACGCGCGCTCGACCGTCTTGCGCACCTCCCCGCTGAACTTGTCCTTGGGCAGGATGACCATGACCGTAGCACCCCGACTGAGCGCGTCCGGACGCACGGTCACCCGCACCTCGTTGGTGTGGTAGAGCGCCAGGACGGCCTGGATCTCCTCGCCGATCTCTGCCGCCGACGTGAGGAAGAGCTCCTCCTTCGGCAGCGAATTGAAGATCGTGTGGATCTCCTTCCAGTCGTGGGAGCCCTTGACCGCCCCCGCGTCGTGCAGGATCGCGTGCAGCTTCTCGCGTAGGATCGGGATCCGCTCGGCGTCCTCGGCGTAGGCCTGCGAGGTGAACAGACCGATGAAGCGGTGCTCGCCTACTACGCGCACGTCCGCGTCGAGCTTCTTGATGCCGATGTAGTCCATCCGCGAGCGGCGGTGGACCGGCGATTCCGCGTTGGTCTTGCTCGTGATCAGCAGCGGCCCACCTGCAACCCGAGCCCGAAACTCGGGGCTGAGCGCGGACAACCTTACCGGCTTCGCGAAGGACGATTCGGCCTCGTCGCGGAGGATGCCGAGGCCGGAGCCGATCTGGGCACGGATTTCCCGATCGCCGTCGGGCAGGTCGGTGATGTCGTAGCCGCGGTAGCCGAGGAACACGAAGGCGCCATCGCGCAGCCACTCCAGGAAGGCGACGATCTCGTCGATCTCGCGGCTCCGCTCGGGCTGTCGATCCCCCTGGCCTTCCAGGTAGGCGATCGTGTCGTCGAGCGCCTCCAGCATGGGGGCGAAATCGGCCGTGGCCCGCACCACGTCCTGAAGGTTTTCCTCCACGTTCGCGCGCAGCTCGGCGAGCCTGTCCGGGTCGTCGATCCGCGGGACCTCGCAGTAGACCAGAGACTCCAGGGGTCCGTCCTCGCCTGCGGGCGCGATGCCGACGACTCGGCCGTCCTCGTCGCGGCTGACTCTCAGGACCGGGTGCAGGAAGCGACCGATCACGTGACCTTCGGCGTGCAGGAACTCGCGGATCGTGTCGACGATGAACGGACGCTCGGAGACGTTGGTGCGGAGCAGCGTGACCGGCGCGCTCCACCCGTCCTCCTCGAGCTCGGGGTTGGTCACCTCGACGTCGACCCTGGTGGGGCTGGAACGCAGCAGGTGTCGCCAGCTGCCGTAGACGAGGCGGGCGATGGTGTCGGCCGATCGGCCCAGGAAGAACTCGTCCGGCGCCTTGGCCAGGTAGAGTCGGCAGAAATCGAGCGCGACCTGTCCGTCCTCCGAGGCGAGCTCTGCGAGCCGCGCACAGACGGCGTCGACAGACGGAGCTTCGGCCGTCCTCGACGTGCGGGCGCCATTCGGAGTCGGGTGGGGTGGGCGGTCCGATCCCGAGCCAGCGCCGTCGGCCGTTCGGGAGGGCCCGGCCACGTCCGACGTCGACGCGCGTTCCGTGGGGGCCTCGCTGCCCCCGGGATCGGTGGTCATCAAGCGGGTGGTCGCAGTCGGTCGCTATTGTCGGTGCGGCGCGCGGGGAATGCAAGGACGGGACCGCGGGTCGCCCTCCACCGGGTTGAGTGCTTCGCCTCTGCCGAGGCCGTATCAGTCATCGGCCCGAGGGGCGGCGGGGGCTCCGCGCGGCGCGGGTTCGGCGTCGAGACTCTCCAGGAAGCGGCGCACGGCGGTCCGGTATCGGTCCGGGGCGGCCTCCACCATGTCGTTGTGCCCGATGTCGTCGAACCACACGGCCTCCTTGGGCTCCCGGGCGGCGGCGAACAGCGCCGGTCCGTGGCGAAACGGCACGACGCGATCCCGGCGGCCGTGCAGGAGGAGGAGGGGCGCCCCGATGTCGGGGATCCTGGCGGCGTTCCTGAAGCGATCGAAAGGCAGCACCGGCACCTGCGTCACCACGCGGAATGCGGTCGTGAAAGTGGCCTCGAGGATCACGCCCGCCACCGGCTCCTCCACCGCCAGAGCGAGAGACGGCCCGCCGCCGACCGACCTTCCGTAGAGCACGATCTGCTCGACTGGCACGCCCAGTTCGTCGCGGACGTAGGCGAACGCCGCCCGGGCGTCCTCGGTCGCGTGGGCCACGCTGGCCGCTCCCGGGCTGAGACCGTAGCCGCGGTAATCGTACCCGAACACCTGCACACCGAGGTCGCGCAGGGCCTCCATGCGCGGACGCGCCCAGGCCAGATCCTCGTAGTTGCCGTGGCTGTAGAGAACGGTGTAGCGGCCCTCTGGAAGTGGCAGGAAGAGGCCCATCAGGGGGCTCCCGTCGGCTCCGGGGAACGGCTCCATTCCAGGCCCGGGCCGCTCGTAGCTCGAGCGCGGCGCCGGGAAGATCATGCGGTCGGAGAGCAGCAGAGCGACGAGAAAAGCCGCCACGTACACCGCCCCCGCGACCGCCAGCACCAGGCGGAGGACCGTCATCCGACCTGCTCGTCCAGCGCCGCGAGAAAGCGCCCGGACTTACCGGTCGCCGGGACCGCGGGGACTCCGATCTCCCCCAGGAGGTCGCGCAGCGCCGTTTCGGCGGACGTCGCTCGTACCTCGGCCCCGCCGGCGGGCACCTCCAACTCGACCTCGTGGTCGACCCTGCCGCCGGGGAGCTCCGTGCGGTCGATCTCCAGGAGCGCCGGTCCGTATCCGGCCAGCTCCGCCGAGACCGTGATGCGGCGGTTGCGAAAGCTGCCGAGCCGCACGACCCGCTCGCAGGCGCACGCCACGGCCTCGCGCGTCAGCGCGTGATCGCGGTCGAGAACGTCGAGGGGTGTCGCTTCGCCTGCCAGGATGCGCGCCGCCCGTTCGGGCGTTATGCCCGCCTCCACCTCGGCCCGGTCGCGCGCCGCGCCGACTTGGCGGGTGGGGCCCTTGAGCGTCACGGTCCAGGTCCCGTCCTCCTCACGCAGTCGCAGCGTGAAGCCGTTGCCGCGCAGCCGGCGGTCCGGCGTGTCGAAGAGGTGGTTCACCTGCATGACGCAGGACTCCCGGAGACCGTCCGCCTGCGCCTCCAGCGCCTCGGCTGCCCGCTCGTCCGGGAGAGCGAATTTAAGTTCTACTTCCCGTTCGCTCGTCATTCGAAGAGACCCAACTGCTCGCCGGGCGACGCTTTCCGGTCGGGCTTCGGGGGATCGACGGATGCATGCTCCCGCGACGGCAGGGCCGGGCGCATGGACGGCGCGGCATCGGAGGTCGGCGCGACATCGGTGAGCGGCGACCCCTCCGCGCCGGGCGCGGGGTCCGCGGCGGGAGGCGCAGGCACGCCCCGCGCCACGCCCGGGCAGAGGCCCACGACCCGATAGCCGCAAAAGACGCACTCGGCGGGGTCGGACGCCAGCGCCGGAGCCGCCCCCTCGGCGATGGCGTCCCGCATCGCGGCGGTGCGGGCGGAGGCTCCCGGTGGCGGCGGCTCGCTCACGGCGACGCCAGGGCCGCTGAACGCGAACGTGAAGGTCGCGACGCTCTCGTCGGAGATGGAGCCGGTGGCGTCCACGTAGACGTCCCGTTGCGGCGCGTATCCCGCCGCCACCGCGGCAATCCCGGCTCCCTCCACCCGGTTCGTCTTCACGTCCACGAGCCGCCAGCCTTCGCGCCCGCCGGCAGGCCCCACGGCGAGGTCGATGGCGCCCTCCGTGGCCCGGCCGTCGGGATGGACCTGCAGGAAGCGGAGCTCGCGGCGCGCGCCCTCCTCGGCTCGCAGCGCTGCGTACTCGGGCATCGCCAGAACGCGGTCGACCTCCTCGCGCAGCTCGGCGCGGTAACGAGCGCCGCGGTCCGTGTCGGGGGGCGGCGCGGCCTCGTCCCAGCGACCGATCGCCACCTCGATGACGTCGGCCAGCTCCTGCGGATCGCGGTAGCGGTGCAGCACGTCGTGCACGATCTGCCCACGCACCACCGCGCGGATCAGGGTGTCGCTGTCGGCGTGACGCTCCGCCTCCGGCTCGGGAATGCGGAGCACGTACTTGAGGTGGTAGCGTTTCTCGCAGCGGGAGCGCGTGAGGAGCTGGGTCGCCGACAGGCGCTGCGGGCCGGCAGGAGTCGCCACGGGCGGCGGGGGCCCGGCGAGGACGGCAGCCGCGCTCTCGCCGATCGCGGGAGGGGCGCCACCGACGGGGTCGGCGCCCGCGTCACCGTGGGCCGAGGCTTCGGACCGCGCTGCACCCTCGGCCTCCTCGATCGACAGGACCGCGATCCGTCCCTCGTGGCTGGCGCCGGTCGCGGACACGTACGGCAGCGCTGCGCCGTCCGTCGGCACCGTCCCCTCCAGCGCCGCCCCCAGCAGCGGGAAGGTGTCGGTCAGCTCCCGCGCGAAACTGCCGCTGCTCGGCTTCTGGCCGAGGGGCAGGGACGCCAGGAGCAGTCGATCGCGGGCGCGGGTCTGTGCGACGTACCACTGTCGTTTGCGCTCGGCACGATCCTCCGCCTTCAGTCGCTCGGCGACGCTCGGCCACGGCTCGGGCCGTTCCTTCGCCGGCACGTCCGGATCTCCCAGCAGCAGCGTGTCGTCCACGCGCAGGAACGCCTCGGGCTCGCCGCGCCAGGCACGCGCGATGTCGGCGCAGAACACGACGTCCCATTCGAGTCCCTTGGCACCGTGGATGGTGGTGATCGTCACCACGTCGTCGTCCTCGGCGTACAGGCGTGCCGGGATCTCACGCGAGACGCGGTCGCGTTCGCGCTCGCGACGCTCGGCGAGGTCGGCCAGGAAGTCGCCGACGCTGCGGTCCGCCGCCGCCCGCGCCATTTCCAGGAAGTGGCGCAGGTTGGCGATGGCCTCCAGGCCCGGCTGACCCGCCAGCGCGAGGTGCGCGACGTAGCCCGTGCGGTCGATCAACCGCTGGAGGAGCTCGGCGACGGGCACGCGGTCGCGCAAGCCGCCCAGCCGGTCGATGAGCGCGACGCCGTGCCGCAGGAGCGCCTCTTCGCCCGCGCCCCCGGCCAGCGCGCCCGGGGTCGCGGTGCCTTCGCCCTCGGCGTGCCCCTCCGCGGTGCCTCGTGCGAGGCGCGCGAGCGCGGCCCAGTACGGCCGCCCGGCGTGGCGGGCGACGCGCAGGAGGGTGTCGTCACGGACGCCCACGAAGGGCCCGCGCAGGAATCCGAAGAGCGCCCGGTCGTCGCGCGGCGCGCGGATCGCCTGCAGCGCGGTGATCAGGTCCACGATCTCGCGCCGCTCCAGGAAGCCCTCTCCGCGGACGGTGTAGGCCGGGATGCGCGCCTCCGCGAGCGCGTCCTCGTAATGGCCCACGTTGGTCCACGCTGGGACGAGGAGCGCCATTTCGCGCCACGGCGTGCCGGCGTCGTGCAGGGCGCGAGCGCGGCGGGCGATCCACGCCCCCTCGGCGCGCCGGGATACGTCGTTCGGGAGGCGCTTGCCGTCGCGTCCCGCCGGCAGGATCAAGAGCTCCACCGCGGCGTCGTTCGACGCCGGGCGCGTCGCGCCCAGCGCACGGTACGGCACCTCGAAGTCGGCGTGGGCGACCCCGTCGAGGGGCCGGTCGAGGTGCATTCCCGAAGTGGCGTCGACCCAGCCGAGCAGCTCGGGACTCGCGCGGAAGCTTTCGTCCAGGGGCACGACGGCTCCCCGACCGGCCGCGAGTTCGCGCTCGACCCGGGTCCAGACCGTGACGTCGGCCCGCCGGAATCGGTAGATGCTCTGTTTCGGATCGCCGACCAGAAAGAGACGGGTGACGTTGTCCGGGATCGACGGAGGGGGGCCCACGACACGGCCCCGGCGGCCAGCCTCGGCGGAAGCCGGTCGGGGCACGTGCTCGGGCGGGCTCCAGGTTCGGGCCTCGAGTCCCCCCAACAGGTACGCGATGTCCTTCTGCGCCGGGTCCACGTCCTGGAACTCGTCGATGATCAGGACCCGCACGCGGCGGCGAAGGGTGCGCAGCGCCCGCGGGTCCTCGCGCAGGAGGTCGCGGGTCCACACGATCATGCGGTCGAAGTCGACCGCTCCCATGTCGTCCAGCGTCCCGTCGAGCCGCTCCGAGGCCCGCTGCGCGAGCCGCACCAGGTCGCGCCCATCGTCGTCCAGGCGCGTCGAGCCCGAGAGCGCCCTGAGTACGTCGGACTGGTCGAGCAGGGCCGCGATCCACCCCTCGACCTCGCGCACCGAACGCCGTTCCAGCAGCCGCTTCGCTTCCGCCACCGAGGACTCGACGGCGTCGATCAGACTCTCGCGGGCCACGGTGCGCGCGAGGGCGGCCGCCTCGCCCTCCTCGAGTACGCGGAGCGAGGGATCGCGGCCGGTGCGCAGGGCGAACTCGCGCAGGATGTCCCCGCAGAAGCGATGGATCGTGCCCACGCGCGCCCCGTCGACGCGGCGCGCCAGGTCGGGGCGACCGTGCGCGCGCAACGCCTCCCGCAGACTCCGCTTGAGCTCGGACGCGGCCTGGTTCGTGAACGTGATCGCAGCGATCTCGTGGAGGTCCAGCGGACGCTCCGCGGCGGCGGTGCCGTCCGGCGTCCGGATGGGGATGCCCAGCAGATAGAGGAACGCCGAGACCACGGTGAAGGTCTTGCCGGTGCCCGCGCCGGCGGTCACCAATACGTGGCCGTCGAGGGACCGGACGGCGTTCCACTGCGACCAGCGTAACGGCCGCGCGTCGCCCACCGGATCCGGCCGGGATGGCGTCGGGCGGAGCGCCGGCGGCTCCAGCGGCGGGCCGCTCACCGGGACGGGCCCCCGGGCACGCGGCAGATGTCCCAGCCGTGACAGAACGGCGGACAGCCGCACGAAGGCGCCGGTCGCGCCGGGAACCGCCCCTCGCGCACCTGGCGAGCGCAAGCCTCGGCGGCTTGGAGCGCTCCCCGGCGGCGTCGCTCCGCCTCCGCGTCCCGTACGGGACCGGCGTCCCCCTTGGCGAGCGCCACGAGCGGCAGTTGGTGCTTCACGCTGCGCGAGCGGATCGCCCGATACTCCATGCGGGCGACCTCCGCGCCCGGGCGCAGCTGTTCGAGGACGGCGGCGTACAGGGGTAGCTGGAGGACCACGCCGTCGTCCCACCCCGCGGGGTTTCCAGCCGCTGGAATCGAGTACTCGGTGCTTTTGTAGTCGACCGCGGCGAGCATCCGGGCCGCTTCGGGCAGGCGGGGGTCCAGCCCCACCTCGACGCGGTCGATGACGCCTCGTAGCCGAAGCGATTCGTGACCGGCCTGCACTTCGATGTCATCGAACGCGAGCTCGTGTGCCTCGACCCCGGTCCGGAGCTGCGGATACTTCTTCCAGGCCCGCGGGTTCTCCCCCTGCGCGTTGAGCTCCGCTTCCCACTCGACGTAGCGGACCAGAGAGCGCTCCAGCTCGGCGGCCTTGGCTTCGCGCAGGGCCACCGGCACGGCGCGGAGCGCCGCGGCGTCGCGCGGGGCGGCGTGCTCGATCGCGTCTCGCATCGCGCGCGCCGCGGCCTCGCGCGCCCATGGCAGATCGGCCTCGGTCAGGCGGACGGGCCCGCCGGCGCGCCGCCCGGCCTCCTCGTAGAACCGGCGCATCGCGTCGTGGTAGAGGCTGCCCCGCGCGATCGGATCCAGATCCGCGTCCGGGTCCTCGGTGCGCGACAGACGCAGCAGCCTGCCGCTGAACCACGCCCACGGGCATTTCGCCACGCCCTCCAGCGACGTGGCGCTCCAGACGTTCTCGGGTCCGTAGCGCTCGGCCAGCCACGCCACCAGCTCGGGATCCTCCACGAGACCGTTCCAGGGACCGGCCTCGCCGGAGCGGCGGGCCGCCTCGATGCGCGCCGCGTGTCGGGCATGGGCTGCCCCCTCCTCGTCCCGCACGAGCGGGACGCCGGGCGTGAGGACCCGCCGCGTAGCGAGCTCCTCCGCCGGAGGGGCGCCGGGAGCGACCGCGAACAGATCCTCGAGGAAACCGGACGGCACCGTGGGCTCCCCGCGCCGGTCGACCCGCGACCAGGAGCAGGTCAGCGAGCGGGCGGCCGCGCCGGCGACGACCGCGAACAGGTCGCGCTCCCTCCGTTCCCATTCCTGACGGGTGCGGATCGGCAGGCCGGCTTCGCGCAGGCGCTCGCGGTCGCCGTCCTCCAGGAGCGGCGACGCCGGGGGCGGCAGGGGCCAACGCCCGCTTTCCAGGCCGACGATGAACACGTGCTCGAAGGGACGGTAGGCCGCGGCGGCCGCCTCCAGGACGCGCACTCCCGACCGCACGGGCGTCCAGATCGCCGCGTCGCCCTTCAGCATCGAGCGGAGGAAGGCCGCGAACTCGGCCACCGCGATCGGCTCGCCGCCACGGCCCCAGAGCCGCTCCCCCGCACGCAGCTCGTCGACGACGCGCCCGAGGCCGGTCCATCCCGCGACGTCCCAGCGGGCGAGCTCCTCGTGCCCGTCCGGCACGTCGTAGATCAGCCGGCCGATTTCCCAGGCGTCGGACGCGAGAGCGTCCGCGAGCCAGTCCAGCCAGTCGCTTCGGGGCCGTTCCGCGTCCAACTCCCCCGCGAGCCGAGCGAACCGCTCGAACCCATCGAGCGCCTGGCGCGCCCACTCCGGAGGAGGCATGGAGGACCGCCGATCGGCGTCGTCCCCCTCGGACTCGCGCTCACGGCGTTCCGCTTCCTCCAGCAGATGACGATGCGCCGCGGCCCACGCGCCCAGCCCGGTAACCCGCCGGCGGAAACCGATGTGGTTCACGACCACGGCGTCCAGGCCCGCGCCGATGTAGGGCTGCTCGGCCAGCTCGGCGAGCCCGTGGCGCGTCCAACCATCGGCCGCGGCGCCGAACAGCGACAGCACCGCGCGCACCACCGGGATCTGTTCGAGCCGGCGCCGGCGGCGGGCGGTCCCCGGCACCCCGAGCCGCTCGAGTGCCAGGAGGGCGAGATCGGTATACGGACGCCCGCTTCGCGCCACGATGGCGATCGCGTCCGGCGGCGTGCCCGCGTCGAGCAGCGCCCGCACCCTCACCGCGACCTCCTCGGCCTCCCTGTCGGCGCCGTGCGCCGAGAACATCCGCACCTCGGGCAGAGCGTCGGGTCGGGCGGGACGGTCGGCGGCCGCGGGTGCCGCGGCGCCCTCGGGGCCTTCGCTCCAGAGCGACATCAGGCGCTCCGCCAGGGCGTTGGCCCCGGGAGCCGCGACCGGGCGTATGCCCGCGGGCAATTGGAGGGCGACGGCGCTCTGGACCGCGACCTCCGCGAGACCGGGTACCGAGGCCAGCCGCCGGAGCAATCCCTCCCAGCCACCGGCCAGGTCCTGAAGCCCCACGAAGCGGAGCTCGTTGCGCCCCTCGAGGCGTGCGGCCAGGGCGTCGGGGTCGGCGGCGATCGCCGCGGCGCAGTCCGCGACGTCGTCGCGGCCGTCCCGCCGCCCGGCGTCCAGCAGACCGCGTTCGTACGCCCGGTAGGCCGCGAGAAGCGCGCGGTCGCGCTCCCGCTGGAAGCCGTCGCGAGGGGCGCCCCGCAGGAGCGCGCCTTCGAGGTCGGACGCCGATATGCCCTCGGCGGTGAGCTCCCCGAAGAGGCGATCCGCTGCGTCGACGTAGGCGTCGGGGCGGCGGAGCCGCGTGAAGAAGTCGCCGGCGCCGCGCAGCGAGCGTTCGACCAGCACGAGCCGCTCGAAGGGCCCGCACGGCTCGCGGCCGGTGTCGCCAAGGCGCTCGCCGAGGTCGTGAAAGAGCGCGAGCCCCGGATCGAACCAGCCCGCGTGCCCCGCCCTCGCCGCAGCGGAGATCAGGTCGTCGCGCAGGCCGACCTGGCGCGCGAACAGCAACCGCTCGGGCCGGAGGTCGTCGGGGTGGATCAGGGGAAGGTTCCGGATCCCCGCCCGGCCGTCCGGAAACGGCCGGCGGATCGCGCGCGGGTCACAACTGGGCCAGGTCCGACTCGCGCGTTGAGTGGGTTTGCCCGGCGGCGTAGCCGTTGTCGTAGTAGAACACGCCGACGTAGGCGTTGCGCTGGTCGTCGGCAGTGAGCACCGCGACGATGCTCGAGTCCTCGAGCGTCCAGGACGCGCGGAACTTCACCGCACCGCTCGCGACGGCCGCGGCGGCGGCGCTCTGGGTCGCGACGTCCGGAATCACATCGAGGGTCGGATGCCAGTCCGTGCCCGTCGAGGAAGGCTCGCCGTACTTCTCTTCCAACCGGGACTTCAGGGCGAGATAGTCGGCCACGTCGCGACGGTCGTCCTTGTGGTCGATCGTGTAACCGCCGTAGGCCAGACGGCCATCGGTCAAGCCGTAGAAGACCCTGCAATCCGAGCCGACGAGGCTCGTCTCGTAGACGAGGACGTTGCGCTCCTCGCCGATGGGCTCGGTGCCCTCCTGCCGGACGATCTCGTCGCGCTCGGCGCCCCAGGAACAGCCGCGAAATCCATTCGTCTTCATGCGTCCTCGGTCGGTCGTCGATCAGGGAGGCACCATAGCCGATCGCCGGCCCACAGGCTAGCGGAGCGGCGGGCGATCCGGGCTGCCGGCGCCGGCGCGTGACGGCGGCGGCGCGGGCATCTCCGAGCCGGGTGTGCGGGGCGCCTGGCGACGCCTCACCCGACCGGCTCGCCCGCCTCAGGGCACCGTCGATGACGCGGCGACCGACACCGCCTCGGGCTCGTCGGAATGGGGACCGACTTCGGCGGCCCGCCGCGCGCTTCGGGCCGCCTCGGCTGCCGGCTCCTCGGCGGACTCCGTCCTGCTGGCGCAGGCGGCATCCGCCACGGCGGATCGTTCGCAGACGGCGGGATGCACCGCGGCGCCCGGAATGGCGGGGGTCGTACCGATGGTGAACGCGGTCGCCGTGGCCAGCGAGAGCCCGCCGAGCCAGACCCACGCCGACTTCAGCAACGTGGGGATGGCAGCCATCGCGGGCACCAGCTTCGGCAGCACCCCGCGGGCGGCGACCAACGCCACGCCGGGTCCGAACCGGCGCCCCGTGAGCAGGACCAGTCCCGCGATCAGCCGGCCCGTATACGCCGCGCGAGCGCGCGGCGAGTGGTCGGCCTCCCAGCCGGATGCCTTGCGCGCGTAGCGGCACGCGCACCGGATCACTCCCCTCCCGTGACGGCAGCGGTAGCACGATTCGCCGGACGGGTGCCCGTGTCGTCCCCCCGGCGGATGTACCTTCGGCCGGCGTCGCTCGAAGATGCGGCGCATGTCGTCCTCCGGTCTGCGTCGGGTACCGGCTCGAAGCCGGGCTGGAGTGCCTCGCGTCGCTCGGCATGGCGCGAGGGCGGGATGAACCTCGGTCCCGCACCGCCAATTTCGCAGTCCGCGCGGGAACGCGCAACTGATTTCTTGGCAACGTGTTGTGGGTAAGGACGGCACGTCGCGGGCGGGCTCCGCTACGCTACGGCCGCCCTTTCCCGTGGCGTGGCCCGTCCGTCTCTTGGGTGGATGAAGGGCCCACACGACGACCCCGACGCCATCGTACTGCTCGCGGGCGGCCGCGGCAGCCGCTTCGGCGGACTCAAGCAGCGCGCCCCCGTCGGACCGGCCGGAGAGCCCCTCGCCGCGTATACCCTCCACGACGCCGCGGCCGCGGGGATCGGCCGCGCCGTGGTCGTCTGCCCTCCCGGCATGGGCCAGCGGCTGCGGCGCGAGCTCGGTGACTTCGCACCCCCAGCGCTCTCGCTCCAGGCAGCCGAGCAGGCGAATCTCCCCGCCCGCGCCCGCCCCTGGGGGACCGCCCACGCCTTGTTGGCAGCCGCCGACGCGCTCGGCACCGCGCCGTTCGTCGTGGCCAACGCGGACGACTTCTACGGGCGAGCCGCGATCGCGTCCGCCGCGGCCGCGCTGGTCGCCGGCGCCACCGAGCCGGGTGCGCCGGCCGCCGAGCGACACGCGGTCGTGGCGTATCGGCTCGAGCGGACGATGGCGGAGACGGATCGGGTGTCGCGGGCTCGCTGCCTGATCGAGGGCGACAGGCTCGTGCGCCTGGAGGAGCGCTTCGACGTACGCCGCCGGCCAGACGGCCGGTATCGGGCCCGCGCGGCCGATGGTACCGAGGACGTGCTCGAGCCCGACGCCCCCGTGTCGATGAATCTCTGGGCCTTCCGCCCCTCGATCCTCGCCGGGCTGCGGCGCGGATGGAGCGCCTTTCTGGAGGGCGGGCCGCGCGACGCTGAGGAGTTCATGATCCCGGACGCGGTGAACCGCGCGATCCGTGGCGGCGCCGAAGTCCGGGTCGTGCGCACCGATGCGCTCGCGTTCGGGATCACTACGAAGGCCGATCTCGGCCGCGCGCGCGCCGTGCTGGTCCGTCTCGTTGCCAGTGGAGCCTATCCGGCGGACCTTCGGGGGGACGCCGGCCGGGCCGCGTCGCCGTGACGCACGGAGGGGACTCCACCACGGGGCTTGCATGCGACTGACCACGCTCGACTGGACCGTCGTCGCCGCCTACATGGTCGTGGCGGTGGCCATAGGTCTGGCCTTCTCCCGGCGCGCGGGCGAGGACACCTCCGAGTTCTTCCTGGGCGGACGGACCATGCCCTGGTGGTTGCTCGGCACGTCGATGGTGGCCACGACGTTCTCGACCGACACGCCCAACCTCGTCGCGGACATCGTCCGCTCGGGCGGCGTGAGCGGGAACTGGGTCTGGTGGGCGTTCCTGCTCACCGGCATGGCCACGGTCTTCTTCTACGCGAAGCTGTGGCGGCGATCGGGCGTGTTCACCGACGTCGGCTTCTACGAGCTGCGCTATTCGGGCCGGCCCGCGGCCTTCCTGCGCGGATTCCGCGCGCTCTACCTGGGCGTGTTCTTCAACATGGTGATCATGGCCACGGTCACGCTCGCGGCCATCAAGATCGGCGGCGTGCTCCTGGGGGTCGGCAAGTACGAGGTCGTGCTCGTGGCGGGCGTGCTCACGGTCCTCTACTCGGCCACCGCCGGGCTGTGGGGGGTCGTCGTGACCGACCTGCTTCTGTTCGCGCTGGCGATGATCGGGTCGCTCGCGGCGGCGTACTACGCGCTGGCGCAGCCCGAGGTCGGGGGGCTCGCGGGCCTCGTGCAGCATCCGGCGGTGTCCGGACGCCTCTCCTTCCTGCCCGACTTCTCCGACTGGAGCACCGCCACGGCCGTGTTCATCGTCCCGATCGCCGTGCAGTGGTGGAGCACCTGGTATCCGGGCTCGGAGCCCGGCGGCGGTGGGTACGCGGCGCAGCGGATGCTGGCGGCCCGCGACGAGAGCCACGCGCTGAAGGCCACGCTCTGGTTCAACGTCGCGCACTACGCGATCCGGCCGTGGCCGTGGATCCTGGTGGGGCTGGCGTCTCTCGTCGTGTACCCGGACCTGGCTGCCATCGCCGAGGCGTTCCCCCACGTCGACAGCTCGATCCTCGGCAACGACCTGGCCTACCCGGCGATGCTGGTGTTCGTCCCGTCGGGCCTGCTCGGTCTCGTGGTCGCGTCGCTCGCGGCGGCCTACATGTCGACCATCAGCACGCACCTCAACTGGGGCGCGTCGTACGTGGTGGACGACTTCTACCGGCGCTTCGTGGCCCCCGATCGCACCGAGGCGGAGTACGTGCGCGCCGGCCGGCTCGCGACGGTCGCCTTGATCGTGCTCTCCTCGGCCTTCGCCCTGTGGCTGACCAACGCGCTCCAGGCGTTCCAGATCATGCTTCAGATCGGCGCCGGGACGGGCCTCGTGTTCCTGCTGCGCTGGTTCTGGTGGCGGATCAACGCGTGGAGCGAGATCTCCGCAATGGTGATCTCGTTCGTGGTCGCGGTGATCATGCAGTACGCGACGCTGGACCCCTGGCTCGAGCTGGTCATCGGGGTGGTGATCACGACCGTTGGCTGGATGACCGTGACGTTCCTGACGCCGCCGGACGACGAGGCGACGCTACGGGCCTTCTACGACCGCATCCGGCCGATCGGGGCCGGGTGGCGGGCGGTGGTGGGCGACGCCGCGGCTGCCACCGGCGACAGCGTGAGCGTGCCGCTCCTGGCGTGGTTCCTGGGCTGCGCGCTGGTGTACGGGGCTCTGTTCGGGACGGGCTACCTGTTGTACGGCCAGGTGGCCCAGGGCGCGGTTGGCCTCCTGGTCGCGGCGGGCGCGGCGTGGGGCATCGCGAGGCTGCTGCCGCGGATCCGGTTCCTGAGCTGATCTCCACGCTGCAGCCGGATCGCCAGCTCGCGCCTATAGGTCGCGCACCTCGGCCCCAGCGGCGGGGCGCACCAGCATCACGGCATCGTGCGGCGCAGCCTGCGCCTCGACATCCCTCCGCCCGCCCACGGGGAAGCCGGCCCCCTCGCACCACGCGCGCAAAGCGTCCCCCAGATCCGGGGCGGACTCGACCTCGGCGAGCACGATCACGGAGCCGCCGAACCCCGCGCCGGTGAGTCGGGCGCCCAGCGCGCCAGCTTCGAGCGCCGCCTCCACGATCGCATCCAGGCGCGGCGTGCTGACCTCGTAGTCGTCGCGCAGGCTGGCGTGGGACGCCATCAGCAAGCGGCCCAGACGGTCGCCGTCCCACGCGCTGAGCGCGGCGCTCGCGGCATCCACCCGCCCCGCCTCGGTCACGACGTGTCGGAAGCGTGCGAAGGGGGTCGCCTCCAGCGTTCCGCGCGCGACATCGAGCAGCTCGTCCGCGGGGCGCTCGTGAAGCAAGCGCGGGTAGGTCGCGTCGGTCATGCCGAGTCGCCCGGCCACGGCGGCGAGCGCCGCGGCGCCGACCGACCGCCGGTCGTTGTAGGGCGCCTGCACCGAGCCGGCCTTGGCCGCGCGCTCCCCGGAGTCCACCACGATCACGCTCAGGTCGCGGGGGAAGGGCACGTGCTCGGCCCGCAGGGGATCGAAGGACAGGCGGGTCGCGTGGTCCCGCCGGGACAGTAGGCAGGCGGCCTGATCCATGCCGCCGCCGCGGGTGCCGGTGAAGCGCTCGGCCGCCGCGAGCTGCTCGGCGAGGGTCAGCGGTTCGACCGGGTACTCGTTCACCCTGGAGAGAGCCAGCGCCGAGGCGACGACGAGCGCCGACGAGGAGCTCAGGCCGGAGGCCATGGGGAGATCCGAGACGACCAGCGCGTCCAGCCCCCGGCCCGCGCCTCCCATCGCCACGATCCAGCTCGCGGCGGCGCGCGGATAGTCGCGCCAATCGCCGCTGCCGAGCGGGGCCATGGGCTCCCCGAGGTCGAAATCGTCGGCGGGCAGGCCGGGCGCGGCGGTCATGAAGCGGACGCGGGCCGGGTGGCGATCCGAGGCCGGAGAGGCGAGGACCGTCAGGCCCCGGTCGATCGCGAAGGGAAGGACCGGCAGACCATGGTAGTCGATGTGCTCGCCGATCAGGTTGACGCGGCCCGGTACGCGAACGGCAATCGTCGGCAGACGGCCGAAGACGTCCTGGAACCGCCGAGCGGCGGAGTCCCCCACGCGAGCCTTACGCCTCCACCAGCCCCAGCTGCGGCCACTCGCGCCACCGGCCCCGCGTGAAGTCCGGGAACGCCGCCGGCATGCTCCCGTTCGCCACCGACCACTCCGAGAGCGGCGTCACCGCCGACAGGGCCGCGGCGTCGTAGACGTTCATGTCGGTCGGCCGTCCCTCGCGCAGGCACTTGATCAGCCGATAGTCCTCCATGAAGTCCATGCCGCCGTGGCCGGCGCCGCGGGAGCGCTCCTCCATCTGCTGCCACAGGGGGTGGTCGTACCGTTCCAGCCACTCCGAGGCGTCATCCCAGCGGTGCGGCTCGCTCATCCCCTCGATGTAGACGCGGTCGGGGTAGCCCTGGAAGATCCCGTCGGTCCCCTGGACCAGATGGATCCGGCTGTAGGGGCGGGGCAGGTTCGTGTCGTGGCTGACGTAGATCGTGCGGCCGTTCGCGGTCTGGATCAGGCTCGCGTTGACGTCCCCCAGCACGTAGGTCTCCTGCCGCTTGGGGTGGCCCTCCGGATAGTGATCGCGCGCCCATGCCTGCAGACCACGGGAGGGGCTGCTCATCGACACCAGCGTCGCGAACCGGTCGCCGCGGTTGATGTCCATGCAGTTGGCGATGGGGCCGAGTCCGTGCGTCGGGTAGAGGTTGCCGTTGCGCTCCATGGAGTGCGCGCGCCGCCAAAGCCCCTCGCCCTCCTCCGAGAACTTGATTTCGCGCAGGTCGTGCAGGTAGCCGCCCTCGCCGTGCAGAACCTCGCCGAGCAGACCCTCCCGCACCATCCGCAGGACCATCATCTCCATGCGCCCGTAGTTGACGTTCTCCATCATGACGCAGTGGCGGGCGGTGCTCTCGGCGACCTCGACGAGCCGCCAGCAGTCCTCCAGCGTGTAGGCGGCCGGCACCTCGGTCGCGGCGTGCTTACCGTTCTCCATGGCGGCGACGCAGATCGGCACGTGCCAGCGCCAGGGCGTGGCGTTGAAGACGAGGTCGAGGTCCTCCTCGGCGCACATGCGCTCGAAGTCGCGGTCGCTTCGGTCGTAACGCGCCGGACGGGGAAAGCCCGCCTCGACGACCCGGTCTTGGCTGCGCGTGACCTTCTCGGGGACGATGTCGCAGACGGCCGCGATCCGGCAGCCCTCGATCCTCAGCAGGTTCTCGACGTGGGCGCTGCCCATGCCGCCGACCCCCACGAAGCCGATGCGGACTTCATCGATGGGAGGGGCGGCGAGGAGCGATGCGGGCGCCGAATCGGCGACGCCCGCCGGGATGGCCGCGAGCCCGTCGCCGGGATACGCCGTGGGCGGCGCGGCTGGGGGCGCAGCCGGCCTCTCCGGGGCGGGCGCGGGCGTGCCGGCCCCGGCGCACCCCTCGACGCCGGCTACCGCCGCGAGTCCCAACCCTCCCGCGCCTAGCCGAACCGCCTCGCGGCGGCCCATCGGTCCGTTCCTCGCCGTCTCTTCACGGCCGCGCCCCTCCGCGCCCGTCGCGCGAACGTCTACTCCCTTGCCGTCATCCACGACGTACTTCCTCCTTCGATCGTTCAAGAGGCGGGGGCGCGACGCCGCGGTGCATTCAGGCCGAAGGCATGGTGACTACTCGTCCGTCGTCACCCGCTCGTCGTCCTCGCCCGACTCCACCGCGTTGCCGGCCTCGTCCCGGTGCCAGCGCTCGAACCAGCTCATCAGGTAGAGTTGCGTGCGCATGAAGTTGGACGGCTTCGACCCGGTGCCGTGGTACTCGTCGTTGAAGCGAAACAGCACCGCGGGGACGCCCTCGGCGCGCAGAGCCTGGAAGTACTCCTCGCTCTGTGACATCGGCGTGCGCAGGTCCAGCTCTCCCGTCATCACCGCGGTCGGCGTCGTGACGTTGCCCACCAGCATCAGGGGAGAGTGTGCGAGATACTTCTCGGGGTTGGTCCAGGGGAAGCCTTCGAAGCGGTGGTAGCCCCAGGTCACGATGTCGGCCGTACCCGCGAAGCTCATCCAGTTCACCACCGGGCAGCGCACGCCGGCGGCCGCGAAGCGGTCCGTGTTGCCGATCACCCAGCTCGAGAGCACGCCCCCGCCGCTGCAGCCCGTGACGTACATGCGCGAGGTGTCGACGTAGCCGCGCCCCACGACCTCCTCGACGCCCGCCATCAAATCGTCGTAGTCGACCGAGGGATAGCCGTTGTCGATCGCGTTTCCGAAGTCGGTCCCGTACCCCGTGCTGCCGCGCGGGTTGGTGTAGAGGACCACGTAGTCATGAGCCGCGAAGTTCTGGAAGGCGTAGCTGAACGCCGTGTTGTACATCGCGTGCGGCCCGCCGTGGATGTGCAGGATCAGCGGGTACTCGCCCGAGGGATCGAAGTCGGGTGGCTTGACGATCCAACCTTGCACGCGCGTCCCGTCCGGCACGTCGTACCAGACTTCCTCGACCTCGCCGAGGGCAACGCGCTCCAGCACGTCCTCGTTCACCCGTGTGAGGCGCGTCATGCGGTTGGGCGACTGGGTGCGGAGCACGTAGGCGTCGCCCGGCTCGTGCGGCCCGCGCACCACGGCGGTAGCCGCCCCACCCGCCGACATCGAGGCCAGGTCGATCAGATGGCGCCCCTCGGTCAGCGCCGTCACGTCACCGCCGGCCGTGACACGGTACAGCTGCTGCGCGCCCTCGCTCTGCGCCGTGAAGTACAGGCTGCGGCCGTCCGGGGCCCAGGTGACGTCCTGCGGGTCGCGGTCGAACGCGGCCGTCAGCGAGCGCATGTTGCCACCGCCGATGTCTGCCAGCCAGAGCTCGCTCGCGCGGTAGGTCTGCGTGGTGAAGGGAAAGCCCGTGAACGCCACCGTCGAGCCGTCCGGCGACACGCGCGGCCCGCTCCAGGCTCCCTTCGTGTCGGTGATGGACCGCACCCCCCCGCTCTCCACATCGACGGCGTGGATGCGCATCTGACGATAGAGCGTGTCTGCGTCCTCCATCATGGCGGCGAAGACGAGCGCGCGGCCGTCCGGCGACCAGTCGAAGGGTGCCCCGCCGGGCAGGCCGATGCCGCTACCCCCGACGCTCCATGCGCCCTCGGTGAGCTGCCGCGGCGTGCCGCCCTCCGCGGGTACGACGAAGAGGTGCGTGTTGCCGTCCTCCAGGAACCCACGCCGGTCGGCCCGGAAGTGCGTCCGTTCGATGATGCGCGGAGGTTCGGTCCAGGTCGCGCCCTCCGGGGGGGCGGGCAGGTCGATCGGCCAGGAGCTCGAGGCCGGCACGAACGCCGCGAAGGCGATCGAGCGACCGTCCGGGGACCACTGCGGGTTCTGCGGCGCCTCGGCGACCCGCGTCACCTGCGTCACTGCCCCCTCCGCGTCCATCCAGCGCACGAAGATCTGTGCTTTGCCGTCGTCGTCGGAATCCACGAACAGGATGCGGGTTCCGTCCGGCGACCAGCGCGCGTTCGAGCCGTCCCGAAGCTGGCGGTTTCGCGTCCCGTCTGCCTCGATCATCCACAGCGTGGAGCCGAAGCGATCCTTGGACGGATCGACCCAGCGCCGGGTGTAGACGACGCGCCGCGCGTCGGGCGAGATCACGGGATCAGCGACCGCTTCGAAGTCCAGATACTTCTCGACGGTGAGGCGCTCACCGCCGATGGCGGCCTGGGCAGACGCCGTCGGAGCGAGCGCGGCAAGGGCGAGTACGGCTACGACGATAGGGCGGGCGGCTACGAGCCGCCCGCGGGTCCGATCGGCGGACCGGGGCATGCGCATCTCCTGACTTCCTGGGTGGCGGCGCGGCCGACGACCCGGCGTCCTCGGGTCCCCCTTTCGCAGCCCCGCACGGGGCGAGGAACGGCGGTGCGGGGCTGGCCGCGCGCGTTGCGAGAAGGTGCGCGGACCGGGGCGGCCGTCGCAAGGCAGCCCGACACCGGCGCCGGACGACCGGCCCCGGGCCTGTGAAGCGCTCCTTTACGGCCCCTGAGGTGGCTCGTTCCGGAAAACGGTGGCACCGACGGGAAGGCCATACAGTGCTCTCACCGTGCGACGGTCGCGTATCGACAGCGGGCGGGCGGCATTCGACGAGAACATCACGTCGCCGGGCTGGTCGCTGTGGGGCAGACCCAACGCGTGTCCCATCTCGTGCACGGCGACGACCTGCACCTCCCCCGGGGACTGCGGGAGCGCGCGCCGTCCGGGATTGTGCGTTGCGATCTGGATGCTCGGAATCGAGAAGCTCGACCGACCGAACACCTGGATCCACCGGATCCGTGTCATGCCCACCTGGGTGCCCGGAAGCCGGCGCACCCACTCCACGACGATATCGGGGGACGTCTCCGTCTCGTCGTTGACGCGCAGCCGGAGGGGCAGGCCGTCCCAGACGCGGATGCCCCGCACGGCCGACTCCTGCATGCGACGAGCCCTCTCCGGGCCGATGCCTTCGGCGACCTCGGGGAGCGGCACCCGGATGGACAGCTCCTGCACGCGGTCGGGCCACCGCAGCACCCGGAAGGACAGCGAATCGAGGAGCTGGGCGCAGAGATACCCCACCTCTCCGCACGCCTCCCAGGCCGGAATGCGCAGGTCGGAGAACGCACGTCCGCCGTCGGCACCGGCGTCGGACCCCGCCGCCTCGAAGCAGCCGAGCGCGAGCGGGGCAAGCAGCAGCACGGCCAACCCGGGTGTACGTCTCGCAAGTCTGCGCATGAAGACATGATTGAACCACGACCGGATAGGTCACAACTACCCGCGCACCTCCGCCCCCACCGTTGTATCGTTGCCCGGCAGGCGCGATACTCCGCGACGCCCGTCCGTAGCGCGCCAAACGACAACCTCGAACCGTCGACGGTCGATGCCGGAACCGCCTACCCAGCGGAGCTCGTTCCTGGACGAGCTCAAGCGCCGCAAGGTCGTGCGAGTGGCGGTCGTCTACGGAGCCGTCGCGTTCGCTGTCCTTCAGCTCGTCGACCTGGTCGCCGAGCCGCTCCGCCTGCCCGCCTGGACGATGACGCTGTTCGTCGTGCTAGCGGCCGCCGGCCTTCCCATTGCGCTGGCGCTCGGGTGGGCGTTCGACCTGGGGCCGCAGGGCGTCACGAGGACCACCGGGGCGGGGACGGGGAGCACCGAGGCCGCTCCATCCGAACGCACGCGCAGCGTGTCGCCGGGCGAGGCGAGAGGCCACGGCTGGTTCTCGCCGACCTCACTGGCCGCCGTCACGCTGTTCGCGGCAGTCGGCGTCGGCGGCTGGTGGCTGGGCCGCTCGACCGCTCCCGACACCGGCGGGCTCGGTGCCTCGCTCGCCGTGCTCCCCTTCCACGACCTCTCGGCGGACGCCGCCAATCGGCCCTTTACCGACGGCCTGCACGACGACCTGCTGACGCAGCTGTCCAAGATCCGCTCGCTGCGGGTCACATCGCGGACCTCGGTTCAGGAGTACCGCGACACCGAGAAGTCCATCCCGCTGATCGCGGAGGAGCTCGGGGTCGCCGCGGTCCTCGAGGGAGGCGTGCAGCGGGCCGGCGACCGTCTGCGCATCAACGTGCAGCTCATTGACGGCGCTACTGACGAGCACGTCTGGGCGGAGACCTACGACCGGGACCTGACCGTCGCCGACATCTTCGACATCCAGAGCCAGATCGCCACCGCGATCACGGACGCGCTGCGGGCGGAGCTGACCGAGGCGGAGCGGCGCGACATCGCCGAGGAGCCGACGGATGACTTCGAGGCGTACACCGCGTACCTGGCGGGGCTCGAAGCCGGCATCTGGATGGACGGAGATTCGGCGGCGCTTCTCTTCGAGGAGGCCACGACCCGCGATCCCGCCTTCGCCGAGGCCTGGGCCGCGGCGGCGCGCGCCTGGAGCTGGCAGGCCCGGTTGTTCGTGGAGGACATCGCGGGCACTGCGCAATGGGAGGAGTACCGCGCGGCTGCGGAACGAGCGCTGAACCGGGCGCAGGCGCTCGCGCCCGGCGCCCGCGAGACCCGCCTCGCCCGGGGGTACTTCCAGTACTACGCGGAGTGGGATTTCGACGCCGCGGCGCGCACCTTCGAGCGACTCCTCTCGGAGTATCCGAACGACGCCGCCATGCACCAGGCGACGGCGCTCGTGTACCGGCGGCAGGGTCGCTGGGACGAGGCCCTGGCCCGCTTGCGCGAAGCCATGCGACTCGACCCCCGCGATTCGAACCTTCCGTTGGACGTGGCGGTGACGCTGACCGACATGCGGCGTTACGAGGAGGCCGAGAGGGTGGCGCGCCTCGCCATCGCGCGAGATCCCGAGAGCTGGCGACTTCGTAAGGCCCTCGCCGAGGTCCTGGCCGCCGCGGGCGCGCCCGCGGCCGAGGTGGAGACGCTGATCCCGCTCGAACGCGACCCGGCCGTTTTCCTGGGGACCCGACTCACCGCCGGAGGCGAGGGACTGCGGGCCTTCTACGAGCGTGCTCGCTCGCTCCCCGCAGAGAACTGGCTCACCCCTGGCGAGCGCTACCCGACCCTGGCGCTCTTCGGGTACGCGACGGGGGACTCCGCAGGCGCCGCGGCGTACGCGGACTCGACCGTGCGCCAGTTCGCTGCCCTGGACGGGCTCGACGTCTCGCCGGGCGACCCCCTCGCGGAACGGCGCGCCCCGGCGAACGCGTACGCGCGTCGCGGCATCTCCCGCGCCATCCTGGGGCGGCGCGACGGCGCGGTGGCGGACCTGCGGCGATCCGCGGCGCTGCGGCGGATGGGAGAGGATTACGCCGAGGACGCGCGCCTGGCGAAATGGCGCGCCGACGGCTGGGCGATTCTCGGCATGGCCGACGACTTCTTCGCCGAGTTGGAACCGTACGCCGCGCAGCCGGGGGATTTCCACGCCCGCGACCTCATCGACCACCCGATCCGCTCGCGGTTCGCCGATGATCCGCGCAATGATGCGCTGATCCGGTCGATGAGAGACTGACGGTCCATGGCAGGCGGCGGCCGGGGCATACTCGACGAATTGAAGCGCCGCAAGGTCGTCCGCGTGGCCATCGTGTACGGGGCGGTCGCGTACGCCGTGCTCCAGTTCGCGGACCTCGTGGTCGATCCGCTCGGCCTCCCGGACTGGACACTCACGTTCCTCATCCTCGCGGCGGCCGCCGGATTCCCGATCGCGCTGCTGCTGGCGTGGGCGCTCGAGCTGACGCCCGAAGGGGTCCGTCGCACGCCGTCCGAGGCCGCTCCGCCGGCTTCGGGCGACGCGTCGCGTCGTGTAGCGGCGGGCGCGGGCCGGTGGCTCTCGCGGAAGGCCATCGCCGGCGCGCTGGCGTTCGTCGCCATCGGACTTGCGCTCGGCTGGCTCGCGCGGGGGGCCGATCCCCGCCGCGAGGCCGACCCCGCCGGCGACGCCGCGCACGGCTCCATCGCGGTGCTGCCGTTCGCGGACCAGAGCCCTGCGGGTGACATGGCCTACTTCGGCGACGGCGTCGCCGAGGAGATCCTGAACGTGCTCGCGCACGTCCCCGATCTCCGCGTGGCCGGTCGCACGTCCTCGTTCACCTTTCGCAACCGCTCGGCTGACGCCGCGGCGATCGCTGCGGCCCTGGACGTGGAGACGGTGCTCGACGGAAGCATCCGGGTGTCCGGAGACCGGCTGCGGGTCACCGCGCAGCTCATCCGGGCCTCGGACCAATCGGAGCTGTGGGCGAACTCCTACGACCGCTCCCTGAGCGGGGACATCTTCGAGATCCAGGAGGACATCGCGGCCTCCGTGGCGTCCGCGCTCCGGCTGCAGCTCGGGACGGGAGGCAGGGCGGCGCTGGAGGGTGGCACGCGGAACGAGCGCGCCTACGAGCGGTTCCTTCTGGGCAGAGAGGCCTGGCGGCTCCGCAGCGAAGAGGGGATGCGGGACGCCGAACGGCTGCTGCGTGATGCCGTCGCACTGGATCCAGGGTACGCCGACGCGTGGGCGGCCCTCTCGGAGGCGCTCACGCTCGCCTGGACGAACGGCATCTCGGCGCACGACGTCGACTACGTCCTGCGTGAGGGCGAGGCGGCGGCCGCGCGTTCGATCGAACTCGCGCCGGACCTGTCGTCGGGCTGGCGCGCGATGGCGATGGTGCGCTGGACCGACGTGGGCATCCAGAACGTCGTCGCGACGGGAGAGCTCCTGGAGAAGGCCCGGGGGCTGAACCCTTCCGATGCCTGGGCCGCCTACTGGCTCAGCCACGTGCAGGCCAGCCTCGGCGACATCGAGGGCGCGATGAGCAGCGCCCGCGCGGCGACGCGGTTGGACCCCCTGGCCATCCAGATCGCCGTCGGGGAAGCGCAGGTGCACGTCGCGGCGGGCGAGTGGGAGGCCGCGGCGCGCTCCGCCAGGGCCGTGCTCTCGCTCGACCCGAGCCACATCTCCGCGCGCCACAATGCGGCCATCTTCGGCCTCTTCGCGGGCGACGCCGGCGCCGCGGATCTCGTCGCCGGAGTCGGGACCGAGGGCGAGACCGCGGCCGTCGCGCTCGCCCACGCGCTCCGCGGCGAGCGAGCCGCCGTCGATTCCATGGCGGCCCTGCGCACGCCGGGGATCGAGGGGATCTTCCCGGCGATGTTGTGGGCCCGCGCCCACGAGCTGACCGGGGACCTGGACGCCGCCATGGTGGAGATCGACGTCGCGATCGATCGGTTTCCGGCGCAGGTTTGGCTCATCGTAGGCTGGCCGGAGGGATCCCTGCGGTCCGACCCCCGCTTCTTCGCCGCAATCGAGCGCGCCGGATTCGGCCACTACTGGCGAGACGCCTTCTAGCCCCTCACCCGCCGACACCCCACTCACGGTACCACGCGCCGATCGCGACCTCGATGTAGCGGTCCGAGAAGAACACCCACTCGGCGAGCGCGCCCGGCATCGAGAAGGCCGCGGCCGCCTCGGCGGGGGGGTGCCCGGCTTCGCGCCCCCGCCGCGCCGCGTCCTCTACCAGGCCCAGCAGCTCGCGATACAGGCGCGCGTCCTCAACGTCGGGGATCGTGCCGTGCCCGGGCACGAGCGTGCGATCCCCCGGCTCCAGGATCGCTTCGACCGCGCGGGCGAGGTGAGACGGCGTGGCGTGCACGTAGTTCGGGAACAGGCCGTTCCACACGAGATCGCCGCAGAAGACCACGGCCGGATCCTGCACCTCCACCGTCACGTCGCTGCCGGTGTGTCCGTCGCGCGGGATGACGTGGACCACCCGACCGCCGAGGTCGAGGAGCTCCGGCCGGGAGGTCGGGAGGGAGGGCTGGATGCGGGCGGCTCGCGCCGACGACACCCCACCGGCGTCCATGAGGCGGTCCTTCACCGGCTCGGTGGAGAGGACCGCGATGTCCCCCTCGCCTCCGGGAAAATAGCCGGGCACCCCGGAAGTATGGTCGCCGTGGTGGTGGGTGAGCACGACGCGATCCGGACGGCGTCCGGTCAGCTCATAGGCGCGGTCCGCCATCCAGGCCGCCCCTTCGGGTTGGGCGAACGCCTCCACGACGAGGACGCCGTCGGCGCCCGCGATGATGCCCCCGTTGGACACCGTACGCCCCGCGTCCGGGTGACCCGAGAGCGGCGTCGAGATCAGCGCCCAGATGCCGTCGGCGACCTCCACGAGCTCGCCCCAGCCTTCCTTGGCGGCCACGCGGCCGGGCCGCGCGCCGAGGGCACGTCCGTATGTCGCCGGCCCACCCGAACTCGACCCGCCCGCGGCGAGCGCGGCGGCCTCGCGCGGCACCAACCACAGGTGGCCGAAACACGCGCCGGCCGCCGCAAGAAATCCGCGCCGGCCGAGGCGGGAGCCAAGGGTCGCCGGAGGCACGTCTTCGCGCGACCTCAACCGTCACCTCGCTCGCGGTCCAGCCGCCGGATCGTCGGATAGAACTGCGTGAAGACGTGGTCCTTGGCGCCGTGCTCGGTGTGGCACTGGAAGCAGCGGTTGCCGGACGGAAGCGCCTGGCCTGTCTCGGACGGCACTTCGTCCTCGATCACGAAGTTCGTGAAGCCCCAGCCGTCCTCGAAACGGACGGAGTCCTTCACCGAGATCTCCATGGCGACGAACCGGTCCTCGTAGAAACCGCCCTCGCGCGGAGCCGCCTGCTCCCCGGCCGTGTACATCATGAGCGCGAACATCGTCCCTTCCTCGAACGTACCGGTCGCCGCGTAGTGCCTGTAGGCCGCGGGCTCCATCAGCACGTTGTGGAACATGCCCGGGGCGGCACCCGGCTCGGGGTCCTGCGCGTCCTCGTTGTAGCCGAGGCCGATCGACGAGCCCACCAGGATCCACTCGTAGAGGTCCTCCGGCAGGTAGAGATCGCCGGCGCCATCGTACTTCGGGCCCGGGGCGAAGGCCGAGGCGCCGGTAATGAGCACCAGGAGAGAGGCGCCGAGGATGGCGGCGCCGGCCAGTCCGAGTCCCGCGAATCGTTCACGCATGGTCGTTTCGTTGCGGTGCGGGCGGCGCCGGTCGCCGCCCTCGCCCCCAACATGCGGGCCGCGTCCTGCGCGTAGGCGACCTTTTCTCACGATTCGCGTGCGAGCCTCGAACGGGTCGTGTGTGAGAGTTGTGAAACCCTGCGTCACCCCTCCGCGAACCGGTAGCCGACCTTCCATACGGTCAGGAAGTGAACGGGCGCCGTGGCGTCGTCCTCCAGCTTGCGCCGCAGCTCGGCGATGTGCGAATCGACCGTTCTGGTGAGCACCTCGCCCCGGTGGCCCCACACCTCTCGCAGCAGGTCGTGGCGCGTGGCGACGGCGCCTTCGCGAGCGATCAGCGCGAGCATCAGTTGATAGGCCCGAGGCGTCAGCGACACCTCCGCGCCGCCTTTCCGGACCGCGTGGGAGGCGGTGTCCACCGTCACGTCGCCGAAGCGGATCGTCCGCGCGCCGTCCGGGCTCTTGGTCCGGCCGGCGTGCCGACGAAGCAGCGACTGCACGCGCTCGAGCAGCTCGAGCAGGTGAAAGGGCTTGGTGACGTACTGATCGGCGTCCATGCGGAAGCCGCGCACGCGGTCCTCGTCGGCGCCTCTCGCGGTCAGGATAAGGACCGGCATGTCCTCGCCCCGGTCCCGGAGGGTGCGCAGCACCTGGAAACCGTCGACGTCGGGGAGCATGAGGTCCAGGATGACCAGGTCCGGGTCCGCCTCGTCGGCCATGCGCAGCCCGGCGCGCCCGTCGGCGGCATGCAGCACCTGATAGCCCTCGAGCTCGAGGTTGTAGCGCAGCCCCTCGGCGAGGTCTTCGTTGTCCTCGACGAGGAGGATGGTATCGGTGCCGGGTCGCTCATCCACCTGCGAACTCCGCGCGGAAGACCGCGCCGCCGCCCGGCGCCTCGCGCACGTCCACTGAGCCGCCGGCGTCCCGGACGATGTCGCGCACGACCGCTAGCCCGATACCGCTGCCCCCGGCTGCCGCCGCGGCCGGGGTGCCGCCCCGGCGGTACGGCTCCCAGATCAGGTCGCGTTCGGCCCGGGCGACGCCCGGCCCGGTGTCCTCGACCTCCACCACGACCCGCATCGAATCGGCCGCGGCCGGTGCCACGCGCACGGTCACTTCGCCGCCGGTCGGCCCGTACTTCACGGCGTTGTCGAGGTAGTTGAGCACGACCTGGCGGAGGCCATCCGGGTCGACGCGCGCCCGCAGGCCCGGCGTGATGTCCTCGATGAGGCGGACCCGGCGAGCCTCCGCCAACGGGCGGAACGACCGCAGCGTCTCGCGGACCTCCGCGCTGAGGTCGGAGACGGCCTCGGACGGAGCGGTGGCCTCGCGCCGCCCCGAGAAGCGCAGAACGTTGTCCACGAGGTGCGCGAGGCGCGTGGTCTCGCGGTCGATCAGGCCCAACGAGCGCTGCACGGTGGCCTCCGAATCCGCCCGTCCGAGGCGTAGCGTGTCCAGGTACAGGCGCATCTGGGCGAGCGGCGTGCGCAGCTCGTGGGACACGCTGGATACGAACGCCGCCCGGTCCTCGGCGAGGCGCGCCTCGCGCCGCAACTGACCGAACGCGAAGAGCGCCAGCGCGGTCGCGAGCGCCAGCATTGCGAGGAGCACCGGCAGGCGGGATCGCGGCACGCCGCCGATGAGCAGCGCGTCCAGGCCCTGCGGCAGGACCGCCGCGGCCACGTTGAGGTCTCCGAATCGCTCGGGCAGAGGCCGCCAGGTGACGCCGGCCAGCTCCTCGGGGCGCACGTCCTCGTCGCCGGTGCTCCAGAGGACGTCGCCCTTGCCCCGGAACAGCGCCGCGGCGACCAGGTTGCGCACTCCCGCCTCGCGGGTGAAGACGGGCGGGAGGATGTCGCGCTCGTCGAGGACGCGGTCGGCGAGGGAAGCGAGCACGCTCGGGGCCATCTCTACGGCGTACACCACGGTATCACCCCACGCCGTCGGCATGAGCGTGTACGCCACGAGCAGGCGTCGCCCGTCGACCTCGCCCGTCACCAGCGCGAAGCGGTCGTCCGCCCGGAAGTGAGAGCGCGCGCTGCGGGTTACGGCCTCGTGCACCCAGGACCGCTCTTCGTCGGAATACCGTCGGGGTTCGCGGGCCGGGTAGCCCTCCGCCACGCGGATGTCCTGGGCCCCCCGATCGACGACCACGCCCACGCCCGGACCGGTGTAGAGATTGGGCGCCACCTCGATCGTGTCGGTGCCCAGCGTGAAGCCGAAGTACGCCTCGATCGCGTAGTCGGGCCGGTGGCACAGGCACCCGGCGGAGTCCCAGTCCAGGTAGTGGCCGAGCTCGTGGGCGGGAGGGATGTTGGGGGACGAGTGCACGCCCTCGCCATGATTCACCGCCTGCAGATGCTCCCGGAGCGCAGACTCGAGCTCCGTCGCCAGGTGGTGTTCCAGGCTCCACGCGGTGACGGCCGAGTAATCGCGCAGCGCCTCCTCGATCGTCGCCTGGTGCGAACGCACGGCCCGATGCGCCTGGTAGGCGACCACGACCATGACCCCCATGCCCAGCAGCAGCAGCGCTGCGGGAACGGCGGTACGGGGCGGGCGGAGGCGTCGAGGCAGCATGCTGAAAAGCTGCTTTCTCACGCGCGCGGGATCAACGCACAGTTGTTACCGAACTGTGCGAGACCATCGAGAGTTCTTTCGGCCGCCGCCGACCCGGTGCGGGAGATCCCGACGCGCTCGGCCAAGTTGCGGGCCTCCCGAGCCGAACTCTAACCTCTCCGAGAGCGCGAGGTGGCCCGGGCCCGAACGGGCCGTGCGACGCCCCGCGGCAATCCACTTCGTTCGTTCGGCAGGATGGATCCATGAAAGTCTCGACCCGACCCCCTCGCCGCTCGCGCACGCAACCCGTTCCGTTCGCGGTGTTGCTGGCGACCGCGACCATCGGCTTCGTGGCGTCGCCCGCCTCGGCGCAGCTGCCAGAGAGCGAGCAGCGCCTCGTCGACTGGGTCGCCGAGCACGCCGACGAGGCCCTCGACGATTTGCGCCGGAACGTGGAGATCAACAGCGGAACGATGAACCCGGACGGCGTCCGCGCTGCCGCCGACGACCTGATCCCCGAATTCGCGGAGCTCGGTTTCGACGCCCGCTGGGTACCCGCCGATCCGTCGTTGGGCCGTTCGGGGCACCTCGTGGCCGAGCGCGTCGCCGCCACCCCGAGAGGAGCCCGCGTGCTCCTCATCGGCCACCTGGACACGGTTTTCGAGGAAGACAGCCCGTTTCAGCGCTTCGAAGTGCTCGACGATTCGACGGTGAAGGGACCGGGGGTCGAGGACATGAAGGGCGGCAACATCGCCATCCTGTACGCGTTGAAGGCGCTGGCGGCGGTCGATGCGCTCGATGGCACTACGATCCGCGTGGTGCTCACGGGCGACGAGGAGGACCCCGGGCGCCCGCTGTCGGAGGCGCGCGCGGTCTTGATCGACGCCGCACGGGACAGCGATCTGGCGCTAGGCTTCGAAAGCGGATCCGTGATCGACGGCGAGGAGGTGGCGGTCGTCGCCCGGCGCAGCGCGACCAAGTGGATCCTGCGGGTCACCGGGCGGCGCAACCATTCCTCGACGATCTTCAAGGACGATGTCGGCGCGGGTGCGATTTTCGAGGCGGCGCGGATCCTGGACGGCTTCTATTCGCACGTCCGCGGCGAACAGTACCTGACCTTCAACCCGGGCGTGATCCTCGGGGGGACGGACGTCGCGTTCGACGAACGCGAGGTCCGCGGCACCGTCTCCGGCAAGACGAACATCGTCGCCCAGGAGCTGGTCGTCGCAGGGGGCATCCGCACGATCTCGGCGGACCAGCTGGAGCGCGCGAAGGCGAAGATGCAGGCGATCGTGGCGCAGCACCTGCCCCACACCGACGCCTCCATCGAGTTCGACGAGGGCTACCCGCCCATGCCTCCCACGGACGGCAACGTGGCGCTGCTCGAGACGCTGAGTCGGGTGTCGGAGGATCTCGGCTACGGGCCCATCGCGCCCCACGATCCGGGGGCCCGCGGCGCCGCGGACGTGTCGTTCGTGGCGCCCTTCGTCGATGCGATCGACGGCCTGGGGCCGCACGGGTCTGGTGGACACACCGTCGAGGAGACCATGGACACCCGCTCCCTGCCTCGGGCGATCGCGCGGGCGGCGGTGCTGATCCACCGCCTCACGTCGGGGGTCGCGACCGGCACCTGAGCCGGCGCGCCGTTCAGACGGGCCGCAGCCCCAGCGCGCGCCGGAGGCGATCGGACAGGAGCGCCCTGCGCATCCACCCGCCGCGTCCGTGTACCAGCGGGTAGCCGAGCTCCTCGAGGAGGCCGCCCTCCAGCGCCTCGAACTTGCGCATCTGCGCCCGGGTCAGGTCGATGTCGCGCGGGTCGACGGGGGCCGGACCGACGAATCCTTCCGGATAGGGGTCGCTGGACGCGGTGTTGGCACTGGCGCCGGCCGGCGTGATCGCCTCGAACGTCGCATCGCTCTCCAGGGAGTTGGCCCGCACCGCTCCCTCCACGAGCTCGGCGTCGGCGTCGAGCCCCAGCCAGCCGTACAGCGACGACAGCGCGCCCGCCGGGTCGTGCCGGACGTCCTCGTAGCGGATTTCGCGGTAGGCCGAGGACCGGGGCACCAGCTCACGGATGGCGCGGCCCGTCCGAACGCGGAGATCCCACCTGTCGGCGGCGCGCCCGATCGTGTCCGGCGCCCAATCGCGCCCCCAGCCGCCTGCCGCCCTCAGGAGGGACGCCGCGACCGCGCGGCCGTCGCGGATCACGTGCAGGAAGCGCGCGCGCGGCAGCACGCGCAGGATGAACGCCCCGTGCATGCAGTGGATCGGCGTCTTCTCGAGGAAGTAGCGCACCGAACCCGCCGGCGCCGGCAGGCGGGAGAGCACCCCCCAGAACAGGCGCTCGATCGCGTCGTGGAACTGCTCCGACGTCCAGTACTCCGAGACCCCCAGCGGGCGGTCCCGGCGGCGATGGAATTCCGCATCGGCCGCCGCGAAGGTGCGGAAGAAATGGGTTTCCGGACCCGTCGCGATCGCGGGGTGGGAGGCCAACAGCGACTGCAGCCACGTGGTCCCGCTGCGGGGGGCCCCGACGATCAGCACGACGTCGATGTCGAGCGTCCAGGGCGCGCGCTCCAGCGGGTCGAGCTCGCTCACTCCGTCGGCGCCACCGCCGGCACGGAGCGCAGGTACAGCCACAGCGCGGAAAGCTCCTCATCGGTCATCGCGCGGAAGGCCTTCCAGGGCATCGCCTCGCTGATCTCGGAGCTGTCGGGCCGCAGTCCCTCGCGCATCGCCCGGCGGAAATCCTCCTCGCTCCAGGGGCCCAGCCCGGTCGCGTGCGGCGTCAGGTTGGGCGCCGGGGCTGGGCCCGAGGCGCCACCGGCGAGGTTCTGTCCGTGGCACCCCTGACAGGCGCGCGCCAGGAAAGCTCCGTACTCCTCGGTGACGCCGGCCGCCGGGGGCGGAGGCGGGGGCCGATCGTGGTCGATGACGTCGGCGGCGAGGAGCTGCGCCATACCGCCAGCGTAGAGCGCGCGGGCGAGAGGACCCAGGCGGGTGTCGCCCAGCTCGCGGCTGACCGGCTCGGCGGCCTCCACGTAGTCGATGATCGCCGCGATCTGCTCGTCGGGCAGGTAGTAGTACTGCTCCGAGGGCATGAGAACGAGCCCATGACCCTGCGGGTCGATCCCGTGGCGAATGGCGCGCACCCAGTCGCTCGTGTTGTAGCGCGAGCCGGCGCCTTTGCCGCCGGAGGTGAGGTTCGGCGCGATGATGCGTCCGAAGGCGGGATCGTCGGTGAGCACGCCGCCGCCCAGATCCTCCCCGTGGCATTCCACGCAGCCGTGCACGGTGGCCAGGCGGCTCGCCTCCTCCATGCCGAGCTCGATGGAGTCGGCCAGTGGTCGCGGCTGGACTTCCCAGACCCTGGTCATGCGGTACTCGCTGACGCCGTAGGCGGCCCCCGCCAGCAGCAGCAGGGTGACGACGACCCCGATCGCCATCGCGCCCAGCATCCGTATCAGCCCCATCTCGCCTCCCCGTGGCCGGCCGCCCTCGTCGGCAGCGCAGGCTCATTCCCGGACGACCTGCGCCCCTGCGGGCAAACCGTAGAGCGCCATCGCCGTGCGATGGTCGCGCGTCGTCAGCCGGCGCGCCGTGCGGGTGGGGAACATCACGTCCGCCTCCCGGTCGCTGTGCGGCAGACCCAGAGCGTGGCCCATTTCGTGGACCGCCACGAGCTCCACCTCGGCCGGCGTCTGGAGGCGGGGGGCCGCGCCTGGGGCGTGCGTAGCGAGCTCGAACCGGGGCACGGAGAAGCGCACCTCGGCACCGCGCTGCGCCCATTCTACGCGTGCCAGCCCCAAACGCGAGTCCGGTAGGCTCGGCACCCACGTCACGACGATGTCGGCGGAGGCCTCCGCGGCGTACGCGTCGATGCGCAAGGGCGCCCCATCCCAGGCTTCGATGCCGCGGGCCGCCGCTGCCTGGAGTCGGCGTCCGTCGGAGGGTGCCACGCCGGCCGGGATGGGCACGTGCACGGCGACGGACGCATGGCCGTCGGGCCACCGCAAGATCCGGAAGCTCGCAGAGTCGGCGAGCGGTGCGCAAAGGTAGCCCACGTCCAGGCAGACCTCGGCGCTCGACATCGTCAGCTCTGACGGCGAGGCGTCGCCGGCCGACGTGGAAGACGGCGCCTCGTCGGGGACCTCGCAGGCGCTCGCCGCGTACACGACCCACGCCACCGCAGCGGCGGCAACCGCCAGGGGCCGGACGGGGCTTGGAAGCGTCATGGGATTCCTCCTATGATACGCGCCATGTTCGGACCGAGCACTGAGCAGTCCCTCGTACGGGTGACGATCGCAGCGCTGGCGATCGCGGTAGCGGGCGCGTGCGCGCCGCAGGACGAGCGCAGCGGCCCGACGGAGGCGGCCGAAGCGACCGATCCGGCGGCCGTCGCCCCGGCGCCCCCACGCCCGCCGTCGCCGGACCCCCCTCCGCTTCTGGTGGAGGGGCGCGACCTCTTCGATCTCCACTGCGCCGAGTGTCACGGGTCGGGAGGGTTCGGCACGACACAGGGGCCTCCGCTGGTGCACGACATCTACCGCCCGGGCCACCACGCCGACATCTCGTTCCACCTCGCGGTGCAGCGCGGCGTGCGCAGCCACCACTGGAACTTCGGCGACATGCCGCCGCAGCCCAACGTCCCCGTCGACCGCATCCAGGCCATCGTCGACTACGTGCGCTGGGTGCAACGTGAGGCGGGCGTCCGCTGACGTTTCCCCAGGAGGGACCCGAGGTCCTGCGCGCCCTCTTTCGCGAGCGGTTCGGCGTCGAGCCGGCGTCCACCCGACGCCTCCGTCCGGACGGCTCGGCGCGCCGGTACTTCCGGTTGTCGGCCCCCGATACCGGACCGGTGATCGGCACCCTCGCCGAAGACATCGCCGAGAACGAGGCCTTTCTCGGCTTCAGCGCCGCGTTCGGGTCGGCGGGCCTGCCCGTGCCCGAGATCCTGGCGGTCCACCCGAGCCGCGCGGCGTACCTCCTCTCCGATCTGGGCGACACGACGCTCTTCGAGGCGGTTTCCGCCATCCGCGATCGCACCGGCGCGGCGGCGGACGCGACGCTGCCCGACGACGCGATGACGCTCTATGAGCGTGTCGTCGCGTGGCTGCCGCGGTTCCAGGTGGTCGGCGCGGAGCGCGTCGACTTTTCCCTCGCCTACCCGCACGCCGCGTTCGATGAGCGTTCGATGCGGTGGGACCTGAACTACTTCAAGTACCTCTTCCTCCGGCTCGCCCACGTAGCCTTCGACGAGGCCCGGTTGGAGGTCGATTTCGGGCGCCTCATCGAACACCTGAGTGAGGCCCCCGCCGACTATTTCCTGTACCGCGATTTCCAGAGCCGGAACGTCATGATCGTCGACGGGCAGCCCTGGTTCATCGACTACCAGGGAGGCCGGCGCGGCGCGCTGCAGTACGACATCGCCTCGCTGCTCTACGACGCCAAGGCCGCCCTGCCGGCCGATGCGCGGGAGGCGCTGCTGAACGCGTACCTGGACGCACTCGACGAGCACGTCGAGGTCGATCGGGAGCGATTCCTGCGCCACTACCACTCGTTCGGGCTGATGCGGATCCTGCAGGCGATGGGCGCCTACGGGTATCGCGGGTTCTACGAGCGCAAGCCGCGCTTCCTGGCCAGCGTGCCCTACGCGGTGGCCAACATCGCATCGCTGCTGGAGAGGGGGCTCGACGTGGACGTACCGGAGCTCGAAGAGGTGCTTCGGCGCATCGTCGCGCGACCGGATCTGGCCGGCACCCAGCCCGCCGAGCCGGGCCTGACGGTCACCATCGGGAGCTTCAGCTACAAGCGCGGCATTCCGGCCGACGACACCACCCACGGCGGAGGGTTCGTGTTCGACTGCCGTGCGATCACCAACCCCGGCAGGCGGGAGGAGTACCGGGACCTCACGGGCCTCGACCCGGAAGTGGTCACCTTCCTGGAGGACTTGCCGGAGTCGGCGGCCTTCTGGGAATCCGTCCGGACCCTCGTCGATGCCAGCGTGGATAGCTACCTCGGCCGCGGCTTCGAGAGCCTGACGGTTCGCTTCGGCTGCACGGGCGGGCAGCACCGCTCGGTCCACTTCGCGGAGAAGCTGGCGCGGCACCTCGAGCCGCGCGTGCGAGTGCGGGTCGAGCACCGGGAACGACAGCACTGGCCGGAGGACGACTGACGTGGACGCCATGATCTTCGCCGCCGGCCTGGGGACGCGGCTGCGTCCCCTGACCGACCACCTGCCCAAGGCGCTCGTGCCTGTGGGCGGCGTGCCCATGCTGGAACGCGTCGCGCGCCGCCTCACGGCCGCCGGCGTCGACCGGCTGTTCATCAACGCGCACTGGCTCGGCGAGCAGATCGAGCGGTTCGTGCGCGATCGGGACGGCTTCGGGGTGGAGTCGATCGTCGTCCAGGAGCCGGGCGACGCCCCGCTCGAGACCGGCGGTGGGCTGCGCAACGTGGAGCACCTGCTGCGCCGGGACGCTCCGTTCTTCCTGCACAACGTGGACGTGATCACCGACCTGCCGCTGGCGCCCATGTACGCGGCCCACGAGGCGCGGAGCCCGCTCGTGAGTCTCGCCGTGCAGCACCGCGACTCCAGCCGCGCGTTGCTGTTCGACGACCACGGCCTGTGCGGTCACACCGACCGGGCGGGCAACCCCACGATGGCGCGCGACGCCGTGGGCGACGTCGACGCCCTCGGCTTCACCGGCGTGCACGTCGTATCGCCGGAGCTGCTCGACCTCCTCGACGAGACCGGGGCGTTCTCGATCATCTGGCCCTATTTGCGGCTGGCGGGCGAGGGCCGGAGCATTCTGCCCTACCGGGTGGACGAAGCCCGCTGGCTGGACATCGGCACGTTGGAACGGCTGGCGGAGGCAGAGCGGATGATCGCCGACGCAACCGGGGCGGCATCCGCTCCCGGGAGCCGTTGAGGCGCCCCGGAAGCGCGCGCGATTCTCATCCGTCGTCGCCCCCCGGATCCAACGGGCCCCGGCCTCCGTCGCCCTGGAGACCCTCCGCGAGGAGCGCGCGAAACACCCGCGCTCGCAGACCGGCGGGCACCGGCGTGTGCGCGTGGCGCCGAAGCAGGGCCCGGAACGCCCGCCGGAAGTCGTACTCCGGAAAGCACGCCTCGCACTGGCGCAGATGATCCCATACGCGGGCCATGGTGCGCGCGTCGAGCTCCCCGTCGAGGTACTCCCAGAGGCGCTCGGCGACCTCCGCGCAGGTCATTGGGGCGGCGACGCTCAACGGGCGCCTGCCGCGGACTTCGGACGGACGTAACCCATTTCGATCGCGTATGCCTCCAGGGCGCTCTGAAGCAGTCGCCTACCCCTGTGGAGTCTGCTCTTCACCGTCCCCACCGGAATTTCCAGTATGTGGGCGATCTCGGCGTACGGAAGCCCGTGGAGATCGCTGAGCAAGACGCACTCCCGGAACTCGTCCGGGAGGCCATCCAGTTCGTCCAGGATCCTCTGGTCGATGAAGGAATCGAAGAACCGACGCTCGGGCGTCGCAGGATCGGGTCCGTCGAACGCCCCCCGGAAGGCCGACGCCTCGACGTTCGCTTCGATTCGGCTGGTCGGCGTTTCGGGCCGCCGGCCACGCTTCTCCCGTTGCCGCAGGAAGACGTTGCGGCAGATGGTGAAGAGCCACGACCGGCAGTTCGTCCCCCGTGTGTAGCTCGCCCACGACCGGAAGCCGCGGAGGTAGGTCTCCTGCACGAGGTCCTGCGCCTGGTCGACCTCGCCCCGTACGAGCCGGATGGCGAACCGATACACGGCTTCCAGGTGAGGCAGCGCCTCTTCCTCGAAGCCCTGTCGGAAGCCGTCGGCGTCTGCCCGGGACGGCGCCTCGTCGGCGGAATGGGAGGGAGTGGTAGGGGTCACGTCCGAGTATCGCCCGGTAACGGTTGCCGGTATTGTAGCGGTTCGGTCGGACACCTCCAACTCGGCGGTGGCGCCCTGTCGTTCCCTGACACTTTGCGAACACCGCAGCGACCCGCGGCGCCCGCGCGAGGGTAAGTTGTAGAGGCCGGCAACGGATCGATCCGAGGCACGATGCGTGAGCTGTACGAGATCCTCTTCAAGTATCCGCCCCTCCTCTACGAGCGGGGCTCGCTCGCGCTCGCCCGCCCATTGCCCTGGTGGCTCTGGGTCGGCGCGCTCCTGCTCGCGGGAGCCGCGGTCGCCGCGTACCTGCTCCGCCGGCCTCGCCTGCCGCTCGCCAGGGTGGTCCCGCTGGCCCTGTTGCGGGTGGCGCTCGTTGCGATCCTCGCCGCGCTCCTGGCGCGGCCCGTCCTGCGAGTGCCGACCGTCGTCCCCCGCGAGAACCAGCTGGCGGTCCTCATCGACGACTCGAGGAGCATGAGGGTCCGGGACGTCGGCGGGGAATCCCGCGCAGCGTTCGCTCGCGCGGCGTTCGGCCCCGGGTCGGAATTGGCAGAAGCTCTCGACGGGCGCTTTCGCGTGAGACACCTTCGCTTCGCCTCCCAGCCCTCGCGGCTCACCGACTGGGGCGGCCTCGGATTCGACGGCGAGCGCACCCGCCTCGGCGCCGCGCTGCGCGCCGCCGCCGAGGATCTTGGGGCGGCCCCTGCCTCCGGCGTGGTGCTGGTCACCGACGGCGCCGACAACGCGTCCGGCTCGCTCGACGACGCCCTCGTCGGGCTGCGTTCCGCGGGGCTCCCGGTATTCGCGGTCGGGCTGGGCTCGCCCGATCTGAGCCCCGACATCGCGGTCGCTCGCATCAACGCGCCGCGGTCGGTCCTCCGCGGAGGCTCCTTCGAGGTAGCGGTCGAGTTGGAGCAACGCGGCTTCGCCGGCCAGCGGGTGACGGTGGTGGTGGAGGCCGACGGGCGCATCGTCGGAGAGCACTCGCTCACGCTGCCGGCGGACGGCGAGACCGAGGTGGCGCGCGTGCGCGTAGACGCGGACGACGTTGGGATTCAGCGGCTACGTGCCCGCGTCGAGCCGCGGGACGGCGAGCTGGTCGATGGCAACAACGCGGGCGTCGTCGACGTCGAGGTGCGCGGTGGGGTCGAGAAGATCCTGTACGTCGAGGGCGAACCCCGGTTCGAGGCGAAGTTCCTCCGGCGCGCCGTCGAGGACGACCAGGAACTGCAGTTGGTCGTGCTCCAAAGAACCGCCGAGGGCAAGTACCTCCGCCTCGCCGTGGACAGCGCCCCGGAGCTCGCGTCCGGCTTCCCGACCTCGCGGGCCGAGCTCTTCGAGTACCGAGCGGTGGTGCTCGGGAGCCTGGAGGCCAGCTTCCTCTCGCAACAGCAGCAGGAGCTGCTCGAGGCCTTCGTCGCCGAGCGCGGTGGTGGGCTGCTCGCGCTGGGAGGGCACGACGCTCTCGCCGAAGGCGGCTGGGCCGGGACGAGCGTGGGATCCGCGCTGCCCGTCGAGCTGGACCAGCGTCTCGCCGGCACCGAGCGGGCCCTGGAGCACGTCCTCGTGCGGCCGGCCCCCGGCGCCCGCGAACATCCGGTGGCTCGGGTCGGCACGACGGGCGCGGAGGACCGCATCCCCTGGGACTCGCTGCCGCCGCTCACCGCGGTCAACCGGCTCGGGGAGCTCAAGCCGGGGGCGCGGGCCGTGCTGCTGGGCCAGCGAGCCGGTGACGAGGGCTCCCGGCCGCTGTTCGCCGAGCACCGATTCGGGCGCGGGCGCGTCGCGGTGTTCGCGGTACAGGATTCCTGGCTCTGGCAGATGCACGCCACGGTTCCGGTCGAAGACGACACCCACGAGGCGTTCTGGCGCCAGACGCTCCGCTGGCTCGTCAGCGAGGCCCCCGACAACGTGGATATCCGCCTGCCGGCCGCAGGCGCCGCCACCGGCGACACCGTGGAGGTGCGGGCGTCGCTGGCGAACGCCGGCTTCGAGCCCATCAACCGGGCGGAAGTGCGCGCGGTGGGATTGTCGCCGAGCGGCGTCGCCACGGAGATCCCCCTGACGTGGACGCTCGAGCGGGACGGCGACTATCGCGGCACGTTCGTCGCCGATGAGCCGGGTCGCTGGGAGGTCCGCCTGGAGGCTCCGGATGCCCCTTCGGAGACGTCCGAGGCGCACTCGGCCTTCGTGACGGTAGAGGCGTCGCGGGCCGAGGACTACGGGGCCGCGGCCGATCTGGAGGCGTTGCGCGCGCTGGCCCGCGAGACGGGCGGAGAGTTCTACGATCCTGCCACGCTCGACAGGCTGGTGGAGGACATCGCGTACGCCGCGCGCGGGGTCACGCTGGTGGAGGAGAAATCGCTCTGGGATCTTCCTTTCCTCCTGCTCTCTCTGCTCGTGCTCGTGACGGCCGAATGGACGCTCCGCAGGCGCTGGAGGCTCTCGTGAGGGCCGGGCGTAGCGCCTTGCTCGCGGTGGCCGCGACTCACCGCAGCGGCTCGCCGGACGCCGTCCGTCGGCGCGCCCGGCGCCGTGGCGCGGGGCTCCTGGCCGGCGTCGTCCTGCTGGGGGGCGGGCTCATCGGCACACCCCGCCCCGCCATGGCGCAGGCACGTGTCCTGGTCGTCTCGGGCCTCGGGGGCGAGCCCGTGTACTCCGAGCGCTTCCGCCGCTGGGGCGCCACGATCGCCCAGGCCGCCCGGTCCGCGCCCGACGTCCGACCGGAGGATGTCGTGTTCCTCGCCGAGGACCCGACCGCGGCCGGCGACGCGGCCGACGGGCCATCGACCCTCGAGGGAGTGGAGGCCGCGCTCCGCGCGCTGGCGGAGCGCGACGCGGAATCTCCCCTCCTCGTGGTCCTCATCGGGCACGGCACCGCGGACGCCCGCGGTCCCCGGGTGAATCTGCGGGGCCCCGACCTGGACGCCGCGGCGCTCGGTACGTTGCTCGACATCGCCGCCGCGGGCCGGTCGGCGGTGGTCGTCGCGTCGAGCTCGAGCGGGGCCTTCCTCGAGCCGCTCGCCCGGCCCGGTCGGGTCGTCGTGACGGCGACGCGGGCGGGCGGAGAACGACAGGCGACCCGCTTCGCGGCGCACTTCGCCGAAGCCTTCGCGGGCGACGCCGCGGACGCCGACAAGGACGGCAGGCTGTCCCTGCTCGAGGCGTTCCGCTACGCCGAGGCGGAGGTGGCGCGATCGTTCACCGCCGCCGGACAACTCCAGACGGAGCACCCGGTGCTCGACGACGACGGCGACGGTCGCGCCGGGGAAGGCGACGGCTCGGTCGCCGCCGGCTTCTTCCTGGGGACCGGCGGGAGGGCGACGGACGACGCCGCCGAGATCGCCGCGGCGGACGGCGCCGAACGCGAGCTGCTCGAGGAGCGGATCCGGATCGAGGCCGAGGTGGAGGCGCTCAAGGCGCGCAAGGACGACATGGCGCCGGACGCGTACGACGCGGCTCTCGAGGCGCTCTTCGTGCGCCTCGCGCTCAACGCCCGGGCGCTCCGGGCAGAGCGGGAGGGCACGCCGTGATCCCGCGTGGTTTCCGTCGCACGGCGTGGAGCCTCTGCCGCCCCGCGAGGGGTGTCTGCGGCGCGTCGTGCATGGCGACGGCGTCGGCGCTCGCGCTCGCCGCGCCCACCGGCCTGGCCCTGGCGCTCGCGGCGCCGACCACGGCGGTCGCGCAGACCGCGGTCACGCCACCCCCGCCCGCGCCATCCCTGGGGGCCGCGGCGGCCGACATCGCGCGCGGCGAGTACGCCGCCGCGCTGGAGCGACTCGCGCGCAGCGACGGCGCCGCGGCGGGCGACGCGCGCGCGCGCCTGCTCGCCATCCTCGGGCGATCCGACGACGCGCTCCGGGAGGCGCGAGCCGCCGGTGCGCGCGTCGCCGCCGGCGAGATCCTCGCAGCGACCGGAAACCTCGCTGCGGCCGAGCGGGCTTTCGCCGACGGACTCGGCGGGGCGGATTCGCTCGCAGCCCTGGTCGGCCTGGCGGCGGTGGCCGCGCGCACCGACCGGGCGGACGATGCCGCGGCCCTGCTCGACCGAGCGCTGGCCGGCTACCGCGGAGCGGCCGGGGACGCCAGGGCACTCCTTGCCGTCGCCGAAGCCGCGCGCCGCGCGGGCCGTACCGACTCCGACCTGTTCCACGATGCGGTCCGCGTCCTCGAGGAGGCCGGCCGCGCCCTGCCGGAGGACCCCGAGCCCGAGATCCGACTGGCGGCCCTTTTTCTCGACAAGTACGACAGCGGCGAAGCCGATCGCGCGCTGAGGGGACTCCTGAAGCGCGCGCCCATGCATCCCGGCGCACTCCTGCTGATGGCGCGGGTGCGCCGCTTCGACGGCTCCTCGGAAGCGGAGGAGCTGACCCGCCGCGCCCTCGAGGTGAACCCATCGTCCGCCGAGGCGCGCGCATTTCTGGCCGTCCTCCGGCTCGAGGTCGCCGACTTCGACGGCGCCCGCGGCGAGGCCGCGCGGGCCCTGGAGTCCGACCCCTCGAACGCCGAGGCCGTAGGCGTCCTCGTAGCCGCCGACCTGCTCGAGGACGAGGCCGACGGCCCGTCGCGCCGGCTGGCGGCGCTCCCGGGGCGGCGGGACCGCGTGGCGGCGCTGGTCACGGCCTCGCGCCTCGCCTCGCGGCACCACCGCTACGCACGCGCCGCCGAGCTGGCGGGCGAAGCTGCCCGACTGGACCCCGAGGCGTGGGATGCGCACGGCGAATCCGGGCTCAACCTGCTCAGGACGGGCTCGGTCGAGGAGGCACGCCTGGCGCTCGAGCGGGCCTTCGCGGGCGATCCGTTCAATATCTGGTTCAAGAACACGCTCGACCTGCTCGACACCTTCGACCGCTACGAGACGCGCGCCACCGAGCACTTCCGGATCGTCCTGCGCCGCGACGAGAGCGCGCTGCTGGGGCCGTACATGGAGGAGATCGCCGAAGACGCGTACCGGCGACTGTCGGAGCGCTACGGCCACCGTCCCGCGACGCCGGTCCGGCTGGAGGTCTACCCGGAGCACGGGGACTTCTCCGTCCGCACGGTCGGCCTCCCCGGGTTCAGCGCGCTCGGCGTCGCGTTCGGGAACGTGCTTGCGATGGATTCGCCGTCCGCCCGCGAGCGCGGCACCTTCAACTGGGCGTCGACGCTGTGGCACGAGGTGGCGCACGCGGTGACCCTCGGGGCGACGGGCAACCGCGTCCCGCGATGGCTCACCGAGGGCATCTCGGTGCGCGAGGAGCGACGCGCCCGGCCGGGCTGGGGGCGGCGCATCACGCCGGCCTTCGTCGCCGCGTACGAGGACGGGCGCATGCCGCCGGTCAGCCGGCTGAACGAGGGGTTCATCCGCCCATCGTTCCCTGGACAGGTCGGCATGTCCTACCTGATGGCTTCGCTGGTCGTGGAGTGGATCGAGGAAGATCGCGGCTTCGGCGCGCTGCGGGCCATGCTCGAGGGCTACCGCCGGGGCTGGAGCGAGGAGCGCGTGTTCGCGGAGGTCCTCGACGCCACCCCCGACGAGGTCGACGGAGCGTTCGACCGGCACCTTCGAGAGACCTTCCGTGTCCGGTTCGACGCCGTGGACGCGGCGGATGGCGGAGGCGCGTTCGCACGCGCGCTCGGCGAGGGCGCTCGCGCCTTGGCGGGCGGGCGGCGCGCGCAAGCGCGCGCGCGTCTGGTGGCGGCCGCCGAGATGTTCCCGGAAGCCGGTGGCACCGCGGGTCCCCACGCCCTGCTGGCCCGCCTCCACCGCGAGGCGGGAGACTCCGACGCCGAGCGGGCCGCGCTGGAGGCGTGGGTCGCGGTCGATGAGGACGCCTACGACGCGCTCATCCGGCTGGCGGAGGTACAGGCGTCGGCCGGCGCGCCGGCCGAGGCGGCCCGCACCCTGCGCCGGGCGATCTGGATCTACCCGTTCGAGCCGCAACTCCACGAGCGTACCGCGGCGCTGCTGGAGGCCGCGGGCGACGCGCACGCCGCGGCCCGCGAGCGGCGGGCGGTGCTCGCCCTCGATCCGCCGGACGAGGCGGGCGCCTGGTATCGGCTCGCCGCCGCGCTGGTCGCGGCCGGTGACCGGGACGGCGCACGCGACGCGGTGCTGCGCGCGCTCGAGGTAGCGCCGCGCTACGAGGAGGCGCTGGACCTGCTGCTGGATCTCCAGGGATGAGAACGCGAGTCCGACATCGAGCCAGCCGGCGGGGGACCGACACGGCACGGTTGCGATCGGCGCGAATCGCGCGGGCGTTGCTGAGCGCCGCGGCGGTCACGGGGACCTTCGCGGCCGCCCCGGCGGCGGCCCAGGATGGGAGCTTCCCGTTTCGCGAGCGCGGTCGGACGCAGGCCGAAATACCGCGGGGCGACATCCCTTACGATGGCCGCTTCACGCTGGCGCGCATCTACTTCGAGAGCGGCTTCGGCGGCGGATTCTCCGGCCCGCCGTGGTCGCACGACTACCCGACCGCGGAGCGCAATTTCGCGCAGATCGTGGAGGAGATCACCACGCTGCGCCCCTATCTGGACGGCAGCCGCGTCGTCGCGCTCGATGATCCGGATCTGTTCCTGTTCCCCGTCGCGTACCTGAGCGAGCCGGGATTCTGGACGCCGACCGAAGACGAGGTGGAGGCGCTACGCGCGTACCTGCTGAAGGGCGGATTCGTGATCTTCGACGACTTTGGCGGACCCGACTGGATCAACTTCCGTACGCAGATGGAGCGGGTGCTGCCCGAGCTCACGCCCCTTCCGCTCGATGGTTCGGAGCCCGTCTTCCACTCCTTCTTCGAGATCGAGCCGTCGACGATGCAGCTGCTCAGCTACCGCGGGCAGGGGCGGATGCCGCAGTATTTCGGCTACTTCGAGGACAACGACCCCGCCGGGCGCATGCTGGCGGTCGCCAACTACGACAACGACGTGGGCGAGTTCTGGGAGTTCAGCGCGACCGGACGCTTTCCGGTAGACCTGTCGAACGAGGCATACAAGCTGGGCGTCAACTACGTCGTGTACGCCCTGACCCACTGAACGGACGAAGCGATGAGCGAAACTGTCGTGAATACGCCGGACGCGGCCGCGGCCGAGGAGACCGTGACCGCGATCGGCGAGGGGCCGGCCGACCGGGACGACGGAGTCCTGGCCGACGCGCTCGCTGCGGCTCGAGGGCGCATCGTCGCCGAGCTGCGCAAGCGGGTCGTGGGCCAGGACGAGGTCGTCGAGCTCATGCTGATCTCGCTTCTGGCGGGAGGCAACTCGCTGCTGGTGGGCGTGCCGGGGCTCGCGAAGACGCTGCTCGTCCAGACCCTCGCCTCGGCGCTCGGTCTGGACTTCGCGCGCATTCAGTTCACCCCGGACCTGATGCCGTCGGACATAACCGGCACCGACCTGATCCAGGAGGACCCGGAGACCGGCCGCCGGGAGATGGTGTTCGCGCCGGGCCCGCTGTTCGCGAACGTCGTGCTGGCCGACGAGATCAACCGCACCCCGCCGAAGACGCAGGCCGCCCTGCTAGAGGCCATGCAGGAGCACCGGGTCACGGTCCAGGGCCGCACTTACGAGCTGTCCGAGCCGTTCTTCGTGTTCGCGACGCAGAACCCGATCGAGCTCGAGGGCACCTACCCCCTGCCCGAGGCGCAGCTGGACCGGTTCATGTTCGAGATCGTCATGGACCACCTTCCCGAGGCAGAGGAGCTGGAGGTCGTGCGCACGACCACGGCCGTCCTCGGCGATTCGCCGAACGCCGTCGTGGAGGGCGAGGAGATCCTCGCCTTCCAGGCTTTGGTGCGGCGCATGCCGGTCGCCGACGCGGTGCTGCGCCACGCCCTCGCGATCACGCGGGCGACCCGGCCCGCTGAAGACGGCCTGCCGTTCGTGAACGAGTGGGTGGCGCACGGCGCGAGCGTGCGCGCGGCGCAGTACCTGACGCTCGGCGCGAAAGCGCGCGCGCTCCTCGACGGCCGCTCGCACGTCTCCTTCGAGGACATCCGCTCGCTCGCCGATCCGGTCCTGCGTCACCGCGTGCTGCGCAACTTCAAGGCGGAGTCCGCCGGGGTCGGCACGGACCGCGTGATCGAGCAGGTATTGGAGGCCGTTCCGCCGCCGGGGTCGGGCCTCCGGTGACGCCCGCCGCCGGCCGCCGAGTCTCGCGCCGTCCCCGGTCGGGGCGCAGCTGATGGCCAGGTCCGCGCCCCCACCCGCGGTGCTGGATCCCGCCGTGCTGGCGAGCATCGACTCGCTGGACCTGATCGCGCGCGGCGTGGTGGAAGGTTTTCTGGCCGGGCTCCACCGGGCGCCGCACCTGGGCACGTCGCTCGACTTCGCCGAGCATCGGCCGTACCAGCCCGGGGACGACGTGCGCCGCGTCGACTGGCGCCTCTACGGGCGTACCGACCGCCACTACGTCAGGCTCTTCGAGGCTGAGACCAACGCCGACGTGACCCTGTTGGTGGACGTGTCGCGGTCCATGGACTTCCGTGGCTCCGACGACCGGCTCACCAAGCTCGACTACGCCCGGTACCTCGCGGCCTCGCTCGCCTACCTGGCGTCTACGCAGCGCGACAGGGTGGGTCTCACGACCTTCGCGGGCGACGTCGTGGAAACGATCCCACCGGCCGCGCGCCACCGTGACCTGGTGCTGCGGGCGCTCGAGCGGGCTCACGCCGTGGACCGACCGGGCTCCGGCCTCGCGTCCGCCGCCGAAGCCCTGGGGGCGGCGCTCCGGAGACGCGGCCTCGTCGGCGTCGTGGGCGACTTCTACGAAGCGCCCGAACGCGTGGAAGAGGCGTTCTCCGGGCTGCGGTCGCGCGGGCACGACGTCATAGCGTTCCAGGTGCTCGACCCGTGGGAGCGCCGGCTTCCGGAGCTCGAGGCGACGCTGTTCGAGGATCTCGAGACCGGCGAGAGGCTGCCGGTGGATCCGGCCGCCGCCGGCCCCGCGTTCCGCCGGCGCGTCGAGGACCACCTGCGAGCCGTGTCGGCGACGCTCCTGGCGCTACGCGTAGACCACGTGCTCCTGGACACGGCCACGCCGCTCTCCGTAGCGCTCGCCCGTTTCCTCGTCCATCGCCGCGCGGCCCTGCGCACGCGGGGCGCGGCGGTGCGCTGAGTGGGTTTCCTGGCCCCTGCCCTGCTCGCGGCCACGCTCGCCGTGGCGGTGCCGATCTGGCTCCACCTCACGAGGCGGCCGCCGGAGCGGCGCCAGCCGTTCCCGTCGCTCGCCTTCCTGGAAGAGGCGCCGCTGCAGTCCACCCGCAGGCGGGCGCTGCGGCATCCGCTGCTCCTCGCCCTGCGGATCCTGGCCATCCTCCTCGTGGTCGGCGCCTTCGCGCGTCCCTACCTGAACGCCGACATCGCCGGCGAGGCTGGGCCCACCGGCGGCCGCAACCTGGTCCTTCTCCTCGACCGCTCCTACAGCATGGGCGGCGCCGGCCGCATGGAGGCCGCCCGCGAGGCCGCCCGCTCCGTGGTCGGCGAGTTGCGCGAGGGCGACCGCCTCACGCTGGTCGCCTTCGACGAGGGGGCGCGCCCTCTGGGGCCCGGCACCCGCGCCGTCGAGGCCCTCCACGCCGCCATCGACTCCGTCGTCCCGGGCGAGAGCGGGACATCCTACGCGGCCGCGCTGCGGCTGGCGGAGAGCATTCTGGAGGCCTCGCCTGGCCCCCGCCGGGAGGTCGTCGTCGTGAGCGATTTCGCCGCCGCCGCGCCGCAAGCAGAACCTCCGGTGCCGCTCCCGGCTGGAACCGTGGTGCGCTCGATCCCGGTCGGCGGCGACGAGCTGGACGACCTCGCGGTGTCCGACGTCTCGCTGCGCCGCTCGGGCTTCGCCGCCGGGGAGCGGGTGAACGTGGTGGCGCGTGTGCGCAACACCGGCTCGGTCCCCGTGCTGGACCGGCCCGTGACGCTCACTCTCGACGGCTCCCGCGTGGCCACGGCCGCGGTGTCGGCGGAGCCGGGGGCGAGCGCCACGGCGGAGTTCCCACCGTTTTCCCTCGCGTCGGGCGCCGCGGCCGGCGCGGTGCGCGTGGCGGGGGACGACCTGCCGGCCAACGACGTCCGGTATTTCGTGGCCGAACCGCGGCGCGCCATCGACGTGCTGATCGTAGAGCCGGACGGCACCGGACCGCGGGCCGGGCTCCACCTGCGGCGCGCGCTCGAGCTCGGCCGCGCGCCGACGTTCGCGCTGCGCCGGCGCACCCCACGCTCGCTCCGGGGGGAGGACTTCGCGCAGGCCGGTGTCGTCATCCTGGACGGGGTGCCCTTCCCCGAGGACGAGCCCGGCGACCGGTTGCGGGCCTGGGTCGAGGCAGGCGGCGGCCTGGTCGTCGGCGGCGGCGAACGCTCGGGCCGGGGCGGCGGCGAGGCGGCTGAGGACCTCATCCCCGCGTCCTCCGGGCGTGCGGTCGGCCGCCCGGAGGGCGCTACTTTGGGACGAATCGCGTACGGCCACCCGATCTTCGCGCCGTTCCGCGACCCGGGGTCGGGCGACCTGAGCGTAGCCCGGGCCACGCGTTATCGCCGCATGGAGGAGGCCGAGGGACAGCGGGTGCTCGCTCGCTTCGACGACGGCGCGCCCGCGCTGCTCGAGGCGGAAGCGGGCCTCGGCCGCGTGCTCGTCTGGACGAGCAGCCTCGGCGACGCGTGGAACGACCTGCCCCTGCAGCCCGTGTATCTGCCCTTCGTGCACAGGCTGGTCCTGCACGCGGCGGGCTGGCACGACGGTTCGGGCGACAGGCGGGTCGGCACCGCAGTCGACCCCGACGACGTGATCGTCACCGACATCGCTCGAGAGGAGGCGCCGGTGCTGGTGGGACCCGACGGCTCGCGGCGCACGTTGGAGACCGCCGAGCCCCTGCCGCTGGAGCGCGCCGGCATCTACGAGGTCCGCGACCCGGCGGCGACCGCGACCCGGCGCTTCGCGGTGAACGTGGATCCGGCCGAGGCCGGAACGGAGACCGTGGACACCGCCGGGCTGGCTGTGGTCGGGCCGGGGATCGACGCCGAAGGCGGGCCCGCGGGTCCGGAAGCCGAGACGGCCGCGGGCGGCGATCGGGAGCCCGGGCCGGCGCTGTGGTGGCCCTTGCTGCTCGCGGCCGGTGTAGTATTCCTCGTGGAAAGCGTCCTCTCCAATGCCGTCCCCGGGCGCTCGATGATCGGAGGTACGCAGTGAGCGGTTGGAAGGATGCCCGTCGGACCGACATCGAGCTGCGCCACATCCTCGCGCGCGTCCTGCGCCGCTGGCGCGTCAAGCGCCTCATGCTGGGCGCGATGCTCGTCGTGCTCACGGCGGTCGCGTCGTTCGCCGCGGCGGCGCTCATCATGCCCTCCCTGGACGGCGGCTGGGCCGCGACGCTCGCCCGCATCATCGCCGTGCTCGTTCCCGTCGCGGCGGCCGTGCGGTGGGTGATCCTGCCCGCGGTGACCCCGATTCCCGAGGACCGGGTCGCGCTCTACATCGAGGAGCACGAGCCCACCCTCGGATCCGCGCTCCTGGGTGCGCTCGCGGGCGGCTCCGGCTCCAGGGCGCTGGCCGAGCGAGCCGCCCGCACGGCGCTCGCCCGGCTGCACCAGGTCGAGGACGGCGCGCGCATCGACCGCGCGGAGCTGCGGCGGTTCGCCACGTTGATGGCGCTGCTCGCGGTGACGGCGCTCGTTACGATGGCCTTCCGCCCCGCGTTCCTCGGGACCGGGGCGGAGCGGTTCTTCGGCGGACGCACGGCCGCCGGCGTGGCAGGCGCCGCGCCGTCGTTCGTGGTCGAGCCGGGCGACGCGACCATCCCCACCCACGGGGACGCCGGCGTGCGGGCGCGGGTGGTCGGCCTGGAGGCGCCCCAGCGCGTGGACCTTCTGGTGTTCGCGGCCGGCGACAGCGTTGCCGAGCGGCTGCCCATGGTGCGCGCCGAGGACGGCAGCTACGGGGCGCTGATCTTCGACCTCGTCGAGGACGCCGACTACCTCGTGGACGCGGACGGCTTCCGTTCGCGGCGCTACCGCCTCACGGTCGCCGACCTGCCCTACGCGGGCCGCGTCGACATCGAGCTTCGTTACCCTTCCTACACCGGCCTCGCCCCGCGCACGATCGAGGACGTGCGCGACATCGCCGCGCCGCGTGGCACGCGCGCCCGCTTCGTAGTGCACCCGACGGCGCCCACACCCGGAGGCGCGGTGCTGCTGGACGACGGGCGTCGTCTGGTCCTCGAGCAGGAAGGCGCCGGCTCGCAGCCGCCGGCCGGCCCGGACTCGACCGTTCGACTGGCCGGCGACGTGCCTCTGGACCGGGACGGCTTCTACCGGATCGAGCTGGCCGGGCCCGCGGGCGACGCTGTGCGCGCGTCGCCCGAATACGCGATCGACGTGCTGGACGATGGCGAGCCGAACGTGCGCGTCAGCGAGCCGGGCCGGGACTCGGACGCCACCTCCATCGACGAGGTGTTCCTCGAGGTGGAGGCCGAGGACGACTACGGCCTGCGCGCCCTGCAGCTCATCCTCTCCGTGAACGGAGAGCGCGAGGACACGGTTACGCTGCAGCGAAGCGGCGGGCCGCAGGTGACGGCCGGACACACGCTCTTCCTGGAGGAGTTCGCCCTGCAGCCCGGCGACGTCATCGCCTACCACGCCCGGGCGGTCGATACCGACGCGGTGACGGGCCCCAAGGCCGCGGTGAGCCAGCTCTTCTTCCTGCGGATCCGGCCGTTCGAGCGCACGTTCCGCCAGGCCGACGGTGGCGGCGGAGGGGGCGGCCAGAGCGGCGCGCAACTATCCGGCACGCAGCGCCAGATCGTGGCAGCGACCTACAACCTCCTCCGGGACAGCGCGCGCTACACGCCCGCGGAGTTCGCCGAGAACCTCGCGACGATAGCGCTCTCGCAGGAGCGTCTGCGGGAGGATGTCCAGCGGCTGCTGGATCAGCTACGAACCCGCGGCATCCCCTCCGACACCTCGCTGGCCCGCGTCGCCGAGCTGTTGCCGGCGGCCACCGAGGCGATGGACGAAGCGCTCGCCGAGCTGCGCGCAGACCGCGCGCGGCCCGCGCTCCCGCCGGAGCAGCGGGCCCTCGTGGAGCTGCAGCGGGCGGAGGCGGTGTTCCGCGAGGTGCAGGTCGCCCAGGGCCAGGGCGGCGAGGGCCAGGGCGGCGAAGCGGAGGATCTGGCCGACCTGTTCGAGCTCGAGCTGGACAAAATGCAGAACCAGTACGAACAGGTCCGCCGCGCCCAGCGCGAGGAGAGCGACAGGGCGCTCGACGAGACGCTCGAGCGCTTGCGAGAGCTCGCGAGACGCCAGCAGCGCGAAGCGGAACGGGCGCGGCGTGCGGCACAGGCGCAGGCCCAGCAGGGCGGCGGAGGTGGAGGCGAAAGCCAGCGGGAGCTCGCCCGTGAGGCCGAGGAGGAGGCCCGGCGGCTAGAGCGCCTGGCGCGCGAGCGGTCGCAACCGGAGCTGGAGGAGAGGGCGCGCGAGCTCCAGGAGGCTGCCCGGCAGATGCGCCGCGCCGCCGCCGGGTCCGACCCGGCCGCAGCCGCGCGGGCGCTGGACCGGCTGCAGGCCGCGCAGCGTGGCCTGGAGAGGGACCGCGCAGACGGCGTGCGCCGGGGCATCGAGGGGGCCCGTGACCGCGCCGCGGAACTGGCCCGACAGCAGGAGGAGCTGGGTCGCGAGGCTGGAGACGCGACCGGGGCGCCGCCGGGGCCCTCGGCGGAGCGCGCAGCCGAGCGCGTGCGCGAGCGCAAGAACCTGCAGGCCGACGAAGTGCGGGCGCTGCGCGAGGACATCGAGCGGCTCGCCCGTGAGGCCGGCCCGGACCAGCCCGACGCCGCCCGCGCGCTGCGCGAGGCCGCAGCGGCGATCCGCGAGCGGCGCATCGAGGACAAGATCGACTACACTCGGGAGCTGACCCGGCCCGGAGGTCCCCTGGATCTGTCGCGCCGCGTCGAGGCGATGATCCAGGAAGACCTGCGGGACCTGGAGCGCCGCCTGGCGGGCGCCGCCCGGGCGCTGACCGAGGACGCCGGGGAGCCGGGACGCGAGACGCTGGACCGCGCGCGAGACCTGGCGCGCGCGCTGGGCTCGATGGACGAACGCCTGCGTCAGGAGCGCGAGGAGGCGCGCGCCAGGCGGGCCGGCGATCGCGCCGGTGGAGACGCGCCGGCGGGCGGCCGGGAGGCGGCCGGTGATCCCCAACCCGGGGGCGGGGGCGAAGCTGCGCCGGCGCCCGACGGCGACCCGTCCGCACCCGGCGCGGGCGGTCCCGGCGCGGTGGCCCCGGGCATCGCCCGGCAATTCCAGCGGGAGGCCGCCCAACGGCTGCGCGACGCGGAGCAATTGCGGAGGCGGCTGCTCGAGGAGGGTCGCGACGACGAGGCCCGCGCGCTGGCGGAGGTCATGGAGGGACTCCGTGCCATGGCCAGCGGCTCTCCGTACGCGGACGGTGCGCACGCCGCCCGCCTCCAGGAGCAGATCGCGACCGGGGCGCGACGTCTCGAGCTCGCGCTGCGCAGGCAGGTCCTCGGCGAGGAGGCCGCCCGCTCGATCATCACCGGCTCAGGGGAGGTCCCCGAGGAGTACCGGGAGTTGGTGGAGGAATACTTCCGGGCGCTGTCGGGAGACCGTCAGCGCTGACCCGTGGGCATATGAGGCCCGCTCCGGAAGCCGCGTAGCTCGGTGGCGCGCGCCACCCTCCGAATCGCCAGGATGAACGCCGCCGTGCGCAGGCTCACTTTCTTCGCTTCGGCGACCTCGCGCACCGTTCGGTAGGCGCGTTCCAGCGTGGCGACCAGCTCCTGGTCCACCCGATCCGCTCCCCAGCGGAACTGCTGGAGGTTCTGCACCCACTCGAAGTAGGAGACGGTCACGCCGCCGGCGTTGGCAAGGATGTCCGGCACGACCGGGATTCCTCGCTCGGCCAGGATCTCGTCGGCCACCGGCGTGACCGGAGCATTCCCCCCTTCCACGATGAGGCGCGCGCGCACGTGACGCGCGTTGCCGCCGTGAATTACGTGGCCCAGCGCCGCCGGCACGAGCACGTCCACGTCCAGGGCCAGCAGGTCCTCGTTGGAAATCGACGCCACCCCTTCAGCGTGCACCACGCTCCCCTGGGCCGCCACCACCTCCGTGACGGAGGCGAGGTCCAACCCATCGCCGTCGAAGATGGCTCCGTCCACATCGCTGACGGCGACCACGCGCGCGCCCATGTCGGCGAGGAAGCGCGCGGACCAGCTGCCCACGTTCCCGAAGCCCTGGATCGCGACGGTCGCGCCCTCGAGGTCGAGGCCGAGGTCCTTGGACGCGTGCGAGGCGACGACGGCGACGCCGCGTCCGGTCGCCGACTCCCTCCCCTCGGAGCCCCCCAGGGCGATCGGCTTGCCGGTGACGACTCCCGGCGTGAAGCCGTGGAACTTCGAGTACTCGTCGACGATCCACGCCATGACCTGCGCGTTCGTGTTCACGTCGGGCGCGGGGATGTCCTGATTGGGACCGATGAACACCTGGAGCCGATCAACGAACGTGCGCGTGATGCTCTCCAGGTCGCGCTGCGAGAGGCCCGGATCGCGGGGATCGCAGTCGATTCCTCCCTTCGCCCCACCGTAGGGGAGGTCGACGACCGCGGTCTTCCAGGTCATCAGGGAGGCCAGTGCGCGGGCCTCGTCCAGGTCCACCTCCGGATGGTAGCGCAGACCTCCCTTCATCGGACCGCGCGCGAGGTTGTGCTGTACGCGGTAGCCGCGGAACGTGCGCAGGTCGCCGGCCTCGCAGATCACCGGGATCTCCACCATGACCTCGCGGTAGGGCGTCTTGAGAGCGACTCGCATCGCCTCCGACAGATCCAGGAGATCCGCGGCCCGGTCGAACTGGAAGTTGACCGCCTCGAACGGGGTGAAATCCTCGCGGGGCATGGCGGCCGTCTCGGCATCGACGGAAGCGGAAGCTGACGTCATGGCGTGTCGTCCTGGCAAAGGTCCGGGTAGTACCGGCGCGACCACCTGCGCCCGGCGCACGCGCCCGCGATCGGTTGACCGGGCGCCATCGGGACGGGTACTCTGGCCGACCGCTCGCGCCACCGGAATCGGTCCGGGCCGACGTTATCACGCAATACCCGTGCAGGTCGATGAATCGCAAGGCGAAGATCCTCGCAACGGTCCTCCCCACGGTCGTCGTGGTCGACATCGTGACCAAGTGGTGGGCCCAGAACACGCTCGTGCACGGCCGACCGGTGTTCCTGCTCGAGCGCGTGTTCGGCGACGGCTTGCCGCTCATGCTGACCTACAACACCGGCGCCGCGTTCAGCCTGCACGTGGGCGACGCGTCGCGCTGGTTCTTCCTGGTCGTGTCGGTGTTCGCCCTCGGGCTGATCGCGTGGATGTACCACGAGGCGGAGGAGCATGACACGCTGCGGTTGGGCGCCCTGGCGCTCGTGGCCGCCGGCGCGCTCGGCAACCTGATCGACCGCGTGCGTTGGGATCGCGGGGTGGTCGACTTCATCGGGCCGGTCGACCTCGGGTTCATGCGCTGGCCGATCTTCAACGCGGCCGACTCCGCGGTCACCGTGGGTGCGGTGCTGCTGGTCATCTCGCTCGTACTCGAGGACCGGGCGACGCGCCGCGCCGCCCGCGACGCGGTCGACGATGACGGGGCCGCGACTCCGCGCGGGATCATGTCCGACGACGCCCTCGAGGGCGGCGGGCCCTAGCCGGAGATGTCGATGATCGACGCCGGAGACATCGCGCCCGACTTCACGCTGCCATCCGATACCGAAGGCGACGTCCGCCTGTCGGACTACAGGGGGCGGACGGTCGTGCTGTACTTCTATCCGAAGGACCTCACCTCGGGCTGCACCGTCCAGGCGTGCGACCTGCGCGACGCCCTCGGCCGGATCGAGGAGCGCGACGCGGTCGTCCTCGGCGTGAGCCCGGACCCCGTGTCCATGCACGCGCGCTTCCGCGCGAAGCACGACCTCAACTTCCCGCTGCTCGCCGACGAGGACCACGCAGTGGCCGAGGCGTACGGCGTGTGGAAGGAGAAGTCGATGTACGGGCGAAAGTACATGGGCATCGAGCGCAGCACGTTCATCATCGCCCCCGACGGCACGATCGCCGAGGCGTGGCGCGGGGTGAAGGCGAAGGGCCACGCGGACCGGGTGCTGGACACCCTCGCCGGCTGAACGCGGGCTTCGCGCTCGTTGCTCCCTTGCCCGGCTCAGACCCGCGCCCGTTCTCCGGGAACCGGGATCTCACTGCCCGCTGTCGGCCTCGGCGCGATCCTCTCCAGCACCCGCGCGGAGTTCAGCACCCCCGGCACCCCGGCGCCCGGGTGGGTCCCCGCCCCCACGAAGTAGAGCCCATCCACGTCCGGCGACCGGTTGTGGTATCGGAACCAGGCCGACTGGGTGAGGATCGGCTCCGGCCCGAAGGCCGCCCCCGCGTCCGTGCGGAGCTCATGCTCGAAGTAGTCCGGCGTGACGTGGAAGCGCAGGTCGAGGTGCGCGCGGAGCCCCGGCAGCAGGCGCTCCTCCAGCTCGCTGAGGATGGCGTCGAAGTAGCGCTCACCCTCCCGGTCCCAATCGATCCCGCTGCGGTTGTTGGGGACCGGCGAAAGGACGTACATGGCCTCGTTGCCCGGTGGCGCCATGGACGGATCGGTCCGGGTGGGCGCGTGCACGTACAGCGAGAAGTCGTCCGCCAGCACCCTCCGACGGAAGATGTCGTCCAGGAGGCCGCGGTAACGCTCGCCGAGGACGATGGTGTGGTGCGCGATGTCGGGGTACGTCCTGCGCACGCCGAAGTGCCCCACGAAAAGGCTCATGGACTTCTGGACCCGCCGGACGCGGGCGTCCCGGTTCCGGCCGCGGTCCGCCTCCGGGATCATCGTTCGATAGGTGCGCGACGGGTCGCCGTTGGAGACGACGAAGGCGCAGGGGACGCGCTCTCCGCCCTCCGTGTGCACCGCCACCGCCCTCCCCCGCTCCACCTCGATCCGCTCCACCGGCGTGGACAGCCGCACCTCGACGTCCACTTCCTCGAGCAGATCGACCAGCGCCTCGACGATCGCCGCGGTCCCCCCCTTTGCGAAGTGGACGCCCCAACGGCGCTCCAGCCAGTGGATCAGCAGGTAGATGCCGCTGGCGCGGAACGGATGCCCGCCGACCAGTAGGGGCTCGAAGGTGAACGCGCGGCGCAGGCGGTCGTCCTCGATGTGGTCCGCGACGAGCGAGTAGACGCTGCGCAGGCCGCCCAGGCGCACGAGGTCCGGGAGGATCCGGATCATGTCCGTGAAGCGCAGGAACGGCCGGTCCGCCAACTGCGTGTAGCCGACGTCGAAGATTTCCCGCGCGCGCGTGGCCAGCCGCCGGTATCCGTCGACGTCACGTGGGCTCAGCGCGCGGATGTTCTCGATCAGCCGGTCTTCCTCGCCGACGTAGTCGAAGGTCGAGCCGTCGTGGAAGAGGATCCGGTAGAACGGGTCTACGGGGACGAGCTCCACGCGCTCCGCGAAGTCGCGGCCGAGCAGCTCGAACAACTCGGCCAGGAGGTAGGGAGCGGTGATGACCGTGGGACCCGCGTCGAACGTGTAGCCGTCCCGGCGGTAGACGCCCGCCCGTCCGCCGGCCTGGTCGCGAGCCTCGAGCACGAGGACGCGGTGGCCCAGCGCCCGCAGCCGGACGGCCGCGGCCAGACCGCCGAATCCGGCGCCGATCACGACTACCGGTGGCTGGCCCGGCGCGCTCACGTCCCGCCCGACACGTTCAGGCCTCGCTTCCCCGCCTCACTCATCGCCCGCGGCCACGAGCTCGGCCCGCATCCGGTCGTGGAGCGCCCGCAGGGATCCGGGCGTCCGCACCCCCCCTACGGCGGACACGTGCTCCGGCGGCAGGCCCGGCCCCCCGACGTAGAGCGCCACCGCGCCGGGCAGTAGCGCCCGCAACTCGGCGATCTGGTGGTCGAGGTCGCCGGCGCCGACTTCGCCGGGGGCGACGAAGCTCACCGCGACCGCCCGGGCGTCGAGCTGGCGTGCCGCGGTGGCGATCGCGTGCGCAGGCAGGTCGGGGCCGAGCCACGTCGTCCTCCAGCCGGCCGTGGCCCCCGTCAGGGCCGCGAGCAGGGCTCCGAGGTAGTGGCGCTCGCCGGACAGCGTCGAGACGACGAGACGCGGCCCCTCCGCTGCCCCGGACACCGCGTCCACGCGCGCTGCCAACTGCCGGCCCACGACCTCGGAGCACAGGTGCTCGTGCGCCTCCGTGAGCGTCCCGTCCGACCACGAGTCTCCGACCCAACGCAGCAGCGGCGACACGAGCTCGGTCATGAAACGCATGGGCGTGGTCGTGGACGCCAAGCGCCGGAGAACCGCTGCCAGGACCTCGCCGTCCATCTCGCGCACCGCCGCCTTGCAGCGGTCGAGGTCGGCGGCGGGATCGGGCTGGCGGCGTCGGTCGGCGGGGCTGGACGGCCCGGCGCCCAGAAGCTCGAGCCGCTGCGCCTCGCTCAGCCTGGCGAGGCGCCCGACCCGGTAGCCCCGGTCCACGAGGCGGCCGAGCACCTCCAGGCGCTCCACGTCGGCCTCCGAATAGAGGCGATGTCCGGCGTCCGTGCGGTCCGGCGCTACGATGCCGTAGCGCCGTTCCCACGCCCGTAGCACGTGGCCCGGGATGCCCGTACGCCGCTCGACGACGCCGATGGGATGCAGCGGTCCGTCCGCCGCGGGCTCAACCGTCACGACCTCCCCCGTGTTCAAGACCTGTTTAACATATCACCTTGAACAAAACATTGACAAGTCCTCGACAATCACGTACAGTCGAGGTCGGACGCTTCGACACAGACAACGGCATGATGATGCAGGCGAAGAGCACAATGACCGGCGCTGTCGGTCCGACGCGAGTCGAGCAGGCGGCGATCGCCGTTCTGGCCGTCCTTACGGTGGCGGCTGCGGCCGGCTTCGCCGTGTTCGGCCTGCATCCCCAGCTGATCGCGCGGCTGCCGGGCGCGGCGACGGTGTACCCGATCGCCTTCACGGTGGCTCCTCAGCTTCACATGGGCGCGGCCGCGGTCGCGCTCGCGGTCCTTCTCATCAGTCGCGCGCGAGCGCGCTGGGTCCCGGCCTTCCTCGCGGTGTACACGCTGAGCCTCGGTGCCGAGCTGCTGGGCACGACGACAGGCGTGCCTTTCGGAGCCTACGCGTACGACCGTTCGCTCGCGCCCTTCTGGTTCGACCACGTCCCCGTTTCGATCCCGGTGAGCTGGTTCACCGTCGCGCTACCTGCCTACGCGCTCGCGCTCCGCGCGGAAGGCGGTCCGGCGAGTACCATCCTGCTCGGTGCGGCGCTGCTGACCGCGTGGGACCTCATCCTGGACCCCGCAATGGCGGGCGCCACGAGCTACTGGAGGTGGGCGGAGCCGGGTCCGTACTACGGCATGCCGTGGATCAACCTGGCCGGCTGGATGCTGACGGGTGTCGCGCTCATGGCGGCGCTGGAGGGATTGCGCGCGCGGGCCTGGGTGCGAGACCTGCCACGCGCCGCGCTCGGGTGGATCTACGGGCTTCAATTCCTGCTCCCCATGCTGATGGCGGCCGCGGCCGGTTACTGGGGTGCCATCGCCGCCGCGAGCGTTGCCGTGCTCCTGCTGGGCGTGGCCAGCCGACCGCCGGTGGGCACCCAGCGCGAAGCCGAGGTGGCCCCCGGACCGTCGGCGCGGAGCGGCGCGGGAGCGGTGGCGTGAGCGCCCCCGGCGAAGCCATCGCGCGCCGCGAGAACGCGACCGACGGCAGCGGCGCGGGGACACCGGCCCCCACCGTCGGCCGAGTCGAGGCCGGACTCGCGGGCGCGCTCGCGGGCCTGGGGGACGCTCCCCTGGCGTGCTGGAGTGGGTCGCTCTCGCGGCCGTCGCTCGCGTTGGGCGTCGCGCGGAAACTCCGGGGAGAGGCCGGGCTTCCCGCCGGGTTCTGGCAGGCCGCGCTCGCCATCCAGCTCGCCCACGAAGCGTCGCTCGTGCACGACGACATCGTGGACTCGGCCACCGTGCGCCGGGGCCGGCCGAGCTACGTCGCACTGCACGGCGTCGCGTCGGCCGTCCTGCACGGCGATCGGCTGCTCACGACCGCCTACAGGGCGGCCGCGGCGACCACGCACGCCGGGTTCGTGACGGCGTTCGCGGACGCCCTCGCCCGCATGGTGGCCGGCGAAGCGTCGCACCGCCGGTCCGGCGCGCGCGCCCTCACCGACGCGGAATACGTCGCGATGGTGTCCGCCAAAACCGGCGAGCTGCTGGGCCTCGCCTTGTCGGCCGCGGCGGTGCTGGCGGGGGACGGACGGGCACCCGAGCTGGCGTCGCTGGGCAGGCGGACCGGGGTCGTCTATCAACGCGTCGACGACCTGCTCGACTACTGCCCATCGGCCCCGGGAGGGAAGCCGCGCCTTCTCGACCACGACAACGGCCGCTGGACCTGGGTCCTGGGCTCCCCCTCGGTGCCGCTCGACGCCGGCTCGGCCGAGGTGCGCCGCTTCCTCTTCGCGCCCGGGCCAAACGGCTCCCCGATGCGGAGGGCTCTGGCCCGCGTGCGCGAGGAGGCCGACGCCGTCCGGAGTGATCTGCGCCGCCTGCTGGGCCATCTCCCCCCGCTGGAGTCGATGCTCGACGGGTGGGTGGAAGCCGCACGGGACGCCATCGCGTCCGAAGAGTCCGCGATGGCACGCGACGGCGCCGGGCACGCTTCCGTCGGCATCTCGTCGCCGGTGCCTCCCGGCCAGCGCCGCCTGGCGGCGGGGATGGGATGACCTCCGCGCCGCCCGCCGTCGAATCGGCGCCGCCCGAGCCCGGGCCGGAGGACACGGTCGGGCGTCTGCTTCGCCGGCATGCGCAGGGCGCCGACCACGCGATGGCGGCGCACGCCCGCAGCTTCTCTTTCGCCTCGGCGCTCCTCTCGCGAGGAGAGCGGCGGGCCGTGGAGGACATCTACGCGTTCTGCCGCGCCACCGACGACCTGGTCGACGAAAGCCCTGGTGGCGCGCGCCCGGATGCCTTGCTAGACGCCTGGGAAGACGCGGCCCGCGCATCGTTTCACGGATCGCCGTCCGGACTCGGGGTCGTCGACCGGGCGATGCGCCGCGCGTCCGCGGACGACGTGCCGTGGAGCTGGATCACCGCGCTGTTCGAGGGCATGCGGATGGACCTGCGCGGAGCGTCCTACGCCACGATCGACGACGTGCAGCGCTACGCACACCGCGTCGCCGGCGTCGTGGGTCTCTGGCTCGCCCGCGCGCACGGCGTGGAGCGCCCGGAGGACCTCTCCCGCGCGGACGCGCTCGGGCGGGCCATGCAGCTCACCAACATCGTACGCGATGTGGGGGAGGACCTGCGGCGAGGACGCCTGTACCTGCCGCGCCGAGCGATGGCGGCGCACCGCATCACGCTGGCGGGCCTGCTCGGGGCCATGGGTGGCGGGACCATCCCATCCGGCTACCCCTCCCTGCTCGAGATGCTCATGCAGGCCGCGGAGCGAGACTACCGCGCGGGGCTCGAGGGATTGCCGGCGCTCCCGCCGGGATTCGGCCGGGCCGTCGCCGTGGCGGCGGGCGTGTACCGTGGCATCCACCGGGAGGTGCGGCGCAACGGCTACGACAACCTGACCCGCCGCGGCGCGACCTCCCTGCCGACCAAGGTCGTGATCGCGGGGCGCATGCTGCTGCGGACGGCCGGCACCTTCGGTGTCAGCCGGCGCGCCGCCGCACCCCGAGCCCTGCCTCATCGTTGAAACGCAGGCTGCCGTCCGGCTCGAGCCCCGGACCGTCGAAGGGATCCTCCGCCAGCAGGGCGGCGCCGTCCAGGTCGCAGTAGTCCACCAGCGGCGCGACCTGGACGCCGGCCGCGATCCCCAGGGTGCTCTCGACCATGCACCCCAGCATGACGAGCATGTCGTGTGACCGCGCGATCTCCGCCATGCGGCGCGCCTCGCCCAGAGATCCGCACTTGGCGAGCTTGATGTTGATGCCGTCGACGCGGCCGGCGAGCCGCTCGACGTCGCGCGCGTCCTTGCAGCTCTCGTCGGCCACGATCGGGATGGCGGCGGCACGCCGCAGCGGCTCCCAGCTCTCGTCGTCGTCGGGGTGGAGGGGCTGCTCGATCAGCGCGACGCCGTACGCCTCGAGCATCGGCAACCGGTCGATCGCGCCTTCCAGGGTCCAGGCGGTATTCGCGTCCACCAGAAGCGTCGCGTCGGGCCGCGCATCGCGGATGGCGGCCAGCGTGGCTTCGTCCTCCGGCGTGCCCACCTTCACCTTGATGATGGGGTAGTCCACGCTTTCGGCCGCGCGCTCGCGCATGGCGTCCACGGCGTCGAGCCCGATGGTGTAGGCCGACCGCGGTGCGGCCGAGGGGTCGAGGCCCCACATCCTCCATAGGGGCTCCCCCCGGCGCTTGCCGAACAGATCGTGGAGAGCGGCGGAGAGACCGGCGCGCGCCATGGGCTGGCCGTCCAGCGCCTCGGCCACGCGCCGGTCCACGGCGTCCGGCGGCACGGCCCCCGGCGCCCCGTCGCCGTCCTCCGTCGCGTCGGCGAAGGCATCGCAGACCAGGCCCTCGATCGAGCGCAGCGCCTCCGTCGCCGTCTCGGCCGTCTCTCCGTAGTAGGGAGTAGAGGTCGGCGCCTCGCCCCAGCCCTCCACGCCGTCCGCGTCGATCAGGCGCACCCACACCGTCCGGCGGATCGGAGGGGCCGGCATCCGCGAAATGTGGAAGTCGTGACGGGTGCGAAGCTCGAGCGTTTCCAGTTCGATGCGCATGGGCGGGGGGTTACGGGTCCGTTCACCGGAGGCGTAAACGTCGCGCCCCCGCTAGAGTGTCGGCCTTCGGCGCGCCCGGACGTTCTTCCGGCGTGCGTCGGCCGCGGGCGTCATTGCCCGCCGTCGCCCCGTCCACGCAAGCCGAGGGCCGTGTCCGCGACACCTGCTCCGCCCCAGGGAGTTGACGACGCCGCGCCGCCGCGGGTGGCGGTCGTTGCCGCGTTCGCGGCCGTGTATCTGATCTGGGGCTCGACCTACCTCGCGATCCGGTTCGCGATCGAAACGCTGCCGGGCTTCCTGATGGCCGGCGTGCGCTTCACCGTCGCGGGTGCGCTTCTCTTCGTCTGGACGCGCGCGCGTGGAAAGGCACCGCCCCGCGGGGCGGAGTGGCGCACCGTCGCGGTGATGGGCGCGCTGATGCTGCTCGGCGGCAACGGCGCCGTGGTGTGGGCCACCGCGCGGGTGCCGTCGGGCATCGTGGCGCTGCTCGTGGCCACGGTGCCGCTGTGGATGGTGCTCCTCGACTGGCTCCACGGGTCCGGTCCGCGCCCGACGGCGCGCGTGCTCACGGGGCTGGCGATCGGTTTCGGCGGCGCGGTCCTCCTGGTCGGCCCGGATGCGCTCGGGGCGGCCCACCTGGTGGACCCGGTGCGCGGCCTCGCCGCGCTCGGGGGGAGTCTTTCCTGGGCGGCCGGCTCCATCTACGCCCGCCGCGCGCCCCAGCCCGCCTCGCCGCTGGTGGCCACGTCCGGCCAGATGCTGTTCGGCGGAGCGTTCCTGCTCCTGTTCGGGCTCGGCGCCGGCGAAGCCGCCGAGGTCGACCCCTCCGCCTTCTCGCTGCTCTCGGTGGCCTCGCTGGCGTACCTGATCCTGTTCGGCGCGCTGGTTGGGTACAGCGCCTACGTCTGGCTGCTGCGGGTGACCACCGCCGCCCGCGTGTCCACGTACGCCTACGTGAACCCGGTCGTCGCGGTCTTCCTGGGTTGGCTCCTGGCGGACGAGCCGCTGACCCCGCGCGTGCTGATCGCCGCGGCCGTGATCGTCGCCGGCGTGGCGGTCATCACGACCGAGCGGTCGCGCCCGCTCAGGCCGCCCGTGGCGCGGGCTCGAGGGCGCGGAGGGTCCGGCGCACGTGCACCGGGACCATCGCCCGGCGCCAGTCCGGATCCACGATGATGTTGGTCAGCGGGTGGCACTGCGCGTGCGCGCGCTCGGCGATCGCCTCGATCACGCCGTCGTCGAGCCTGTGGCCGACCGCGATCTTGTCCACCCCGCTCAGGACCCGCTGACGCGACCCAAGCGCGCTGACCACGATGCGCAGGTCCTCGACGGTCCCGTCGTCGGCGAACTCGCCGGCCGTGGCCACGCTCAGCAGGGGGAAGTCGATCGCGTTGCGCTGGCGCAGCTTGCCGTAGGCCATGCGTGTCGCGCGCCCCGGCAGCGGCACCCGGACCTCGACCACGATCTCCCCGGGCTCGCGGACGGTGTTGGCGATGCCGTCGGCCACGAAGAAGTCGGCCACCGGTACCACGCGCTCGCCGCTCGTGGAGCGCAGCAGCACCGACGCTCCGAGCGTCGCCAGGACGGGCGGCGTGTCGGCCGACTGCGCTGCGACGCACTTCTTCCCGACCTTGGTGACGTGGCACACGTCGCCGTCCTTCTTCAGGCAGAAGCCCAGCGCGGTGCGCCAGAACTGGGTCTGGTTGTAGTACGTGCAGCGGGTGTCCAGACAGAGGTTGCCCCCGATCGTGCCGCGGTTGCGGAGCTGCGGTCCCGCCACCTGTCCGGCCGCGTCGGCCAGCGCCGGCAGCCAGCCCCGGACGTCCGGGTGCGCTGCGAGCCCGGCGAGCGTCTCGGACGCGCCGATGCGCAGGTGATCGCCGTCCACGACCTCGACGCCGCGGAGCTCGGGGATGCCGCCCAGTGCCACCAGGTGCGCGGGCGTGAACAGCTTGTGCTTCATGTTCGGGACGAGATCGGTGCCGCCGGCGATGGGGAGCGCCTCTACGCCGTGCTCGGCGAGCAGCCCGACGGCGTCGTCGAGCGACGCGGGGCGATGGTAGGTGAACGGCGGCAGTCGCAGCATGCCTCAGACTCGCCAGACCGGCGCGCTCAGTCCAGCCACGTGGTCCTCTCCCCGGCGTCCGTGCGCGGCTTCGGGTCGGGTGTCTCCGCGGGGGCGCCGAGGTAGACCAGCGCGCACAACCGCTCTCCCGGAGCGGCTCCCACGATCTTCTGCACTTCCCAGTCTTCGGTCACGCCGCCGGTCCGGATGTGGGTCCCCAACCCGAGAGCCGTGGCTGCGAGCGAGAGGTTCTGGATCGCCATCCACACGGCCGCAAGGTCCTCCTCGTGGACGATCGGATCCTCGTCCACGGCCGAGAGCACGGCGATGATGGCCGGCACCGCGGCCGTCTCCCAGTACACCTTTTCTTCGATCACCGCGCGCGCTTCGCCTTCGAACGCGTTCTGCGCCTTCAGGACCCCTCGACGACGGGCGTACGCCTCCCTGGAGCGCTCCCCCAGCACCGCGAACCGCCACGGCTCGGTCAGACGGTGGTTCGGCACCTGGATGGCGGCGTCGATCAGCCGCTCTATGTCCTCCCGGGGCACGTCCCGATCGGTGAAGCGCTTGATCGAGCGGCGGGTCTCGACGGCGTCGAAGAGGTCCATGGGGGGCCGGGGTCAGTTCGGTGTCAGCGCGGCGAGCTCGGTCCGCGCCTGCGCGACGGCGTCCGCGGCCGGCCCGGGCTCGGGGTCGCGGCGCAGCGCCAGATACGCCAGGTAGGCTCTGCGGGCCTCTTCGATGCGGCCCAGCCGGGCCGCCAGGCGCGCCTCGCGGAGGAGCGACGGGGCTTTCAGGTGTGGCCTGGCGCGTGTGAGGTGGCGGATCGCAACTAGCGCCGCCTCGAGATCGTCGGCCCGCTCCCACGCGTGCGAGATCGCATGAATCGCGAGATCCGTGAAGGCGGGTGGGAGATCGGTACGCGCCAGCGCCGACTCCACTGCCTCGATGCGTTCCGGACTGGGTACTCCGTCCACGTCGTCCAGCCACAAGGCGACCGACGCCGCGCACAGACGCGTGGCGCGGTCGACGTTTCCGGTCGCCGCCGCCTGGCCCTCCTCGGAGCGGAAGAGCGGGGTCCCGTCGGTCGCGTCGATGAGCGTCGCGCTGATCGTCAGGGAGCGGCGGTGAATCTCGTTGATGAACTCTTTGAGAGGGCTCATACGGATCGGTGGACGGCAAATCGGTCCGGCGCTCCTGGCCGGCACGCGGAAGATACGCGCGCCCCGACCGGGACGGCCACCCGGACGCCGGCGCCCGCCGCGGTCGACGCCGACGCGATGGCACGGGAGTCGCACGTAGGCCGCGCATGACCGTTCGACGCGCCTGCGCGCTCTTCCTGGTCGCGTCGCTGGGCTGCGGGAGCGATGGCCCAGCGCCGGAGGCTACCGCGGACGGCGGCGCCCCGGCCGACGGGGCGGTCGACGATTGGACCGCCGGCATCGTGGACCTGCCCGCAACCGGGCCAGCGGCCAGCGTCGCCACCCTGACGGACCTGCGCTGGGCCGGCCACGCCGCCTACGATCGTGTGACGCTCGAGTTCGAGGGGGCCGCGCTTCCCGCCATTCACCTGGAGTACATCGACCGGCCCGTACGGCGGTGCGGGTCCGGCCACCCCACGCCGATCGAGGGGGACGGGTGGCTCGAGGTTCGCCTGAGCGGAGCCGCCGCGCACGATGAGGCGGGCGCGCCGACGATCACCGAGCGGGAGTCGTTTCCGCACCTCGGCAACCTGTGGGAGATCGAGATCACCTGCGACTTCGAGGCGGAGGTCGTCGTGGTCCTGGGGGTTGGCTCGCCGAACCCCTACCGGGCCCTCGTACTGGACCGCCCGGCACGGCTCGCCGTCGACGTTCGCCGCTGAACGTTACGATGCCCGGCCGGCCGCGGTCCGCAGGGTCGTCCCGGGCGGCGGCTCCCGCGGCACCTTCCCCGCCCTGGACGCCTCCCACCGCTGCCGCGCCCCGTCCCCCTCGGCCTGCAACGCCGCCCACACGCGCGGCGGGCTGAAGGGCATCGCGTCCATCCGCACGCCCACGGCGTCGAAGATCGCGTTCGCGATCGCCGGGATGGACGGGTGCAGCGGGCCCTCGCCGGCCTCCTTGGCGCCGTACGGTCCGTCCGGGTCGATGCTCTCCACGATGAGCGACTCCATCGCGGGGGTGTCGAGCGAGGTGGGAATGCGGTAGTCCAGCAGCGAGGGCGCGTCGTGGAGCCCCGCCTTGCCCTCCTCGGCGGACTTGAAGACCTGCTGCTCCATGATCGCCTCGGCGGCGCCCATGTAGGCCGAGCCCTCCATCTGGCCTGCCACCAGCACGGGGTTCAGGGCCCGGCCGCAATCGTGCGCGATCCAGATCTTCTCGACGTCTACGAACCCCGTTTCCGGATCGACCGAAACCTCCGCGACGTGCGCCGTGAAGGAGTAGGCGGGGGACGCACCGATGGTGCCCCCCCGATACTCGCCGTGCACGCCTTCTTTGGGCGTGTTGTAATGGCCGACGGAGCCCAACGTCCCGTGCTTGGCCTCGGCCAGGTTGAACGCCTCGGCGATGGGCATCTTGCGCGCGGTGTCGCACACGTCGAACGCCCAGCCGCCCGCCAGCGCCACGCGCCTGCGCGGGAACGACGGGCGCTCCCCCTCCCGGGCGTGTTCGGACTCGCCCGTCCAGCCCTCGCTCCAGACCTCCGCGACCGCGTCCACGACCTGCCGCCGGATCGCTTTCGCCGCCTGCACGCACGCGTTGCCGACCATGAAGGTCTCGCGCGACGAGTACGCGCCGAGGTCCACGGGCACGATGTCGGTGTCCGCCGAGACCACCCGGACGTAGGACAGCGGGACGCCCAGCTCCTCGGCGACCACGTAGGCGACCATGCTGTCGCTGCCCTGCCCGATCTCCGACGCGCCGCTGAACACGGCGACGCGCCCCGAGCGCTCGACCTGCACGGAGACCGCCGCCTGCGGCATGTCGTTCGGGTAGATAGGGTAGTTCGTGCCCGAGATGTAGCAGGAACCCGCGACGCCGACGCCCCGTCCGTACTCCATGCGCCGCCACTTGGCCGTCCAGTCGGACGCCCGCTCGACCTCCGAGAGGCAGTCGAGGAAGCCGTTGGACTGCACGCGCAGCTCGTTGACGGTGCGCGTGTTGGCTCCCAGGAAGTTGCGCCGCCGCAGCTCGATGGGGTCGATGCCCAGCGCCTCCGAGAGCTTGTCGAGCTGCACTTCGAAGGCGAAGCGCGGCTGCACCGACCCGTGCCCGCGCTTGGGGCCGCAGGGCGGCTTGTTCGTGTAGACACGCGTCGAGTCGAAGCGGTAGGACGGAAAATCATAGGGCGGCGGCAGGAGCTGCCCGGAATAATACGTTGTCACCAGCCCGAACGACGCGTACGCGCCCCCGTCGATCAGCGTCCGGTTGTCCACCGCGCGGATCCTGCCGTCCGAGCTCGCCCCCAGCCGGTAGCGCATCCGCATCGGGTGCCGGCCGCGGTGCGCGTAGAAGACCTCCTCGCGCGTGTACAGGATCTTCACCGGCCGCCCGGTGAGCTGCGACAGCTTGGCGACGCAGAACTCCAGGTCGAACGGCTCGGACTTGCCGCCGAACGCGCCGCCCACCGCGGGCTGAACGACCCGGATGCGCGCGACGTCCAGGTCCAGCACCCGCGCCAGCTCGCGGTGGAGGTAGTGGGGCACCTGCGTCGCCGACCAGACGGTGAGCTTGCCGGCCGGGTCGTACCAGCCGATCGCGCAGTGCGGCTCGATCGGTGTGTGGGTGGTGCCCTCGAAGTAGTACTCGCCCTCCACCACGACCTCGCTGCCCTCCATCAGCTCGTCCACGTCGCCGAAGGACAGCTTGACGATCTTGGTGATGTTGCCGTTGTGGCCGGGCTTCTTGGCGTCGTGGATCGTCGGGTCGTCCCCCGGCGCGAGGGCGTCCTCGGGGTCGAAGAACGGCCGCAACGGCTCGTAGGTCACCTCGATCAGCTCGAGCGCTGCGTTGGCGGTGTCCTCGTCGTCGGCCGCCACCGCCGCCACCGCGTCGCCGATGAAGCGCACGCGATCGGTCGCCAGCGCCTGCTCGTCCCGGGTCCACGGGATCACGCAGTACTTCGTCGGCATCGCCTCGCCCGTGATCACCGCGTGCACGCCGTCCAGCGCCTCCGCGCGCGAGGTGTCGATCGAGACGATGCGCCCGTGCGCTTCCGTGGACCGGAGGATCTTGCCGTGCAGCATGGCGGGCAGCGCCATGTCGTCGGTGTACACCTTCCGGCCGCTCGCCTTGTCCAGGCCGTCGACCTTGCCGTGGCCGCGGCCGATGACGGCGAACTCGCGCTCGATGATGGCGCGCAGCTCCTCGTCGGAGGCGGCATCGCGGGCCTGCCTGGGGCGCAGCTCTTCCGGTCTCAAGCGTCCTCTGTGCCGAGAGTGAGTCGCACTACTAGTGTAGGTAGGAGTTCGGGAGCGCGCCCGCAGCCTCCGCCGCCGAACGTAACTCTAGGCAATCGCGCGACCGGCTGCGACCCCTTCGTGGAGAGGTGTGTTATGTCCCGCGTCGACACGTTGTTGGAGGAGGCCCTGGAGGCGTGGGGGTACGCGCGCGACGGCGTGCTGGACGAGGCCTCGAACATCCCCGACGATGATTACGACTGGCGACCGCACGACGACGCGCGCAGCGTCAGGGAGCTGCTCCTGCACATCCTGGAGTCCGGCCTCGTGATGTCGGGCGAGCTCACCAGGCCCGACGGGGACTTCCAGCGCCTGTCGTTCCCCCAGCTCATCGCCGAGCATGCCGCCGGCCTGCCGGTCGACGCCGACCCGCCCCGTCTGCGGACGCTGCTGAAGGAGACCCTCGATCGGGGCACCGCGGCGTTCCGGGCGGCGGGCGAGATCCGCATGCTCCAGCGCATCCGCCGCTTCGACGGGGAGCTGTGGACGCGGCTCGCGTGGATGCACCACGGCATCGCGCACGAGGAGTACCACCGAGGCCAGCTCGCCACGTACGCGAGGGCGATGGGCCTGGTGCCCGCGCTGACGCGCCGCATCCACGGCGACTGAAGGTCGCGCTAGCCCTCCGGCGTCTCCATCGACACGCCTTCGACCCTCTGGAGCGTCACCCGGGTGTCGCCACCCAGGAAATCGACGAACGTGATGTGAAGCACGTCCCCTGCGAAATGAACGGTGAACGTGTTCTGGTTGTCGGGGAACGCGGCCATGTAGTTCGGATCCTTCGCGACGTAGGCCCTGGTCGTGAGCTGATCGCCTTCGAGGGAGTAGCGTCCGGCGTTGGCGATGAAGGACCCGTACGCGGCCAGCGTCTCCTCGTCGGTCTGCCCCGCCTCTGAATCGTATTGACCGCGCGCGTCCGCGCCCTGGGTGAACATCATGGCGTAGTGCGTCGTCGTGAAGATGAACAGGCCCGGTTGGGCATCGTAGGAGGCATCGGCGGTCTCCCAGTGGGTCACGCGCCATGCGCCCTCGACACTGTTCTCCTGCGCCGCCGCGGCCGGCGGCGTCACCAGCAGCAGTACGAGGCTTGCGAGCAGCGGCACCGTTCGGCGGTCGAATCGTGACATGCGGCCCTCCCGGATGGATGTGAGATACCGCGACGCGCACCCGAAGGGCGGGCACCGGCCACGTAGCCGAGTTGCGGGAATGCGATCGCGTAGAGCCGCAACATGCCATCCGCACTCGTCGCTGGTAAAGGGCGCCGCGCCGTCGGTCGGTCGCGTCTAGCGGCGGACGGCCGTCTAATGGCTTCGGAGCGGCTCGAATCCGCTCCGGTCCAGAATCGACGTGATGCGCGGATCGGCGCGGAGGGGATCGAGCGCGGGATCGACGTGCACGAAGAAGAGGAAGGGGTCCCCCTCCTCCAGGGCGCGGTCCAGGGTCCGGAACGCGGCGTCGACGTCCCCGGCGCGGGCCTGGATCCCGGCGGCGTACACCGCCGTGGTGAGAAACGTCGAGCCGCTTCCAAGGCGGTCGAGCCAGGCCATCCGCTCCGTCCAGTAGCCGACGGCGCCGTCGCGTTCGAAGGCGGCCAGCAGGTCCGCCTCGATCTCCGCGCCCACCTGGGGCGGCTGGCCCTTCAGGACGACGGTCTCGCGGGCGGCCTCGGCCGCCTCGCGGTACGCGCCGGAAAGCTCCAGCGCGCCCCACGTGAGCTCCCACGCCAGCTCGAAGTCCGGGTGCTCGCGGAGCACCGCCTGGAACGCCGCCAGCGCGTCCCGGAAGCGCCCGGCGAAGTAGTCCGGCCAGCCCAGTTCGGTCGCGATGACGAGAGAGCGCGGGTCGAGGCGCGCGGCTTCCCGGAGCCGGTCCCTGGCCTCGTCGAAGCGGCCCCGGCCGATGAGCCACACCGCGTACCAGTGGTGGCCCGTGGCGAAGCCGGGGCTCAGCTCCAGCGCCCGCCGGAACTCGGTCTCCACGCGGTCCGCCGGCCAATCCCCCATGCGCATGTACCCGCGCGCGGAATGCGCCTCCGCGACGGTCGAATCGAGCGCGAGCGCCCGCTCGGCGGCGGCCAGTCCGCGCGGGTAGGCGGCCGCGCGCGATGCCTGGGTGTACGCCGGGAGAATGGCGTACGAGGTGGAAAGCGCGCCCCACGCGTCGGCGTAGGCCGAGTCCAGCTCCACGGCGCGCTCCAGCAGCTCGATCGCGCGCGACACCTCCGGCCCCGTCCGCCGGTTCCAGGCCTCCCGGCCCCGCAGGACCAGCTCGAACGCGTCTTCGCTGGCCGTCGGGCTGCGGTCGATGCGCGCGGCCACGGCCTCGCTCACGGCGACGTCCAGGGCCGAGGCGACGGCCCGCGCGACATCCGCCTGGATCGCGAAGATGTCCGCGCGCTCCCGGTCGAACTGTTCGCCCCAGACCTGCGCGCCGCTGGCCGGGTCGACCAGCGCCGTCGTGACCTTCACCCGCTGCGCGGAGCGCTGCACGGTGCCCGTCAGCACGTGGCTCACCCCCAACTCCCGCGCGACCACACGGGGCGACTGCCCGGCGAACGGCACGACCGAGGAGCGGGCGATGACGAGGAGCCCGTCGAGGCGCGCGAGGTGCGCGATGATCTCCTCGGTGATCCCGAGCCCGAAGTAGTCGTCCTCGGGATCCCCGCTGAGGTTGTCGAAGGGGAGGACGGCGATGCCGGGGCGCGTTGGCGCGCCGTCGGGATCGGGCGCCGCGGCTTCGGGATCGGCCGACAGCGGGTCGGGCCCGGCGCCGGGCCCGAGGATGGCGACGCCCGCCACGGCCACGGCGCCCAGCGCCGCCAGCACGACGACCTCGAGCGGCGTCACCCGCTGGTTGCCGCGCTCCCCGTGGAACCACGCGACCACGATCGTCGCGGCCAGGCCGACCGCCGCCAGGACCGTCAAGGAGCGCACCACGATGGCCGGCCAGGAGAAGGTCCCGCTCAGGAAGTCGGTGACCTCCAGGACGAGCCACGCCCCGGCGACGTAGAGCAGCGTCCACTGCACGACTTTGCGATCGCGAAGGCGGTCCACCCAGGAGCGAGCGTCGTTCACGTTGCCCTCAGGGCGACCACTCGGCCGGGGCGGCGAGCAGCGCCCGGAACCGCGCGTCGGCCCGGATCGGATCCCACTCACGGTCGAGCCGCAGCAGCGCCGGCGAGACCACCGTGCGCGCGGGCCGGTCCATCAGATCCTCGAGGATGTCGAGCGCCGCCTCCCGGCGACCGAAGCGGACGTAGACGCGCGCGAGGTCGTCCGCGCGAACCGCCCCCCTCCAGGCCTCCCGATCCACCGACAGCAGCTCCGTCCCCCGCCGCGCGGCCCGTACCGCCTCACGCTCCCGCCCGAGCCCGCTGTACGCGAGGCCGAGCGAGCTCCAGGCGCGCTCGTCGTCCGGCCTGTTCTCCACCCAGGTCTCCAGGAGCGCCACGGCAGCGGAGTAGGCGGATCGGGCCTCCTGCTCTCGACCCAGCCGGCGGAGCGCCTCGGCCCGCATGAGCGCGGACGGAAGCAGGTAGTACTGGTCGCTGAAGCCGATGCTGTCCTGGGCCTGTTCGGCCACCTGCAGCTCCGCGAGCGGATCCCGGGCGAGCCTCAGGATGTGCTGGTGCCAGCCGCGGACCTGTTCCTCGGGTTTGTCCGCCAGCCTGGCCGCCGCCTCGATATGGATCCGGGCCCGCGCCGTGTCGCCCATCGCGACCACGGTGACCGCTCGGAACAGGGGGTAGAACGGAGCGGTGGGGTCGAGCCGGATCGCGAGCGCGTGCAGGCTGTCGGCTTCGGCGAAGCGGCCGGCGAGGCCGAGGGACTCCCCCACGGTCGAGGCGACCGATGCCGTGCGCGGATTGTTCTCGAGCGAGCGCCGAAAATAGGCGATCGCCTCGTTCATGCGCCCCTGCCTGCGATGGACGGATCCGAACCCCTGATAGAGGTCGAAGGCGTCGGGGTTCAGGCGCTCGGCTCTGCGGAATTCGGCGAGCGCCGCGTCGTAGTCGAGGAAACCCCAGTAGTGGTACATGCCCTTGGCGACGTAGGCCTCCGCCAGGGATGGGTCGAGCTCCGCCGCCCGGTCGGCCGCGGCGCGCGCGCTCTCCAACCGGGCGGGCGTGCGATCCGCCTGGATCCAGAAGAGGAAGGCGTGGGCCAGGGAGAGGACCGCGTACGCCTCCGCGAACGAGGAGTCAGCGGCGATCGCCCCCTCCGCGAAGCGGACCGCCTCCCGGAGGTCCTGCGGTCCGCCGGCGCCGCCGCGCTGGTACGCGTTGCGGGCCTGGACGTACAGCTCGTAGGCCGCCTCGCTCTCCGTCGGCCGGTCGTCGATCCGCGCGCGTTCGTCGGGCGACAGCGCCGCCCGGAGCGCCTCGGCCACGCGCTCGGCGATCTCGCTCTGGATCGCGAACAGGTTGTCCATGCTCCAGGGGCGGTCGAAGGTCTCCGCCCACAGGTGCTCGTCGCTCCGCCCGTCGATGAGCTGGACGTTGATGCGCACGTGGTCGCCGGCGCGCTGCACGCCGCCCTCGATGATCGCGGTCGCGCCCAGCTCGCTGGCGATCTCGGGGATGCTCTTGGACGTGCCCGCGTACTCTTCGACCGAGGTCCGGGAGATGATGCTCAGCTCGCCGATCTTGCTGAGGCGCGTCAGCAGGTCCTCCTGGACGCCTGCCGCGAGGATCGCGCTGCTGCCGTCCGGGTCCATGTCGCGCAGCGGCAGGACGGCGACACGGTGGCCGTCCGACGGAGCTCCGGAACCGGCCATGGAGGAGCCCGCGAACCAGCCGGCACCGAGCGCGAGCCCGAGCGCGAGCATCACGCCCGTGGCGAGGAGGGTGCGTCCACCGACCCAGGTCCCGCGCCCACCGGACGCCACACCGGGCGCGGCGTGCGCCGTCGCGGCCTCCTCCGTCGGGACCTCCGGCCGCACTCCTTCCGGCGTCAGGTCGAACGCCCACGCCAACGCCAGTGCGATCGGGAAACCGAGCATCACCAGCACCAGGAGGAGCGTGATCGTCCAGTCCGGCAGTGCCAGGCGCGGTACGATCAGGTCGGCCGCCTCCAGCATCGCGAACGCGGTCGCGCCGTACACCAGCGCCACGCGCACGACCTTGCGGCGCTTCAGCTCGGCGAGGAAGGACGGGCCGTTCACGGGTGGCACCTGTTCATGAGGGGCTTCCCCGGGACGCGAGCGCCCGGAACCCGGGATCATCGCGGATGGGGTCCCAGATGGGGTCGACGCTCAATATGAGAGGCGAATAGCGTGCATCCGACGTGACGACGTCTGCGAGGATGCGGAGCGCCCCGTCCACGTCGCCCGCGAGCGCGTGTGCCGCTGCCTGGTTGTAGCGCACCACCCCCAGGATGTAGGCATCCCCCAGATCTTCCACCTCCGCCACGGCGCGGTCCAGCTCCGCGAGCGGCGCCTCGCCCGCCCCCGCACGTATGCGGGCCAGCGCCGAGGCCGCGACGAACAGACCCTGGTAGTTCCAAACGGCTCCCGGCTGCGCGATGCTGTCCAGCGCGGCGGCCAGCGCTCGTTTGCGGGCGTCGTCGTCGGGCTCGAGATCGCTGCTCGCCAGCGCCTCCACGAGTCCGAACGTCTCGAGCCCGGCGGCCGGAGGGTCCCGCAACAGGCCGAGCAGCTCATCCCGGAACTGAGGGGCCAGCGACCTTCCGACGACGGCCAGGAACCCGAGGGCCATCGCGACGACCCGTTCATCCGGTGCACGCCGTATCTCCGCCGCGGCGGCCCCGACGTCGCCCGTCCGCTTCAACACGTCCAGAGCACGCCACGCGTACGTACCGCCGTATCGTGGATCGATCTCGGCGGCCAGATCCAGATGGCGGCGCCCCTCTTCCGCGTCGCCGTAGAGCAGCTTCGTGACACCGAGACTGGTGAACACCAGCTCGAAGTGCCGGGGGTCGCGCAGCTCGGCCTGTTCGAAGGCGGCGATGGCCTCCTGCCAGCGGCCCTGCCTCCGCAGGACCCAGCCGATCGGCTGCAACACCTCCGGATCTCCCGGCCGCAGCCTCTCGGCCCGGCCGAGTGCGCGCAGCGCGCCGTCGTAGTCCCGGTGACCGTAGTACCGGACGTAGCCGTCCGCCAGATGCGTAAGATAGTGGTCCGGGTCGATCTCGCGGGCGCGTTCCGCGGCTTCCTCCGCGCGCGGCAACCGTTCCCTGCGCCCGAACTCCCAGGACATGGTAGCCTCGGCGATCGCGAGCCTCGCCCAGGCGTCCAGATACCGCGGGTCCAGCCGCGTTGCCGCGCGGAATGCGGCGGTCGCCCTGTCCACGTCGTCGCTCACGAGGCTGCGCCGAAAGAACGCCATGCCCCGCTGGAACTCTTCCCACGCCGCGAGGTCGTCGGTGCCGCGCGAGGTGGCCAGCGCGTTCATTTGCTCGGGACTGAGGGCGTTCGCGAGCGCTCCGGCGATCCCGGCGGCCAGCTCGCTCTGGATCTCGAACACGCCCCCGATCGTCAGATCCCGGTCGAACGTCTGCGCCCACACGTGCTCGTCGGTTCGACCGTCGATGAGCTGCACGTTGAGGCGGACGCGGCCGCCGTCACGCTGCACGCCTCCCTCCAGCACGTGGCCGACGCCCAACTCCGACGCGATCTCGGGGATCGGCCGCTCCGTGTCGCGGTACTCCTGGACGGAGGTACGGGAGATCACGCGGAGCCGTTCGATGCGTGAGAGCTGGGTCAGGACGTCGTCGTGCAGGCCCTCGACGAACGGCTCCGTGTCGGCCTCCCGGGAGATATTGTCGAACGGAAGGACCGCGATCGACGGCCGACCGTCGTCCGCCGCAGCGCCGGCAACGTCGCCTTCCCTCCCGCCGGCCATCGAGGATCCGGCGAACCAGCCCGCGCCGAGAGCCAGGCCGAGGGCGATCATGACCCCGGCAGCCAGCAGCGTACGGCGGCCCACCCACGCCGTGCGTGGCTCCGCGCGCCTCTGGGAAGGGCCGCGCCCCGGGACGGCTCCCGGACCGGACCCATCGTCCACGCTGCCGGCCACGGACATCGTGTCGGCTCGCACCCCTTCCGGCGTCAGGTCGAACGCCCACGCCAGCACGAGCGCGATCGGGAACCCCAGCAGGGCGATCACCAGCAGGAGCGTGATCGTCCAGTCGGGCAGCTGCAGGCGCGGAACGATGATGTCGGCCGCCTGGAGCACCGCGAACACCGTGGCACCGTAGACCAGCGCCACCCGCACGACCTTGCGGCGCTTGAGTTCGTCGAGGAACGACGGCCGCTCGCTCACCCGCCGCCCCCCCGCGCCGCGATGGCCCGGAACCGGGGATCGTCCCGGATGGGGTCCCAGATCGGGTCGACGCGCAGCTCCAGCGGGGAGAAGCGCTCGCCGGGAACGATGACCTCGTCGAGGATGCGGAGAGCGGTGTCCGCGTCGCCCGCGATCGCGTGGGCGGCGGCTTGGTTGTAGCGGATCCTCTGGAGTTCCATGGCATCGCCCTGCGCCGCGAATGCGTCGACGGCCCGGTCCAGGTCGGCCAGGGCGCCCGGCCCCGCCCCGCGTCGTACGCGCTCGAGCGCGGCGGCCAGGGTGAGCGTCAATTGATACGACCAGTTGCCGGTGTAGCGGGAAAGGGAGTCCGCCACGGCGAGGACGGCGGCCCGACGGGCCGAGTCCTCGGGGCTCAGCGACAGCCGTGATGTGGCCTCGATCAAGCCGAACAGGCCGTCGGGCGTGGGCACCGGCCCCCGCAGCGCGGCGAGCAGATCATCCTCGAATCGGTCCGCAACCGCTCGGCCCACGACCTCCAAGTCGTACACCGCGGCCCGGCGCGTGGCCGCGTCGGGCACGCGCCGGAGTTCCCGCTCCATACCGGGGACCCCGCGGCCCCCACGCAGAGCGGCGTGCGCCTTGATGGAGTACACGCCCGCGAACCCGGGGTCGATGTCCTCCGCCAGGTCCAGGTACCGTCGAGCGGCGGCCGTATCTCCCCAGAACAGGTTCGTGACGCCCAGGCTGGTCCACACCAGCTCGAAGTGGCGCGGGTCCCGCTCGAAAGCTGCCTCGAAGGCGTCCAGCGCCTCGCCCCACCGTCCCAGCCGGCGCAGCACCCAGCCCATCGGTTGGAGCACCTCGGGATCCCCGGGCCGCAGCCGCTCTGCGGTGCGGAATTCCTCCAGCGCGGCGTCGTAGTCGCGATACCCGTAGTAGCGGATGTAGCCCGCGGCGAGGTGCGTGAGGTAGTGGTTCGGGTCGAGGGCTCGGGCACGGGCCACGGCTTCTTCCGCGCGAGCCAGCCGCTGACCCCGTCCCCACTCCCAGGCCTCCGTCGCCTCGGCGATCGCCAGAGCCGCCCACGCGTCGAGGTACTCGGGATCCAGGCGTACCGCCGCGCGGAACGCCTCGGTGGCGCGATCCACGTCGTCGGCCACGAGGCTGCGGCGGAACAGCATCTGTCCGCGCTGGAATTCCTCCCACGCCGCCAGGTCGTCGGTGCCGCGGTCCGTGGCCATCTCGCCGACCTGCGCCGGGCTGAGGGCGTCCGCGAGGGATCCCGCGATCCTCGCCGCGAGCTCGCTCTGGATCTCGAACACCCCGCCCATCGACAGGTCCCGGTCGAACGTCTCCGCCCACAGGTGCTCGTCGGTCCGGCCGTCGATCAGCTGCACGTTGAGGCGGACCCGGCCGCCGTCGCGCTGGACGCCGCCCTCGAGCACGTGGCCCACCCCCAGCTCGGCGGCGATGGCGGGGATGGTCTTCTCGGTGTCCCGGTACTCCTGGACCGAGGTGCGCGAGATGACCCGCAGGCGTTCCAGCCGGGAGAGCTGCGTCAGGAGATCGTCGTGGAGGCCTTCCACGAACGGCGCCGCCTCGGGATCCAGGGCCAGGTTCGTGAACGGTAGGACGGCGATCGAGGGCCGGTCCTCCTCCGAGGCGCGCCCGGCCTCGGCGGGCGCGCGGCCCGCGAGCCAGCCGACCGAGACGCCGATCGCGAGCGCCACGGCCACCGCGCCCACGGCGCGCCCGGATATCCACGCCGGCGAGCCCTCCGCGGCGTCCCCGCCAGGAGGGGGCCCGGCCGCCGCCGGGCCTGCCACATCCGGAGCGGCCGGCGTTCGCTCGATCCCGCCCTCGCGAAGGTCGAAGGCCCAGGCCAGCGCGAGCGCGAGAGGCAGGCCCAACAGGGATACGAGCGCGATCGCGGTGAGCACCCACTCGGGGAGGCCGAGCGCCGGCACGAACACGTCCGCGGCCTGGACGACCGCCCAGGCGACGGCCCCGTAGACGAGCCCCGCCCGGATCACCTTGCGGCGCTTGAGCTCCTGGAGGAACGAGGGTTTCGCGCTCACGCGTGGTCAGGCGATGGAGACCTGCGTCGGTCGGTCATGCCGGAAGCGAGGTGCGGATCAGGAGCCGTCGACGGGACCGGCCGGGTTCTCCGGACAATCTTCGGTTTCTCGGGTGAAGATGATGCCCGCAACCTTCCAACCTTCCGCGGTCCGCACCAGGCTGAAGGCATCCACGCCGCAGTGGCTGAAGGTGTCCCCGAAGTGGAAGTCGTAGGGCGTCCACACCATCGCGATGGGGTCGCGAACGATCACCTCCGCGTCCCACATCCGCTCGATCAGCGGGGCCTCCGCCCGGGCCACCATCGGGGCGAATTCGGCGTGCGGAATGTAGCTGTGGACCGGCGTTCCGTCCGCGGTGCCGACGGCGTAGAAGCCCCCCTCCGGGAGCAGGATGTCCGCGACGGCCGCCGAGTCGCGGTCGGCCATCGCGTCGAAGAGCGCCTGCGCGGCCGCCAGCACCTCGGCCCGCACGGGGTCCTCGGCGTCGGCGTGCTGTGCGGCCACCGGTCCGGCGCTGGCCAGGCCACCGATAGACAGCAGCGTCACGGCGAGGCTGCGCCGCCCGCTGGGCGGCGCCGGGGCCGTCCGGACGCCGCGGTCGCGGGGCCGGGAGGCTCGTTCGAAAGAGGTCATGCCAACAGCTCCGATATTCGGGGCGGGTAGGGCGACAATGTGCGCGGTCGTGCGCACGCGACGCAACGAGACCTGGCGCAGGCGCCGGGACGCAGCGGAGCTGCTACGGGAAGCCGGAATCCTACGACAGTCCCATGCCCTCGACATCGCCCGAAAGCGGGGGTCCCGCCGCACGAAATCGAAAACTTACGGGAAGAGGTCCGCAGGCTCGGCCATCTCGACCACCCACAACCCCGACGCGCCGTCCGATGCGAAGATCTTCCCCTTGTACGGCTGCGCACCCCAGGTGTTGGTTGCGAACGGCTGGGTGCCGGTGGCGTCCTCGGTCATGAACCATCCGATCTCGCGGCCCTGCCGATACAGGTCGCCCATCAGCTCGCCCGAGATGTCCACCACCCGCAGCCCCGCCTGGTAGTAGCCGATGTGGAGCTTGTCGTCCTCGGCCCACATGTTGTGCGAGCCCGCCTCGGGCACCTTGTAGAAGGCGACCTCCCGCGGGTTCTCGATGTCGCTCACGTCGATCACGTGAATGTAGCCCCGCGGCCCGTTCAGGCACTCCGCGCAGCCGAAGATCTCGTCGCCCGCGAACACGTAGTCTCCGTAGCGGATCGCATGGTGGGTGTTGCCGTACACCTCGGGGCCGACCTCGAAGCGGTAGGCGTACTGCGAGACCAGACGCGGCTCGGTCGGCGTGCCCCCGGTGATGCCCGCGCCCACGTCCAGGATCACGACGCCGTCGTCCCAGTAGCTCAGGTACGCGAGCCCGTCCTCGACCATCACGTCGTGGAGGAACCGGTCCTCGTTGGGGAGCTGCCACCGGCCCACCTCAGCGGGCGTCTCCGGATCCGAGATGTCGATGATGTGCAGCGCGCGCGTGCCGTAGTGGATCGCGTACACCAGGTCGCCTTCGATCCACGTGTTGTGCACTCCGCCCGACAGGCCCTCCGCGTAGTGCGAGACCTTCACGGGGTGCGCCGGATCGGTGATGTCGACCACGGTGATGCCGTTGCGCCGGTCAGCGGCGTGCTCGCTCGTGATGACGGCGAGCGAGCGATCGGCGTTCACCTTGACGTCGTTCACCCGGCGGCCGTCGATGCGGACCGAGTCCGTGATCGTGGGGCTGGCGGCGTCGGTCACGTCCCACGCGTACAGGAGGTTTCCGGAGTACGTGCCCGTGTAGACGTAGTCGCGGCCGTCCTGGCCCTCGAAGACCCACAGGTCGGTCGTCGACTGACCCGTGGGCACGTTGCCGTGCGCGATCCGCCGGATGGGGCGTCGGCCGGACCGCGGGCCGGCCTCGAACGAGATGTCCCTGCGCGCTGCCCCGACCGTCGCGGTGATGCGATAGGCCCCCGGATCGTTGGCGACCACGCGGGCGCTCGCGGGCCCCACACGCTCGATCAGGAGGGCGTCGCTCGCCGCACCGGGGGATCCCGTCCAGCTCCACTCGACGGGTACGTCGGCCACCGTCCGGTCGTCCGCGTCGGCCGCCCGCACGACCAGCGGCAGCGGATCGCCGACGCGTCCGTTCAGCGCCGTGGTGCCGTCGAGCCGTGCCACCGGGTTGGCGACCACGGTGATGGGTACCGTGGATGTGGCCGAACCGCTGGAGACCGTGAGCTCGGTGCTGCCGGGGCCCCGCGCCAGGATCTCGCCGGTGGCGCTCGCGACGGCCACGGACGGATCGCCGCCGGCCCAGCGCAGCGGGGCGTCTGGCCTCGGCTCGCCCGCCGCCGTGGCCGTCGCCTCCGGACGGTAGACGGCTCCCGCATACAGGTCGGGCAGCTCCTGTACGGCGACCGCGTCGACCCGCGCCGGCTCCACGACGACGGTCGCCGCGGCGCGCACGTCGTCGAACCCGATCGGTCCGCTGGCCTGGCGGCGCACGCGGGCGGAGATGCGCGAGCGGCCGATCGAGACGCCCGTGACGATCCCGTTGACGCGGTCGTAGGTGATCTCCGCGCTCTGTACGGAGGCCGTCAGGTCCGCGTCGGGGATCGGATTGCCATCCGCATCCAGAGCGACGACCTCGAGCGGACGCTGCTCGCCCACGCTGAGGACGACGGAATCCGGCCGGAACACGATGCGGTCGACGCGCGCGTCCGGATCGTCCTGAGCCTGGAGAACACTCGGCGCGGCGGCTGCCGAGAGGAGAAGGACGGCAACGCTGGTGCGGATCATGTGCCTCTACGGTTCGGGTCAGCGAGAACGCCCAATCTCGCCCACCCGCGGGCCACCTTCAACCGTACGACGCTGCCCCAGCCGAAGAGCCGGTGCGGATGCGCCGATACCCTGCGCGCACGAAGTTGTAGAGAGCGTACGCGATGAATCCCGCCGCCAGCGTGCCCAGGATCCACGGCCGGCCCTCCAGGCTCTCGAGGAGGCCGCCCATCGGCTCCGCCTGTTCGGGGTTTGCCGTCACGGCAGCCATGACCGCGAGGCCTCCCATCAGCGCGAACACGGCGCCGCGGGCAGCGTAGCCGAACCGCCCCAACAGGACCACGGCCCGGGCCGCTTCGGGCCCGAACGCGGAAAGGTCCAGCCGGTCGTCCAGGTCCACACGCCACGCCTGATAGAGCCGGTACAGCCCGTAGCCGGCGAGGAGGGCGCCGGCGAGACCCAGCAGGAGCAGCCCATACGGACGGGCGACGAGTCGCTCGATCCAGTGATCCGATCCGGCGGCGCCGCCGCTCCCCACCGCGAGTCGCACGGCCTCCACGGCGAGGAGCCCGTACACCAGCGCCGAGACGGCGAAGAACACGCGGGGGCCGGTGCCGCGACGCTCGGGGTCGCGAACGGCGGCGACAACACGCCATACCACGTAGCCGACCAGCCCGAGCGCGATCACCGCCAGGAACGCCTGGCCGAGAGGTTCGTCGACCAGCGTGCGGAGCGCCCCGGCGGACCCCTCGGGGTCGCCGGATCCGAACGCCGCCTGTGCTGCCAGCACGCCGACGAGCAGGTAGACCATGCCCTTGGCAGCGTAGCCGGCCCGCGCGAGCGTCTCGATCCAGTCGCCGCCCGGGCGAGGGGTGATTTCGGGGTCGAACGATCGAGTGGCCGTGCTCACGCTGCCTCCTGTGCCGGAGAGTCACTGCCAGCGAGGGAGGCAGCTTTCGTTCCGAAGCTGGCCCGGGGGTCGACGGACGACGCCGGCGCGACGCCGGCCGTGCTCAAGCGGTCCCGCTCGCCGAAGCCTTCAGACGGTGGGCGTGCTTCGCCCGCAGCTTGCTCAGCTTCGGGGAGATCACGGCCTGGCAGTAGCCCTGGGTGGGGTTCCGCTCGTAGTAGCGGTGGTGGTACGCCTCCGCCGCGTGGAACTCCGGCGCCGGCAGCACCTCAGTGACGATGCCGCGCCAGGTCCCGTCGGCTTCCAGCTCCGCGATCACGGCCTCCGCGGTCTCCCGCTGCGCGTCGTCGTGGTAGAAGATCGCCGATCGATACTGCGTCCCGACGTCGGCCCCCTGGCGGTTGAGCGTCGTGGGGTCGTGGATCGTGAAGAAGATCTCGAGAAGGTCGCGATAGGCCACGACCGCCGGATCGAAGGTGATCCGAACGGCTTCGGCGTGACCGGTCGAGCCCGTGCAGACCAGCTCGTAGGATGGCTTGGGGTGGTGGCCGCCGATGTATCCCGAGCGGACGTCCAGCACCCCCGCGATTTCGGTGTAGGCCGCCTCGAGGCACCAGAAGCAGCCTCCCGCCAGTGTCGCGACGCCGTCGCCCTTCGAGGATCCGCTTTCAGCATCACTCATGGTCGTCTGCGCATTCTCGCTCTGTCGCTGCCCGAGCGCTGGGCAGGGATACCGGGCTGGGTCTACATGACGCTACCGGTGGTCTGCCGCTCCACGGCAGACGCGTGGAGCGGGTGCGCCGTAAGGCGATGGGAGAATGACATCGACCCGGATGCGGGCCCCGGGTCGCTCCGCCTCGCCGGGTCGAGGCGTCCGCCGCCGGGCCCGGCGCGGCGGACGCTTCGAGGGCCGGACCGGACGGGTCAGGTACGAACGCGCTCCTTGAGACCGCGGCCGGCGCGGAACGTCGGTACCGTCATCGACGGAATCTGGATCGTCTGCCCGGTCTGGGGGTTGCGACCCTGACGCGCCTTGCGATGGCGCGTGCCGAAGGTCCCGAAGCCCGTGATCGTGAAGTCACGCCCCGCGTCGAGCTCGGTCGCGATGATGCCTTCGCGCGGCTCTGTCGAGAAGATGTTGTCGATGACGTCCTTCGCCTTCGCCTTCGAGATGTCGGCTTTCTTGGCCAGCTTCTCAGCGAACTGATCCTTGGTCACCGGGCCCTCTCCTTTGGTGGGGTTCTGGTACGCCGGCATGCGGCTCCGGACATTGTCCTGGCGTCCGGATGGCCCGCGCTACGCCGGGAGTTGGAGGACACAGTACGTCGCGAAGCGTGTTTGCTCAAGCGTGGCGCGGACAGGCGGGAAATTCGAGGGCCCGCTACGGAAGGCCGACACGGGCGATTCGACCGTCGAGACCCGCGAGCCAGATCGCATCCGGGCCGTGCGCGCCGACCCCCCACCAGGCGGACGTGTCCAGGGGCTCCCACGTCGCGCCCCCGTCCGTCGTGACGTCCGCGCCGCCGGGCCCGACGACCACGTACGCCCCCTCCCGTCCCGGCACCGCGGCCCCCCCGTAGATGGCCCCGGCGAGCGAGGGTCGCGCGGCCAACCGCCAGGTCCGCCCACCGTCCGTCGTACGCGCGATGTTGTCCGTATGTCCTTCCCGGATCGCGAGATCGCCGCCGAAGGCCAGTCCGCTATCGCGATCCGACATGGCGATCGAAGTCAGCCCCGCCCCGCTACCCGAGACCACTGGCACCTCGTGCGCAGCCCACGTCTCCCCGTAGTCCTCGGTCCTGAAGACGCGCGCGCCTTCCGCGTTGCCCGCCGCGATCCAGCCGAGTCCGTTCGGGCCGGTCCGGACGCACGTTCCGCTCGCCGCGAAGCCCCCCTCCCCTTCACGGGCCGAAGGGAGATCGGCGTCCGCCAGGCGCTCCCAGGACCGGCCGCCATCGTCGGTGCGCAGGATGCGCAAGCCGCCGCCGACGGCGTCTCCGTAGGCGACGCCGCGACGATCGTCCCAGAAATCGATGCAGTCGTAGAACCCATCCGGCTCGTCGTTCGTCCAGCGCAGGCTCCAGGTCTGCCCCCCATCCTCCGTGCGGTAGATGCGTGACTGGTCCCCCGGGCCGGCACTCATGAGCACGGCTACGTCCGGCCCGAACGCGTGGACGTCCCGGAACTGGAGATCGGCGGGCGCGTCCGACACGGTCCCGGGGATCCACGTGCGACCGCCGTCGGTGGTGCGCGTCCAGGTGGCGCCATGGCCGCTCACCCAGACCACGTCCGCGCTGGCGGGGCTGACCGCCTGGAGCAGCACATCGGTGCCGCTGGATTGGAGGGCGAGCGTGGGTCCGGCCGGGGGCGGCGGACCACGCTCGATGCGCGAGGTAAGGCGCTCCGACCCCCTACACGCGAGGAGCGTGGCGAGGAGGCAAACCGCGGCGACGCTGCCTCGCCCCAGGTTCGTCATGGTGTCCCTCGGAGTTGTCGGCAGGTCGTTCAAGCACCCGCCCGGGCGAGAGCCGGACCCCCTACCGCCGTCGAATCCGCGTCGAACGTCCGGTAGTCGCAGGTGAGCTCCTCACCACGCTCGATGTCCCGGTTGGCGACCGTGTGGGGGCCTTCCGGATCGTCGCAGTTGGGCGCGTCCGCGTGGTTCATGAACTTCGCGTTGTCCCCGCACAGGACGTAGCTCCCATCGGGCTCACGATAGCAGTAATGCCGGAGCTTCGCCTGGTAGGGTTCCGGGAACGCGGCCAGATCGGACGCTTCGATGCGCCAGTCGACGCCCTCGGTGAATTCCCAGATGGTGGTCCCGGCGGGCACCCTCTCCGCTGCGAATACTCCGATGCCGTGGATGCCGCTGGGTGCGAGGTACGTTGCGATGCGAAACATGCTCTGACGCTCCGCGTGGAACGGGACGGGACGCCCCGGGTGGGGGCACCCCTGGGTGCCGGCCCGCAGGCCGACGCCGCGTTTCAGTACCCCGGGATGTTCCCCGGGCGCCTCACCTCACCCGGCCGGCGCGCAGGCCCAGCGGCCAGCGGACCTCGCGGCTCTCGCCGGCGGGCCACGACCGGGCCAGCGCGGGTCGCAGAGCCGTCTCCACGGGATCCTCGCCGGTCGCCTTTCGGAAACGCTTGACCGCCGACCAGGTGCTCGCGTAGCCGAGCAGATCCTCCGCCGACCAGACGTGGGACATCTCCGGAGGCTGCATACGCAACTCGTCGAATGGGAACGGGAGGTTCCGGTAGCCCTGGTCGACCCACCGGCGTTGTGGCGGCCAGTAGGGACCGACGACGTCCCGGTAGAAGGAGCCGACGGCGTCGTCCACTGCGGGGGAGACCTCGCAGAGGCCGTACGTCCAGAGCGCGATCACGGCGCCCTCCGCGGCGACGCGTCGCGCCTCTCGGTAGAAGGCCTCCAGGTCGAACCAGTGGGCCGCCTGCGCGACCGTGATCAGGTCGAACGACCGCGCTCCGAACGGCGTCGCTTCCGCGGTCGCGGAGACGTAGGAGATGCGCGGCCGCCGGGGCGCACGCCCGAGCTGCGCCTCGCTCGCGTCGGTGGCGCGGACCTGCTCGAAGCGCCGCGCCAGCGCCAACGCGGCCTGGCCGTTCCCGGTGGCGCAATCCCAGACGACCGATCGCCGCGGGGCGACATCGGCGAGCAGGTCGAACAGGGCCTCGGGATAGCGTGGCCGGTAGCGCTCGTAGCGCGCTGCGGCGCCGGAGAAGTGGTCGGGCCAGCGGGAGGCCCCGCTCAGAAGGGGTGTCCGGTGGCCCGGCACAGCCAACGCACCAGCGGCGCGCCCGAGCGGCACAAGCCCTCGAAGTCATCGAGGAAGTCGGGAGCCGTCAGCCGCTTCTTGGTGAGCTCCGTGACGCCGACGAAGTCCTTGCGCTTCAGGTCCTCGATCCGGGGATGCTCGGGGTCGTAGCCCCGAGGGCCGCGCACCAGGGAATCGCCCGCGAGGGTGAACACCTCGGGGAACGATCCCCGTTCGGTCGCGGCCGCCCAGGCGCGCGGGTTCTCGACGATCGCGTCCCGGATCGCCCGCAGCGTCGCCGAGTCCGGGTGCCAGGCGCCGAGGGCCATGAAGGCCGCACCGGGCTCGATATGCAGGTAGAACCCCGGCGCATGGGCGTCCTTGCCGGCCTCGTGGCGGAACTGGATCCCGGTATTGGTCTTGTACGGCGACTTGTCCTTCGCGAAGCGCGTGTCCCTGTGGATGCGAAACAGCGATCCGCCGGCCTTGCGCGGGTCGGCGCGAAAGTGCGGACTGATCTTCTTGAGGCGCGGCGCGAAGTCGACGATGAATGCCAGCGCCGGCTCCCGTACGTCGCGCTCGTAGCGGTCTTTGTTGTCCGCGAACCATGCGCGGTCGTTGTTCTGGCCGAGGTCGCGCAGGAACGCGAACGTGCGCTGGGTGAAGTAGGGGCCAGGCATGCCGGGAACATGCACCGGCAGGCCCCTTCGAGGACAGAGGGCGGCGCCTCCGAACGCCGCCCCGGGGCCGACCACCGAGAGGTGATCGACCCCGAGTGCTTGCGTAGCCGGTCTACTCCGCGGGCAGCACCATCGTGGGCGTGAGACGGTCGGTGAGCGTCCCATCCCCCAGCTGACCGTTTAACGTCCCTGGAAGGCGAGCCGTCCAGATGCGCAGAAGATCGCTCGGGCCCCTCTCCGCCCGGCCCAAAAACGAGGAGGAACGATGCGAAAGACCCTGACCGCTCTGGTGTGCGCGGCCGTGGCGGCGGGCTGCGCCGATGATCCGTCGGTTCCCGACAGCGCCGATGCTCTGGACGCCGATATCGCGTTGGTGGCCGCCGATCAAACGATGGAAGACATCGGCGCCCTGCGCGGTGTGCCCGGCGGAGACCGGACGTGGACGGGCGAGTTCTCGCGCACGGTGCGCTACTTCGACGCGGATGGTGAGGAGCAGGACGGCTACGACCCGCTCACGACGGACGTCATCACCATCGAGGTCGACGCCTCCCGCGACGCGTCCCGGGACGGATGGGAGGCCAGCTTCGACCACCACCGGGAGTTCGCGATCTCGGGGCTCGAGGGTGAGGAGACGACCCGCACGTGGAACGGCGCGGGCGAGACGGCCGTCAGCCGCAGCCGCCACTCCGACGCCGACGGGGACCGCAGCTACGACATGAACGCATCGAGCCTGATGGAGGACGTCGTGGTCGGGCTGCCGCGCTCGGAGCACCCCTGGCCGCTGTCGGGCACGGTGACCCATTCGATCGAAGCGACCTGGGTCGGACCGGACGGCGAGCGCACCCGTTCGCGGACTGTGACCATCACCTTCGACGGGACGCAGTTCGCCGAGCTCACCGTCGACGGCGAGACCTTCGAGCTCGATCTGGACGCGCGGGCCACCGACCGGCCGTTCCGCCGCCGCTAGCAGCCGGGGTCTGCGGACCGTGGCGGCGGTCGTCCGGGGGACCGCCGCCCTGGCTACCAGGCCGGGGTCGCTGTCCCCCCGTCCACCTTCCAGAAGCCGAGGTCGCGCCCGGTCCGCGCCTTGGCGATCCAGATGATCTGATAGGTGTGACCCGCGAAGTGCTCGACGACGTGGTAGATCGCGTCGAGCACGCTCACGTCCATCCCCTGGATCGTGCGACGCTCGTGCAGCGCTTCCGGAGGCAGAGCGGCGAGCACGCCGTCGGCCGCCGCCAGCGCCGCGTCCAGCGTCTCCAGGAGCTGTTCCGCGTCGGCGCCTTCCCGGGCGTCGAACTCGGCGGGGCGGTCGCGAACGTCCTCTTCCCGGCCCACGCCGTGCGCGATCCATTGCCGGACGTTGCCGGCCAGGTGCAGCACCAGGTTGCCGATGCTGTTGGACGCGTCGTTCGGGCGCCACCAGACAGCCTCTTCGTCCAGCGGCAGCACCGCCGCGCGGATCTTGGGCAGGTACTCGCCCGTCAGGTACTCGCGCGAACGCTCGATGAAGGCCCGTTCCGTCATGGAGCCGCACTCCCCTTCTTCAGCGACCTGTTATGGGTCGCGCGGCGCCAGTTCGGCCGCCGCCTTTTCCACCGCCTCGTAGATCTTGGTGTAGCCCGTGCAGCGGCACAGATTGCCGGACAGGGCCTCGCGGATGTCCTGGAGGGACGGGGTCGGATTGCGTTCCAGCAGGGCCGCCGCCGACATCAGGATGCCCGGCGTGCAGAAGCCGCACTGAGCCGCGCCGAATTCGTCGAAGGCCGCCTGGAGCGGGTGGGGCTCGCCGACCCCCGCCAGCCCCTCCACCGTTCGCACGTCGGCCCCCTCCGCTTCCCATACCGGTGTGATGCAACTCAACACCGGAGTGCCGTCGAGCAGGACCGTGCACGCGCCGCAGTCGCCCTTGTCGCAGCCCTGTTTGGAGCCAGTCAGCCCGAGCGCGTAGCGGAGCGTCTCGAGAAGGGTATGGTGGGCGGGAACGGCGACCTCGTAGGTGCGACCGTTCACCCGCAGCGAAACGATGGAGGCCATGGCGAACTGTAGGGGAGCCGGGCACGGCCAACAAGCACCGTCGGACCCTCGCGACCGCGTCGACGCACGCTACCTTCCGGAATGACGCGATCCGATGTCCACCCTCTCGCAGCGATGGCCCGCGAAGCGCTGGAGGCACTCGGCGGGGGCGAGCCGATCGCTTTCGTACGCCACGTGGAGGACGCGGAGGGGCCGGAGTCCTCCGACGGGTTGATCGTGCGCTCCGGCGACACGGAAGGCACCCTCGGGTCCACCGCTCTCGATCGCGCAGGAGCGGCTCTGGGCCGACGCGCCCTGGCTTCCGGGGGCGTCGAGACACAGCCGCTTCCCGGAGGAGGCCTGCTGTTCGCGCAGGGGTACCGGCCAACGGACCGCCTGGTGATCGCGGGGGGCGGCCACATCGCGGTGGAACTGGCCGCGCTGGGCGACGCGCTCGACTTTCGTGTGTTGGTCATGGACGACCGCCCGGAGTTCGTCGAGCCGGCTCGCTTCGCCCCTGGGGTGGAGACGCGGCTGGTGGACTTCGCCGAGGCGTTCGAAGGCATCGAGATGAGCGCCTCCACGTACCTCGTCCTGGTGACGCGCGGCCACGAGCACGACCTGGACTGCCTGCGACGGGTGCTTGCGGAGCGGGCGCGGCCCGCGTACGTGGGTCTGATCGGGAGCCGGCGCCGTGTGCGGGCGGCGTTTCTCGCGCTGCGCGGTGCCGGCGTGCCGGACGCCGAGATCGCGCGGCTGCATGCGCCGATCGGGCTGGACATCGGCGCCGAGACGCCGGCTGAGATCGCGGTCGCCATCGCCGCGGAGCTGATCGCGGTCCGGCGAGGAACGACGCCGCCGGGCGCGTTGCGCGACCGCGAGCGCGTGCTCGATCGCTTGCAGGCCGCGGCGAGCGGGGAAGCCGCCGGCTCGCCGGCCGCTTCAGGTCCGAGCCGCGACGACGACGGCGCGCACCCCAGCGATTCGGCGGGGTAACGGGAAGTCCTCATGGAACCGAACGAAGAACTCCTGCGAGCGGTGATCCGCGTCGAGACGGAGCGGGCGCCCAGCGCGCTGGCTACGGTCGTCCGCGTCCGCGGGTCCACGCCGCGCTCGGCGGGCGCCAGCATGCTGATCGAGGCCTCCGGGGCAACCGTTGGTACGATCGGCGGCGGCTGCGGCGAGGCCGACGTCCTGAGCGCGGCCCGCGCGGTCATCGCCAGCGGGCGCCCCCGGGTCGTCCGCGTCGACCTCACCGACGACGTCACCTCCTTGAGCCCCGCCGTGTGCGGGGGCGTGATGGACGTGTTGGTCGAGCCCGTCGTCCGGGGCGGGTCGGGGCACGACGCCGGAGAGGGCGCATGACCAGTCCCGACCTGTGGGACCGCTACGCGCGCTTCCTGCACATTCCGCCCGAGCTCGTCGTGCGGTGGCGCGACAGCGAAACGGAGGCCCAGGGTTGGCTCGTCGTGAACTCCCTCCGCGGCGGAGCCGCCGGGGGCGGGACGCGCATGCGCGCGGGGTTGAAAGAGTCCGAAGTCGTCTTCCTCGCGAAGGCCATGGAACTGAAATTCACTTTCACCGGCCCGGCGATCGGCGGAGCCAAGTCCGGCATTGATTTCGACCCCCGCGATCCCAGGAAGCCGGAAGTGCTTCGCCGGTGGTTCAGGGCCATCTCGCCCTACCTGCGGTCGTGTGTGGGCACCGGCGGCGACCTGGGCGTGGACGGGGTCACCGATGTGCTGCCTTCCTTCAGGGACGTCGGCCTGGTGCACCCGCAACAGGGGGTCGTGCGGGGCCACTTCGACGGTCGGGAGAACGGCAGCGCGATCCTCGGCCGGCTCGACGAGGGCGTCAAGGCTCCCGTGAACGCGGGCTTCGGCCTGCCGAACGGCCCCTCCACCGTCGCCGACCTTATCACCGGTTTCGGCGTCGCGCGGTCGATCGAGCGCACGCACGAGCGGCTCGGCGAGCCGCTCGACGGTGCGCGCGTGCGGGTGGAGGGCTTCGGCAACGTCGGCGCCTCCTGCGCTCTCTATTTGGCGCGCGCGGGGGCGCGAATCGTCGGCCTTTCCGACGCGCATCGGGAGCTGATCGACCCGGACGGCCTCGACGCGGCGGGGGTGGAGGAGCTCATCGCCAGGGGGGAGCCCAAGCTGCTGCCGGAGGACGACCCGCGCACCGCCCCGCGCGAGGCTCGGGGCCTGGACGACGAGCCGGGCACGGTTTTCGTCGCGGCCGCCGCGTCCGCCACCCTCGACGCGGCACGACTCGCCAGGCTCGAGGCCTCAGGCGTGCGAATGCTGGGCTGCGGCGCCAATCAGCCGTTCCGGGAACGGGCCATCGGGGCGACCGACGTGTGCCAGGATGCGGACGCGCGCTTCACGGTCCTGGCCGACATCCTGGCCAACTGCGGGATGGCCCGCGCGTTCAGCTTCCTGATGGAGCCCGGCGGCTCCCCGGCTCCGACGGCGATCTTCGAGGCCGTCGATGCGACGATCGTGGACTGCGTCGACGAGGTCGCCGCCCGCGCCGCCGGCGCGACGGGCCTGCTGGCCGCAGCGCTGGAGACCACGCTCGACCGGCTGAACGCCTGAGCCGACGCCCACTCTAAGGCTCGCCGACGGGGTTCCGGACCGACTGGCCGAACCGTCCCGCTATACGATCGCCGGGTCGAGGATCAGCGTGATCTCGAGTCCCCGATCGACCCCGGCCTCTGCCGCAAGGCGGCCCCCCATGCTCTCGAGAAGTCCGGCAGCGGCCTGCAGCTCCCCACCCTCCGGGCTGCGGTGAGGCTCGTGGAAGGCGATCGCCGAAGGATCCGCGTCCAACTCCCTCGCGCTAGTACTGGGCCGGCCCAACCGGCTGATCTGGGACCGCGTCAGCGCCGACGGGCGCACGGTCGGGTCCTCCACGGTGACGTGAACGCGGCCGTCTCGCGAGCCGGCTGCGATCTCAACGGTGGCGTTACGGGCGGCTCCGCGAACGACCAGCCACGCCACGTTCCACAATGCCTCCTCCAGCCACTCCTCGTCTGCGTGCGCACGCAGCCCCCCGGGCTCGGACTCCGCGACCCGCACCTCGCAGTTGATCTCCCGATCCTCGATCCACCAGCGCAGCTGGCTGACCACCTGGTCGAGCAGGGGACCCAGGGGCACCGAGCCGAGCGACGGGCCGCTGCGGCCCCTCTCGGCGATCTCGTCGAATCGCCGGGTCAGGTCCGCGATCGATGCCGTCGCGGCGCGCAGGTCCGCCACGGCCTCGCGGTCGGCCTCTTTCCATTGGAGTCCCTGAAGGGAGGAGTCGATGCGTGCGAGAGGCCCACGGAACTCGCGCCCGAGCCGCGCCGCCGCGAGCGCGCGGGAGCGCGCATCGGCGTCCGACCGCCGCCGCAGGATTCTCGCCTGGCGAGTCTGCTCGGCCAGGTCACGAGACCGGATCTCGAGGCGGGCGAGGACTTCCGAGGCGAAGTTCACCGCGGCGCGGGTTCGCTCGCGGATGCGCTCGGCCGGCCAGGCACTCAGCGCCAGCCAGAGCCCCGAAGCGTAGACGAAGAGGATCTTCGCTTCCTCCGCCGGGAGCGACAGCGCCCGGCCCTCTCCGAAATACAGCCACCCTACCAGCACGGCGTAGGAAAGAGCCGCGGCGTGGGCGAAGATCACCGTGCGCAATACGCCGCCGTGGACCTGGTCCCCCGCACGGATGGCGAGCGCGAAGAACAGCAAGCTGCGCTCCCCTCCCGAAGCGTAGATGGCGTAGGTGATCAGTCCCAGGTCGAGCAGGAAGAAGACGTCCCCCAGGTCCACCGCCCACTGGAGCGAACGCTCGTAGAACGCCTTCAGGAGTGTCCAGCTCAGCCCGCAGTACACGAGCGCGACGATTGCGTAGGTGAGCACCGGCGCCAGGTCTTCCTGGCCCAGGACGGCGGTGTTGTGGAGGACCACGATCGCGCCGAGGATGCCGAACCCGGTCAGGCGCAAGATGGGGTAGGTGACGACGTTGTAATTGACGCTGGACAGGCGCCGCTCGCGCTCCGCCTCCGCGGGGACGAGGTGGACACCCGCGTCCGCCAGCTCCTGCGACCCGATCCCGGTCGCCTGTGCGTGTGGATCCCTCGTCCCGTTCATCATCTACCGATCCGATGATGGGGCGTTCGCGACGGCAGCGGCAACCGTGGCGTCAACCAGCGCCGCACCGCGTGGCCGCGGCTTTGCCCGATGCGTCGCCAACCTCGACATTCGTGTTTCCGAGACGCCTCTTCGCTAGAAACTAACGTGTCCACGACGCTCCTGTTGATCGGCACCCGGCGAGGTCTCCTTCTGGCTAGATCCGCCGACCGACGTGCCTGGGCCCTCTCGGCGCCCGCGCTGGAGGGCAGGGAAATCTACCACGCGTTTCGCGACCGCCGGACCGGGCTCCTTTGGGCCGCGAGCAACCACCGAGTGTGGGGCAGTCACGTGCACCGCAGCGCCGACGGGGGCCGCACCTGGGAAACGCTGGAAGCCGCACCGGTGCACCGCGACGAGCGCGCGCTCGCAGCCATCTGGCGGCTTGCTCCGGGCCCCGACCACAGCCCCGAGGTCCTGTATGCCGGAGTCCAGCCGGCGGGCCTTTTCGTCACCGCGGACGCGGGCCGCACCTGGGACCCGGTGCCCGGATTGAACGACCACCCCACGCGCTCGACGTGGCAGGCGATGGGGGGTGGGTTGGCGTTGACCGACGTCTGGGTCGACGGGGAGGACCCCGAGGTGCTGTTTGCGGCGATATCCGCGGGCGGCGTCTACCGAAGCGACGACTCCGGCGAGTCATGGGCGCCCCGCAACAGCGGCGTGCCCGCCTGCTTCCAGCCCGAGGCCCACCCTCCATCGGGTCAGTGCGTGCACAAGCTGGTGCTGCATCCCGCCCGTGCCGGCCGGCTCTACCAGCAGAACCACTGCGGCACGTTCAGGAGCGACGACCGCGGCGACACGTGGCTCGACATCACACCCGGCCTCCCGACCGACTACGGGTACGCGCTCGCGGTACATCCGACGGACGCCGATCGCGCGTGGGTGGTTCCCGAAACCTCGAGCCACATGCGCACCGTCGCCGAGGGGCGCCTGCGGGTCTTCGAGACGCGCGACGCCGGAGAGTCCTGGCACGCTTTGGAACGTGGCCTGCCGCAGGAGGACGTCTTCGTGACGGTGCTCCGCGAAGGCCTCGCGACGGACACGGCCGATCCTCTCGGGGTATACTGCGGCACGTCGGGAGGCCACCTGTTCGCGAGCCCGGACGGCGGCTCGTCGTGGCACATGGTTGCCGGCTTCCTGCCGAGAATTCTCTGCGTCGGCGCGGCCACGAGCGACCGGCCGGGAGCAGTCTGATGAGCGAGCCCGCAACCGATCAACGGTACTTCCTCCGGCTTGCCGGAGAGTTCTCGATCAAGTCTCGCCGCACCCAACAGCGCTTCCGCAAGCAGTTGCTCCGGAACGTGGGCGATGCCCTGGAGAGCGCGGGGGGGCGGTTCGACATCGAGGACCGTTGGAGCAGGATCCACGTGCGCGCCGACTCCTCCGACGCGGCGAGTCACCTCGCGCGCGTCTTCGGGATCGGTTCGCTCTCGCGCATCGACCGGACGGTCCCCGCGGAGCTGGACGAGATCGTCCGTGCGGGCTCGGAGCTGTACGCCGACGTCGTTCGTGGTCGCACGTTCGCGGTCCGGGCGCGGAGGTCCGGGACGCACGCGTTCCGCTCCAAGGAGATCGAGATCGCTCTCGGCGCCGAGCTGGATGCGCACGCGAAGGTCGACCTCTCCAACCCCGACGTAACCGTCGGCGTCGAGGTGCGAGACGAGCTCGCGCACTTCTTCTCGTCGCGCGTCGCCGGCGCCGGGGGGTTGCCGCTCGGCGTGGAAGGGCGCGCGCTGGCGCTGGTCTCGGGCGGCTACGACTCCGCCGTGGCCGCCTGGCTCATGCTGAAGCGCGGCGTGGACCTCGACTACGTCTTCTGCAACCTCGGCGGAGACGCGTACGAGAGGTCCGTGCTCGCCGTGATGAAGGTGCTCGCCGATCGCTGGAGCTACGGATCGCAGCCCCGCATTCACGTCGTGCCCTTCGAAGCCGTCGTCGATCACCTCCGCGAGCGGACCGTGGAGAAGTACTGGCAGGTCCTGCTCAAGCGCGCGATGTACCGGACGGCCTCCGGGCTGGCGGCGGGGCATGAGGCCCTGGTCACCGGCGAGGCGGTAGGCCAGGTCTCGTCGCAGACGTTGCCCAACCTGCGGGCGATCGAGCCGGCCGCCGCGCTCCCCGTCTTCCGACCGCTGATCGGCTTCGACAAGGACGAGATCATCGCGCGCGCCCGCACCATAGGCACGGCCGACCTGTCGGCGCGCGTGAAGGAGTACTGCGCGATCGCCCCGGGGCGGCCGGTGACCGCGGCGACGGTGGAGGCCGTGGACGGCCAGGAGGCGCGGATGGACCCGGCGGTGTTGGAGGCTGCGCTGGCGGAGGTGCGCACCCTCGGCTTGCGCGACCTCACCGCGACGGACCTCGTCGCCCCCTACCTCTTCACGGCCGACGTCCCGGCGGGGGCGACAGTGCTCGACTGCAGGAGCGAGAGCGACTTCGCACGCTGGCATCTGGACGGGGCCCGTCTGGTGGACGATTGGGAGCTCGAGCGGGGACTGGGCGAGCTCGACCGGGATGCGACCTACGTCCTGTACTGCGAGCAGGGCGTGCGCACCGCGCAGATCGCGGAGCGGATGCAGCGCGCCGGCTTCGAGGCGTACTCGTTCCGCGGCGGGGCGCCGGCGCTGCGGCGTTGGGTCGAGGCCGGGACCGCCCCGGCGCCCTAGCGGGCTACCCCCGCCAGCGTGTCGTTGTGGCGGAGCAGGAATCGGCGCAGGTACGCCCCGATCGACCCGGGCTCCGGGAAGCCCACCTCGACCGTGATCGCGTCCCGCATGGCCTGGTCCACCGGCGACGGTTCCGCGTAGTGCGCGAGGTCGCGGTAGAAGCCGATGGTGAACGCGTCCCAGTCGGCCCCCGCGTGACGGACCCAGAGCAGATTGTCCGAGAGCCCGATGCGGCGCAGGTACTCGTTCTCCATGCGGCGCTGCTCGATCAGGCCGGCGCGCTGACCCGCCAGCGCCACGAACATCTCGATGTGGAAGAAGCCGGCGCCGCGCGATCGTTCCCGAAAGGTCCCGACCGGCGCCCCCCACGCCCAGAGATCCTCGGTCCAGCTGAGCAACGCATCCAGCGAGTCGGCTGCGAGCGGCTGCGCCACGGCCGCCACGTCGCTCGCCTCCGGCGGTTCGGTCGGGCGCCCGCGAACGAGGGCGAGGAGGTCCGGCAACGCGGCGTTCGACAGCCCCGCCTCCAGCTCCGCTGCCGGGCCCAGGATCATGAGGTCCCAGTGGTCGCCCTGGGAGTGGCGCAGGATGAGCGGCGAAGCGGGATCGTCCTCCGGAAACCGCTCCCGGAGGATCCCGATCAGGTCGAGGAGGCGGCCCGGCGCGGCCTGGAGGAGCACGGCCCGGTAGAGGACGGCCGGCTCATCGGCGGTCCTCTGCGCCGCCAGAGGGGTGGTGAGTCCGGCACAGGCCGCGGCGACGCCGAGGCACGCCGCCCGCGACGCGACCCCCATCGACTCAGACCGCTTTGCGCTGGACCACGTGGTAGATCAGGCCGAAACCGATGGCGCCGACGATGGCGCCGATGAGGCCACCGATCCGCATCGGATTGGCGTCGTGGTGGACGTAGCCCGAGAGTCCCAGCATACCGCCGATGAATGCTCCGAAGACGCCGAACGTGACCGTGAGCGCGGCGACCGTATCGGGTGATCTGTACAGCATGCGCGCGAGCAGGCCACCAGCCACTCCGATCACCAACCAGACAAGCAACCCGACGAAGAACATCGCCCGCCCTTCTGCGCGGAAAACGTGGAAGTGTGAACCGACAGGCATATAGGCCGACGGAGGTGGGGCCCGCAAGCCGCTTCGCCGGCGCGCGGGTGGCGACCCGATTGGCTCACTGGGGGGCTTCCGGGTAGCCGGCGTGCCCCGGCTCACACCACGGCGTCGCTCGTGGCCTCCTCGGCTTCGGCGCGCGCGAGCGTGGCGGGCGCGACGCCCTGCCGCAGTTGCGAGGCCGGGGGCAGGCCGGTCGCCAGGACGGCCGCGCCGGCGATCGCGCCGACGCCGACCCAGAAGGGGATGGCGATGCCGGCGGACTGGAACAGCGCGCCCGCCCAGAGCGGCCCCACCACCCGACCCAGGCCCCCCACCACCTGGCTGCCGCCCAGCACGCTGCCCTGCGAATGCTCGTCGGTCGCGCGCGACACCATCGTCGCCAGCGCCGGGAACAGGGTCCCCGCCCCGAACGCCCAGAGGGGAGCGGCCAGGGCGAGCCACCAGGGCGATTCCATGAGCGGCACGACCATGACGCCGAGCCCGAGGACGACCACGCCCACGCGGGCGGTGTTCGCCTCGCCGATGCGGCCGACCAGCCACCCCAGGATGCCTCCTCGCACGATCACCGTGCACCCGCCGCTCAGCGCCATGACGTAGCCCACCATCTCGCCGTCGAAGGCGAACATCCGTTCGAGGTAGAGGGCGAGGACGCTGAAGTGGGCACTGAACGATGAGATCGCCAGGAAATAGACGCCCATCAGCAGCGCCACGGGGTGGCGCGTCATGGTGGCGAGCCAGCCGCGCAGGGTCGCGGCTTCGCCCGAGGCGAAGCCGGCCGCGGCGGAGCGCGTGCGCGACTCGGGCAGGAAGAAGTAGGCGGCGACCGCGTTGAGCGCGGTGAGCCCGGCGGCGATGAATCCGGGCGCTCCGAGCCCCCAGATGCTGCTGAAGTATCCGCCGATGGGCGGCCCCAGCATGACGCCGAGGCCCGCGGCGGCGCCGATCCAGCCGAGGCCACGGGCGCGATTCTCGGCCGACGTCGTATCCGCTGTGATCGCGTGCGCGATCGAGATCGTTCCGCCCGCGGCGCCTGCCGTCATGCGCGAGAGGAACAGCATCGGCAGGCTGTGGCTGAAGCCGTAGAGCAGATGCGACAGCGCGGAAGCGGTGAGCCCCGCGATGAAGAGCCGGCGCCGGCCGCGCCGGTCGCTCATGCGGCCCCACAGGGGCGTCGCCAGGAGCTGCGTCGCCGAGTACGAGGCGATCAGCAGCGTGACGACGAACGGCGTCGCGCCGAACTCTTCGGCGTAGAACGGGAGGAGGGGGATCACGATCCCGAAGCCGATCATGTCCACCAGCACGGCGGACACCAGGATCAGAATCGGCGGTACCCGTCGCCGGCTAGGCGTTTCCAGCGACCCGCCTCCGGATGGCTCCCTCCTGTCGACGTCCATGCCGCGCGCCCTGCCCTGCTCCCTTCGGGAGCGCGGAAGGTAGATCCGGCCAGTCGCGCGGCCAAGTCGTCCCAACCAGCCATGGCCCGCGGATAGCCGGAGGCGCATCGTGGAAGCCCGGACGTACCCCTGAGACCGAGGCCATGACGCGATTCGTCCTGGACAACCCCGCCCCGCTGGTCCGCGAGAGCCCCCGCGACGGAGCGTGGGCCGGCGCGTCGCCGTGGGAGGCCCGCTACGACACGCGAGCCGCACTCGGACCGCTTCGCGACCTGGAGCTGCCGACGGTCGACCGGCTCGAGCCGGTCGCCGTCCAGAGCGCGCTCGCCGCGGCCGCGGCCGCTCTACTGGACGGCCCGGAGGGCCCGGGGGTCCGACGCGCCGCCATCCGGCGGCTGGCGGCACGGTGCGAACGCCGCGGGCTGCGGCAGGCGATCCTGCTCGCCCTGCGCGCCGCCTCGAGCCTCGACCGCGACGATCCGGATTCGGTCGCCGCGCTGTGCCGGGCGCTCCGGCGGCTGGCGGATGCCTCGCCGGGGCCGCGCTCCCGGGCCGCCTGTTACCGGCTGGAGTTCAGCGCCGCCTCTACGTGCCGGCTGCGAGACACGGCGGCCACCGCCGCCGCACGGCTCGCCGAGGCCGCCGCCGCAGAGAACGCGCCGCGCGACGCGGCGCGATGGCGGGGGTGGGCCTCCTGAAGGCGCGTCGGCCGTTCAGCGCGGGGGAGTCCCGCAGGCTGGAGCAGGCGCTCCGGAACGGGGAGCCGGTCGCGTGTCCTCGCTGCGGGGCGGATCTGGCGGCCTCGGAGGTGCGGAAGCCACCCGAGGTCGCCTACGTGCGAACGCGCACGCTGCTGGTGTGTCCCGGCTGCGGGGCGTCCGGGGCGGTGGAGGCTCGGGTTGCGGACGGCTAGTTGGGTCGGGCGACCATCACCCCGTCCTGGGCGTCGATGCGCAGGATCCGGTCGGCGAGCGGCACCTCGCTGACCTGCACGCTGTCCCCCACGAGCGGGGCGTGCATGAGGTGCACCCGCCCGTCCACGGTGACGGCGATCCCGGTGTGCGCCACGTCCAGGCCGGCCAGCGTGCTCGACGCGGCGATCACGTCGCCCTCCCGGATGCCGCTCTCCGCGTCCCCGATCGCGTTCTCGGAGAGCACGAAGCGGGGCGTTTCCGAGAGCCGTGCCTCGATCCTCCGGATGCCGAGCAGCGCCTCCTCATCCGCCAGCTGCCAGTAGGCATCGGCGTGGCTCGACATGAAGTCGATCGGCTCCGGGTCCCGTGCGCCACCGAGCTCGGGCGTCACGATGTCCAGCAGCCCCCGGTCCGCGTTGTCCTGCAACCACTCGCTGAAATAGTGGAGCCGGCTGACGTACCCATCCCGCACGCCTCCGCGATAGCGCAGACGTTGGACCTCCCGCGTGAAGCGGTCGAAGGAGGGGTCGTCTGAACGCGCCGTGCGGGCGAGCGCGAGCACGGTCTCGACGAAGGTCACGCAGTCGAACTCGCGCAGGTTGATGACGAGCCGCTCGGGTCCGGGGGGGTCCAGGGTGCCCGGGGTATAGGGGCTGCCCACGAAGCCTCGGCCGATGCGCGCGACCGCGGTGCCCATGGGCACGGTATCGAGCCGCTCCTGCGCGGCCCAGCGCAGCGTGGCCCCCACGATCGCACTGTCGCGAGCGGTGGCCGAGGCCCCGCGGCCCGCTGGTGCCTCGGCCACTCCGGCGACCGGCCCTGACTCGGCCGGAGGCGCGCCGCCCGCCAGCACCGGTGGCGCGGCCCCCTCGCCGCCGTCCGCGCACGCAGCCAGCAGCATCCACGGGAGGAAGGCACGCCCGACGACCCTCGCCCGCGCCACGGGCCTGACAGCCCGTGGTGGAAGTCCGGGGGAGTTCTGCAACGGGCTGCTAACGGTCCATCGCATAGTTGAGGATGGCCTGGGCCCCGTTCGGGGTTCGGACGAGGAGCGATACGATCGAGCCCGGCTGCAGATCCGCCGCGAGCGAACGCAGCTCGTCGGTCGAGCGCACGGGCGTACCGTTGATGTCCACGACGACCAGGCCCGGGAACAGGTTGGCGTTGGCGGCGCCGCTGAAGTCCGCGACGCGGCTCACCATGACCCCCTCGATCCCGACGTCCTCGTACTGAAGGCGGGCGAGGAGGGGCCTGGTCAGGTCGACCGCCGCGAAGCCCAATCCGGGAATGAGGTCGGAGGCCTCCATGTCGGCGGAGGCGTCCTCGCTGGCTTCGGCGTCGGCCTCGTGTGCGAATTCACCGAGTTCGAGCTCGACCTCGGTGCGCGCCCGATCCCGCCAGATCCCCAGGCGCACCACGTCGCCAGGCCGGCGCTCCAGCAGGGTGATGATCAGCGCCGTGTTGTCCATCACGGACGCGCCGTCGACCTCGAGGACGACGTCGCGCGGTCGCAGGCCTGCGCGGTCGGCAGGCGAGCCGGGAGAAACGGAGGTCACGACGGCGCCCGCGATCGTCGGCAGGCCGTACGCTTCGGCGTCGACGGCCCGCACGCCGGTTATCGTCACCCCGAGTTGCGGCCGGCGGACGTGACCGTAGTCGAGCAGGTCGTCCGTGACACGCAGCGCCAGGTCGATCGGGATGGCCATGCCGTAACCCAACCAGCGCGGCGCGCTGCCGTCGGTCTGGATCGCGGTGTTGATGCCCACGACGCGCCCGCGCAAGTCCACCAGCGGCCCCCCGGAGTTGCCCGGATTGATCGCCGCGTCGGTCTGAATGAACGACTGCACCGCCGAGGGGCTGCTGCCCAGGCTCCGGCCGAGGGCGCTCACGATCCCCGCCGTGACGGTGAAATCGAGGCCGAGCGGGTTGCCCAGCGCTATGACCCACTCGCCGACCTCGATGTCGCGCGATTCGCCGAGCTCGGCTACCGGGAACGACGCCCCGCCGGTGTCCCGCAGCCGCAGCAGCGCCACGTCGGTATTTGCGTCGACGCCCACCACCTCGGCGGCGTAGCGCCTGCCGTCCTGGAGGCGCACCTCCACCGAATGGGCGCGATCGACGACGTGGTTGTTGGTGAGGATCAGTCCGCTCTTCTCGATGATGAACCCGGTGCCCGTCGCCACGGCGCCGCGGATGGGCCTCCGCCAGGTGTTCGGATCGGCGGAGGGCGTTGCCGGCTGCCCGCCCGGCGCGTCGTCTCCTTCCGCCTCGCCCTCGTCCTCCTCGTGCTCCGGGATGTCGAAGAAGCGTCGGAACTCGGGGCGATCGAAGAAGTCCTCGTTCGGGTCGATGCGGATCGCACGCGGCCCGTCGGCCGTCTGCGGGCGACGCTCCGTTTCGATGTAGACGACCGCAGGCAGGGCGTGACCGGCGGCCGCCCGAAACGCCGCCGAAAGGCGCGCGGGCGTGACGGTGTCCAGGACCGCCGGCGGCAGCTCGGTTCCGAGCGCCCGGATGGGCGGTTCGGCTGGGGGGATGGGTATGCCGCCGTCGCCGTTGGAGGACTGCGCGCTTCCGGGCGTGGCCAGCAACGCGAGGAGCATCAGGGCGGAAAGCGCCCCGCGCGCCCCGGATCCGCGGACATCGCCAACGTGGTGCTTCATTCCCGACCTTTCGTGGAGCTGACGGTCACACGAAAACCTACTACACCCGAACCGCCCCGCGCGGGTTCCCCGGATGCCTCGTCCCTACCGTGCCAAACGCGCCGCGGCCGCCGTCCGTGACCCGTCCCGGCTGTCGTGCGAACCCGCGCGACGCCAAGATCCTCCATCGTCGCCGTTCCCGAAACGACAGGACACCGACACCGCGTGAGCCGACGCGCAGCGACCGTGGACTTCGAGGGGCTCGGACGCCGGCTCGTCTTCGGGTCGCCCCGACGAGCTCTCCGGGCCGACTCTGTGGACGAGGTCGCCGGCGTCGTGCGCGCGGCGGAAGACGCCGCAAGGGGGGGCGCCTGGGTCGTCGGCGTGCTGGCGTACGAAGCGGCCCCCGCGTTCGACCCCTGCCTCGCGGTCCGCGACGGCTGCCGGACGCCGCTGGCGTGGTTCGGGGTGCACGACGCGCCCGCCCGCGCGGAGCGCCCCACCAGGCTGCCCGCATTCCCCGGCCGCACCGACGATCCGCCGGACGGCTGGGCGGCGGACCAGGATCGGGCTGCCCACGGGCGGTCGGTGGCGGCGATCCGCGCCGCGATCGCCGCCGGCGACGTGTACCAGATCAACCATACCTTCCGCCTCCGGGGCTCGGGCGGCGCGCAGCCGCTGGCTCTGTACGAGACGCTGCTCGCTCGCTCACCCGCGCCGTACGCCGCGTACGTGCGGCTCCCCGAGCACCACGTGCTCTCTCTCTCGCCGGAGCTGTTCTTTCGCCGCGATGGCGCGCGCCTGGTCACGCGCCCCATGAAGGGGACGGCGCCGCGCGGACGGTGGCCGGCGGAGGACGAAGACCGCGCCCGGTCGCTCGCCGGATCGTCCAAGGACCGCGCGGAAAACCTCATGATCGTCGACCTCCTCCGAAACGACCTCGGCCGGGTCGCGGAGGTGGGGTCGGTGGAGGTCTCGCGCCTCTTCGATGTGGAGCGCTACGCGACAGTGCACCAGATGACGTCGACCGTGGAGGCCCGGGCGCGGGCGGACGCGGACCTGCTCGCCGTGTTGTCCGCCCTGTTCCCGTGCGGGTCGGTCACAGGGGCGCCGAAAATCGCGGCAATGGGGGGGATCGCTGGGCTGGAAGACAGCCCTCGCGAGGCCTATTGCGGCGCCGTCGGCGTGCTCCGCCCGGGGGGCGACTGTCTGTTCAACGTGGCGATACGCACGCTTCTCCTGGACGCATCCGGGGCCATGACGTACGGCGTGGGCGGAGGCGTGACATGGAGCTCCACCGCGGCCGGGGAGTGGGAAGAGGCCATGGCCAAAGCTGCGATCCTGCACGAGCCGACGCCGGCCGCCGCCCTCATCGAAACGCTCCGCCTGGAAGGCGGCCGGGCCGTCCGGTGGGACGCCCACCGCGCCCGCATGCTGGCCTCCGCCGAGCTGCTCGGCCACCCGGTGCGGCCGGCCGATCTGGACGGCGCCGTGAGCGAAGCCGCGGCCGCCCATGGCGGACGTCCGGCGATGCTGCGAGTCTCCGTGGACCCCGGCGGCCGCATCGGCGTGCGGACGCGGCCGCTGGACCAGCCGGGGTGGTTGGTGGCCGCCCCCGCCCCGCGAGCGATCCGTTCCTCCGATCCGCGGCTCTACCACAAGACCGACGACCGCCGGGGGTACGAGGCGGCGGCGGCGGGCCTGCCACGGCACGTCGAGCCGCTGCTCTGGAACGAGCGTGGGGACGCCACGGAGTTCGCGCGAGGCAACCTGATCGTCCGGCTCACAGGCCGCCTCGTCACGCCTCCGGTCGATGCGGGACTGTTGCCGGGCATCCTCCGATGCGAGCTCGTCGGAGCGGGCGAGGTAGAGGAGGGCGACGTGCCCCTCGAAGCCGTCGCGGACGCCGAGGAGGTCTGGTTCGTCAATAGCGCACGCGGTTGGATCCCCGTCCGGTGGAACCCCGGACTCGCCGCGGGTGTCGGACGGTGAGAGCAACCGCCGAGGACGCGCGCGTCTCCGGCCAGGAAACAGGTGGCCGCCATGCCCCGATTGACCCCCCGCACCGACCGCAAGGCGTTCGCGGCCGGAGCCGCCCTCTCCATCTTGGCACACGGAATCCTGTTCGCGCTCGTGTCCTTCGCGCCGCCGGAGTTGCCAGCCCCGGACGACCGCCCGCCGGAGTTCGCGCCCGACGACGGCGCCCTCCGACTGATCGTCGTCGAGTCCGCCCTGGAGTCGCGGACGCGACCCCGCGTCTCGACGGACGCCGCCGCGTCGGCCGCTGCGGACGATGGAGCCGCCGCGGCCCGGTCGGCGGGCGCGCCGGCCACGGCACCGACGCTCGGCGGGGCCACCCCGGCCGCTCCGCCGGTGCTGCTCGCCTACCGCGCCCCGGTGGCATCGCCGCTGTTGCTCGCGAGCGCCACCGCGGAGGTCGCGACACCGGCGTCGATCGCATCGGCTCGCGCGGCCGCCTACACCCCTGGCGGCGTGCGCAAGGCCAAGCTCGGCTGGTCGGGCGAGGACGAGGCAAAGGCGCGACGTGATGGCCGCATCCGCGCGTCCCTGGGCATCGGCGATGGCCACTGCCCCGCGCGGCCTCCGAGGGGCGGGCCGATCGGCTTCTAGCACCGAGGAACGAGCGGGAGTGAGGGGCCCCCCGTGAGCTCCCGCGCCGCCCCCGACGTCTCCGTCCTCCTCCCCGTCCGCAACGGCGAGCGGACGCTCGAACGCGCGCTCGCCTCCCTCGACAGGCAGCTCTTCCGGCGCTTCGAAGTCGTGGCGGTGGACGACGGATCGTCCGACGCCACTGCGGCGATACTGGCACGCTGGGCACGCACGGATCCGCGTGTCCGCCCCGTCGGCCAGCCGCCCCTCGGCATCGTCGCCGCGCTCGAAACCGCCCGCCGGCACGCCCGCGGCCGTTGGCTGGCGCGCATGGACGCCGACGACGAAGCCCACCCGATGCGCCTCTTCCGGCAATACGAGCTCGCCGTCTCGGACGGGGAGGTTGGGCTGGTCGGCTGTCACGTGCGCTACGCGCCGCGAGCCGGCCTGTCCGACGGAGCCCGGCGCTACGAAGCGTGGCTGAACGCGCTGGTCACCCCTCAGGAGATCGCCCGCGACGTCTGGGTGGAGTGCCCGGTGGCGCACCCGACGTTCTTCCTGCGCGCCGACGTGCTGGAAGACGTCGGGGGCTACAGGGACATGGGCTGGCCCGAGGACTACGATCTGCTCCTTCGCCTGCACCTGGCGGGCGTGCGGTGCCGAAACGTGCCGGCCCGGCTGCTGCGTTGGTGGGACGACCCCGGGCGGCTCTCGCGGAATGCCCCCGCGTACTCGCCCGCGGCATTCAGGAGATGCAAGGTGCACCACCTGCGGCGCAGCCTGCTCGCCGGGCGCGCTGGCGCGGTGATCTGGGGCGCCGGACCCACCGGCAAGGCCTTCTCGCGGGCCCTTCTGGACGCCGGGATCGCGGTGCTCGCCTTCGTGGAGGTCGACCCCCGCAAGATCGGGCAGGACATCCACGGCGCGCCGGTGGTGCCCGTGGAGGAGGCGATCACGTTCGCCGAAGCGCTCCATCTCGGGGCGGTCGGGCGGGCGGGCGGGCGAGCGTCCGTTCGTGCCACTGCCGCCCGGGTCGGCCTGCTCGAGGGCGGGAATTTCGTCGCGATCGCCTGACGCCCGGAGGCCGACGGGCGAGGCCGCGGAGCGGCTCCACACAACCCTGACAACCTGCATGCAACGCTCTGCGTGGGCGGCCCGTCTCACTCGTGAGGGTCGCAAACGATGCGCAGCGCGAAACCCGTCGGGACTTCGTTCGTAGGGCCCTCCAGCCGGTCGTAGGATCGGCTCCAGATACGCAAACGACACGTACGGAGATACAAGATGATCGCCAAGACCGGCCTGATGGCCCTGACCCTCGTCGCGCTGGCGTCCGCGCCCGCGTCCGCTTCCGACTCAGACCCGCGCTCGGACCCCGAGCGCGCGCAGCAGCTGCATGCGCAGGCAATCTCGCTCCTGGATTCGCCGCATCGTTGGGCGGAGGCTGCGAGCCTTCTGCGACGTTCCGCCGAGAACCTGTCCGAGGACGACCCGGCGGCCTCCGCGACCATGCGCTTCGCCGGCCGTGTGTACGCGCAGGCCGGCGACCTCGGCAAGGCCCGGCGGGCGTTCGCCTCGGCCGCCGAGCTCGCCCTCGCTCGGGGCGACCTGGTAGACGCGGCCTACGCCTACATCGACGCGGCCCACGCCGCTTCGGAGCAGGGCGACTCCAGTGAGGCCGTCGAGCTCGCCGAGAAGGCGCGCCGGCTTACCGCTTCCCCGCTCCTGCCCGACGCGGACCGCGAGGCCATCGGCGCGCGCGTCGGGGCGCTCTGAGGGCGAGTGCCCCGAGGCTCCAGAGAGCCACGCGGGCACCGGGACGTTCACGATAGATGGCCCCGGCGGCGGCAGCCGCCGGGGCCTTTTCGTGCCCAACTCGAATTCGTTGACCCGCGGCGCCCGCGGCGGTACCATGGGCGTCCGCTCGGGCCAAGGAGGTCCGGGAAGGAAGAAAAGAGTCCATGCGCAACCAGAACACCTCGAAGGCGACCCGACCGAACCCGGCCGATCCGCGCATCCGCGGGTTCGGCGTCGTGGGGTTCGTATCGGCAGGGAGCCCGGGCACGAGGTGATCCTGGAGCTGCGTCCACGCGTGGACGACGGCCCTCCGGCGCCTCGCCGGGGGGCCGTTTTCTTTTCGAGCGAGATTCGAGGCAGAGCATGTCGGTGAGGGAAGGCGAGACGGGGGTTGCCGGGCTGGGCGGCTGGCTGCGCCTGATCAGGGACGCGGCTCGAGGACGCAGCGTGGACGCCGCGCACGGCCCCATCGGGGAGGCGATCGTACTGCTCGCAGTCCCGATGGTCCTGGAGATGGCGATGGAGTCGGTGTTCGCCGTCGCGGACATCTTCTTCGTCTCGCGGCTCGGCGCCGACGCCATGACGGCGGTGGGGCTGACCGAGTCGATGATGACGCTGATCTACACGGTGGCGATCGGGCTGAGCATCGGCGTGACGGCCGTCGTGGCTCGGCGCACCGGCGAGGGAAACCGGAACGGCGCCTCGCGTGCCGCGGGCCAGGCGATCCTCCTCGGCGTCATCACGTCCGCCGTGCTCGCGATCGTCTTCGCGCCGAGGGCCGACGAGCTTCTCCGGTTGATGGGCGCGGAGGAGACCGTCCTGGAGATCGGGAGCAGCTACACGGCGATCATGATCGGCGGCAACGCGGTGATCCTGCTGCTCTTCCTGATGAATGCCGCTTTCCGGGGTGCGGGCGACGCGGCCATCGCGATGCGCGTCCTGTGGCTGGCGAACTCGATCAACATCGTGCTCGATCCCCTTCTGATCTTCGGGATCGGCCCATTCCCCGAGCTGGGGGTCACGGGGGCGGCGATCGCGACCAACATCGGCCGCGGCACGGCCGTCGTCGTGCAGCTCGCACTCCTCCTCAAGGGCACGGGCGTGCTGCACGTCGCGGCCCGGCACCTGCGCGTCGTGCCGGAGGTGATGGGGCGGGTGATCCGGCTGTCGGCGACCGGCACGCTGCAGACGTTCATCGGCACGGCCAGTTACGTCGCTCTGGTTCGGATCATGGCCGAGTTCGGCAGCGAGGCGGTTGCCGGATACACGATCGCGATCCGCATCGTGCTGTTCGCGCTGCTGCCCGCGTGGGGGCTCGCAAACGCGGCCGCGACCATGGTCGGCCAGTCCCTCGGCGCCGGCAAGCCCGATCGCGCGGAGCGGTCGGTGTGGCTAGCTGGCCGGATGAACCTGGTGTTCCTGGGATCGGTGGGCGTCCTGTTCATGGCGGGCGCGCCGCAGATCGTCGGCTGGTTCGGAGGCGGCGGTGATACCGCGCACTACGCGGTGACGGCTCTTCGCGTCATCAGCCTGGGGTTCGTCTTCTACTCGTACGGCATGGTGCTGACGAACTCCTTCAACGGGGCCGGAGACACCTGGACGCCCACGTATATCAACCTGTTGTGCTTCTGGCTGTGGGAGATCCCGCTCGCCTGGTTCCTTTCCTACCGGACGGGCCTGGGGGCGGCTGGAGTCTTCGTGGCGATCACGGTGGCGTTCTCGACGCTGGCGGTGGTCAGCGCTCTGGTCTTCCGGCGCGGGAAGTGGAAGACGGTGGCGGTGTGACGCGACCGGGCCGGGCGCGCGGCCAGACTCCCTGCGCCCGGCCCTATTTCCTGCGCCGCTGGAACAGCCAGCCCCGCTCGATCCCCTGGGCCTGCTCGAGGGTGACGAATGCATCGGGATCCCACGAGCCGACCTCGCGCAGTATGTCGGGCACCTGACGCCGCGGGGATACCGTGAACACGACCTCCACGGGCCCGTCGCGGCCCTCCCCGCGAAACTCGGTGACGCCGTAGCCCCGCCCCCGTAGCGCGTCGGCCATCTCGACCCCGGCGTGCGTCGAGATGATGCGCACGCTCGCCACGCCGAAAGCCAATCGGGCCTCGATCCAGAGACCGACCCAGCTCCCGGCCGCGAATCCCCCCGCGTACCCCAGGATGTGCAGCGGGCTGTCGAGGTGGCGGATCGCGGTGCCCACCGCGAGCACCCACAACAGCGCCTCGAAGAATCCGATCAGGGGGGCGGTCCACCGCACGCCGCGCATGGACAGCATCATGCGCAGGGTCGCCATCGAGACGTCGATGAGCCGCGCGAGGAAGATCAGCAGGGGGCCCCAGGGGCCGGCGAAGAAGGACTCGATGACCATGGGTTCGTATGTGCGGGCGAAGCGTCTCCGGCTGAACGGCCATAGAGTGCGCCGGGACGAGCCTCTCCGCTACGCCGGGCCCTACCTTGCTGGTGGCACCGGTCCACGCTAGGGTGCAGACGACCGCCAGGGGTACCCGCATCGGCGTCGGACACTGGGCGCCGGGCCGACGGGTTGAGAGAGTCCCTCGGAACCTGATCCGGCTGACACCGGCGTAGGGAGAGCGGAAATGGCAGAATCGAAGCTGGACCTTCCCATCGCAGCCGAGCGCCCGCCGACGACTTCCAACGTCGGGGACTACGGCGAAGCATTTCCCAACTCGCGACGCGTGTACGTCGAGGGTTCGCGCGGCGTGCGGGTGCCGATGCGTGAGATCGCGCTGTCGGGAGGCGAGCCGCCGTTGCGGGTCTACGACGCCGGCGGGCCGCGGAGCGTGGACGTGCGCGAGGGGCTCCCGCTTCTGCGGCGAGCCTGGATCGACGACCGCGGCGGCGTCGCTCTGTCGGGCCGTGACCAGGCGGCCCCGCCCGCGCTGCGTCACGGCGCCGCTTCGGTCCGAGGGTCGTCCCCCGAGATGCCGCTTTCGCTCCTGCGCCGGCCCCTGCGCTCGACGGGCGCGCCGGTCACCCAGATGCACTACGCGCGGCGCGGCGAGATCACCCCCGAGATGGAGTTCGTCGCGCTACGTGAGGAGATGGCGCCGGAGCTGGTGCGCGACGAGGTCGCGCGCGGGCGGGCGATCATCCCCGCCAACATCAACCACCCCGAGCTCGCGCCGATGATCATCGGCCGCAAGTTCCGGGTGAAGATCAACGCCAACATCGGCAACTCCGCGGTCACATCCTCGATCGAGGAGGAGGTCGAGAAGCTCCGCTGGGCGACGCTTTGGGGCGCCGATACGGTGATGGACCTTTCCACCGGCAAGCACATCCACGAGACGCGCCAGTGGATCCTGCGCAACGCGCCGGTGCCCATCGGCACGGTGCCGATCTACCAGGCCCTGGAGAAGGTCGGGGGCGTTCCCGAGGACCTGACCTGGGAGATCTATCGCGACACGCTGATCGAGCAGGCCGAGCAGGGCGTCGACTACTTCACCGTCCACGCCGGCGTGTTGCTCCGCTACGTGCCGCTGACGGCCGATCGCGTCACCGGCATCGTCAGCCGCGGCGGGTCGATCATCGCGAAGTGGTGCCTCGCCCACCACCGCGAGAGCTTCCTGTACACGAAGTTCCGCGAGATCTGCGAGATCATGGCGGCCTACGACGTCTCGTTCTCGCTGGGGGACGGGCTGCGGCCGGGTTCGATCGCCGACGCCAACGACGAGGCCCAGTTCGCGGAGCTCGAGACGCAGGGCGAGCTGACGCGGATCGCGTGGGAGCACGACGTCCAGGTGATGAACGAGGGCCCCGGCCACGTGCCGATGCACATGATCCGCGAGAACATGGAGAAGCAGCTCGCGTGGTGCGACGAGGCGCCGTTCTACACGCTCGGGCCGCTCACGACCGACGTCGCGCCGGGCTACGACCACATCACGAGCGCGATCGGCGCGGCGCAGATCGGCTGGTACGGGACCGCGATGCTGTGCTACGTCACGCCGAAGGAACACCTCGGGCTCCCCGACAAGGACGACGTGAAGGCGGGGGTGATCACGTACAAGATCGCGGCGCACGCCGCCGACCTCGCCAAGGGCCACCCCGGCGCGCAGGCGTGGGACGACGCGCTCAGCAAGGCGCGTTTCGAGTTCCGCTGGGAGGACCAGTTCAACCTCTCGCTCGACCCGGTCACGGCCCGCGCGTATCACGACCAGACGCTGCCCGCCGCGGGCGCCAAGATCGCGCACTTCTGCTCGATGTGCGGGCCCAAGTTCTGCTCGATGAAGATCACACAGGACATACGGGACTACGCGGTCGAGCACGGACTGGGAGACGCCGAGGCCGTGGCCGCCGGGATGGAGGAGAAAGCGGAGGAGTTCCGAGAGGCGGGAGGGGAGATCTACGTGGAGGCGGCCGCCGACCAACGGTAGCGGGCGACGGCGCGCGCAGACACGAAACGAAGCACGCAGCCCGGCTCCCTCAACCCGCCTTCCCCACCGGTTCTTGCCGGCCCACCCGGTCCCTGGCCTCTCGCAGGACCTCTGGGGGGATCATTCGTAGGCAGAGCGCGATCCCCGCCGGGACGATGAGCAGGTCGTCGATCAACCCGATGACGGGAATGAAGTCGGGAACGAGGTCGATCGGGCTGAGGGCGTAGGCGGTTACTGCGACCGCGAGCGCCCGGGCCGCACGGGGGGTGCGAGGGTCCCGCGCGGCGATCGCGAGGGCGCGCCCGTCGAACCGGAGCACCCGTGCCTTGCGCCGCAGGTGAGCGAACAGGGCTGCTGCCCGTGTGCCTCGACGGCGCACCAGGGCACCGCGGCCGCAACGTGCCTCCTGCTCAACCGTCCGCAACGGTCGCCTCGCATGTGGACACGCCGTGGAATCCGAGCTCGTGTGCCTGGCCGGGAAGTCGCAGTACGAGCTCGCTGGAGGTCCGCTCCGCGGGTGCGGCGTCGCTATCGAGCGATCGGATGGTGACCATGATCCCTCCATCCTCGTAGCGCCCTTCGCCTGCACGCAGCAGCGAGATCAGCCGGCCGTTCAGCTTCACGACCGCGCTCGTACCGTACGCCAGCGCCGGGAATCCCACCTCGGTAAACCGGAACAGGCAGCGCCCTCCGATGTCGGGAAGATTGCCCAGATCGGCGTAGGTGAGGATCTGCGGCTGGAGCAACGACGGGTCGACGCCTTCGAGGGCGATTTCCGCCGAGACGTGGGCCGCAGGTGCGGCCGGCGGATCGAGCTCGGACTCGCGGTCGTTGCCGGGAGCCACGTTCTCCGTGCAACCGGCTGTCGCGATCGCGAGCGCCACAACCAGCGCAGCGTACATGCCCCTCGTTCGATCGCTTCTCCGGTCGAACTCTCTCATCGATCGCCCCGCGCGGGGCCGCGAATGCCGTGCTCCTCGATCTCGGCGATGAGGTAGCGCATCTCGGCGATCTCCCGACGCTGCGCGGAGATGATCGCTTGCGCCAGGCGGCGCGTACGGGGGTCGCGTATGTGGGCGCGTTCGCTGGTCATCACGGCGATGGAATGGTGCGGAATCATGGCCCGCATGTAGTCCACGTCGTCGATCGTCTGCTGGCTCCGCACCAGCCACAAGGCGCCCGCGAAAACCAACGCGGACCCGACGAAGATCGCGATGTTCTTCCGACGGTCCCTGTACATGTCCAGCATGAACGCCAGCATGATGACCGCCATCGCGGCGCCCATCACGAACGCCATCCAGAAGCGCGTCTCGCTCCAGAAGACGTGCCCCCACGCGTAGGTGTTCAGGTACATCAGACCCAGCATCGCCGCGGTGGAGGTGCCGATCATCGCGAGGAACCGTCCGTACTTCGACCCCTGCTCTTCTTCCATGCTCGCTTTCTCTACCCCCGGGGAGCTCGCCGCGCGCGAAGTTCCAGCAAGCTTCGCACCCCATCCGCCAGGCGGGCCCCACGCGTCCGGGTCGAAGAGACCGGCCGGTCGCTTGCGGGAGGCGCTCGGCGGCCGGCGGAACGCACGCGACCAGAGCGAGCGTGAGGACCTGCGTTGTCGCGCGATTTCTCGTCGTGATAGGTTCCGCGTTCCCGTGATTGATCCTCAGACACGCCCCCCTTTCGGCAAGATGCGGGGCATTGCACGAGCGAGGCGCATGTCGCGACCGGTGCACGACCCGAGCGGCCAAGGCACGTGAGCCGGGCGCGCCGCCACGCGGTGCTCCTGCGGCTCCTCCGCACGGAGCGCGTGTCCTCGCAGGAGACGCTGCGCGAGCGGCTCGCAGAGCGCGGGTTCGAGGTCACGCAGGCGACCCTGTCGCGGGACCTCCGCGAGCTCCAGGTCGTCAAGGTGCCGCTCCCGGATGGCGGCTCCGCGTATCAGGTCGCCAGCGGGCGCGGCGACCCCAAGCCGACCCTGGAGCGGCTCCTGCCCGCTCTGTTCACCGAGGTCGAGGGCACCGAGAACCTGGTCGTCATCAAGACCCTCACGGGCGGCGCCCAGCCGGTCGCCGTCGCACTGGACCGTCAGGGCTGGCCGGAGGTGCTCGGCACGATCTCGGGCGACGATACGATCCTGTTGATCCTGCGGGACAGGAAGAAGCGCGCCGCGATCGAGGAGCGCATCCGGCTGCTGGCCGGCATCGAGACGTGATCCACCGACACAGGACTGGAGGACCCATGCACCGCCGCGACGCCTACGTCCGCTCCGCCGAGACGCGCTGCCGTGGCCGCCGGCGACGCCGCACCGCCTGGGCGCTGCTCGCGGGCGTCCTCGCCGCGGCGCCCGCGTCCACGCCTTCGGAGGCGCTCGGCCAGGGTCCGAGCCAAACGGCGGATTTCGAGCCTGAAGTGGCGCGGGACAACGAGTTTCCGCTGACCATCCGGAGCATCATGCGCGGCTTCGAGCTCGTGGGCCGATCACCGGGGCAGGTGCGTTGGTCCGATGACGGCGCGTGGATCTACTTCAACTGGCTCCCCGGCGGCGCCGCCTGGCACGAGGAGACGTCCCTGTATCGCGTCGCCGCGAGCGGCGGCGATCCCGAGCGCATCCCGGACGAGGTGGCCGACACGCTGGGCGCGCAGCTCGCGACGGGCGCCCTGTCGCCCGACGGCGCCCTGCGCGCTACGACGGTGGAAGGCGACCTCTACCTGCTCGACCGGCGCTCGGGCGTGGCCCGGCGCCTGACGAACACGGTCGACAACGAGGCCGGTCCCGCGTTCACGGCGGACGGCCGCGAGCTGCTGTTCCGCGCCGATGGCGACGTGTACGCATTCGGCATCGCGGACGGGGGCATCCGCCAGATCACCGACGTCCGGACGGGGGCCGCGCCGGACGATCCGGCGGAGGCGAAGGGCCACAAGGCCTTCCTGGAGGCGCAGCAGCGGGAGCTCTTCGAGCACATCCGGATCGAGGGCATCCGCGAGGAGCGGGACAGCATCGAGGACGAGCGCGCCGAGGCCAGGCGCGCCCGGCCGGTCTACCTCGGGCGCAACAACCGCCTGGGCGGGATCGACGTGGATCCGACGACCCGCTGGGCCGTCTTCGAGTCGCAGACGCCTGCCCGCGATGCCCAGAGCACGCCCGTGCCGCTGTGGATCACGGAGAGCGGCTACACCGAGTCCAACGACGTGCGCTCCAAGGTCGGGGACGTGCAGACCGACTCGCGGCTCGCGCTGCTGGAGGCGGCGACAGGCCGCATCGCGTGGCTGGATCTGACCGCCGGCGAGACGCCGGGCGAGACCCTGGACATCACGTGGGAGCCGCTCGCCGGCGACGAGCCCGCAGAGGACGAGTCCGCCGACGACGAAGCGGACGAGGAGGAGGATGACGATGGCGCCGCCGGCGGCGGGCGCGGGGGCGCGACGCGAGGCGCGGGGGGCGGCGGCCGGAACGGCGACCATCCCGATCTGGCCCAGGCGCAGTTCATCGACTGGCACGAGAGCGGCAGCCACGCGTTGCTCGCGGCGATCGACTACGACTACAAGACCTGGCGCCTGTACGCGCTTGATCCCGCCGCCGGAACGCTGACGCTGCTCGACAGCCACCGCGACGAGGCCTGGGTGGGCGGGCCCTGCTTCGGATTCGGCGGCCCCTGCGCAGGTTGGCTTCCGGCTCGTGCGGGCGGCGAGCCCCGGGTGTGGTACGTGAGCGAGGCGACGGGCTACGCGCACCTGTACCTGGTGGATGCGGACGGCACCGACCGCCGCCCGCTCACTTCAGGCGGGTGGGAGGTCGAGTCGGTCGAAATCCCCGAGGCGTGGGACGCGTTCCTGCTGCACACCACCGAGGTCTCTCCCTTCGATCGCCATCCGTACCGGATGGGGTTCGACGGCTCGAACCGCACGCGCCTGATCGACGGCGCCGGGCAGTTCGACGCGACCCCGTCGCCGGACGGCGCCACTTTCGCCGTACGCTGGTCCGAGGCCGACAGGCCCGCGGAGCTGTTCCTCACGCCCTCGGAGCCGGGCGGCGACCTGACGCGGCTCACGACCACGCCGACCGAAGAATGGCGCGCCTACCCGTGGATCAAGCCGGAGATCGTGCGCGTGCCCGCGCGCGACCGCACCGGCGTACCCGCTCGGATCTACCGGCCCTCCGACGTGGGCGCGGCGCCCAACGGCGCCGGAGTGATCTTCGTCCACGGCGCCGGCTACACGCAGAACGTCCACAACGGCTGGTCGGGGTACTTCCGCGAGTACATGTTTCACCACTTCCTCGCGGCGAACGGCTACACGGTACTGGACCTCGACTACCGCGGGTCCGCCGGTTACGGCCGCGACTGGCGCACCGCGATCTATCGCCACATGGGCGGGTGGGACCTCTCCGACCAGGTCGACGGCGCGCGCTGGCTCGTCGAGTCGGAAGGCGTGGACGCGGACCGGATAGGCATCTACGGCGGATCGTACGGCGGCTTCATCACGCTGATGGCGCTCTTCAACGAGCCCGACGTGTTCGCGGCGGGTGCGGCGCTCCGCTCGGTCACGGACTGGGCGCACTACAACCACTGGTACACCAGCCGGATCCTCAACCTGCCCGACGGGGATGAAGAGGCCTATCGGCAGTCCTCGCCGATCTACTTCGCCGAGGGACTCGAGGGGCACCTGCTCATCGCACACGGCATGTACGACACGAACGTCCACTTCTCCGACGTGGTGCGCCTGGCTCAGCGGCTCATCGAGCTCGGCAAGGAGAACTGGGAGTTGGCGGTCTACCCGGTGGAGAACCACAGCTTCAACGAGCCGACGTCGTGGACCGACGAGTACCGGCGGATCTTCGAGCTGTTCGAGAGGTCGATCGGCGAGTAGGCGCTTGACATGCGCATCGCGATGAGTAAATATGCAGAGCGATGCATAGACAGACTGGAGCCTCGCAGGCGTCCTCCGCCGCCAGGCTCACGGTGGGTGTGCTCGGGGCAACGGGCTACACGGGCCGCGAGGTGGTTCGCCTCCTCGCGGCCCACCCGTCTGTGCGCCTCGTGCTCGCCACGTCGGAGAGCGAAGCAGGCCGCCCGCTGGGCGCGACCGTGGCGCACGGGCCCGACGTGCCGCTCCAGAGACTGGACGACGCCGACCTGGCGTCGTGCGACGCGGTGCTCTCGTGCCTCCCCCACGGCCACGCCGACGCGTGGATGGATCGACTGGACGGTGCGCTGGCTGTGGACCTGTCGGCCGACCTGAGGCTCACGGCGCTGCGGGCCGAACGGACCGCGCCGGCGACGGTCGCTCGCGGCCGCGAGCGCTGGTCCGCCGTCGCGGACGGAGGAGGCGGGACGATCGCCTCCACCGACGACGCGACGGCCGTCCCGGACAGCGGGGCGGCCGTTCTGGCCTACGGGCTCACCGAACACCACCGCGAGGCCGTGAGAAAGAGCCGGCTCGTCGCCAACCCCGGCTGCTACCCGACCGCCGTCCTGCTGGGCCTGGCGCCGCTCCTCCGCCGCGATCTGGTGGGCGGCACGGTGATCGCCAACGCGGCCTCCGGCGTCACGGGCGCGGGCCGCTCGCCCGCGCGTCACCTCCTGTTCGCGGAGGTGGCGGAGGATTTCCGCGCCTACGCAACGGGCAACGCCCACCGTCACCTCGGCGAGATCGTGGCGGCCGCCGGCGCGCTGGGCCCGGGGGGGCCGGAGGTTGTGTTCACCCCGCACTTGCTGCCCGTGCGGCGTGGGATCCTGGCGTCGCTCCACGTGCCGCTCGCGGCGCGCGTGGCGCCCGACGAGGCGGCGGCGTTCTGGCAGACCGACTACCACGGCGAGCCCTTCGTGCGGGTGCTGACCGACCGGCCTCCCACGCTCGCCGATGTCGTCGGTACCAATGCGGCCGCGATCGGCGTCGCGTCCGTGGCCCACACGGCGGCGCCGGCGCTGCAGGTTTTCGTGGCGATCGACAACCTGCTCAAGGGCGCGGCCGGCCAGGCCGTGCAGAACCTCAACGTGATGGCCGGCTGGCCCGAGACGACGGGGCTCGCGTGAACGCGCGAGGGAGCCACGCGAGGCTGGCAGCGAGCCCCGGCGCAACGGCCGCCCGGCCTCGGGGCCTCGCTGTGCTCAAGGTCGGGGGTCGCCTGGTCGAGACGGACGCCGGCCGGCGCGCTCTCGCCGAAGCCATCGGCCGTGCCCTGGCCTCGCCGAGCGGCGCGTCGGGGGTCGTCGTCGTCCACGGCGGGGGAGCGCAGGTGAGCGCGCTGGGGCTTCGGCTGGGCCTCCAGCCCGCCTTCCACGAGGGACAGCGCGTCACGGACGCGAACGTCCTCCGCCTCGTGTCGATGGTGCTGTCGGGGGAGGTCAACAAGGGCATCGTCCGAGCGCTCGTCGGCGCCGGCGTGGCGGCGGCCGGGCTGAGCGGTGAGGACGGCGCGACGATCCGCGCGGACGTCGCCGCCGGCGGCGCCCTCGGCCGCGTCGGTTGCGGGTGCCGGGTCGACCCGTCGCTCCTGCGCGAGCTGCTCGCCGCCGGGTACGTGCCGGTGTTGTCGCCCGTGTCGCTCGGCCCCGATGGCGAAGCCCTCAACGTCAACGCCGACGTCGCCGCCGTGGCCGTGGCGGTCGCGCTCCGGGCGAGTCGGCTCGTGTTCCTGAGCGACGTGCCCGCGGTGCGGGACGCCGCCGGGGTGGAGATCGGCACCCTGCCCGTCGCGGACGCCGAGGATCTCGTCGCCAGCGGGGCGGCGGACGGCGGCATGATCCCCAAGCTAGCGGCGGCGCGGGATGCGCTGGCGGGTGGCGTGGCCGATGTGCGCATAGGCGCCCTCGACGCGCTCGGCGCAGGAGGCACGCGGGTCGTGGACGCCCCGGCGGCGGCCGTGGTGGAGGCGCCCGCGTGAGCGCCCTCGCGACGACCTCGCCCCTGCTGGGTGTCTACCGCCCCCCCTCGCCGGTCCTCGTGAGCGGACATGGGACGCGGGTCGTGGACTCCGGCGGGCGGGAGTACCTGGACTTCACGAGCGGCATCGCCGTCAACGCGCTCGGGCACGGGCATCCGACCGTGGTCGAGGCCGCGCGGAGCGCGCTGGCCACAGGGCTCCTGCACACGTCGAACCTGTTCCGGACGGAGCCCGCGGCGGCGCTTGCCGAGTGGCTCGTCGACAGGTCCTTCGGGGACCGGGTGTTCTTCTGCAACTCCGGCGCGGAGGCGGTCGAGGGCGCGCTGAAGTTCGCGCGCCGCTGGGCGACGACCGTCGGCGGGCCCGAGCGCAACGGCATCGTCGCCTTCAAGGGCGGCTTCCACGGGCGCACCATGGGCGCCCTGTCCGCCACCGACCGGCCAGCCTACCAGGCCCCGTTCGCCCCCCTCGTCTCGCGCGTTCAGATCGTGGACCCGGGCGACCCACACGCCGTGGCGCGCGCCATCGGCCCGGAGACCGCCGCCGTGATCGTGGAACCGATCCAGGCCGAGGGCGGCGTCCACGAAATGGGCGCCGACTTCCTGGCCGGCCTGCGCGAGCTCTGCGACGACGCCGGCGCCGCGCTGGTGTTCGACGAGGTGCAGACGGGGCTCGGCCGGACCGGGCTCCTGTGGGGTCACGAGTGGAGCGGGGTGGCGCCGGACCTGATGGCGCTCGCCAAGCCGCTGGCCGGCGGGCTGCCCATGGGCGCGGTGGTCCTGGCGGAGCATATCGCGGACGCGATACAGCCGGGCGACCACGCCAGCACCTTCGGCGGCGGCCCCTTCGTGGCGACGGTGGCCCTCGCGGTCTGCGAGAAGATCGGCTCGGCCGAGATCCTGGAGAACGTGCGGCGGGCCGACGCCTGGCTGCGCGAGCGCTGTGCCGGCCTCGTGGAGCGCGGGCGCATCGTGGAGGCGCGCGGCCGCGGACTCCTGTGGGGCCTCGAGCTGGGACGGCCCGCGGCCCCGGTCGTCGACGCCGCCCGGGCGCGCGGCCTGCTCGTGTGCACGGCCGGTCAGGAGGTGCTCCGGCTGCTGCCGCCGCTCAACACCTCGCTCGCCGAACTGGAGGAAGGCGTGGCCCTCCTGGAGGAGGTCCTGTGAGCCGGCTCGTGCAGATCGAGCGCAGTGGCAGCCGGTCGCTGGCCGGCGCGTTCGCGCCGTCCCTCCCGGAACCCGCCAGGGCGGCGAGGCGGCCGGCGCGGGCCGAGCCCACGGTGACGCTGAGGCCGGCCGGGTTCGCCGACGTGCCCGCGATGGCCGACCTCATCAACGCCTACGCGACGCACGGCCTCATGCTGCCCAAGACCCCGACGCAGCTCTACCGGGGGCTTCGCGAGTTCGTCATCGCCTCCGACGGCGAGGGCCGCCTGCTCGGATGCGGCGCACTCCGGATCTACGACGCGGGTCTCGCCGAGGTCTGTTCGCTCGCGGTCGCGGACGCGGCGCGCGGGCTGGGGGTCGGACGGACGGTGGTCGAGGCGCTGCACGAGGAGGCGGTTTCGTTCGGCTTGCCGCGCACCTTCGCGCTGACGCTGGAACCGGGCTTCTTCCACAAGCTCGGCTACGTGACGGTGGACCGCGCGGTCCTGCCGCAGAAGATCGAAGCCGACTGCGTCGGTTGCCCGCGCCGCCATGCGTGCAACGAGATCGCGGTCGTCAGAACCCTCGCCCCTTCCTAGGCGGAGGCAAACGCGGTGAACGGCTCGAACACGGTGGTACTCGCCTATTCCGGCGGCCTGGACACGTCGATCGTCGTGCCGTGGCTGAAGGAGAACTGCGGCCTCGAGGTGGTGTGCTTCGCCGCCGACGTCGGGCAGGCCGAGGAGCTGGACGGACTCGAGGCCAAAGCGCTCGCGTCGGGCGCTTCCGCGTGCTACGTGGAGGACCTGCGTGACGAGTTCCTGCGGGGCTTCGTGTGGCCCACGTTGCGGGCCGGGGCGGTCTACGGCCGCAAGTACCTGCTCGGCACCTCCATGGCGCGCCCGCTCATCGCCCGTCGCCAGGTCGAGCTCGCGCGCCGGATCGGCGCGGGGTGGCTGGCGCACGGGTGCACGGGGAAGGGCAACGACCAGGTGCGCTTCGAGCTCACGTACGCCGCGCTGGCCCCGGACCTGGGCGTCATCGCCCCGTGGCGGGAGTGGGACATCCGCTCGCGGGAGGACGCGCTCGCGTACGCCGCGAGCCGCGGCATTCCCGTCACCGCGACGCACGAGAAGATCTTCTCGCGCGACCGCAATCTCTGGCACGTGTCGCACGAGGGCGGGCCGCTCGAGGACCCGGACTGGAGCCCGACCGAGGACGTCTTCCTCCTCACCCGGGCGCCCGAGGCGGCGCCCGCCCAGCCGCGCGAAGTGGCCATCGACTTCGAGGCTGGCAATCCGGTCGCGGTGGATGGCGAGCCGCTGGCACCGGTAGCGCTGCTCGAACGCCTGAACGCGATCGCCGGGGAGTACGGCGTGGGCCGGATCGACATCGTCGAGGACCGCCTCGTGGGGATGAAGTCGCGGGGCGTGTACGAGACCCCGGGCGGGACGCTCCTGTACGCCGCGCACTCGGACCTCGAGCAGCTGGTGCTCGACCGCCGCACGCTCGAGCTCAAGGACCAGCTCGCCGGACGCTACGCCTCGCTGGTGTACGAGGGGCGCTGGTGGGGCATCGAGCGCGAGGCGCTCGACGCGCTGGTGGATCGTACGCAGGTGCCGGTCACCGGGACGGTGCGGCTGCGGCTCGCCCACGGCACGTGCGCCGTCGTCGGCCGGACGTCGCCCTACTCCGCCTACGAGGAGGCCGTCGTGACCTTCGGCGAGGACGACGTTTACGACCAGGCCGACGCGGGCGGGTTCATCCGCCTCTACGGGCTGCCCATGCGCGTCGCCGCGCTGCAGGCGAGGGCGCGCGAGGCCGGTGAGCGCGGATCCGCGGACGGCGGCGGCGACCCACCGCCGACCGACGCGGTGGCCGCCCGAGGTCGGGGAGAAGCGACGTCTGCTCCGCAGGCGAAGCAGGCGTCGAACGGCTCCGGGCCGGAGCCTTCGGCGCCCACGGCGCAGGCCCTCGAGGCGGCGACGCCATGAGCGGCCGGGAAGGCGCGCCGCACCGGATGTGGGGCGGCCGCTTCGGCGAGGGTCCGGCGCCGGAGCTGGACCGGCTGAACCGCTCGCTGCCGATCGACAGGCGCCTGTGGCGGGAGGATCTGCGCTGCGGCGCGGCTTGGGTAGGCGCCCTCGCGGGCGCCGGCGTGCTGTCGGAGCTCGAGGCCCGCCGTCTGCGAGAAGGGCTCTCGGCGGTCGGGGGCAGGCTGAGCTCCTGGTCGGAAGCCGACTGGGCCGCCGCCCCCGACGAGGACATCCACACGCTCGTCGAGCGACTGCTCGCCGAGGAGATGGGGCCGCTCGCCGGCAAGCTGCGCACGGGGCGCTCACGCAACGACCTCGTCGCGACCGATGGGCGCCTCTGGGCGCTTCGCGCCGCGCGCAGCCTGGATCGGCTACTGCGGCAGCTCCAGGAAGCGCTGATCGAACGGGCGGAGGGCACGCAGGAGGTGGCCATGCCCGCCTACACGCACCTGCAACGTGCCCAGCCGGTCAGCGCCGCGCACTGGTTCCTGTCGCACTTCTGGCCCCTCGCGCGCGACCGCCAGCGTCTGGCGGACGCGGAGGAGCGGGTCGCCTCGCTTCCCCTCGGCGCCGGCGCGGTCGCGGGGAGCGGCTTCGCGGTGGACCGCGTGTTCCTGAAGGAGACGCTCGGCTTCCGCACCGTCGCCCCGAACAGCATCGACGCCGTCGGCGACCGGGACTGGGTCGCCGAACTGCTCTTCGTGGTGGCGCTGGTGGGGGTGCACCTGTCGCGCCTCGCCGAGGACCTTATCACGTACGCTTCCGCGGAGTTCGGCTTCGTACGCCTGTCCGAGCGCTTCTCCACCGGGTCCTCGCTCATGCCGCAGAAGCGGAATCCCGACGCCCTGGAGCTCGCGAGAGGGCGCGCGGGCCGGGCGATCGGCGACCTCACCGCACTGCTCGCGACGCTGAAGGGCCTGCCGAGCGGCTACAACAAGGATCTGCAGGAGGACAAGGACGCGCTCTTCCGAGCGTTCGACGCCATGAGCGAAGTCCTGCCCGCCGTCACCGGCACCGTCGCGACGCTGACGATGTCCCCGGAGCGGTGCGCGGCGGCGGTGGACGCGGCGATGCTCGCCACCGACGTAGCCGACGCTCTGGTGGAGCGAGGTCTGCCCTTCCGCGATGCGCACGAGGCGGTCGGCGCGCTGGTGCGCCTGGCGGAGGAGGAGGGCTGCACGCTGGCGGAGCTGGACGACCGGGCGCTGGCGGGGATCGACCCGCGGGCCGCGGACCTGTCGCTCACGTCGCTACTCGATCTCGAGCGCTCGATGGCGCGCCGCGAGGTGATCGGCGGCACCGGCCGATCGGCCGTGGCCGACCAGCTCCAGGCCGCACGCGCGGCGCTGGACGACCCCTCGGCGCTTGCCGACCCGGCCGGCATGGCGAGACGGGACCCGGCCAGCGCGGCCGCTCCGCCGCTTATCGTCAGGTAGAGCGCGGGCGAGATCCCGCCGTGCCAGCCGCTTGCACCCGGTCCCCGTCGCGCCTACGCTCGCCCGTCGGGAGACCAACACGGGAGGACTCGATGAAAGGCTCACCCAGCTTCGCCGCCGTATCGGTCATCGCCCTTGCGGCGGCCTGCGCCCCCGCCGATCAGGCCAGCGACGCGGGCGCGGAGGCAGACGCGGCCCTCCAGACTTACGTCGAGATGCTCGGGACCGACACGATGGCGATCGAGCGCTTCCGGAGGGAGGCGGATCGCATCGAAGGCACGCTCGTCGTGCGCGCTCCGATGACCGAGGTGCACACCTACACGGCGGAGCTCGGAGGAGACGGTAGCGTCACGCGGCTCTCGGGCACCATTGCGGTACCCGGCACCAACGCCGGCGCGCGCCCCGATCGATCCTACGAAGCCGTGGTTCGCGGCGACAGCGTGGACATCGAAACCGTCTCCGGCGTCGACACGACCCGCACGACGATGGCCATGCCCGAGGCGGCCATGCCGGTCCCCCCGCGCACCCCTGCGCCGCCGAGCTTCCTGGCCCTGGCGGCCGACCGGTTGCCCGATCAGGCTGCGGAGGCGCCGCTGGCGTTGATCAACCCGTTCGCGAACGGGCCCACCCGGTCGGGGCTGGTCCGCGGCGCCGACGGCTCGGTTGGCGTGCTGTACTTCGGAAACCCGCTGCTCGTCTCTCGGGAGGCCGACGGCACGATCAGGGTCAGCGGGCGAGAGACGACCATGCGCATCGAAATCGCGCCCGCCGACGGGCCGCTCGACGTGCTCGCCCTGGCGGACGATTTCGCTGCGCGCGACGCGGCGGGCACGGGCATCGGCGTGCCGTCGCCGGCGGACACCGCGAGCGGAACGGTGGCGGGGGCCGATCTGGAGATCGCCTACTCCCAGCCGGCGGTCCGAGGCCGCGAGGTGTGGGGTGGTCTGGTCCCGTTCGGCGAGGTCTGGAGGACCGGGGCCAACGCGGCGACGACGTTCAGCACGTCGGCGGATATCGTGCTGGGCGACGTCGCGATTCCTGCCGGCGAGTATACGCTCTGGACGCTGTTTTCCGAAGATGGCGGAACGCTGATCGTGAACTCACAGACCGGGCAGTGGGGCACCGCCTACGACGAAGCGCAGGACTTCGCGCGCACGAGCCTCGAGCAGGAGCCCGTGCCGAACCCGGTGGAGCGTTTCACCATCGGCGTCGAGGGCGACGCCGGCGGCGGACGGCTCACTCTGACGTGGGACGATCGGCGCTACTTCGTGCCGATCTCGGCCGGGGGTTGAAGCCGCGCCCGGCGCGGCGCGGGGTGCGGCCCGGGCCGCGATGACTTCCGGCCGGACGGCTCGGCCGCCCCCGAGGCCGGTCCGATGATCGACCCCGGAGGCGCCGCTCCCCTGACGGTGCGTGCGAACGGGCCCGTGCGCACGCTCGTACTCAACCGTCCCGAGCGGCTCAACGCCGTGAGCCTGCCCATGTATCAGGCGCTGGCGGAATCGCTCGCGGCGATCGCCGACGACACGAAGGTGCGCGCGGTCATCCTGACAGGTGCTGGCCGCGCCTTCTGCGCCGGTGCAGACGTGAAGGCGTACCGCGAGCGTGCTCCGTCGGCTGAAGAGCGCCGCGCCTATCTCGACGCCGGAGAGGCCGCGAACCGCGCCCTGCAGGTGCTCCCCCAGCCCGTCGTCGCCGCCGTCAACGGCCCCGCGGTGGGCGCGGGCCTCGAGCTGGCGCTGTCCTGTGATCTGATCGTCGTGCTCGCGGCTGCCCGGCTACGCTTCCCCGAAGTCGCGCTCGGCACCTTCATCGGCGGAGGCGCCTCGCACACGCTCTCCCGCCGCGTGGGACTCGCCCGGGCGGCCGACCTGGTCCTCACCGCGCGCTTCTTCTCCGGCGCCGAAGCCGTCGGGATGGGGCTCGCGAACGCCGACGCGGACACGGCCGACGCGGTCGTCGCGGAGGCCGAACGGATCGCGGCCACGCTCGCACGGCACGCGCCCATCTCCATGCGGCTCGCCAAGCGCGCTCTCCGGGGCGCGGCCGCGGCCGACCGCGACGCCGCGCTCGCGTTCGAGCGCGCCGCGCTCGCCGACTGCATGGCGTCGCAGGATTGGGTGGAAGGCGTACGCGCCCTCGCGGAGGGACGGGAGCCGGAGTACCAGGGGCGCTGACGATCGCCGCCCGAGCCATGTCCGCCCATCCCCTCTCACGCGTCTTCGAGCCGCGCTCCGTCGCCATCGTCGGCGCCTCCGCCGACCCGCACAAGAGGGGGCATCAGGTCATCGCGGCGCTGCAGCGGGCGGGCTACGCAGGGCGCATTCTGGCTGTGAACCCCCGGGGCGAAAGCGTCCTTGGCGTGGAAGCTTTCAGGGACATCCGCGCGCTGCCGGCGCCCCCGGACCTGGCGTACGTGGCGCGGCCGGCGCCGGCGGTACCCGACATCGTCCGTGCCCTGGGCGAGCTGGGGGCCGCGGGGGCGGTCGTGCCGGCGGTCGGCTTTCGTGAGGCAGGCCCCGAGGGCGCGGCGCTCGAGGCGGAGCTCACGCGGGCGGCGCTCGACACGGCCATTCGCGTCATCGGACCGAACACGTCCGGCATCGTCAACACGCACCACCGCCTTCAGCTGGTCGGCGGACCGGTCCTGTCGCCCGGTGCCCTCGGCATCCTGTCCCAGTCGGGCAACGTCGCACTCGACCTCATGACGACGGCCGACGCCGGCCCGTTGGGAGTCTCCGTGTACGCGGGCCCGGGCAACGAAGCCGACGTCCGGTTCGATGAGCTGCTCGAGTTCCTCGGCGGCCACCGCCCCACCCGCGCGATCGCGGTCTACGCGGAAGGGTTCGTGAACGCGGCGGAGTTCTTCCGCGTGGCGGAGACGGTGGCGCGGCGCAAGCCGGTCGTCGTGCTCAAGGGCGGCCGATCCCGCGGCGGCGGCCTTGCGGCGCTTTCCCACACCGGGGCGGTCGCGGGCCCCTACGAGGTGTTCCTCGCCTTCGCTCACGAGGCCGGCCTCACCGTCGTCGAGCGTTCCGACGAGTTGCTCGCGGTCGCCACCGCGCTGGCCTTCGCACCGCCGAGCCGAGGGGCCGCGGCTGCCGGGGGCGCGAGGGCCGACGAGGGGACGCCGGGAGCCGACGCCGGCGGCGTGGACCGCGGTGGCGTCGTCGTGCTCTCCGACGGCGGCGGCCACGGGACGCTCGCCGCCGACGCCCTCGGCGCGGCGGGCGTGCCGCTCGCGCGGCTGAGCGCCGACACCCGTTCTGCGCTGCGCGACATGCTCGGCCCGGCCGCCGCGACGGGCAACCCCATCGACGTGGCGGGCGCGGCCGACCGCGATCCCGGATTGCTCGCCGCGGCGATCGAGCGGGCGCTGGAGGATCCGGGATGCTCGACGCTGATCGTCGCGGGTTTGCCTGGGGGCTACGCGCTGCGCTTCTCCAGCGACCTCCTCGACGCCGAGCTCCGGGCCGTCGAGCGCATCGCGCGAGCCGCCGAAGCGAGGTCCATCCCGCTGGTCATGCACTCGCTTTACGCCCAGCACGCGCCTGCACCGCTGCGCAGACTCGGGGAACTCGGGGTGCCCGTGGTCGGCTCTCTGGACGTGGCGGTCCGGGCGGTGGAAGCAGTGTGGAACAGGCCTCCCGCCCGGGGAGGGCCATCGGCTGGGGGGATCCGGCGACCCGACGCGCACGCCGGTAGCGGTACGGCCGAAGCCCCGGAGATGGCCGGGGCGATCCTGTCCGAGGTAGAGGCCCGGGCCTTTCTGGCGGCGTTCGACATGCCCTTCGACGCGGCCATCTTCTGCGCCGACGAGGCGGCGATCCGGTCCCTGGACGGCGTCGACGCGCCCCACGTGTTGAAGATCGTCTCGACGGGCCTCCCCCACCGCACGGCGGCCGGGGCGGTGCGGCTCGGCGTCCGAGGAGCCGAGGATCTCGCGCGGGCGTTCCGGGAGTGCAGGGCGGCGGCCGAGCGGTACATGGCCGAGCGGGGCCTCACGGCGGGCATCGACGGCGCCCTGGTCGCACCGCAACTGCCCGCGCCGAGCGCCCAACTCCTGGTCGGCGCGCGGCGAGAGCCCGGGTACGGCCCGGTCCTCACGCTCGGGTTCGGCGGCACCGAGGTCGAGCTGCTGGACGACGCCGCCACGCACCCTCTCCCGGCCGACGGGGTGGTCACCGAAGCGCTCGTACGTCGCCTGCTCGGCGGGCTGCGGCTGGCACCCCTGCTCTTCGGAGGGCATGGATCGGCCGCCGTCGACCTGGGCGCGGTCGCCGCCGCGGCGAGCGCGCTGGGGCGCTGTCTGACCGCGCATCCGGAACTCGCGTCGCTGGAGGTGAATCCGCTGTTCGCGTACCACGACGGCGCGCTCGCGGTTGACGCAAGCGGCTCTCGGGCCGAGCATGGAACGCACACGGTGGGCCCTCTACGGGTTGTGGGGCCCCATCCCGCCCGATAGCTGAGCACCCCAGTGGGACCGGTCGGCCCACCAGCCGCCCGGTCCCGGCAGACTCGCGTTCCCAAACTCCGCCCGTCCGGGGCAGCGTGGGAGCTGGAGGCCCGAGCAAGGAGGTGGCTCGTGAAGCGGACGTCCGCAAACCCCCTGATCACGCTCTTCGCCCTGCTGGCGATCCCCGTTCCCGCCCTCGCGCAGGAGGCGACGGTTTCGGGACGGGTCGTCGACTCCGCGAACCAGCAGCCTCTGGCCGGCGCCCAGGTGTTCGTCGTGGGGACGGCGCGCGGGGTCCTGACCGGCAGGGACGGCAGCTACACGATCAACGTCCCCGCGGGGACGTACACCGTCCAGGCCCAGTTCATCGGCTACGCCCCCGCCGAGCGGAGCGTCCAGCTCGCCGCGGGAGCCACGCAGACGGTCGACTTCGCGCTGGATGTCGGCGCGCTGCCGCTCGACGAGATCGTCGCGACCGGCGCACGCACGCAGCGCTCGGCGCTCGAGACGACGGTGCCGGTCGACATCGTGACGGCGACCGAGATCCAGGCCTCGCCGCACACCGAGCTGGCGCAGGTGATCCGTGACATCGTGCCGTCCTTCAACGCCTCGAAGCAGACCATCGCGGACGGCACCGACCACGTCGATCCGGCGAGCCTGCGCGGGCTCGGCCCCGACCAGGTCCTGGTGCTGATCAACGGCAAGCGGAGGCACCACAGCGCCCTCACGCACGTCAACGGGACCTTCGGTCGCGGCACGGTCGGGGTGGATCTGAACGCCATCCCCAAGGCGGCCGTCGAGCGCATCGAGGTGCTGCGCGACGGCGCCGCGTCGCAGTACGGCTCCGACGCCATCGCCGGCGTGATCAACATCGTGCTGCGCCAGCAGGCCGCCGACTTCCTGGCGAACGTGCAGGGCGGCGTCACGGGTGAGGGCGACGGCGAGGAGATCCTCGCGGACGCCAACTTCGGTTTCCGGGTGGGCGAGCGCGGATACTTCAACGTCACCGGCGAGTTCCTGAACCGCGAGCGGACCAACCGCTCCGACCCCTTCCAGGGCCCGCTGTTCTTCTCCGACCGCGCCGAGGATGACGCCGAGCTCGCCGCTCGCGGGCTCACGCGCGAGGAGATGAGCATGAGGACGGGGCAGGGCGAGGCGGTGGTCGGCCACGCCTTCTTCAACGGCTCGCTGCCGCTCTCGGAGGACGCCGAGCTCTATACGTTCGGCGGGGTCACCCACCGGGACGGCGTCGCGACCGGCTTCTACCGTCGCCCGATCCAGGAGGAGCGCGTCGTCTTCGAGCTGTACCCCAACGGATTCCTGCCGCAGATCCACACCGACGTCGACGACCGCGCCGTCACCGCCGGCTTGCGGGGCAGGAAAGGCGCGTGGGACATGGACCTCAGCGTCACCCACGGGCGGAACGCGTTCCAGTTCAACATCGAGAACACCAACAACGCCTCGCTGGGCGCGGCGAGCCCGACCTCGTTCGACGCCGGCAACCTCTCCTACCGGGAAACGACCGGGAATCTGGACGCCGTGCGGGTGATCGACACCGACGGCGCCGTCCGCTCGTTGTCCCTGGTCGCGGGCGGCGAGTTCCGCGTGGAGAACTACCGGATCGAGGCCGGACAGTTCGAGTCCTACTCGCTGGGGAACGGTGGCAGCGTGCCGGGCGTCGACTTCGACACGACGTCCAGTGGCGCTCCCAAAGCGGCCGGTTCGCAGGTCTTCCCGGGCTTCCAGCCCTCCAACGAGGTCGACCGCAACCGCAACAGCGTCGCCGCTTATCTCGGCCTCGAGACCCAGGTCTCGGACCGCTTCCTGGTGGACGTCGGTGGCCGGTTCGAGAACTTCAACGACTTCGGCGAGACGTTCTCGGGCAAGATCGCCGCGCGCCTGGAGCTGTCCGACGCCGTCGCCGTGCGCGGGGCGGTCAGCAACGGCTTCCGCGCGCCGTCGCTGAACCAGATCTGGTTCAACAACGTGAGCACGCAGTTCGTGATCGACCCGGGAACGAACGAGCTCGTGCCGGCGCGCGTGCTGACCGGCAACAACCGCGACCCGGTCACGCGTGCGTTCGGGGTCCCGGACCTCCAGGAGGAGACATCGATCAACCTGTCGGGTGGCCTGACCTGGCGTCCCGCGACGAACTTCTCCGTGACGGGTGACGTGTACTTCGTCACGATCGACGACCGGGTCGTGCTGTCCAGCCGCTTCTCCACGGGCGACGCCGACATCGGAGCGGACGTGGAGGACATCCTCGCGCCGTTCGCGTCGCTCGGCGTTTCCCAGGCGCAGTTCTTCGCGAACGCGGTGGACACCGAGACGTTCGGCGTGGACGTGGTGCTGAACTACTTCACCGACTGGAGCGGCGGCACGCTGAACCTCACCGGGTCCTTCAACATCACCGACACCGAGGTGACGAGCATCAACGTGCCGCAGTCGATCGCCGACCGTTTCACCGCGGGCAGCACCGACGCCATCGCGACCGTCCTGTTCAACCGCGAGGAGCGCAACCGGCTGGAGACGGCGCTGCCTAACGAGAACGCGACGCTGTCGGCCCGGTGGAGCCGCGGTGGCCTCAGCCTCGGCTTGCGGGGCAACTACTTCGGAGAGGTGCTCTATCGGCCCACCAACCCGGACAACGACGAGGACTTCGGAGCGAAGGTGCTCCTGGACGCCGACATCGGCGTCGACGTGCGCGACGGCGTCCGGTTCGAGGTGGGCGCCAACAACATCTTCAACACCTTCCCCGACGAGCACGAGAAGGCCGCCAACATCAGCGACGGCAACTTCCCGTTCAGCCGCCGGGTCACGCAGTTCGGGATCAACGGAGGCTTCTACTACGCCCGGCTGGCGTTCGCCCTGGGCGGTTGAGGAGAGAGCGCCGGCCCGCGTACCCGGTGGTGCGCGGGCCGGCCGTAGTGGCGTGAGGCCGTTGGAGGGCGTTCTCTTCCAGGCATGGACATCCCGGCCCGACCCCCGTCGTACGCCGAGCATCGGCCCGATCCCCGCCTGCGCGACGAGGTAGCCTGCTACTGGACGCTGGTCGGTAGCCTCCCCCGCGGCTTCCGGGGCAGCGACGTGGTGGTACCCGACGCGGCCATGGATCTTCTCTTCGACCTGCTGGAGGGTGACGGCCGGCTGGTCGGCACGATGACCCGCCCGCTGCGGGTTCGGCGCGCTGCTGGCGTCGCCCACCTCGGGGTCCGGTTCCTGCCGGGCGCCGGCTCGGCGTGGGCGGGCGTGGCTGCCGACGAGGTCACCGACAGCAGCGTCGCGCTGACGCTGCTAGATGGCGCGTACGAGGGGTGGGGCCCGCGCCTCGCCGATTGCGCCACCGTCGACCGCGCACTGTCCTTGATCGACCGACTCCTGGTCGCGCGCCGAGCGGCGTGCGCGCCGCGGACGGATCTTGGAATGCTGCGCGTGGCGAACGCCATCCGAAGGTCCGGCGGACGGGCGAGCGTCGTCGAACTCGCCCGCTCGGTCGGAGTCGGCCGGCGTCAGTTGGAGCGCCGCTTCCGCGCCTCGGTGGGCTTGAGCCCCAAGCAGATGGGCCGAGTCGTCCGCTTCCAGCGCGCGATCGATCTCCTGCTCGAGGCACCTGCTACGCCGCTGGCGAGCATCGCCGTACGCTGTGGTTACTTCGACCAGGCGCACTTCGGGGCCGAGTTCCGGCGCCTCGCGGGGGAGCCACCCGGTGCGTACCGGAGACGCCGTCTCGCCGAGGGGATCCGCGGCGGCCGGGACGCCGATGTCGCATTCCTACAAGACGCGGCGCGCGCTCGAGGCTAGCATCCAGGCTGACGTTGCCCTTCGCCGCAGCCGGCGAATCCACCGTTGCAGGAGGCGCCATGACCGCCGTGTCGAGCATCACCCCGATCCTCGTAGTGGACGCCATCGAGCCGTGCCTGCCCTTCTGGACCGATCGCCTCGGATTCGAGACGGTGGCCACGGTTCCTCACGGCGATGCACTGGGCTTCGCCATGCTGCGGCGCGGCGAAGTGGAGATCATGTACCAGTCGCGCGCGAGCGTCGACGACGACCTGGGCGAGGCCGCCCCGGGACAGGTGGGCCTGGGATCCGAGCTGGCGGGTAGCACGGTGACGCTCTTCGTCACGGTGGAGAGCCTGGATGGCGTGCTGGAGGCGCTCGATGGGGCCGACGTGGTGGTGCCGCGGCGCCAGACCTTCTACGGCATGGACGAGGTGTTCGTGCGTGCGCCGTGCGGCACTCTGGTGGGCTTCGCCGCGCGGCTCGAGGGCGCCGCAGAAGGCGAGGGCGCCGGGGACTGAAGCCCCGGCGCCCTCGCGCCGAATGCCGACGTCGCGTCGGGTCCGGTGCGCTATCCGCCGAGCCGCGAGGTCTCGACTTCGATATCGGCCGCACTCCAGGCGGCGCGATACCGCTTGTGCACGGCCTCCGCCTCCGCGTCCCGTCCCCGGGCGAGGAGCGCCGCCCGCAGGCCGGCGAGCGCCCACCCGTTCTCGCGGTAGATCTCCAGGTCCTCGCGGTAGACCCGTTCCGCCTCCGCCGGACGCCCCGCCTCGAGCAACACGGCGCCGAGGTTATGGCGCACCGGCAGGTGCCAGGTGGGCGGCTCGTCGTAGACCAGCGTGGCCTCGGTCGCGAGGGCCTTCTGCAGGTACGCGACCGCGGCGTCGAAGTCGCCGCGGTCCGCGGCGAGCTCGCCCGCGATCACGTCGGCCGCGATCTCCAGCAGCGAGCTCGTGGGATTCAGCCCCCAGATGAGCTGGGTCTGCAGAGCGGGGTCGGCGGACAGCTCGCGGACGCGAGCGCGCTCGGCCTCGGCCGACGCGAGGTCGCCTGCCGCGACGTGGGCCAGGCCCCGCGCGTAGTGCCAGACGCCGGTGGGATAAGCCAGGTCCGCGGGCGGCGCCGGCTCGTCCAGGATCTCCTCCCATCGACCGAAGCGCACGAGGGCGTAGAGGGGCGTCACCAGGTAGTGCTGGAGCGCCTCCATCCCCGGCCCCCGCATCAGCTCGACGTTCACGTTGTCGGCGGTGCGGCGGGCCGCTTCGATCGAACGCTCCCCCGCTCCCGCCATATTGGCCGCGAACCACATGAAGTGGTAGTTGTGCGGGTAGTACGCGAGGGCGTACGCGCCGTCGGGTGACTGGTCCGGCAGGACCGCCTCGTCGGCGTGCACCGCATGGACGTTGGCCTCCATCGCGTCGGCGTACCTGCCGACGCGGATGTAGATGTGGCCGGGCATGTGGACGATGTGGCCGACGCCCGGCATCAGCGCGGGCAGCTGCTCCGCGCAGGCGACCGCACGGTCGGGCTGCCGCTCCTCCATGAGGTGCACGTACATGTGGCACGCGCCCGCGTTGAGCGGCGCCAGTCGCATCGCCCGCTCCAGCAACGCCTCCGCGCGCGCGGTCGTCGGACGGAGCGTCTCGTGGTCCAGCCAGTAGTCCCACGGCGTGAGGTTCATGAGCGCGTCGGCGGCGAGGACGGCGACGTTGGCGTCGTCCGGGAAGCGCTCCGCGAGCGCCTCCATCGCGTCCGCGTACGCTTCGTCGAGAGACGATCGGTCGTCGGGCGCGCCCGCCGCGTAGCGGTGCGACAGGGCGGCGATCAGACCGCGTTCGAGGGGGGTCGCGCCGGCGTCCATCGCGGCCGCCTCCCGCACCGCGTCGTAGGCCGCCAGGCCGCTCTGGCGGTCCATGGCCCCATTGATGTTGGGGCCGAGCGCGAACGCCACGCCCCAGCGGCAGATCGCGCACGAGGGGTCGAGCTCGGCGGCCGCCTCGAAGGAGCGAATGGCCTCGGCGTGATTGAAGCCGAACGTCAGCGCGAGGCCCTGGTCGAAGTAGCGCCGCGCCGTCTCGTTCTTCGAGCTGATGGCCATGTGATGCGCCCCCATGCCCTCGTAGAGCGGCACGGCTTCGACCCGGTCCTGCTCCACTCCGGCCGGCGCATGGGCGTGCGTTCCGTGGTCGTCCTGCGTCTGGGAAGCAGCGCCCGCCTGGGCCAGCAGCGCAGCGATTACGATCGTCTTCATCGTTGCTCCTTCGATCCATTGTGCCCCGCGGGGCATTCCACGGGGCGCACCGCTCTCGGTAGGTGTGGGTCACAAGCTAGGCGCTCGCCGCACATCTTCGCCTCGCCAGGACGGGCCATTTTTCAGGTGCGATCGCCGATGGCCCGATCGGGCCATGCCCGCGTCTCCGTGGCGGGACGCGCCCGCGCCGACGCGGCTGCGCGGGGACGCCGGGTCCTACAACAGCCCCCTGCGGGCCGCCTCCGCCGCCGCGGCGGCCCTCGATGGCAGGTCGAGCTTGGTGAGGATGTTGGCCACGTGGCGCTTCACGGTATGGGGAGAGATGTAGAGGCGTTGGCCGACCTCACGGTTGCTCAGCCCCTGCGCGACCAGGCGCAGGACCTCGACTTCGCGCTCCGACAACGGGCTGCCGGCGGGCCCGACGGGGCGATCGCCGTCCTGCGCGCCGGACGCCGTGCGCGCGGCCGCCGCGAGGGCGCGCGCCTCGCCGGCGGGGGCCGTGGCGCCGAGGCGATCCAGGGCATCGGCGGCGGCCTCCGCTTCGCGGATCGCCGCCTGGCGATGGCCGAGTCGCAGCCCCACCCGCGCCAAGGCGATGCGAGCCTGAGCGGCTTCGAAGGGGGTCGCACCTCGTTCGTAGGCGTCCACGGCGTCCTCGAAGCGACGCCTGGCCTCGTCCAGCCGATCCTGCGCCACGCGCACGGCGCCCTCCGCGAAGGACGCGGCCGCCCGCAGCGGCGGGGTGTCCACCCCGTCCGCGATCTGCCGCAACTCCTTCGCGGCCGCATCCGCGCCGTCGACGTCGCCCGCGCCCGCGGCGGCGCGTGCGAGCGCGAGCAAGCCGTCGGCGCGCTCCGTCCGGTGCTCGGCGGGGACGCCGCGAAGGTAGCGCTGCGCCATGTCGACGCTCTGCGCGTAGCGACCGCGGTCGAGCGCGAGATTGGCCAGTCCCAACGTCGCGAGGGGGTGGCCGGCAGCCTCGCCGAACAGAGCGCCAGCCTCGTCCCAGGCGCCCTGTCGGCGGCGCAGCTCGGCCAGGCGGACGGTGCCCGCGCGGACCATCGGCGGTCGGGACGCGCGCGCGGTGTCCACGGTCCTCGCCAACTCGGCCTCCGCGTCGTCCCAGCGGCCCTGCCAGGTGAGGACGGACGCGTAGTGCATGCGGCAGGTCGCGAACATCGGCTCCAGTCCGTGCCGGGCGCAGAACTCCGACACCCGCTCGCACCACTCGGCCGCGCGTGGGAAGTCCCGGACCTCCTGGCATCCGTGGATCAGGTAGCAGCAGGCCCACGCCGCCGCGTTGAGGTCGCTCAGGTCGCGGGTGATTGCGGCGGCGGACGCCTCGTCGAGACGCGGCATGCCGCCGGACACGTCGCCGCCGGACACGCGCGCGAGCCCCTCCAGGGCGATCGCCACGATGGCGGCCTCGTCGGCTCCGGAGTCGGTGGCCACCCGCAGGGCCTCCTCGGCGACCGCCTTCGCCGCCTGCGGATCCTTGTCGACCATGAGGAGGGCGTGCCCGCGGTAGATCTCGAGCCACGCCCGCTCCGGACAGGAACCCTCGGCCGCGAGCAGCCGCGCGGCGCGTTCGAGCCAGCCGTTGGCGATCGACGGCGCGCCCCGGAAGGTCAGGTAGTCGTCGACGAGCCACACCGCCATGCGCGCCGCGGCGCGGGGCTCGCCCGCGTCGCGATACGCAGCGAAGGCCCGCTCGTGGGCCTCGATCGCGGCGTCCCCGTCGTCCAACCAGTACGACGCCAGGCCGATGCCGTCCCACGCGGCCGCGACGTCGACGCCGTCGGCCGCGGAGCCGGTCGCGTTCCGCAAGGCCTCACGCGCCGGCGCCCACTCGCCGGCCGCCAGAGCCCGCTTCCCCTCCGCCAGCGCGGCGCCGCTCAACGTCGCGCGCCTCCGGGGGGCGGAGCTTTCGGGTTCGAGCGCTCGATCGTCGCGGCGTCACGATCGCGGTTCGCGCCCGCGCCCCCGTCGTCGGGCATCTGGGCGCCGGGCGGAGGCACACGGACGAACTCGGCGCTCATGATCGCCGGGGCGTCCGCGGCGGCGTTCTCGTGAAGCGTCCAGAGGAAGCGCTCGTTGCCCAGCAGCTGCCAGCGCTCCACGTACCGCACCGCGCCGCCCTCCGGGGCCGTCGTGGTCAGATTGGCGACGAGCGTGTCACCCTCCCAGCGCGCCGAGTACTCGAAGTAGGCGACCGGCATGTCGATCGCCGCGAAGTAGCCCCGCACCTCGCCGCGGAGCTGATCCTGGAGGAAGATCCCCTCGCTGACGAGCCGGGACGCGTCGCCGTCGACGAGCGTGGAGCGGGCACGCACGACCAATCGCCCGACGCCCCATTCGAACGTCTGCACTGTGGAGCCCGCCGCCCACGTGCCGATCAATCTGTCGAAGGGGGCCAGCGGGGACGCCTCTGCGTCGACCTCCCCGGGCCCCTCCTGGGCCGTGCCGGATCCGGCGACGGCGAAGAGACCCAGAACCAGAGGCGCTACGGCGAAGCGGCTGGCACGTGGCATGGTGGTGCGCTCCGGGAGCGGCGGCCGCGTCCGCCGCGGCCGCTCGGGGCGCACATGTCGTTCGTGCGCCCCTCCGTGCAGCATGGCCGCGCCCGGACGCTCGGTCAACGCCGGACGCGGGCTTCCCATGCGGGCGGGCACCCGCAGCCGCGGGGGCCCTCTCAGGCGAACGCGCCCTCCGGGAAGAGCCCGGCGAGCAGCGCGCGCCATTCCTTCTCCAGGCTGTCGAGGTCGACGCCGTGCTCGCCCCACGCCGATAGCCACAGCGTCACGTCCAGTCCGTCCGGCCCCTCGTGGCACGGCTCCATGGACATGCGCACGAGTCCGGGGGGCGACTCGGCGAGGGCGGCGAACTGCGTCGGGGGCGAAAGGTCCACGACGGTCCCTCCGAAGTCCTGCGGCGCGAGGCCGTCGGGTCCGGTGAGCCGCTCCCACGCCTCTTGCCGGGGCAGCCGAGTGCGGCGGCGCAGGTAGAGGACCTCGCGATCTTCCCCCGCGTGCTGCTCGAGGTAGTGGCGCAAGGAGAACAGCTCGAAGGTCCAGCCGCGCTGCGTGCCCTCGACCCACGCATCCCAGGTGGGATCGTCCGGGAAGCCGGACGTCACGACGCGGAGGTAGGTGCGCCCGCCCCGGGCCTCCAGGTTGTACTCGGTGCGCTGTCCCCCCGCTTCCCCGTCGATCTCTCCCCAACTTGTCCGCAGGCGGCGGGGCGGATCCCACGCGAGGATGCGGCTCGCGCCCTCCCACTCGTTCTTCCAGGACATCCACAGCTCGCCCCCCTCGCCCGGTGTCACGCGCGCATCGAGCGGGAACCAGCGCACGAGCTCGTCGGCGTCCGTCAGAGCCTCCCACACGGCCTCGATCGGGGCGTCGATCTCGATCTCGGCTTCCACCCTCCTGCCCTCCTCCGGGCCATCCGCCGCACGTTCCGCTGCCGTCTGCGTTTCCAGCTCGTTGTTCGTCATGGCTCGATCCTCAGGTGAGAGCCGGCGTGCCGCCGGCCGTGGGGTCGTCGATCGGTGCGTCCGCCGGGCCTGGATAGGCGCCGACCACGAGCCGGAACGGGCGCGCGCCGGCGCCCGGGTCGTGGTGGCGGGCGATCACCTCCGCGATGGCTCCCCTCAGGTCCTCCACGAAGGCATCCATGTCCGCGGGGCGGGCGATCGCCACGCTCGATTCCAGCCCGATCGTCGCCAGCCGCTTGCCGGTGACGCCCGCGCGCGACCACAGCTTGCCGAGCTCCTGGACTCCGCGCGCCAGCAGGCTCAGCAGAAAGGCCGCCGACGCGCGATCGCCGGCGCGTTCCGGCGCCGGGACGCCGCCTGCGAGACCGGGGTCGATGACGAAGGCGTCCGCGGCGGGGCGCAGGATGCGCTCGGTGCAGTTCCCGCGACGCCGCTCCTCGTCGAGCTCCAGGACTCCCGCCGTCTCGAGCGCCCGCAGGTGGTAGTTCAAGCGCTGCCGCGTCTCGCCCAGCCGCTCCGCGAGGCCGGTGGCCGAATCGGGCCTGTCCCGCAGCAGCTCCACGAGCCGCTGTCTCTCGGGGTCCCTGAGCAGGACCGCGCCGTCGATCGTGTCCAGAAACGCGACCGGGCGCGCCGCTTCCGTTGTCGTCTCCATGGCTCTAACGTGCACCGACAAATATTTTTTGTCAAGGGCCCCACGGCCGCGGCCAGCGGGTCCGGCGACGGCGCCGACCCGGCCTCAGTCGAGCTTTTCGTAAACGGTCTGGTTCACCACCAGGTGGGAAATGGCTCCCGTGTCGTCGACCAGGAACGTGAGCAAGAGGCCGTCATCCCTCTGGAAGGCCAGCGGCCCCACCGGCCTCGCCGAGGCACCCTGGAACTCCAACCCCCCCTCGCCATCGCCGCGGATCTCGAACGGCTGCCGCCGCCATCCGGTCTGCGGATCGGCGTGGTGGTAGCCGGAGTTCGCGTAGGTGCCTTCGAAGCGCGAGGGATCGACGCCATCGGCGAGAGGGCGCCGCGGCGCTGGCGGCGGGCGCCCGGGAAACAGCGCGTCCACGACCGTGCCCACGACCCGATCGGCGAGCGATCCGGACTCCTGGTTGTATGCCACGAAGATGCCGAGATCGTGATCCGGTACGAGGTACAGAAACGTCGCGTACCCGGTCATCGAGCCTCCGTGGCTGAACGCGGGAACGCCGTACGCTCGGTCTTCCCAAAGCGTGAAGGCGTATCCGGGCTGGTCGGGGTGGTTGGTGAACTGGGTGGTGAGCATCGCGCGCGCAGAGCGTTCGTCCAGGATTTGCCTGCCGCGGAAGCTGCCCTCGTTCAGAAGCATGATCGCGAGGTTGGCCATGTCCGGAGCGGACGCGTTCGCCGTGGACGCCGGGTC